>CAVZSD010000009.1:0-14668 GCA_963777615.1 uncultured Bacteroidota bacterium | reverse complement strand
TTTCCATCCTCTACCTTTTGAAAAATCATAATGTGCGCTATCACCCAAAGAATTTACGGGGATAGTATAAAATCTGGTAGCATTTCCAAGAGGAGAAAAAGTGCTTAAATCATTACCAGTTCCAAGAGCCATTGGCAATATCCATTGGCCATGGTCATTAGTAAATCTTGCATAAACATTTACAATACCTTTGTCGAAAATCCGTGTGAGTTGAGTCGTTAATTGAACTCCTTGTTCAGAATTAAATTCAGTATTTCTGATACCAGGAGATGTTCTTGCATAGCCTCCAACCATATAATAAAATTTATCAGAAACCGGTCCGCTTAAAACAGCATCTATTCTTTGTTCACTATAATCAGAGGTGGTATATTTGACTAGCCCCAATGTTTGTTTAGTTCCTTTTTTAAGATTAAAGTTTGTTGTTAAGCCGGATTCTCCATTAGAAAAAACAGAGCTAGGCCCGCCTCTCAAAGCTTCCGTTGTTGCTACCGTTTCATCTATACGAAAAATACTGCTTTGTTCAAAAAATGAAAGTGTCTGTGTTCCGTAAATTGGAGCCCCGTTTATTGACATCGTAACAAATGGCGCATCTCCGGATGAAGGTAATCCTCTAACAAAAATATTTGCTCCGGCAACGCCGCCTGAACTTTCTGACCATACACCCGGCACTAAGTCTAAAGCAGCAGCTGTGCTAGGAGGTGATAGTCGTTCCATAGCTTGAGGGGATATTGTGGTTATTGAAAAACTTGCATCTTTCTTTGCTATTCCGGACCCGCCTGCTGTACCGGTTATTACAACTCCTTCCATTTGTAAAACATCCTCCATTAGGGTTGCATTTTGTTCAGTGGGTTGCCCGCTGGTCACCGAAATATTAAAGGTTTGCTTTTTGTAACCAACAGCACTTATGATTAAAGTGTAATTTCTATCAGGTACATTATCTATAACATAGTTACCCTGTATATCGCTGGCAGCACCTAAAGTAGTATTTTGTAGAAATACATTTGCCCCGACAATGACTTCGCCTTTACTATCTATAACGTTACCTTTTACTGTTCCCTGAGAATAAATTAAAGGCGTCATAAAAATGATTATCAGGAAAAGAAAAACTATCTGAAGTTTTTTGTAATGACTTCTCATTAGATCCTCCCAAAAAATGAAGTATAATATTTATTAATTAGTTTGTTGAATAGAAATTCTAAATTGGCTTTTACAAACTTTTCAAGTATCAAGCCATTAAGCTTGTTTTATTTAAAGCGAATTTGAAAAGAAATTTAAGCAGGTTATATTATATGAGTTATTTATTTGATAACAACTGGTATTAAATCAATAACAATGATTATATAAAAATGGATACATTTTAATTACTATCAATTTTTTTAATAAATAATAAAAGGATTAGTTTTTGATTTGATTTTAATCGCGTAACAAATTGATTTTAATACTTTGAAAGTTATTTAGCATGCCTGGTATAAAAAATTATCTTCTTAGATTTAAAAGGCCGTCTGTTATTTATTCGCTTCCTGCTGTTCTAATAATTTTAGTAATAGTGATTGAACTATACTTAGTTATTCCAATCTACAAATCATCGAAAGAAAATAAAGGTGAAACTGAAATTTATTACGCCGCTAATATTTCAAAAGCGCATTTAAAAATAATTCATGAGTTCAATGAAATAAATAAGGGGCAAATAAAAGTAATCCCCGTTGATATTTCTTTCAAAACATTTAATACCAATGAAAGAAAAGAACTGCTTACGCGTTCATTAAGAAATAAAAGCGACCGGATGGATGTTTTTGAAGTTGACCTTATATGGGTGAAGAGGTTTGCTAAATGGTGTTTACCGTTAAGTGATTATTTTTCTAAAGAGGAACGAAGTAAATTTCTTAACAGCACTATTGCTTCATGTTATTATGATTCTACCCTAGTTGCCATCCCCCATTACTTCGATATAGGTGTTTTGTATTACCGCGACGACCTTCTAAAAAAAATTCCCTCTTATGAAAAAATAAAAACACAATTAAATAAATCTATTACTTGGAAAGATTTTATAAGCCTTTCTAATAAATTTAAAAATTCTTCAAATCCATTTTATGTTTTTTCTGCTGAAGATTATGAGGGCTTAGTTTGTTTTTATATCGAATTAGTGTTATCACAAAACAAAAATTTCTTTAAGGAAAATGGATTTGATCTTACAAAACCAGAATGTGAAAAAGCTTTAAACTTACTAATTGATTTAGTTTGGAAAGACAAAATTAGTCCGCCTGAAGTGACAGATTTTAATGAAAATAGCGGTTACGAATATTTCTTGAAAAAAAATGCGGTCTTTTTTAGAGGATGGCCAAACTTTGAAAGAGACGATAGAAATCTTTACCAGGATTCTAGCAAAACAAAAAATTTAGTTAAAACTGCCTTACCGCATTTTGCAGGAAAGAATCCGGCTTTTGTTTTAGGCGGATGGAATTTAATGGTTTCAAAATACACACCTAAAAAAGAAGAAATTAAAAAATTTTAAAATTTATTGTATCTGAAAAAGCCCAAAAAATTCTTTATGAAGAAGGAGGTTATCTTCCTACATTAAAAGAATTTTATATTGATAGAGAGTTTCTTAAAAAATATCCGGAATTAAATTATGTAAAATATCTTGCGCAATACGGTGTTAACCGTCCGCTGTCTAGAAGATTACACCAGGATATCCGACATTATTTCACATTATGTTCAAAAGGCTATTAAGAAAGAGATCACCGTTAAAAAAGCATTATCTGAAGCAACGGAATTAATTAATTCAAACAAGATTTTATTAAAATGAATATGTACAAAGAAAAACTAAAACAAAAACCGAGTCCGTATAGATTTGAGTTTAAGCATTTATTATTTGTTCTTGTTGTGCTTATAACTACTCAAATATTAATATCCTTTTATCAGAAGTCTTCTTTAAAAGCTTCCTGGTTAAAACACAAAAATGGTATCAGCAGGATTCTGCTGAACGACTTGCAAATCTTACTTCAACTTCTTTGGAGCTTTTGGTTGATAATATAAATTCGTTTAAATTTTTAGAAAAAGAAGAAAAGCAAAAAGCCATTCAGTCATTTAATATTATTTTCAGTCAGCAGCTGCTTCAGCAAAATGTTAGGGAGGTTTGTTTAATTTTTCTTAGTGATGATAATCATATCATTGCTATTGATAATGGTAAAGCGCTCTTTAATTTCCTTTCTAATAAAATTGATTCATCTATTACAAATATTCCACACCCTGAAGCATTAAAAATGTTTAAAGACATTGAAGGAAAATTAAGAAGCAGTGAACAAATTTACAGTAGTCTTGATATAAAAGATAACATACATATTTTTGTACCGTTTGTGCCTAAAGGAGAATTCCTCGGTGCTTTATATATGAAGAACAAACCGGATTTTTCCTTCATTACGTCTGAATTTATTTCCAGCTTTGATGTTTCTTCTATTATTTATTCTTCAATTATATTATTGGGGCTTTTAGCTATTTATTTAATTACATCTTATTCCCTTAGAGAAAGAGACAGAGCACAAGCACTTTTCTTTGGCGAACGGGAACAGCATATCAAAGAACAAACTGCTTATGAAAAAGAATCTCATTTTACAAAAAGAATTTATCACGCTCATCATAAAGCTGAAAAAGTTATGGGATTTATTAAGGAAGATTTAAAAAAGATTACTGGTATCGATAATGATGATATTAAATTTAGAGCCTTAAAGTATTCAAATTTCATTTCAAGAGTAATATACAATATGAAATGGTTTGAACCGCCTATTAAAACTTTACGCAGCTTAACTTTTAAAACCAATATAAATGAAGTTGTTAAATTTATTGTCGAAAACATTTTCCTCCGTATATCAAGCAAATCAGAAATGTATAGTTTTGATTTGCAGCTTGATGAAACTATTCCATTAATTCAGTATTAATGAATATGCGGTGTGGGAAGTAATTGAGCCATTAGTCCAAAACAGCATTGACCACTCTGAAGATGAAAAAATTTTAATAACAATTATGACAAAATATTTCCCGGAAGATGAAAATTGTAAGGTTAAAATTTGTGATAATGGAAAAGGAATAAAACCGGAATTCTTAAATATAAATAATGAAAGCATCAAAAAATTATTTTTAGAAAATGTAACGTCAAAAAGCAGCATTGAGAATCGTGGTTATGGCTGCTATATAGCATATGAATTAAGTAAAAGGTGCGGATGGACTATTGATGCATTTAATATTCAGCCGAATGGATGCTGTTTTGAAATACTAATCTCAACAAAATGAAAATAAAATTATGAATAAAATAAATATCCTTTTAATTGAGGATGAAAATTTTGATGTAATGAGAGTAAAAAACACTCTTAAATTTTATGAGCAAAATCTTAATCTTACCAATGTAGTATCAAACGGCAATGCAGCAATTCAAATATTAAAGGATAAAGATTGCAGCATAGATGTAGTTATACTTGATTATCAAATTGCAGGAGCTTTACGAGGAGAAAGCTTAATTAAACGAATAAAAGATATTGACCGTTCTCTGCAAATAATTGTTATTACAAAGATGACAATTGAAATTACCGATTTCGAATTTGCGAATTCATTAATTCAGTCAGGAGCGTTTTGGTACTGTACAAAATATCCAAGTGATATTGAGGACTATATTTATCAGCCCACCGACTTTATTATGAGCATTTTTAATGCTTATGAAAAAAGAGTTCTTGAAAGACAAAGCCATAATACAAATATAAAGTTCAACGAGAATATTGATTCCATTTTAGAAAGAAGGGCAATAATAGGGGAATCAATTTCAACAAAGCAGTTAAGAAAAGATATTGATAAGTATTCACAATCGGATTTGAATATTTTAATTTCGGGCGCATCTGGAACAGGCAAGGAGCTGGTTGCAAATAATATTCATTATAGAAGTGAAAGAAAATATGAGAAGTTTGTGGCAATAAACTGCGGCAGTATACCACAAGAACTAATTGAAAGCGAACTTTTCGGTTACGAAAAAGGAGCCTTCACCGGGGCTTACTCAAAAAAGCAGGGGCTATTTGAAATAGCAAACAACGGCACTTTTTTTTTAGATGAGGTTGGTGAACTTTCAAAAAGCGCACAGGTTAAATTATTAAGAGTTTTGCAGGAAGGGGAAATTGAAAAGATCGGTAGAACTGAAAGCGTTAATATCAATGTTAGGGTTATTGCGGCAACAAATAAAAATCTTGAAGAGGAAATAAATAAAGGAAAGTTTAGGGAAGATCTTTATTATAGGCTAAATGTAATTCCGATTTATATTAGTCCATTGAAAGAAAGAAGGGAAGATATAGCAATCCTTATCCAGCATTATCTGAATCAATACACTAGAAAAATGGGAAAGAAAATACCAACCATAGAACCAAAAGCACTTGAGCATTTAACCGAATATGAATGGCCAGGTAATGTTAGGGAATTAAAAAATTTGGTACAAAGATTATTATTGAATAATAGCCAGGTTATAACTAATGAAGATATTAGCAATACATTAATAAATCGTCAGCCAAGAAGAGAAATAATGGACAGCTATGAAAGTATCTGGTCAAAAAACGGTATTGTCCCTTTGAGAGAATTAGAAAGGACAGTTAGAGAGAAATATTTTTCCTACGTAAGAGGTATATCAAAATCTGATGCCGACGCTGCACAAAAACTTGAATTAGCACGATCTAATTTTTATAGAATGTGTAAAGAACTTGGCTTAAAGTGAGTATGATGAAGTTTTAATTAAGAAGATATTTAAAAGCAGTATTCATTTAAAGTGTTTTAATTCTTCTGCATAAATTTCGGCTTTTTTTTCTTCATTCCGGGTTTTGAATAGTACATATAAATCTGATAATCTTTTATAATCTCCTAGGCCTTTTTTGTATTCGCTTTCTTCTTTTTGTTTGATATGAAGATATTCTAATTCTTGTTCGGTTACATTATGGTCAAAAATTGTTTCCATCATTTAGAATTCTTTTGTTATTCTGAAATTCTCAAGCTAATAAGATAATTTAGAACTCAGACTAGAAAATCTGATATTAGCCTTTTAAAATGTATTTAAAATTGTTAAACAAAAAAGTCAACTATTATACCATTCGATTGATGTGAATATGGAGCAATTATGATTCAATTAAAAAAATCATGTATCAAACATAGAAATAGCTATCAAAATAACACTAAATAAAGCTTGATAAAAATTAAAAAGTAAATAATTGAAATAAGGAATTTTAACAGAAGGAATTAATTTATTTAGATGTGAAATTTTTTAAGAAGTAATAAATAAATGAGTATAAAAATCCAATTGAAGATAGCAACAAATCGTATATCCCAAGACTAAATTCGTCCGACAAACCAAAAAAATAAGCTATAAACTTAGTAGATGCTATAATTGCAAAGTAGATAAGGAATCCAAAAATACCTGCTCTAAATGGAATTACAAAAAAATTAATAGTTATAGATGTTAGTTTTGATTGTCTTTTAGAAATATCATCTGTCTGTGTTATCACTTGAGATTTAACCGTATCCAATACAACTCCCGAAGCTTAAATTAGAATATGTAAACAACTATAATGCCATTAAAATAGAGCAAAAATTTGACCCTTATTTAATCGATTAAATTCTTACCTGTTAAAATAACTCCTAATTATTACCTAAATATTAAAAAATTGTTACGACAAATTTAACTTTTATAATGTTGATATTCTTGTTAAAAATCACAGTTAATTGAAAGTTAAAAACTTCATAGTGGCATTCAAATTGTAATTTTTCTTCTGGAGTATAAAATGGGATTTGAAAGTATAATTTTAATATTTGGGTTAATATTTTTAGTCATCTTCTATATAAGGAAAATAGACTAAAAATTATTTATCAATTTTTAATTTAATAATAACTTAAGAAAATTTTAAATTATAAATCACCCATACCTGCCTAAAGAATAATTTGGTATTTGTACCTGATATATTCCTTCCACAATATTTTTTTATTGGTAATTTCAACAGATTTATTTGAGCTTGTAATATCAATATTGACAAATTAATTATTAACATTGAGATTAGTTTTATTATACAGATAAAAATAAATGGGAATTATTTCAGAAAGTTTATAAATTAACCTTAGCAATACTTAGCTACGATAAATTATTAAAAGGAACACTCATTTTTAACCGTAATTAAATTTTTTCATTTTGTGTGATATTTTTGTGATAATTAACTAATATCTTTTATCTCAAGAATAGGAGAATTATAAATGAACAACGTCTTAGTTATTGAAGATGAAAAAGCTATTTCCGATTTACTGGAAATTCATCTTACTGATCTTAATTGTAAAGTTACCAAAGCTTATGACGGTAACGCAGGATTAAATTATGCAATTAGTGATAATTATGATTTAATTGTTCTGGATCTTATGCTCCCTGGTTTGGATGGATTAGAAATTTGTAAAGAGATAAGAAAAAAAGAGATATACTCTCCTGTTTTAATTCTTACTTCCAAGTCAGAGGAATTTGATAAAGTACTAGGACTTGAAATAGGCGCAGATGATTATTTGACAAAACCGTTTGGAGTTAGAGAATTTATTGCCAGAGTTAAAGCAATATTTAGGCGAGTTCAAGCAATTCAAAAAGAAACTGATAACGATAGCGATATCAATATTGGTCATATTTTAATTGAAGTTTCGAAAAGAAGAGTTCTTCTGGATGGCGAGCGAATTGAATTAACTCCGAAAGAGTTTGATCTATTATATTTACTTTCTTCACATCCGGGTAAAACGTATTCAAGAGAGCAGCTTTTAAGTTTATTATGGGGCTACCAGTACAATGGATATGAGCATACGGTTAATTCTCATATTAATAGGCTCCGCAGTAAAATCGAGGAAGACGTATCTAATCCGAAATATATTTTAACAACCTGGGGGGTGGGTTATAGGTTTAACGATTTGGAAAATTTAACAAATGTTTAATAACGAAACTAAAATGCGTAAGAGAAAATTTATTGACAGTCTTTATTGGAAGATCGGTGCGACATTTTTATTTATTTTGATTATACTCTCAGCTGTTTATTTATACATTTCCGTTTTCACTGCTGAAATGTATTTCCAGGAAGCAAATCAAAAGTTGAACTCTGATATAGCTCCGCACATCGCTAATGAAAATAAATGTTTTGTAAACGGCAAAGTAAATGAAGATGTACTGAAAAATGTCTTTCATAATGTAATGATAATTAATCCAAGTATTGAGGTTTACCTTCTCGATACCAAAGGGAATATTTTAACTTACTTTGCTCCGGAGAAGGAAATTAAATTAAATTTTCTTCCTTTAGAACCGATTCAAAAATATATTGAAGGCGGTGGAAAAACCTTTGTAATGGGTCCTGACCCGAAGAATGAAAATAGAGAAAAAGCGTTTTCAGCAGCAAAAGTTTATGAAGGGAAAAATCTTTGCGGTTATATTTATGTCGTTCTGGAAAGCGAAGAATATGATAATGCAACTCAAATGGTTTTCGGCAGCTATATTATGCGTCTTGGTTTTCGTTCAATGATAATAACCTTATTGGCAGCAGCATTAATATCTTTAATCGCTTTGGGATTTATAATCCGAAATATGCGGAAAATTATATCTGCCATAAGAGAATTTAAAAACGGAAATCTAAAAGCTAGAGTAAAACTAAAAGGGAAGGGAGAGCTTTCCGAATTTGCCGACAACTATAATGAAATGGCAGATACAATCGTTCGCAATATTGAAGATATGAAAACGATGGATAATTTAAGGCGTGAACTGGTTGCGAATGTTTCTCATGATTTAAGAACTCCGCTTGCTTCTATCCAGGGTTATATTGAAACTATTCTGATGAAATCTGAAACTCTTTCAGAAGATGACAGAACTAAATATATGCAGACAATTTTAAGCAGTACAGAAAGATTAAAAAAGCTTGTTGAAGAATTGTTTGAACTTTCAAAACTTGAGGCGAGAGAAACAAAACCCAAACCTGAAGCGTTTTCAATTGCAGAGCTTGCCCAGGATGTTCAACAGAAAAATTTAATTATTGCTAAAAATAAAAATATTGAACTGACTACAACATTTCCTTACGATTTACCGCTTGCCTTTGCAGATATAAGAATGATGGAAAAAGTGCTTCAAAATTTAATTGAGAACTCAATAAAATATACAAACCCTGACGGCAAAATTAATATTCAATTAAAAAATGAAAATGAAGAGATTTTAGTTAGCGTGAAAGATACAGGAGTTGGGATATCCCCAAATGATATTGAACATATTTTCGATAGATACAAGCAAGGGAAAAGAACAAAACAAAATGATGGCGTTGGTTTAGGTTTGGCAATAGTACACAAGATATTGGAAGTGCACGAAATAAAAATCTCAGTAAACAGCAATCCAGGCGAGGGGAGTACATTTTATTTTAAAATTCCAACATATAAAACCGGGATAAAAGCTGTTAAGAATTTTGCTTAATTATCTATATTAAATTGTAGCATCATTCTTGATATCAATTCTATTCTTATGGCTCATTTCAGAGTATTGTTATAATTATTGATATCACATCAATGACCGTTACTCAAATAAAAAAACACTCTGCATTTCCATTTATTTTGCTGTTTGCTTTATCGCTAATTTGGGGAAGTTCTTTTATCTTAATGAAGAAAGGGCTTGAATCTTTTACGCCGACGCAAGTAGGTACTGTTAGAATATTTTTCGCTTTCCTTGTTTTACTTCCTTTTGCTTTTTCATCTATTACCACTGTTTTTAGGGATAATTGGAAACGAATTCTTTCACTAGGAATTATAGCGAATTTAATCCCTGCCATACTATTTGCTGCAGCTGAAACCGGTTTAAGCAGTTCTATGACAGGTGTACTCAATGCGATTACTCCAATGATGACATTGATAATTGGTGCGCTCATTTATAAAAATGTAATTCATAAAAAACAAACTACTGGATTGATTATAGCCTTTGCCGGTTCACTAACTTTAAGTTTTGTCGGCAGTACAGGAAACTTAGATAGCTTTAATGCATACTCACTTTATGTAATTGCAGCGACAATTTGTTACGGCCTTGGTTTAAATATGGTTAGAGCTTATTTTCTTAATATACGATCCATTACACTTTCAGCATTAACTATGTTTACAATCGGGCCAATAGCTTTGATTTACCTAGTTAGCACTGACTTTTTTTATAGACTTAACACTATCGAAAACGCCTGGACTTCATTAGGCTACATTTTTTTACTTGGTGCTGTGGGTACCGGATTTGCATTAATACTTTTTAATAGATTAATTCAAAGTACTTCGGCGGTAATGGCTTCTTCGGTAACTTATCTAATTCCTATCATTGCTGTTATTTGGGGAATTGAAGATGGTGAACCATTTTTTGCACTACATATAGTTGCCATGATTTTAATAATATCGGGTGTTTTTCTTGTAAATAAATTCAGTCATTCATAAAAGTTCTTTTCTTAGTGTTAAAGAAATTTAACTATTACCTTTTATTTATAGTTTTTAATTTCAACAATACTTACTCCTTCCTACGATATAGCACAATTCCTTTTCTCAAAATCTATTAATGATGTTTTAATCTCAATTAAATTGTGATTTACTCCTTCCATTAGTATTTTTGATAACTCTAATTAAAAAATGATTTAAAAACAGTTATAAGAATAGGGAGTTGTAATATGACAACTATAATAGACATACTTGGACGTGAGATTTTAGACTCAAGAGGCAACCCGACTTTGGAAGTTGAAGTTCAGCTTGAAAGTGGTGTTATTGGAAGAGCCGCAGTGCCCAGTGGTGCTTCAACGGGTGAGAATGAAGCAGTTGAATTAAGAGATGGTGATAAAAATCGTTACATGGGCAAAGGCGTTCTAAAAGCAGTTGAAAATGTAAATGAAAAAATTGCTGACCAGTTAATTGACTTTGACGCTGTAGACCAGGCTGAAATTGATAAAATTTTAATTGACCTTGATGGAACACCAAATAAAAGTTCACTTGGAGCAAATGCTACTTTAGGAGTTTCGCTTGCTGTTGCCAAAGCTGCTGCGGAAACACTTGGTTTACCACTTTACAGATATATTGGCGGAACAAACGCAAAAACTATTCCTGTTCCAATGATGAATATTCTTAACGGCGGAAAGCACGCGGATAATAATGTAGACTTCCAGGAATTTATGATTATGCCTGTCGGCGCTCCGAATTTTGCCGAAGCTTTAAGAATGGGTTCCGAAACTTTTCATTCTTTAAAAGGTGTTTTGAAAGAAAAAAGGCTACAACACAGCAGTTGGAGATGAAGGCGGTTTCGCTCCAAACTTAAAATCAAATGAAGAAGCAATTGAAGTTATACTGGAAGCAATAAATGTTGCCGGGTATAAGGCTGGAAGTGATATTTTCATTGCGCTTGACCCTGCTTCAAGTGAAATGTGGGATAATGATAAGAAATCATATTTCTTTTTTAAATCTGACAAGTCATATATGGCTCCTGAAAAGATGGCTGATTTTTGGGTTAACTGGGCCAACAAATATCCAATCATTTCATTGGAAGACGGTATGTCTGAATTCGATTGGGACGGCTGGAAGCTTTTAACAGATAAGATTGGCGGTAAAATTCAATTAGTAGGTGATGACTTGTTCGTAACCAACACTGAATTTTTGTCAAAAGGAATTAGTCTTGGAGTTGCAAATTCAATTCTTATAAAAGTAAATCAAATCGGAACTTTAACAGAAACTTTAGATGCAATTGAAATGGCAAAGAAAGCCGGATATACAAACGTTATCAGTCACCGTTCTGGTGAAACTGAAGATGTTACTATTGCTGATATCGCTGTTGCTACAAATGCCGGACAAATTAAAACCGGTTCACTTTGCAGAACAGATAGAATTGCAAAGTATAATCAACTATTAAGAATTGAAGAAGAATTAGATAACATAGCTATATATCCTGGAATTGATGCATTAAATTATTCTGCATAAATCTTCTTTTAATTATTTTACCTAAATAAAAGGACAGGGGTTTTCCTCTGTCCTTTTTTAATTAATTTATTTTATTCAAACTAAATTTATGACAAATAACTAATGCCATACCTTGGTGAACTTAGTGCGCTGTTGACAGCATTATTATGGTCTGGAACTTCATTGGCATTTTCGTCTGCTGCTGTAAAAATTGGGCCACTTCAGTTAAATATTAATAGGATGCTACTTGCCTGTATTTTTCTTGCTGCTACTATTTTCATTTTTAATTTTGATATCACAATAACTTCTAAACAAATTATTTATTTATCAATAAGCGGCGTAATTGGTCTTGTATTCGGAGACAGCTATTTATTTAAAGCTTACGAATTAATTGGCGCCCGTCTTAGTATGTTGTTAATGGCATTGTCACCAGCCATGGCTGCTATTCTCGCATTTATATTTTTAGGAGAAGGCATGTCCGTTTGGGGAATAATTGGTATGATTGTTACAATTATGGGAGTAGCATTTGTAGTTCTCGAAAGAAGCGAAGAGCCAGGCGTACAAGTAACTATTAATAAAGCTGGAATCTTTTACGGCATACTCGGGGCATTGGGACAAGCCGCCGGATTAATATTTGCCAAATTTGCTTTTCAAGAAGGTGAAGTTGATAAAATGGTTGCTACCTTTATTAGAATTTTTGCGTCTGTTGCTATTCTTTTACCGGCCGCAATTATTTTGAAAAAATATTTAAATCCCATCACTCTTTACAAAAATGATATGAGAGCATTTGGCGCTACTTTAATCGGAACAGTTTTAGGGCCCTATCTTGGAATTACATTCAGCCTTGTAGCAATCAGTTATACTAAAGTTGGAATTGCTTCAACTCTTATGTCGACAATGCCGATTTTAATGCTTCCAATGGTTCATTACATTTATAAAGAGAAGCTTACAATGAGAGCCATTACCGGGGCTTTTATAGCCGTCGCCGGGGTTGCTATCTTATTTTTAAGATAAAATTATTCAGAGCAAGATTGTTTGAACATGAATTCATAATTCCTGCCTAAAATAGGGATAACTACTTTTACAATCTCAGCATCTTCAATTACCGGTATAAAAAACGTCCCGCCTATTTTATCTTGGGGAAAATATTTAGTAGTTCTTAATATTTCATTTTCCCAATAGTTTTTTTGGTCTTTTAGAGATGCCATTTTATTTTGATAATTTATTTCTTCATCTTGAACTGCTTGATGGAACTCTTCTCTATTTTCTTCTTCTTGCTGCAATTGTTCAGCTGACTTATTTGTCCCAATTGTAGCAATTGTTGAGGCTATATCCAGAAAAGCTATAAATCCATTTATTCCATCTGTTGTCTTTTTAGATGCTATGTTATGATTTATTTCACTATCGATTTTTTTTAGATGTTCTTCAGGGTCAATAGCATAAAAACGTTTAGTAAAATTTTCATTGTTGCCTTTTACCATCACGGAATAAATTTCCTTTGGAGTAAAAACAAAAGATCTAGAAGAATTATTTCTAATTGAAATGAAGAACTCATAATTTTTCCCGGTTTGCCTTTCAAATTGAAGTAGCATCTCAATATTCCAGTCACTTCTTTTAACTGTTTCCATACCCATGTAGATGTCGTCTGGATGTTCAATTGTGTGAAGCCTGTAAACCGGAAAGGAATTGCATCCGTAAAAAAGAATAATCGAAAGTAGTGGTAAAAAAATAATTTTGCTCATGTAAAGCCCCAGATTTTTTTGTTATCCTTTTTACAATCTAAGTGCCATTTTAAAATGAGAGTTATGAGGGGTTTTTTAAGAAGATAAAAATTTATTTGTATGAAAATGTAGACGTGTTGATTAGTTTATTAAACAATGGATACCATTCTGAGTATTGTTTTAATATATATAGAAATAAATAAGCCACTCACATTGTGATGAATATGTAAGTGGCTAAAAAAATTAACGCATTTCAAAACTCTGTTTATCCTTTAATTCTTTCCCGAAATGTTCCTTGTACAAATCTTTATATTTTTCTAAAAGCTGATCACCAATTTTTTTTCCATTCACAGTCATTTTCTTTGAATTCAATTCGACATCAATTTTTTCATCGGCAGAATTAATCAATTTATCTTTAACCATTTGAGTTTTCATATCATCAATAAATGAATCCAGCTTTTTCAAATCCTTATCGAGCGTATCAATATTAATATGAACATCTTTTATATTATCCATGGCTTTGTCGATTTCAGATTTAATTTTGTCCATGTCAATATTAATGTCCATGTTTATATCGAAATTTAAATCAAGATTTTCCAATTCATCATTTAAGTTTTTAATTTCATCTTCAAGATTGTCTTTATCAAAGTTAAAATGGAACTTATTTATTTTAACATTTTCCAGTTCTTCTCTTGCTTTTTCCATACTCCTTTTTAATAACTCTTTATCAAGAATCTTTGAACTTATTTTTAGTTTGCCTGCTTGAATTTCATCTTTAAATTTTTTCATGTTTTCTGAGAAATCTTTCATATTAAAATTAAAAGTTGAATCATTAAAATGAAAAGAAAAATGTTTTTTCTTATGAAGCTTGCCGAGTTTTTCATATACAAGGTCGTCATAATTATTTATTTGACTGTCGGGAATTTTATTCCCATCAACATATAACGACATAATCGAATCATCTGCAAATTCAG
>CAVZSD010000008.1:0-14233 GCA_963777615.1 uncultured Bacteroidota bacterium | reverse complement strand
AAAAAATATTTAGTTGATAGGCTGGCTCTTGAAAGTAAAAAAAGAATAATCCGTAAATTCTGTGAAAGTCCAAATGGAAGAAAATGAAGAAGGTATTTCCATTTGAAACTTTCATTTTGCCTGGAAACCAAATAGACAAATAGAAAAACCGCTGATAAACAAGCGGTAATGCTTGTGTTAATCCTATAATTGCCGGGAATTGTTTTAAATAATCATCCAGAGCAAACGCTGCAGTAATTAAATCAATTGTAAAGAGAATCATTGTTACGGCAAGTATTTTATTAGCAAGCTTGTTTTCTTTTTTCTTAAAGAGAAATATTGAAAGGAAAATTGCTTGTCCCGCACCAAGAATAAAAATATATTCTATTATTATTTTGAAAGGCATTAAAGAATATTTTTAGTAAAATAATTGTTAAAATTACGGATTATATTTACTGAGTTCCAAAGTTAGATTTGAATAATTATTAACAAACCATTTTTAATTCAGATAGAAAGCAGCAGTAATAATGAACGATAAATTTAAAACCTTAGTTGTTAGAGAAGAAAACGGAAAATTTATAAGAAGAGTTGAGGAAAAAAATATTAATGAACTTCCTAAAAATGAAGTATTGATTAACGTTAAATATTCATCTTTAAATTATAAAGATGCATTATCGACAAGCGGCAACAAAGGGGTGACAAGAATTTATCCTCACACTCCGGGTATAGACGCCGCTGGAATTGTAGCCGCATCGTCCAACAAAAAATTTAAAGAAGGAGATGAAGTAATTGTAACCGGTTTTGACCTTGGAATGAATACCTCAGGAGGATTTGGACAATATATTAGTGTTCCTGCAGAATGGATTGTTGTAAAGCCTAAAAATCTATCGCTGAAAGAGAGCATGATATACGGAACTGCAGGTTTTACTGCTGCTTTATCTGTTTATAAAATGGAAAAGAATGGATTAATTCCTTCAGTCGATGAAGTGCTTGTAACAGGTGCGAGCGGCGGGGTTGGTTCAATGGCAATTTCTATTCTTGCTAAATCTGGTTACAATGTAACTGCGTTAACGGGAAAATTAGATAAAGAAGATTATTTAAAAAGTATTGGGGCAAAAAAAATAGTCGATAGAAATTCATTTAATGAATTGCCAAATAAAGCATTGCTCAAAGCTCAGTGGAGCGGAGTCGTTGATACGGTTGGAGGAGAAATTCTTTCACGGGCAATTAAATCAACAAAGCCTTGGGGGAGCGTCGCTGTTTGTGGAAATGCTGCTTCACCTAATTTGGAGTTAACGGTTTATCCTTTAATTTTGCGCGGCGTAAATTTACTTGGGATTGATTCTGCTAATTGTCCAACAGAATTAAGAAATAAAATCTGGCAAAAAATTTCAAATGAATGGATGTTAGATAATCTTGATGAAATAAATGAAGAAGTTTCATTAGAAGAATTATCTACTAAAATAGATTTAATTCTTAAAGGACAAATTACCGGAAGAGTTTTAGTTAACTTAGATAAATAAAAATGATTTCAGTTTCAAAACGTACATTAAATATTATTGCTGCATGCATTTGGTTTGTGGGTGCTACAATATTGTTGATAAAAAGTATTGTTCTCATACAAAGGGCAGAAGCAATAAAGCCTGAAAAAATATGGATATTCATCCCAATTTTATTAAGCCTTTTCTTTGGAAGCCTTAAAGCTAAATTTATAATTCGTAAAAGCTGTAATAGAAATTTAAAAGAATTGCTGCTTTAAATGAACCAAAGTTATATCAATTTTATTCTCCGGCATTTTTTATTCTTGTATTGGTAATGATTGCCGCTGGAGTCACTTTGGGTAGATTTGCAAATAGTAATTTTGCCTTTTTAATTAGTGCCGCAACTTTAGATTTAAGTATTGCCTTTGCTTTGTTTGGGGGAGTTTATTTTTATTGGCAGCAAAAAGCATTTGCCAGAGAAACCAATTCCTAAAAAGGAAAATCTTCCTTGTAATCAACTTTCTCTTTTAATTTTTCTTCAGGCATTTTTTGTGCTGTCAGATGAACCGGGTTGCCTTCCACATAAATTGCTTTATATGGTTTTGTCGGACAAGCATATTCACATGCACCGCAGCCGACACAATATTCGTTTTTTACTTCCGGCAAATGAAGATTTTTATAAGGCACCATTTTCACAGCTTTGGTTGGGCAATGTTCGGAACAAGCACCGCACTCAGTTTTTTCAATTTCAACAATACAATTTTCTTTTATAAAATTTGCTTTGCCTAATTGAAGTGTTTTCTTTTCATCTTTTCCAACTGGTAAAATAGCTCCGCTTGGACAAACATCGCTGCATATTGTACAATCAAAATTACAGAATGAAGTTTTGTAATCCATGTATGGTTCAAGTATTCCTAAAAAACCATACTCTAAAAATGACGGCTGCAAAACTTGTGTGGGGCAGGAACTTACACAAAGATGGCAAGCTGTGCATGAGCTTGTAAAATTGTCTAAACTTTTGGAACCTGGAGGAGTGACCGTATATTTTTTTATGATTGGGGTTTTGTTTTCTTTCTTTGGAATAATTTTAACTTGTGCGGAAGTAAAGCCAGCCAAACCTAAAACATAGAAGAATGTTTTAGACAAAACCTCTCTTCTTTTTATATCTGTTTGCTCAACTTCTATTTTATTTTTTGACGTGTATGATTTAACGTAAGTTATTCCTCCGGAAGGACAAACGCTGATACAATTATAGCAGGCAACACATCTCGAAAAATCTATGTTCTTGTTTGATTTATCTATGCAGCCGGACTTACAAGAACGCGTACATAAATTACATGAGTTACATTTTTCCTGGTCAATTGAAATCTTGTAAAAAGAAATTTTTGAAACTAATCCAAGCAGAGTCCCAACAGGACAGACAGTATTACAGAATAATCTTCCTTTTTTAAAAGACATTATCCCAACTAATAATAAAACGAATAAAGAAAATCCAGCAGCAAAAAAGCTGAATTCTTTTATTTCGATAGGATATAAAAAATATATATTGAATTTCTCAAATGTGAATGCAAAAAAGTTATTGATTAATAAATTTAATGGCTGAAATAAATTTGTAAGTATTCTACCAAAGTTGCTGTAAGGGTCAAGCAAATTTATTGCAATTAAACTACTTGATAAGAATGAGATTGTTGCGAGAGCTAATAAATGAATATTTAAGCGCTCTGTAATCTTTTAATAAGCGAAAATATTTTTTCTTGTTTAGTCTTTTCGAGAACCGTGAAATAAAATCCTGCAATATTCCTAATGGGCAAACAGTTGAGCAATAAACTCTTCCATAAAGAAATGTTAAAGCAACAATGAAAATAAAGCCAGCTGCACTTATGCTGTAAATATTAATGAATTTTAAAAGCGAAGGAATGAATTGAAAGAATAATAAATATTTATCTACCGCCGCCGGAATTAGATTTTTAAAATCTAAAAACAAAAAAGTAACAGCTAAAAAGAAAACTAATGAAACATATATTCTTAGCTTACGTAAATGTGTCAATTTCATTATTGCATAATAATTCTATTTATATTCAGCTTGGTCAAATCTTTTGTCCCGACTTTTAGCTCATCAGCTAATTTTATGTAAGCAATGTCGTCTGGGTTATCACCAAATAATTTTGCTGCTGCTGCATCTGCAGCAACTATATCTCTTGAAATTATCTGAGATTTCATGGTAATAACATCTTCTGCAGAAACTCCTCGAGGCCCATTTCGCTTCATTACATAATAAGCATCAACAATATTTAAATCAGGTTTCCGGTATAATGAATAATCCGCAATACATTGATGAAGGTCGTTTTGATGCCAGTAACCGCGGTCCCAAACAACCCCCATTAAATTTTTCATGGAAATTGTTAAGCCTGCTGAGCCGTGACTTTTTAATACAGGAACATTAATAAAAACATCAGATTCAAGAATAAGTTCGTGCACTTTTGCTTTAGAAAGTTTTTTAGTTCCTTTGATAGTTACATCCTGGTAGTAACCTTCACTTTCACCGGAAACAATTTTTCCGCCGGCATCTTTTACCGCACTTTCAATACCGCTATTGGAATAACATCTGTTCCAGTTATCGCAGGTATGGTCAAATACATAAACATCTTTTGCGCCGGCATCAAAGCAATGTTTGATTATTCTTTTTACTAAAAGAGGATTTGTGTTAGCGGCTCTTTCCGGCGAAACATCCCAGCCGATGTTTGGCTTAACTACTACAGTCTGTCCTTTCTTAACAAAAGATTTCATTCCGCCAAGACTGCTGATTGCTTTATCAAACATAGCATCAGGTTCACCGCCTTTAATTGCCACAAGGTCGTAGGCGGCTGGGGATAAATTTTTCTTTGATAATAAATTTGAATAGCTTGCAAAAGTAGGCACAGCAGTGCTGGCTATGATTCCAGCCTGCACACTTTTTTTAATAAATTCTCTCCTATCCATAATAGTCCCCGCATTTATTTGATGGTAAGTTAATACTATTAGTTCAAAAATTAAATAGGGAGAAAAATTAATATGTAATAATTTGTCAAAAATATATTGTAAAAAGCTACTCTTTGAGTTAACATTGAAATTATAGAGGAAAATAGAGAGATTATTAAATGATTCAACAAGGCATTAAAATTCAGTAAAAATATTTTGAAACTTAATTTGCTTAAAGAACCTATTGACTTATGAAACCAATATAATTTATTTGCATCTTAACAGATACAAATTTTCATGAATTATTAATGGTAATAAAAATGAGTTATTATTTTAGTACAACTATAAATAGCGGCTTTGATGATGCAGTTCAAAAAGTAACAGATGCTTTGAAAGTCGAAGGTTTTGGGGTTCTAACTGAAATAGATGTTAAAGCAACATTAAAGAAAAAGCTGGACGTAGATTTTAAGAATTATAAAATTCTTGGTGCATGTAACCCTCCTTTTGCTTACAAAGCTCTTCAAGCTGAAGATAAAATCGGAACAATGCTGCCCTGTAATGTTTCTGTTATTGAGCAAGCAGACGGAAACATTGAAGTTTCTGCAGTTGATCCTATCTCATCAATGCAGGCTGTTCAAAATGAATCTTTAGGCGGAATTGCATCTGAAGTTCAAAATAAATTAAAAAAAGTTATAGATAGCCTTTGATTTAAAGGCTATAAATATTTCTCTTCCTTTTAACACTTGTTGAAAATACCTTGTCTTATTTATAAGAGTCAAACAGAGTTTATCGATTAACGAATTTAATTATGATTAAACTTCGACAAGCTTACTTTGAAATCATGAAATTAACAAAATCAATTTTTCGAAGCCTCATGAAATTTTCTTCATTTCTATTTCTATATCGGTTTGCTGATTTTTTCCCTATATTCAACCTATAATCAATTGTTTTTTAATCATGTAAGTATGATATAAAACAAAGGGTGATAATAAATATTTAACCAATTTCGTTACCACATTTTTAAATATTAATACTGAATTGTCTTGTTGGAAACCAGCTTAAATAAAATGGAAATATTTTCCGGTTTAATTAGTAATGATGCTTTAAATGGTCTAAAAGGCCTTGTTAGTAAAAACCTTCAGATTATTTATAGCCCTGGAATGAAAGTTTATAAAGACAAAGCAGAAAGTATCAGCTTTTCAATTCCATTGTTAGATAAAGCCGCGGAATCTATCGGTGTTATAAAGTGGGTTAATTTTAAAAGCAATTATGTAAAAACTCTTGATGGCCAATTCTTCTGCCAGCTTTTAGTGGATGTTTCCGACTCCCCAAATAAAATTAATATTAAAGAAGGCAACGGCAAAAAAATTTTAATGTATCCATTCAGCTCTTACATGGTGCATATCGGAGCAGGATGGTCGATTGAAAAAATAGAGTTGTATCATAGAACGGATAACTGGATTTCATTTAAACAGGTTTATAATTACGCTGTTGTTTTTAATTTGCCTGGTAAGAGAGAGTTTTGTATTCACACTGATGAAAGAGAAAAAGAGATGGTTTTTTTGAGAAGTGATAAAAATTTTATTGAGCAGATAAAAGCAAAAGGGACTATCAACCATTCATTATCAAATGTTTAGTAAATATGAACAATCATTTCATAATTAAAAAAAACATTATTCAAATTAAACCGCACATTAATTATTAAATATAAATTTTCAATCTTATATTTGTAATTATCCAACAAGCAAAAAAATTATTATGAATTCAAAAACCGGAGTTTTATTAATTCAGCTTGGAACACCCGACAGCCCGTCTGTTGCGGATGTCCGAAGATATTTATTTGAATTTTTGAATGATCCGAGAGTAATTGATATTCCCTGGCTAGCAAGAAAAATTTTAGTGAACTTAATTATTGTACCATTCCGTGCTCCAAAATCTGCAAAAATATATCAAGAACTTTGGACAGACAAAGGCTCTCCGCTTTTAATATACAGTGAAAGCGTAAGAGAAAAATTAAATAAAGAATTGAGCGAAGAGTTTGATGTTCACTTAGCAATGAGATATCAAAATCCAAGCATGGATAAAGTGCTGGAAGAGATGCGAAAGAAAAATTATAAGAAGTTGATCATCTTTCCATTATTCCCGCAGTACGCTTCTTCCAGTTCCGGTTCTGCAATTGATAAAGCTATGGATATAATAAAAAAGTGGTGGGTAATACCCGAAATAAATATCATTAGTCATTTTTTTGAAGATGAAGGATTTTTAAATACAATAATTGAGAGAGCTAAAAATTATAATATTAATGATTATGACCATGTTTTGTTTAGCTACCACGGCTTACCGGAAAGGCAGGTAGATAAAGTTCATCTAGATGGTAAACCTTGTTCGGCACATAATTGTGGTGAAGAAATAAATGAGGAAAATTTTTATTGTTACAAAGCCGAATGTTACGCTACAACAAGGTCGATAGCTTCAAGACTTAAAATCCCGAAAGAAAAACATACAGTCTGCTTTCAATCAAGATTAGATCAAAAATGGCTTACACCTTTTTCTGATATGGTAATTAAAGATCTGGCAAAAAAAGGAGCAAAAAAACTGTTAGTCTTCAGCCCGGCATTTGTTGCAGATTGTTTGGAAACTGTTGTAGAAATCGGAAGCGAGTATCAGCAAATATTTAAAAGAAAATGGCGGCGAAAAAGTTCAGCTTGTTGAAAGCTTGAATGACCATCCAATGTGGGTGCTGGCATTAAAGAATTTAATTATGAAACAAGCCTAATAAACTAAGCACGCCGCTTAAAACTAATTTTGTTAAATTGCTTTTACTTGTAAGAAATAATAATGCCGATAAATTTAATTTTTGTTTTGAACAGATATAAACGTCGCTCCAGATAGGATTAAATTTGTTTTTAAATTTGAATAGGCCTGAATAATTGTAAGCAAATTTTAACCTCCTGCCAAGAAAGTTTACTAAATACTCACGCGAAATTTTATGTTTTGGTTTTACAATAAAAGGAACATCCCCTAAACTCCAATATTTAAATCCTTCTTCTTTAAATTTATTGAATACCGAAAAAATTAAAGCATCCATTACTCCATTTGGAGCTGTTTTTATACGAAGCAGCAGTTCGCTTCTTAAAAATATTTCGTCTAATTGAGAGACTAAAATTGCAGCAAGCCATTCATTATCTTTTCTGTAAACAAGCAGACGGCTTTGTGGTTTGAATGTATCGTTGAAGAAATATTTTATCTGTGGTTTTCTTCCGTGAGTGCATTCTAGTTTAAATTCTTCAAGCTTCTGTCTTGCTTCTTCAGAGAAACTAATCTCTTCAACAACTCCATGCCTTGAACCTGCTCTAATAACATCGCGTAAAGCTTTTTTGTGGAAATGTTCTTCATCCAAATCTAAAATAGCTTCTCGGCCGAATCTTAATGCATAAAAATTTTTTTGTTTAAGTGATAAAGCAATTTCTTCATTGCAGCTTGTGATAAAGATTTTCTTCTGATCTAAATGATTTAATCCAACCATAGATTTGGGATGGTTTATCCACACAAACTTATTTTCTTTATTCGAGTGAAATAAAGAATCGGAAAAGGTATTTTCTTCAACAAAATTTTTATATGAAAGATTAAAAATATTTTTTAATAGCAAAATGTTTTTCTTTAAGTTTATTTCGAAACAAATTGTAGAGACGCTCCGATGGAGCGTCTTAAACCAAAACCTAATATTTATAGATTACAAATTTTAATTGCTTTGCTAATTTAGACGCCTAACCGAGGCGTCTCTACTAATATTTTTATATATATAATATATTAAAAATTTACTTTAACAGCACAAATTTATTTGTCTTGCTAAAATCACCGGATTTTAATGTATAAAAATAAATACCGCTTGACAAACCGCCTGTAATTGATGACGCATCAAAGTTTACTTTGTAACTACCTGCCTTTTCAAAAGCATTTACGAGAGTTGCAACTTGCTGTCCAATTACATTATAAACTTTCAGAGAAACAAATCCATCCTCCGGAATTTGGTACTGTAAGGTTGTGCTAGGATTAAATGGATTTGGGAAGTTCTGAAACAGCTTATAATCATTTATGACAGAAGCTCCTTTATCTTTTACTCCGGTTACTGGACTGTAATTATAAACCTGAATTCCATCAATAAAAATTGAACCGGACAAGCTTCCAGAAGGATAATTTGTAATGGGACTTCTATTTTTAATCGAAATACTATTTAAAAATATTTCTCCGGATAAATTAATCGAGTCCAAAGAAAATTCAATAAACTTCCAGCCTGTCCATGACAGCGTATCTGAGTTGATGATACTCATTTCGTTTGAGTTGTTTTCAAAATTAAAAATAATTTGATTGTAACTTAAATCTCCGTAAATCCAAATTCCGAATTTAGAAGATGAATCAATTCCTAAAGAAATATGAGGAGAAGGTTCCAATGAACAAACTCCACCTGCATTACTGAAAGCATAATCTAATTTGCCGGAACCGGATCCAATTGTTTTTTCACCTGTTGAGTAATGGAAAACAGTTATGTTTGTATCAAGATATGATGAATTAGAATTTTCAATGGGTTGAATCCAATTCTTAATATTCAAAAAGCTGTCAATTACAGTTCCTTCAACAAAGTTATCAGCCGCGGTAGTAAAATTAATTACTGTGTCAGATTCTAGGCTGTTGTTATTTAAGCTCTCGATTCCACTTTTTAAATATATCTGGTATTTTGCAGAATAATCTAAAGGCTTGCTCGGTGCGAATGAAACAACTCCCATATTGTTTTTCTCTTGATAACTTGGGTTTTTCACACCTAAAGATTTGCCGGTTGAGTCATATAAATATACTTTCCCTCCTAATGTATTAAAACCGACTAAAGGGATATTAAAGTTAACTAAGATTTTTACAGTAGTGCTGATATTCGTTTGATTTACATTAGGATAAACGCTGCCGACCTTCATAGCTGTTGCTGGTTTTGTATAGAATTTAAAAGAATAGGAGGATGCAATAGGTTTATTTAACATGCTTACAGCGGTAGTGTCCAGAGTTACATTATATTCTGATTCAGGCTGGTAATAATCTGTGGGAGTAAAAACCAAAGTATGTAAATCATCTTCCCATGTGAATTTTCCATTAACTTCAGGAGAAATTTTGAATGCATTTTCTACTTCTGTTTCTGCCATTCTTTGATCAAATGAGATTATAACCGGGGAAGTTGCCCAAATGCTGTCGGTGCTGTTTTCGGGTGTATGGCCGACTACACTAGGGGTTGTTCCCCCAGCGCTAATCAAATCAAAAAAGTGTGCCCAATTCCAATATTTACCAGGGTCTGTATGAGAATTGTCTAGTGGATCAACTTTGTAACTTGGGTTATTAACATTCCAGTTATTATTTATCCAATTAACCCACCAGGTTTTTAAATGTTGATAGTGGCCGATGATTCTGAAAGTATCTACCGGCACATGATAAGTATCAACAAAATGCCTGAACAATGCTGCGGACGATTGATACATTGCTTCTGTAAAATAAGCCGGGTTATCAACATATCCTTCATGTTCAACCCCAAGCATTACAGTATTCCATGAACGTGCATGCCAGGCTTTATCTTTTTCTCTAACAAGCTGAACAATATATCCGTCGGAACTTCTAATAATATAGTGCGAGCTTGCCTGGTATGAGGGTTCTTTTAAAATTGAAACTGATGATGCAAATGATCCCTCAGTGTCGTGAACAACTAAAAATTTTTGACTGATTGCATTGGGAGTAAAATTTGGACTTGGATCCCAAACAGCAGGAGGATAGTCGGTTGAATTAGCATTCAATGGAGATTGTGTTGACCCAATCTTTTCGATATTCTTTAGTTTGTTTTTCGGGTTTACATTTTCTCCAAATTGTGTCATGTCAACTTCTTTATGACTATTAATTACAACTCCGTTTAATTTTGTTCCTTCATTCATTACTTTAAAATACATCGAAGGAATAAAACGGTTTTACTTCATCCTGTGGTATTCCCGAATACTTTTCCACCACCGGGCGCCATAAAGAAACATTACTTCTATCAATAATATTCAACTGATATGCATATTTTGATAACAGTGCGGCGGCAGCTTGAATATTTAATCTTACATCATTTTTTACATCACCTACTGATGCACCAATAAGGTTAGCCCCGTCAATTAAAGAATGCCCAAACCAATTGTCGTCTCTTAAGCCCATAATGCCGTAGGCTTTTGGCATGTTCATACAATTTGCATCATCATTTTCTTTGGGGATAATCTGCGTCATTCTAGATTCCGCATAAGCCACTGATTTTAATAAGTCTGCCGGTACATCGTAAATTTGTGCATAGCTGCTGAACGCATCATCCAATACGTAACCAGCCGGAACAGATTGTGCTTTTAAGGATAAGTTAATAGTTAAAACTATGAGCAGGAAAAACGGAAAATAAAACTTCATGCATGTCCTTTATATTTTTTGCGATTCATATTACCATAAAAAAGAAAAACAAAATAAGACTTCTTCCTACTTAATACAATTCCTAAATGCTGTCTACAATCCGGTTTCTGTTTGATTTTTAAGGCGTGAAATGTGATGTTTAAACAAATCTTCCAAATAAATATTAATGTATTCCGATAACTGAATATTTTTCAAATTAAACGGCGGAGTAATGAATCAAATTTTAATTAAACCTGAGGTTGAACAAAAAACAATTTGGTATATCAAATGGTGGATTGTTTTTATTCCTTGTGCTGTAATATTAACGTTATTGCTCTCCGCAATTAGATACCCGGAATCAGTTGCAATCTTAACAACATTAATAATGTTTTTGATTGCTGCACTTATAGTATTATTCTGGATACCGCCGTTTCATAAGTCCTTACTTTACGAGATAAGCGATGATTCGATTGTTATATCAAAAGGAGTCTTATGGAAAATAAAAACAGCAGTCCCTTTTTCTAAAATTGCCAATGTAAATATTAAGCAAGGCCCGCTTCAAAAAATATTTAAACTCGGAACCGTAAATATTATAGCCGCAGAAGATGAAGAGCACAGGTGGTCATATCCCGATATTCAGTTTGTAGATATTAAATTGGCAGAAGAAACGAGGAGCGAAATATTAAGAAGAATAAAAAGTAATAAAGCAAATCAAAAGCCGGAACTGCCTTTAAGCGAATCAGATTTAACGGATAAAGAGAAGATTCAATACCTGATGGAAGAAATAAAATCGCTCAAAGAATCCTTGAAGGAAAAACAATAATATCAAAAGTTTATTAGTTCAAGTAACCTATTGATTAAATAGAATTATTTTTTTCATTTCCAGTATCCAGAACTCTATCTTTCAGTTTGCAGATGTTATGAAACAACCAAACCCAATTTCTCTAAGAAATTTGGTATGTGAAAAATTTGTTATCTGATATAAATAATAATTTAAGGAGGCGCTATGGCACTTGTAAGTTTTTCGAATAGTTTGATGGAAGAGTACAAAAATTTATATAACAACTGTGTTATCGATTCTAACAGAACCGGGCTGGTTGAAAATATTTTGCCAAAATGCTTTCAAACAAGTCACGCTATGAAACAGTTGGTAAAAAGCTTAAAATACCATGGTTTTTTATAGCTGTGATTCATCAAATGGAAGCATCGATGAATTTTAATTGCCATCTTCATAACGGAGATCCGCTCACAGCAAGAACAGTTCATGTTCCTGCCGGCAGGCCGCAAGAACGGGAATCCTCCTTTTACCTGGGAAGACAGTGCTGCAGATGCATTGACTATGATGAGAATTGATAAGTGGAATGATTGGAGTGTTGCCAGGCACATTATACAAAATTGAAGGATATAACGGCTGGGGCTATAGAATGAAACATCCGCAGGTATATTCGCCTTACCTTTGGGGATTTTCAAATCATTATCAAAAAGGAAAATATATAGCAGACGGCACCTGGTCAGATAACGGCAGTTTCGCAGCAATGCGGCGCAGCAGTTTTATTAAGAAGATTATCCGAGAAAAATGAAATTTCATTTTCAGGTGAACCAGTAATAGATCATGAAGATGATATTGCAAAACCAATGATTAGATATTCAAAATCTAAAATTGATCATGCAGCAGATCTTCAAAACTTTTTAAATACATTTCCCGGAATTTATGTTAAGTCGGACGGATGTCCCGGAGATAAAACCTCTGAATCATTTAAGAAGGTTACAGGATATTATTTGGTGGGGGATGAGAGGGCAGGGTGAAAAACAAATTATTATGTATAATTATTGAGTTTTACTAGAATTATAACGTGCAAGTTTTTCCCAATCAATATCACATTTGGGTGGACAAAATTGATTATTTTATAAATATAAAAAACAAAACTCTATAATTCTGTTTTTTACACTGCAACTCATATGGTTAATTTTCTTTGTCAAATTCATCTAATTCTTCAATTTCCAACTCACTTTTAATAACCTCATTTATAATTTCATACCATTGAATTCCATCGCCAATAGGATCGATTATTTTGTTAATTTCTTTTGTGGACAATTCTCTTCCAAAATTTTCCTCAGCTACAGTTTGAATATCTTCAATTGTAAGTTGATAAATTATCTTATTATAGTTATTGTCTTTTTTATTCATTTCTCATCTCTTTTATTGATGGAAAATATTATCGCGATGCCATGATAACGAATTTTTATGGGGATGGATTTCTTTGTCTTTCGGTAAGAAAATTTTTGATCTGTTTTTTATAAAGCTTCTTAGAAAATCAGATTCCCCAAATTTTCCAAAGTCAACATGTAAACAATGAATTTTAGACGATAGCTGAATAGAATAATCATTTAATATTGTAAACCATCCAACATCAAAAGCCCAATGATGCAAATGGCATAAGGATAAAGCATTCCATATATCGTCTTTACCTTTTAATCTATGAGGAACGATATGTGCTGCCTGTACTTCCCATATTAGTGAATCAGGTGAATTTATTTTCATACCACAGAAGGCACACTTATAATCGTAAGCTTCAATAACAGCCAAACGAAACCCTCTTGTTCTAATTCTAGACTCTTTTGTTATCTTGATAACATTCTTTTCCTCATCAAACGGGCTGTAAATATTAGGTCTCGTTTTATTTTTTAGTTTCTTAACAATTTTCTGAACTTCATAAGATTTAGTGGGGAGAAATTCTTTCTTTGAGCTTGGGATGTTAAGCAGCCTTAGTGCAAAATCAAATCCTTTTTCGGTCAACATCCATTCCCTTTTGTCTGTTAACTGAACCGTTTCTGTTGGTCGGGTTATTAATCTTTCTTTTGCTAAAGAATCGGCAGCTCTAAAAAGTAAGCGATGCCAGAGCAAAGATTTCTTAATTCTATTTTCTTTCCTATATATCGTTTCCAAATATGCTTTTCTTTGTTGATCATTTAATTCAAAATAGTTTGCAATTTCATCAACGATTTCTTCTCCAGTGCTAAATTCTTTTATTACACCATTATGGTTGAATAGTGATTTTAATAATGCTTCTTCGACTTCCTTTCGAATAGGCATTTTTAATGTCTTAAGTTTTTCGCTTTCATAACTCATATTTTTTATAAAATATGTTTTAATTCAAGTAAAATTTTGTTTAATAAATTAAGAATTTTTATCTATAGAAAGAATAAAGATTTGAAAAATTTATGAAAACCTTCAAAGTAAATCTAACAAGAGTTTATTCAATTACTATTGATGCTGAAGATGAAACTTCTGCAAAACAACTTGCTGAATTTTTTGTTGGCAACGCCAAGGATGAATCTAAGGAAAAAGACAAAGCAGACTACAGCTTCAACAT
>CAVZSD010000007.1:0-291648 GCA_963777615.1 uncultured Bacteroidota bacterium | reverse complement strand
AAATACTTTGATAAATAATGTTTTATTACTAAATTTCCTTAGTTAATAAGGTTTAACTTATTAAATACCTAAATTATTAAGGAATTCTCTAATGGAATTTGAAATATTTAAAACCGGAACTCACACATCAGATAAAGGAATAACAAAAGATTACACGGAAGATGATTTAAATTTTATAGCCTCTTCTTACAACCCCTCTGAAAGTGAAGCCCCAATTGTAATAGGCCATCCGGTAGATAATGCTCCGGCATTTGGCTGGATTGAGTCTCTCAAGGTTGTTGGTGATAAGCTAATAGCTAAAGCCAAGCAAGTAATCCCTGAATTCACAGAAGCTCTTGAAAACGGTTTATACAAGAAAAGAAGCATATCTCTTGATAAGGAAGGTAAATTAAGGCACGTAGGTTTTCTTGGTGCTGCCGCACCTGCGGTTAAAGGTTTAGCAGATATACAATTCAATGCAGAAGAAACAGATTCAATTGAATTTGAAATGAAATTAAATCCGCTGAAAAAGAAAACCCTAAAGTAGTTTATCCTGAAATCCCGGAAAAGATTTTTTCTTCTATAACCGATCAGCTTAATTCTATTCAATCCACTCTTTCAAATTTTTCTTCAAACTTCAGTGAACATAATTCATCTCAAATAAAAAATATTACACAATGATTTAGAAACTCTTAAATCCAAAATTGATTTATCTGAATTCGAAAAAAAATTAAATACAAAAATCTCTGAAGGTTCTTTCACCCCGGCAATGAAGCAGAAATCCATTAACATTTTGGAATTCTTAAATACTCAAAATTATTCTGAAGGATTTGAGATTGAAAAGTTTAAGTCGAATATAAAACTGCTCTTATCTGATTTCATCGATTCAGTTCCTAAAATAATCTACTATGAAAACTTCGCTGAAAAGCCGGAATCTGAGAACTTAATAAACGAAGAAGATTATTCCGGTTTTACTCTCGATGAATCTTCCGCATCAATGCATAAAAAAGCATTATCACTCGTTAAGAAAGACAATATCTCATACGAGTCAGCCATTCTAAAACTTAATAAAAGGACTAATTAAAAATGGGAACCTTACAAAATAAACGTATCGTAGATCCTGTCTTAACCGAAATTTCAAGAGGTTATACTAATGCTTCTTTAATCGGTATAAATCTTTTTCCTGTTGTTACTGTAACTAAAGAAGGTGGAAAGATTCCGCAGTTCAATAAAGAAGCTTTCAAAATCTATAATACTGAAAGAGCTATAAGGGCAAAGTCAAATCGTATTTCACCTGAAGGAAGAACTTCAATTGATTTCGTTCTTGAAGAGCATGATTTAGAATATCCTATGGATTATCGCGAAGTTGAAGAAGATGTAATGCCTCTTAAAATTTATGCTACTCATGTTGTCACAGATGGAATTTCATTAAGGCTTGAAAAGTTGATTGCAGATTTAGCCCAAAATCTTTCAACTTACCCTTCGGGTAATAAAGTAACTCTTGCATCCGGTGATAAGTTTTCTAATCCGTCCTCTAATCCATTTGATGTTTTTGATACGGCAAAAGAAGCTGTAAGAGGTAAAATTGCTAAACGTCCTAATGTTTGTGTACTTGGTGCTCTTACTTATAAAGCATTAAAAAATCATCCGGCAATTTTAGATAGAATTAAATTCACCCAGCATGCAGTTATAACCCCAGAATTGCTTCGCAATCTTTTAGACTTTGATCAATTATATATCGGCGATGCAGTTTCAGCCAATGATAGCGAATACATTTTCTGATATTTGGTCTGATAATGCAGTTGTTGCCTATGTCCCAACTGCAAAATCGGATTTACCCAGAAGTTATTTTGAACCTTCTTTTGCATATACACTTCGTAAAAAATCTAACTCCACTAATTGATGTATATGATGAAAACGGAAAAGTTGAGATAGTAAGAAACACAGATATTTTTATTCCTAAAGTAGTTGGTGCCGAAGCCGGTTATTTAATCAATGATACAAACGCATAATACTTTTAATAATCTCCTCTTGAGAGGAGTACGGCTTTAGCCGGGAGGAGTGTAAATGAAATACAAAATAATAAACACAGATTTATTTCTTAACGGGAAACTAATTCCCGAAGGTAGTTCAATTGAATTTTCTAAGCAAGATTCTGAAATACTATCTGATTTTATTGAAGAAGAAAATTCAGAATCAACATCCAAAGAAGATAAAATCTAATAAGAAAACAAAAACCAAATAATTTTTAAGGAAATAAAATGTTAACAGAACAGCCAATCTTAATAACTTCAATCAAAGCCCCTGCAGATATTACAAAAAATCTTTTTGTTGGTTTTGATGGAAATCTTTGTTCAGCTAATGCAAAAGCTCTTGGTGTTTCAAATGCCGATACTGATGCAGATGAACAGCTCCCCGTTGCTTCTGTAGGTATTGCTCTTGTTTATTCCGGTAATGCTGTATCTCAAGGAGATAAGGTGGCCAGTGATGCAAATGGTAAAGCCGTTACTTATTCAACCGGTGAATTTAATGGTATGGGCTTTAGATGCAGCTTTATCCGCTGATGTTTTAATTCGTGTACTCTTAACTTAATTGAAAGCCTGAAATGAGAAGGAATATTACTTTATCAAATAAGATTGCTGTTGTAGTGTATGATAATGCTCTTACATTAAATGATGATTATACTCTTAATAGATCCGCTTCAATTATCTTAGCTGATTCATTAACAAAAGATATAATCTTTAACCCTTCCTTCGGCAGCAGAATATAAAGGCCATAAATATCTCATTAAAAAAATTGACAATTCTGTTTATAGTGTTACTGTTAATGCTTCCGGTTCAGATAAAATTGATGGGGAATCTCTTTTGTTATCAATACTCAATGGGATTCTTTTAATATTTTTTCAAATGGTTTTAATTGGATTATTATTTCTTAAAAGGTTTTCAATGAAATTATCCTAAAATTCTATTTACTCTTTTAATCTTTTTATCTTTTAATTCTTTAATCTTTTCTCAGCAATATTCTAATGAAAAATATGAAAGGTATGTTGGTTGGCAATCCGGCAAATATCCGCCTACTCAGCAAGGCATTCAAGCTGCAGTAAATTCCTTAAAAGATGTTGTTGATAACGAACATGTTGGTGTTATTCATTTAGCTCAAGGTGTATATAATATTTATTCCCCTATTCAGTTATATCCTTTTATAACTTTATCCGGTGAAGGAAAAGTTGATTATGATTTTAATAATAGAATTCCTTCAATAATATTAAAGCCAGATAGCCTTAAGTGCAACTGATTCAACTAAAAATTTTATATTCCATCTTAATGATACTCTAACAACCCACGACTCATATTTCTGTTTTCGTAGTTTACAATTTAATTTCGATACAACCGGATTTATCAAAACATTCTCTAAATATGGTTTAGTTTACTTAAAAAATGCAAAGTCCTCAAATATTAATTATCGAACCTTTATTTATAATGACAAAGTTAAAATCAATTGTAATGCTGTTAATAATGCTATTATGTTCTATTCTCCTGGAGATATTAATGTTTCACTTACTAAAACTCTAATTACATATTTTTTATTAAATGATTGTGATATTTCTCTTGAACTTGGCTTGCCTGCTTCTGATTATGGTATTTGGTATAAAGAAGATGCTGTTTATGATGCTGCCCCAAATCGATATTTTTCTTTTATCATTAATAATTCAACTGGCTTCAATGGTATATTAACTCAAATTAAAAATTGGAACACATCAAGCCCCATAGCTGATGTTACTTTTAATGGTGTTAAAAATGTTAATCTAATAATTGATTCTATATCTGCCAGCTTTAATTTTTATGATGTTTTTTTCAGAGATAATAATATTATAAGATTTAAAGGCTTTAATAATTATGGTTCAGTTTTTAACAATTGCTATGCTTTATCTTTAAATGTTGAGCAAATTGAATCACAAGGTAATGGCGGTACAATTTCATTTCTTGGCTGCTTCAGTAGAAATTTCCTTGGTCAAGCGGTTTTAATTTGTCGCTTCAATCTGCTTGCAATGTTATTATTGATAACTCATCTTTGTATCAGCAATCCACTACTGCTAATACTGGTGCAATAAATATTTATTCCGGTGCAGTTGCTTCAACAATCTCATTAAGGAATTCAACTTTGCTTTCAAGAACTTCATCTAATATTTCAATCTATTCAGCAGCTTCAACCACTGGCGCAAATTACATCTATAACTCAGTTTTAAGCGATACAGTCAGCACAAACTTTCACTACACTGGCGCTAACAATAATTTCATTTCTTATTAATAATTAAATCTTTTTAATACTTTTATTTTAATTTCCACTTTATAGATTCTATTTTTAAATTCTCAAATGGGGTTCCTTTATGTCTTTCATAAATAATCTTTTTTAATTGATTTTCCATATTCATAAGTTCTTCATCTGTCTTCCGGCCCTTTTTCATCCGGTAATTCTGCATCTTCAAAAGCTGCTAAGTTTGCTCCATTTAATTTTGCTGTGTAGTGGAATTTTATATATAACATAATTATTAAATCTATTTATTATCTGTTTTATAAAAATAATTATATCATCTATATAAATCATGTCGCGATAATAACATATCATTCAATTTCAAGCAATAATATAAATAGCTGCCTTTTGTTGTGTTCCACTTTTTTGCGCACTATCGTGCTTGATGTCGTTCCACACAATCAAAAGTCATTTGTTGAAAAAGTTTTTTGCCCCTCTTATTCAATTTGCGGTTTATCTTCTTAACCGTTCCTAATCTTTCTCGTTTGTTTTCATGTTTTCTTACCTGCAAAGGCAAAAAATACCACCAATCGCTTCGCTAACGGCGGTCTTTTTCGCCTTGCTCTGTCAGTAAGTCAATGATTTTTTTCTAAGGGGCAAAAAATGTTTTTTTTGGGGCATTGTGTCCTGTTCTATCAATAAATGAAAGGTTAAACATGAAAAGGAAAAAAGCTTTAATGGTTTGTCATACTTTGCTTATAAAGCAAGGTTTGTTTTTTATTGCATGCACAATTGCTGCAATATCTTAAACGGCAACAAAAATAATATTTCAGTTGCTGCTCTCATTTTCGCCGGTATTCTTCTCAGCTTCAAAAGTTAAATTTATTATAAGGGGTTAAAATGGATAATTCAACTCAAATAAATATTGATTGGAATAAAATTATTCCTCCTCATAATTGTAAACTTCATTTAAAAATTTTAGAAGAGAAGCATTCAGTTAATTCACTTCATAATATTGTAATCTATCGTAAAAGCATTTGTAAAATTTGTAATAAAATTTTTGAAGTTTCAGATGAGAATGGTATTAAATAAATTTGCTAATATGTATAGATAATAATAATTTTAAAGTTAGATGATTTCACAAACAAATAAATATTTTTTCAATTCAAATTTAATGTGCTGTATAGAGGTTTTACTCCATACAAAGTCCATACATACTCCATACATAATCAGCGGGATTTTCGGAAGGCTTCAAAATGAGAAAAGCCCTAAAACAATAAGTTTTAAGGCTTTTTTTGCGGGGCCGACGAGACTCGAACTCGCGACCTCCTGCGTGACAGGCAGGCGTTCTAACCAACTGAACTACGACCCCGTATTTTTAAGAACTTATAACAAAATTATTTTTATTATATACAATTTTGGGCAGGCATTCCAGCCAATGCCACAGGCATCACTTTGTAACTGAACTACGACCACATATTATAAAGAACATATAAACTTTGCAACTCCATTTTCACTAAAAATTCTACTTAAAATGGAAGTCAAATATATATTTAAGATGCCGCTAAAATCAATATTAACTTAATCTAGAAAACATCAATTATTGCTTTTTGCCTTCACCAAAAGAAATACCAACAGACTTTGCTGTAAACACTGCTTGAGTATCCGGCTTAACTAATTTTTGATGAGAAATAGCATCAGCAATCTTAACGTTTTTAATCTCATTCCCTTTAAGTGCAACCATTCTTCCGAATTTTTTATTTGAAGCTAAATCAATAGCAAAAGCTCCAAATTTAGTTGATAAAATTCTATCAAAAGGAGTTGGGCTTCCACCTCTTTGTAAATGGCCAAGTACGGTTACACGAGTTTCTCTTCCAGTGTTTTCTTCAATCTTTGCAGCCACAACTTCTGCAATCCCACCCAATTGATTCGGGTCATGTCTTTTGATATCATGCCCTTTCATAACCATTTCACCGTCCAGTGGTTTGGCGCCTTCAGCTACACAAACCAGGCTGAACTTCTTACCCATTAATTCTCTTTTAAGTATCTTATCATAAATTGCTTCGTAGGAAAAAGGAATTTCAGGAATTAATATTATATCAGCGCCTCCAGCCAAACCGCCATTCAAAGCAATCCAGCCTGCATATCGTCCCATTACTTCAACAACTATTACTCTATGATGCGATGAAGCTGTTGTGTGAAGTCTATCTAAAGCTTCTGAAACAACAAACACAGCAGAATCGTGACCGAATGTTAAATCAGTAGCTTCCAAATCATTATCAATTGTCTTTGGAACACCAATAACATTTATTCCCATTGCACTAAGCTTATTACAAATATGCATTGTTCCATCGCCGCCAATTGCAATTAAAACATCCAGTCCCCAGGCTTCATAATTTTTTATCGCGGCTTCAGCTTTATTTACAATTTCAATTTTTCCATCTTTCAAAACGGGCCAATGGAAAGGATCACCTTTATTTGAAGATCCGAGAATTGTTCCGCCTCTCGCTAAAATACCGGAAACATCAGTATTTTTTAGCTCTCTTGCTCTTCCTTCTACAAAGCCTTCAAAGCCATCTATAATTCCATAAACCGACATACCATAATCTTGAGCAGGTTTTGTAACACCTCTGATTACAGCATTTAAACCAGGGCAATCGCCTCCACCTGTTAATATTCCAATTCTTTTAACTTTTGATATTGCAGCCATTTTATCTTACCTATTAAATCCAAATTTGTTTATAATATTTTTTTTGTTGTTTTAAAATGTAGCTTAACTAATGATCCTAATACTCTATCGTCATATTGTTTGTTTTATTTTGACAGCAGTTTCTTCCACTTTTGATGAAGCACCTTTGGGAAGAATGAATCCGAATTTTTTCTTTTGATATTTCAAACCATTCATTTAATTTATTCCTTAGCTAAAATTGATGCTGCTGCTACTGCAGTATATCTTTCAGCTTTAGTAAATTGATGAAGCTTTATCATTCTTCCCTTTTTCTTGTAGAAAACTTTTTATTAAATTTTTCATCTCCAAATTTATCGCTTATTGCTTCATCACGCTTATTATCTTTAAGAACATTCTCAATTACTTTTGCATGTCCCCAAGCTAAAAGCTTGTTCAGGTTTCCAAATTTTTCATAAAGTAAATTATATTTTTCAGGAGAAATTAATATAACGTCAAAATTATTTTTGACTATTTTTTTGATCTCTATTGCAAGAATGTTTAATTGCAGGATCACTTAACAGCTTGCTGTCTTTTACTCCAATTTTTTTCAGATCAATTTTAGTATTATTATCGACAAAAACTCCTGCAATTATTAGTGGCCCGAAATAATCTCCTTTTCCAGATTCATCTGTTCCTATATATGCTTCAGGTTCTTTTAACTCATTCGGTTCTTGCTGAAATAATTTTTCTCCAAATATTAAATCATTTAACCTGGAATAAAGCTGCGAGTTTTTATTACCTTGAAGAACGGTTTTATTACCGTTTTTTCCGAAGTAAACCAGAAGTTTTGCTTTTTCAGAATTGTCAGAAATAATAATTTCATAACAATATTCTCTTCTAATTGGTTCGGAAATGTGGATATTTTTACTGGTTAAAATATTTATAGTAAGAACTAAGTATATTTTTCGCTGAATTTTCTAATGAATTCAATACCATTTTCAAATTTTGAAATACAAAGATAAACAAAAACAATAAATTTCTAAAATTATTTAAGTTATTCTTATTTTATCGGCTAAATCAAAATATATTGACCTGCTTCACGGCATCATTATTGTCACTTTAAATAAAATTGATTTTTCTATTATATCGTATTACTTTTTAATTAACCGGTAATTGAATAATGTGAGGGAGTCAAAAAAAAATGAAAGAGAGAAGATATTCAGAAAAAGAAATTATTTGCATCCTAATCGTATTATTCGTACTTGTCGGAACTGTTAACTGCATGGCTCAAACTAATAATATTGCAAAAGACATGTCTCAAAAACTTAAAGAAAAAGTTCTATTAAATGACAGCCAAACCAAAAGTATTGAAAATATAATTAATGATTATATCATCTGCTAAAAATGATAATAAAAATCCAGCCGAATTAGAAAAAATTAAAAACAGTGTGCCTAATATTCTTAGACAGTAAACAAAAAATAAAATTTGAAGTAATTAAAAATAATTGGTGGGCTGAAATTGATGAAGATATTTCAGGACCTAAAGCTAAATAGAATGGTTTAATTATTAAGAAGAAAAATCTATTCGAAATTCGGTATAACCATTTCGCAATAAAGAAAGAGTACCCCCTAATTGATCGGTTAATGTATTAACCAACTGCAAGCCCAAAGATTCAGTATTTTTATAATCCAAATTATCTGGAAATCCTACTCCATTATCTTTAACTACTAATGTAAATTGATGCTGCTTAAATTCTTTCATGCTTATTATTACTTCACCTTTTCTGCCTTCAGGGAAATGCATGTTTAAAACAATTTGTAATTAATTCATTAACAATTAAGCCGCATAAAATTGCTGTATCTATTTCTAATTTTACACCTTCAAAATCACTAACTAATTTAATTTTACTTGCATCAAGGTTATAGGATCTAAATAAGTCTTTTGATAGTGACTGAATATATTCTGAAAATTCAACTCTGTTTAAATCTTTTGATTGATAAAGCTTTTCATGAATCAATGCCATTGAGCGAACCCGGTTTTGACTTTCCCTAAAAATTTCCAAAGACTTTTGATCTTCAATATAACCGGATTGAAGATTTAACAAACTTGATATAACCTGTAAATTATTTTTTACCCGGTGATGAATTTCTCTTAAGAGCACAACTTTTTCTTGAAGTGATTCATTTATTCTTTCCTGAGCTTTTTTTCTTTCATCAATTTCATTCATTAAGTTTTTGTTTGCTTTAGAAAGCTCAGCCGTTCGTTCTTCAACTCTCTTCTCAAGTAAATCCTTTGACCTTTGAAGTGCTTCAAGTGCTACTTTACGCCTGGTTGTATTTCTAATTATACTTAAACCGCCAACAACTTCATTATACTCATTTTGAATTGGAGAATAGTATGCTTCGAAATAACCTTTTTTCCCGGTCTCCGGCAAGCTAAACCACTTATCTTTAGAAATAGCGAATTGTCCGCTCAATGCTTCTGCAATACTTTTGTCTTCCCCTATGTCATGTAAAAACGGGAAAATTTCAAAAACAGATTTGCCGAGTGCATCAACTCTTCTAATCCCGGTCATTGATTCCAAACCGGGATTCCAAACTTTGATCATCGCTTTTTTATCAAAAGCTAAAATTCCATCAATACTGCTCTTTAAAAGCCGTTCAGAAAAATCACTTGCCAACCGAATTTCTTTTTCAACTTTTTTCCGTTCGTTAATTTCATTGTTTAGTATATAAAATCCGCTTAAAAAAATTAAACAACTTACTAGTGTCCCAACTAAAATAGTGATAGAAGCATTTTTCACCATTTCCAAAACTTCTTTGTCTTTCTGAATAAGCGATTCAAATTCAGTGGTTTCCATGTCATTTGTAATCCGCCTTATATTATTCATATACTGCTGCCAGATTCCTTTGCGTAAATTCTCTATTTCGGCCTGCAGTTCTTCATCTTTTTGGAGAGTAATTCTTTGCTGTAAGGTTTCGAACCTGTACATAATTAACTTTTCAAGTGAATCTAGCCTGCTTATCTTGCCCAGGTTCTTTTTTAAATAATGCTTTCAGGATATTTATTTCATCTGCAACTTGCAATTTTTCATCCTGGATTGGTTTAAGAAACCTGTCCTGGTTTGTCAGCAAATAGCTTCTCTGGTTTTCTTCTGCTAAAGCAACACGGGTAAGTATAGATTCGATATGATTCAGCACACGGTAAGAATTTTGGCGCCATTCAGAAGCGGTAAATACTTCTGTAATAGATCTATAAGTTACAAGCCCAATTCCGATAATTACGATTAGGACTAAAATTAAAGCACCGGAAATGGTTTTTATTTCAAGAAATTTTTTCATTAAATCATTTCATAAAAAGGCATCTATAATAATAAAAAATTTTAGAATCTTTTATACTTGAGCAAAATCACTTTTGCTTAAAATTAAGTAACCATGTTTAAATGAATTTAATTTCTTCAAAGGTTAATATATTCATTCTTAAATATAAAAATCAGTTCATTTAACAATAGCCTACTGATCCAATAATTCAATTATATTCAAATAATATCAATTGCAATTCTATATTACTATTATGAATTTGAGATGCTGGAAATTGCGATTTGTAACACAGGCAAAGATATATACATAAAAATTTGTGAGATAGTTCACCAAGCTTGTTTAATTATTATACTAATTTTATTTCGATTATTAAATAGGGATTACCAATATGAAATGGATTGTTATTATTTCGCTGTTTTTATTATGGCTGGTAGGTATCATTTTTAGAGTTAGATGAGGGCGGTTCAGTTCATTTACTTATTATCACAGCTACAGCTATTCTCGTTTATGATTTATTAAAAAAAGGAAAAAGAAACGTAATTGAGATTAATAAGATGGATAGAATTTTATAAAAATAATTTATTTCCTAATGCTTCGCTTCAAATATAAATTTAACAAACTATAAATTTACATTCGCAACTTTAGTTTTATTATTTCAATTAATTCTCACCCCATTTCATAACATCAATTCTAACTTTTGCAATACCGCTTTGAAGCATATCTAATTTTTCTGCAGCACCGTATGAAAGATCAATATCTCTTCCGTTCGTATCCGGTTTGCGATCATTAATTTTTAATATCACTGATTTGCCATTTGACAAATTTGTAACTTTAACTATAGTTCCAAATGGATAGCTTATATGAGCAGCACTGATTCCATACATATTATAAGTTTCTCCATTTGCAGTTTTTTTGCCATTAAATTTATCCGCATAGTAAGATGCAACTGTATATTCAGTTTGAATAATATCCGCATCGACATATTTAGATTTTCCTATCGCCGAATTGGAAGAGGTTTCATTTTTAGTCGCATAACGTGTAGTACTGGCACAGCCAAATAACCCAAGTGCAGAAATAATTACAACAAAATATTTAAGTTTCATCCACTTATAAAATATTGTTTTATTAAATATATAAATCTTAAAATAAAGATGAGAAAATTTTATTTAGAAGTAATAAGTTCACTTCCCCTTGGTTGTGAAATGTGAGGATCGTTTTTAATAACCTTCACAGATATTAATTTTATTTGACCAGAATCATCTTATTTATTTCGACATAATTATAATCTTTAATTCTATATAGGTAAATTCCATTTTTGATTTGGCATCCACCGTATGAGACATCAAATTTTATTTCATAATGTCTAGGTGACTTTTGTTCATTTACAAATGTTTTAAATTCCCTTCCATGTAAATCATAAATTTTTAATGTAACTAAAACTTCTCCTGAAGAATTTATTTTGTAAGGAATCGAATATCGTATTGTTGTACATGGATTAAAAGGATTAGTATAATCTTGATATAATTGAAAAAAAATTGGAATTTCATTTCTATCATTTACGACAACTAAAGTTTGATTTGAATATTAGAAGCTATAATATTATTCATTTCTACGGTTGGATGAAGTGCCCACAAATGTTTGCCCATTAGTTAAAGCAATGCTTTTTTTTGTCGAATCTATAATTCATCCTCCATTCCTAGAAACAGCTCTATCAATAGAGGCTTGGGAATAATTTAAAAGTTGCGAACATCAAAACTTTAAAAAGTACGAATAGAATACAGTTAGTTTAATTCTCATTTTAATTTTCATTAATTATAAAGAAAAGTCCAAGATTTTACAGAGCATTCATAGCATTAAAATTAAAGTAGGGATTCTTATTATTCGATCCCAAGTTCTTTCTGTATTTTTTCAAGTGAGATGCCCTTTGTCTCTGGCATGGCATACAATACCCAAATTAGCTGTCCAACCATACACACAGCATAAAATGCAAAGGTAAAACTGCTTGATAATTCCGTAAACATTGGGAATGTCCATGATATTAGTGCCGCCATAAACCAAAGTGTAAAGCTACCCAAGGCTTGTCCACGAGCTCTGATTCTATTTGGAAATATTTCACTTATAAATACCCAAATAACTGCACCTTGCCCAAAAGCATGCGAAGCAATAAAAACAATTAAACTAATTAAAACTACGATGCTTCCTGTATCAGTAAAGTTGGTTCCATATTTATAAAATGCTAAAGCAGTAGACGTCAAACTAATAATATAACCAATTGAACCGACAAGCATTAAATTTTTTTCTTCCGAAATTATCTATTATTATAAGAGCAAGCATAGTAAAAATTAAATTTGTTCCTCCGATTGCAACTGTTTGCAATAATGCTGATTTTTCTCCTGCGCCTGCCAATTTAAAAATATACGGAGCATAATACATCAAAGCATTTATACCGGACAGTTGATTAAAAGCAGCAATTAAAACTGCAAGAAGAATTGGTTTAATATATTTTTTTGAATAAAAAGGTTCTTTTAATTTATGATGTTCTATATCTAATGATTTTTTTATTTCATCAATTTCCAGGTCAATATTCCCGCTATCCGTTCCGCATTTTTGCAAAACTTGTTTTGCCTCATCAATTCGCCCAACAGCAATAAGCCATCTTGGACTATCTGGATTGAGAAACAATAGAAAGAAAAAGGCTAATGCCGGAATTGCTTCAACTCCAAACATCCATCTCCATTCAACTTCACCTAAATTTAATCCCGATATAATGTAATTAGAAAAGAATGCTATTAATATTCCAAGCACAATATTGAATTGAGTTACTGCCACGAGACGGCCTCTATATTTGGCAGGAGATATTTCCGCTATATACATTGGAGAAACAACCGACGCACCTCCAACACCTAAGCCGCCAATGAATCTAAAAAATAAAAATGAATACCAATCCCATGCAAAAGCACTTCCAACTGCTGATATAAAATAAAGTACTGCCAAAACAATTAATATAAGTTTTCTGCCATACTTATCAGATGGTTTTCCTACCGCTAATGAACCTACCATTGTACCGATTAAAGCACTTGCAACCGTAAACCCTAGCCAAAAGCTTGATAGGTTATATATTCTTTGCAGCCATTCTGTAGTTCCAGAGATAACTGCCGTATCAAAGCCAAAAAGAAATCCACCAAGTGCTGCTACAATTGTGAAAAAGATAACGTACTTTTTTTGTTTCATATTTTTACTCGACAATATCTATAGACTTAAATTTGCATTGAATTTTTAATAGTACTATAACATTTAATATTTCATCTAATCGAAATTTGTAACTATAACTTAATATAACTTGTAGTGAATAAATATTTACCTGAAGATACTTTTACACAATAAAACCCATCTTGTCTTTTATGTATTCTTATATTTTTATTCTCTTTAATTGGAATTCCATTTTCTAATATATATTTTTTTGAAGCGGCTTGTAAATATACATTCGCATTTGTATTTATTGGAATTTCAATCTCATAAATAATTTTATTTTTATTTATTCTCCAGTTCGAGACAATTTTACCATTAATGGAATTGTATGAAGTATTTGCAAATGATAATCCTACGCCTATTTTAGGTTTAATAATTATTTCTTTGAATCCTATTTTAGAAATATTTATTCCGCCGATATTTGTGTAGATCCATTCTCCAATAACTCCAAGTGAAGTATGATTAAAAGAATTCATCAATGGATCGAAAATTCCATTATCCGGCGTGTAGCTGTTCCACCTCTCCCACATTGTCGTTGCGCCATTTTTAATCATAAATCCCCATGAGGGATATCTTTCATCCAATAATAATTTATAAGCAATATCATCTCTGTTAAATTTTGAAAGTGTGGGAAGAAGAAATTGAAGCCCAATAAATCCAGTTGAAAGATGCCAATCTCTTCCTTTGATATCCTCAATTAAAAATTTAAAAGCTTTTTTTGTTTTTTCTTTTGTCAAAAGATTAAAGCTTATTGCAAGCAAATATGCAGATTGCGTTCGATCCTTTAATTGTCCATCTTTCAAAACAAATTTTTTATTAAAGGCTTTTTTAATTTTTGAAAATAATAGATCATATTCCCAACTAAGTTTTATTTCTCCAATTGCTTTTGAGATCTCTGAAATTAATTTTACAACATAAGCAAAAAAAGCCGTTCCAATTAATTCATTTGAAGTTTCTGCATTAATTGAAAGCCAATCGCCATAACCGTAATTTGGACGAATATAATTTTCGCTATTTCTAATTAAGTAATCAATGTAATGCTGCATGTTTGAGTAGTATTTTCTAAGAATATTTTTATCATTATAATATTTATAGAGAATGTAAGGAGAAATTATTCCAGCATCGGCAAATCCCGGCGCACCGGAATAAAGTGGTCCAACATTTATATCGGGTTTGGGAGCAATTGCCGGATAAGCTCCATTTTTTTCCTGTGCATCATTCAAATCCTGAAGCCATTTAGTATAGAATGCTGAAATGTTAAAATTAAAAGCAGCAGTTTTTATAAAATCAATTGCGTCCGCAGTCCAACCTAATCTTTCATCCCTTTGCGGACAGTCAGTTGGAATATCCATAAAATTGGAAAGTTGACTCCAAACAATATTCATATAAATTTTATTTAATAATTTATTAGAACAGGTGAAACTTCCTGAATGAGGCATACTGGAACTTAGAACAAGTCCTGTGATCGTTTTTTTAGTGGGCTCTTCATTGTACCCAGTAATTTCAACATATCGAAAACCATGATAAGTACATAATGGTTCCCAAATTTCTTCTTCAATACCTTTTGTTTTGTAAGTATCGGTAGCACGAGCCATTCTTAGATTTTCAGTATACAAAGAGCCATTTTTATTTAACACTTCACCGAATCTAAAAACAATTGTTTTGCTTTTGATTCCACTAACTTTAATTCTAACAGAACCTGCAAAATTTTGCCCAAAGTCAAAGATATGAATTCCTTTTGAAGGTGAGGTTATATTAATAGGAATAATTTCTTTTACAATTCTAATTGGATTTCCGGGATGAGAATTAAGTTTAGTTCTAATTTTATTATAGATTTTAACCTTTCCCCAACTGTTATCATTGAATAAAAAAGTATCCCATCCATCAATCAATTTTTCTTTTCTTGCATCATAACTTTCGCCCATTAAAATATCAGCCTCTTGAATTGGTCCGTAAGATGCTTTCCAACTTTTATCAGTAGCTATAATATCCTTCCCCCCGTTAACATATTCAATTTCGAGTTGAAGAATTGCCTTGGGATTCTTGCCATAATATGAACGCTTCCTTTCCCAACCAAGATAGCCGGAATACCATCCGTCTGCTAATATAATTCCAAGAGTATTATTAGAATTACTTACAATGAATTTTGTAACATCATAAGTATAATAGTTTATTCTCTTAGTGAAGTTAGTCCATCCAGGGGTAAGCCTATCGTTTGTAATCTGTTTCCCATTAATCGATAGATTGTATAAACCCATTGCTGAAATAAAAACATAAGCCTTTTTAATATGGCTTTTTGTTTTAAAAGTTTTTCGAAGATATACAGGTGGAGGAAGGATCAAATCTTTTTCTGGAATGCGCCAGGGCTTCGCACCCATTTTCACAATTTCTTTTGCAAGCTTTAATTTAGAATTTTTGAAATTCATTTTATGCCAATCACTATAGAAATTGTTTGAAGATTTCCATGAAGAATCTGATCGGATGATTTTAGTTCTTTGATTTTTAAAATTTAAAAATAGTTTGGCAGATAAACCGGGTTTGTCCAAATATGAATTTATTCCTTCAACAGCAATTAAATTTTTCCCCTCAATTAAATAAGATTTTATATCAATAAGTTTCGGCCGCGTCCATGAAAATATTTTATCATCACTTCTTGCAATTTCTTTTTCGTTGAAAAATAAGACAAATTTTTCGTCAGCCGTAATTAATATATTAGCTGATTCGATCTCTTTTATATTTTTAATTTCAAAATTTTTCCTAAAATAAAAATTACCTTTATGTTCCTTTCCATTGTACCAAATCCATTTATCGACATTTTTTTCAAATGCTATTTTACTTTCATTTTGTTTTTCATTAATCCAGTTATCATATCCAATCCAATTAGCTTTCCAATCCGATTTTTTCAATAAGCCCATTTTCCAAAAAGCAGTATTACTCCATTTAGATTGCGCATTATTTTGATCCCAAATTCTTATTTTCCACCAGCACTCAACTCTTGAGGATAATTCTTTTCCAGCATATTCTATTTGTGAAGTTTGATCAGAATGGATTTTTCCTGTATTCCATAAATCACCAATACTATTTTTCAATTTATTTTGAGATGATGACACTAATATTTGATATGCGATTTGTTTTTGCCCTCTTTCCTCTTTATGCTTCGAGATAAGTATCCAACTTAAACGCGGATGGACTTCATCTATACCTAATGGATTTGTTTTGTATTCGCATTTAAGGCTGGTTACTTCAATTGGTGAAGTTTTTTTCATGACGGACAAAATTATAAGGTTGGATTATTCATCGGTTCACTTATTCCAATTGTTGGCCGAATGTAATACCATAACCATTTTACAAGTTCTGTTTCCTTTATTAATAATTTTTAATTTTCCCGAGGCAGCAGGAATTAGCATAGATTCTAAGTATGATAATTTAATGCTTCTGCCATTTTCAGAAACTATTTCAACTTGCTCTCCTTCAACTAAATTTGTTGCAAATGCTGTATCATTTGTTGTCATTTCAAATTCATTTTCAAATTCTATTCTATGAATATTATAAAAAGTATATGGTTTGTCATATAATACAAATTCTTTCCAACCACTTCCCTCTTTAATTAATTTCGGCTTAGCAATCAGATTTTCTTTAACAAATTTTTCTCTTCTCTCAAATCGAATGTTTTGAAATGCTCGTTCAATATTAATTGGACGCAGTTTCCCTTCAAGATCTCGACGCAGATAATCATAAATTTTAAAAGTGAAAATATATGGAGTTGCACTTATTTCAAGAACAAGATTCCCCTCCCCGCTGCAATGAACAGTCCCATTAGGTATGAAAAATAAATCGTGGACTTTACTCGGTTCTTTATTTACAAATTTATCAATGTCAACTTCAATTCCTTTTCCATTGATTTTTTCAATGCTTTTTAAATTCATTCGGATTACAATTTTTTGTTAATCCCAAATAAACATGTGCATCGGGTTTTGATGCGACGATATAATATGTCTCATCCTGCGTATAAGTTTCGCCAAACATTTCACGAATGTAATTTGGGCGCGGATGAACTTGGGTTGAAAGATTTCCGCCGTCAATAGTATCCAAATAATCTAAACGTATAGGCCACTCATATTTAAATTGCTTTGCCAGCTTTTTCCCCAGAACTTTTTTATTTTCCTGGTACATCAAAAAATCAAATGAAAACTCCAATCGCTTTTTTTCTTTTTCTAAAATTATTCCATTCTCCGGCACGATCATTTCAAACGACCAGGCAAAATTCGGCTGGCTTGGATCAAGTCCCATATGTCCTTGCATAAATTTTCCTCCCCAAGGGCCAGGATAAAACCATGGACGCAAACGAAATGGAGATTCAGCTAATTCTTTAAGAGCATTTCTGAAATTATCTCCTGAGATAAATGATGGTTGTAAATTATCTTGTATATCAATTAATAAATCAAGGTCGGGTAATAACTGTTTCTTTAGCCTATTTAATGCAGGCCAATCAATAAAATATGATCGCTTATAAAAATCACCAAAAGAATTTTGTTCTTCTTCGCCAATATTTTTTGCAATAGCCTTTACGAGCTAATTCTTGGATTAAATCTTTAGGAATATCGATATACCATAATTGATCCCACAGTTCAATCAACGAAGAACCGCATACCGTAAACAATTTTAAATTGCCCGATTTTATCGCCGCGAGCAATTGAAGAATTAATTCTAAATTCGGAAATTTTTTTTGCATCAAAAAAAAGTTCCGGGCCAAAAGGATAATGTTTACCGAAGATTGGATCATCTCCCCCTAAAAAATATTCGATCCTTTTTTTAATTTCATTTGATGAGGTATAACAATTACCCACATTCATCCAATTTGGATTTATATCAAGTTTCATTAAACTAAAATTTAATTTCTCTTTAAGATGTCCCCAATCAACTCCTTGATAACCATCAATGACTAATACTCTTAATCCACTTAGAATGGAATTTTTAATTACGTTTGCAAGCGATTCATAAGATTCAAAGATCTCTCCTTTACTTAATTCAAATGCCGGGAGTGCATCGAAAGGCCCTCGTAGGAAAGGAAGTCATCCTCTCCGGAATCATGGCAATAAATGGATCTTGAATAATTTTTTCATCATGATTATGCATTATAAATCCAATTAATTTATGATAGACTTTCTCTTATGCTTATAGAAAAGCGACACCGATTGCCGCAGCTTTATTTCCCAATTCAAAAGATTTAATTTTAACTTTCTTTCTTGGAAATGTCCAGGCACGTTTATGTACAAGTTCAATCAGTCTTGGCAGAATAATCTCCGCGCTATTCATTACTCCTCCTCCAAGAACAACTACATCAGGCCCATAGGCATGAATTACATTTACAATTCCAATCGCTAAATTTTCCTGGAATGAATATAAAACACTTGAATATTTTAATTCGTTATTTTGCAATGCACAAAAATAATCCTTTAAAACATTTTCTGAAGTATTAAATTCATTAAATACATTTCTAATAGCTTCAGTAAATGCAGTTGCGGAACAATATAGTTCCAGGCAGCCTTTATTTCCACAAGGACATTCAGGCCCATTTTTATCAATACTAATATGACCGCCAAGGAGCCCGCCTAAAGCATCAGAACCTTGATAAGGTTTTTCATGAACAACCAACGAACAGCCTAAACCAGTTCCTAATGTCATACAAACCATTGCAGAACTTCCACGGCCGGCACCAAATTTATATTCGCCCCAGGCGTAAGCGCGTGCGTCATTTTCAACTCTGAAAGGAATTAACAATGCATCACCAAATGCTTTCTTAAGATTTATACCTGACAATAAAGATCCTGCACCAATATCATCTTCTAAAATACCGGTTGAAGTATTTATTAAACCTTTTATTGCTATTCCGCCTTGCGATAAAGAAAATCCTTCGCTTATTCTTTTTGAATAATTTATTAAGTTTGTTAATAAATCACCTTCACTGGAAAAATTTGTTAGTTTCTGTTCATCGAATAATAAAGTTTTGCCTTCTTCAGAAAAAATTCCTGCTTTAATATTTGTTCCGCCAAAGTCCATTCCAAATCTCATCATTCATTCCCATCTTTAGTACCTAAAAAATAAATTAGTGCATCAATTAAATGTCTTCGCCAATTTCCCCAGGTATGCCCTTCATAATATTCCTTATAAATAAAATTATAGTTTTTGTCCTCTAATACTTTTTTAAATCTTCTATTTCCTTCGAGGAAATCAGTTTCATCAGCAGGTAAAAATGATGCCCCAACTTTTCTTTCATAAGTACCAACATCTACATATAGTTTAATTGATTTCTTTTCTGAATCTTCAAACAAATTAATTTGTTTATCTTTTTCAAATGAATGGTATCCAGATTGACTGTAAGCCATTTTAATAATTTCCGGATGACAAAACGCGATATAAGCCGAAATTAATCCACCAAAAGAATCGCCAATAACTAATCTATGTTCAGCATCTATATAAGTTGAAAATTTTGAATCAATAAAAGGGACAAGTTCATCCACAAAGAAATTCATATAGTCATCATTCAATCCATACTCCGTCATTCTATTCGGTACTTTTGGCTGATGAAGATTAGGCGGCGTTACAAATACAGCAATAACAGGTTGTATTATTTTTGAGTTTATTAATTCATCCAATGTATGTTTAGCCATTGCAAATTCAATGTAATCTCTTCCATCTTGAAAATAAACTGTTGGATATTTTTTTGAAGTACCATAATTTGGTGGAGTGTAAATATGGATAGTGTGAGAATAAGAAAGTATGTTTGAAGGGATTTCGAGTTCCTTTAACGAATCATAACTTCCTTTTTTACCATATATAAACTCATTAAAATAATGATGCCGCTCATACCTCGGCATAGCAAGTTCTGAAATTTCTCCGAACCCGTTTAATGATTTATATGGATTTAAAGGATCAGTAAAGGGGAAATCTTTTTCGTTAAATCTCATCCAATATTCCAACCGTGCGGTTGATTCATAACTTACTTTTAAATAAAAAAGGTTCGTATCTTTTATTTTTACCATTGGAATTCCATATTCCCAGTTTGTCATGTCTCCTATCACTTCAACTTTTGCAGAATCACCAAAGTAAAACAAGACATCGGTTTTATCATTCTCACGCAAAGGATAACCGGTATCTTTTACATATTGCAATAATGAATCAATTAATTCTTTTTTTTCATCTACATTTTCTTTAGATGATAATTCATTTAAAATTTTTGAAAAGAATTTTTAAATATGTGATTTTGTTTTTCCATTTGCAGTGAAAATATTGAACAGCTACTTGATATTATTAAATATATTATTAGTGCAAATAATTTTTTCAAAATATTAAAATTTATTTTTTTAGATTTAACTTACTTTGCTGCCACAAGTCCTTTTTTATTTGCATGATATAATTTGCCTTGATATGAAATATTTTTTAGTTCTGCTTTTGGATCGAATTTACCAAATTGCAGGACTCTGCGTAAATTCCATCAAATTTAGCATCAACACCGAATATGGATTCAATAATTATATTTGTCCAGCTTCCGGTTGAAGAAACAGTCCAATCATTAATATATGGGCCTTCGGGAGTTCCTTTTCTTGCACCTCCAGATTCCATGTCTATTGCAGTTTCAACAAAATGCGCTTGACCTAACGGGCCTTGGTTAGCACTTTTTGGAATTCCTTTTAACCATTTAAATGCAATATCAACTTCGCCGATTTTATATAATCCGGTAGCTGCTTGAGCCGGCCAAGCGGGATAAGATCCGTTCCATTGATGATCGGGGCGTACACTGAACATTACATTATCATCCCCCGGAGAAAGTGCATGCATCCAGGTCGGTGTCTGTAATTCATTTATAAAAAATTCAGTCATTTCTGATTTTTTGTTTTTCGGTCAAATCATCTGAAATTTTATTTAAAATTGTTATAAAATCATAGCAGTGCCTTACTTCAACTAATTCATTATTTGGAAATCGAGTGTTCCAATATCCTTTTCCATCAACATAAAGTTTTTGTATTTCCGGAATTAATTCCTTAGCTTCTTTAAATAACTTTTCACTTTCTTTGTTCATCGCCAATTATTGAAGCTATTTCTGATCCGGTTCGCATATTAAAAACATTAGCCGGCATTTAAGACTTGCAACTTCATGAATATATGTACTTACACATTCAAGCAGATTATTTATTCCGCCATAATCAGCTAAGCCGCTTTTTGTTTTAAATTGTTTCCAGTTGGTAGAATATTTCAGTAAATAATCTTTAACTTTTTTTTGAGCTTCATTTTTTATTTTAATTATTTATTAAGCCAATCAAAATTCCCGGAAAATCTTAAATAATTTTTTGCAATAGTCATCATTGCAAAATCATTAACGGAATACCATGGGCCGACTGGTCCGCCTGTTAAATATTCAGTTCCGAAATGTTTGTGAATATCCATCAGCATCCAATGCTCTAAATATTTCTGCATCACTTTTGGATCGAGCAAATGCATGCGCAAAAGAACTTAAAGCATAATCCCAAATGAAAGTGACTGACTGCCAATAGCGCGGCATCAAAGTATCGTAAGTTCTTCCTATGACTGAATAAGGACTATCGCGTTTAAAATATATTAATCCTAAAATCCCCATGTTATAAAGTTTTGCAATTTCTTTATCCGTTGTTTCAAGTGTAGGCATAAACCAGAATAGCGAGAATTGCCCGGCGTGAAATGCTGATTTTATTTCTTCATTCCATTCTTTATTGTACTTCAGTAATAATTTCTTCGGCATTATTTGAATATTTCATCATATTCTTTTCTGAAGATTTTAAATTGAATCATCCACACCATTTACATAATAAATATTTTTCACTTCACCAGCGTTTAATTTTATTTTTTATTTTACGCCGTTAATATTTATTTCATCTGCCAAGAGGAAAACATTCCCTGCATTTGGAATGCATTCACTATGCTGAGCTTTAAAAAGCAACGCTTTTCTTTTATTATCAATTTCAATTTTGTTATCTCTTTCACATGGCGGAAATGCATCATTCCAGTGTTCGTACAGCTTTAGTAACACTTCCTATAAAACCAAAACTGAATTCAATTTCTTTTTCCTTCCGCTTCTATTTTCAATAATCTAATTTTACTAAAACTGCATTTTGTTTTGCAGTGGGAATTACTGTTATTGATTTATAATTTATTCCTTTATATTCGCGTACTGCGGACAATTCTATCGGCATACCATTGAAATTTATTTATCTTCCGGTGGAGGGGAAATATCTATCATCAATAAAAAGTCCTCCGGTTATAATATCCGAACAGCCGAAAGGAGGAAAATTTAAACTTCGAATACCGGTAATATCAATATCAGACTGAACGCAGCCCCAGAAATTTGTAAGTCCGGGCGGATTAAAAATATCACCTGATTTATGTTTTAAAATATCACTCTTAAGATCATCAACAGTTGGAATCATTAAAGCTCCTTAATTATAAAATTATTTATTCCAATTCCACTTCAATTAAATGAGGATAGTATTCTTCAAATTCGACATAAGTTATATAAATAATTTTACCGTTCTTAAAAGATAAAGATGGATGTTCTTTCCCGGCATAAATTAAAATTGGATATGGTAATTTTAATTCCCGTTTGACTTTAATTTCATAAAGAGTTGTTGGTTCACTCCACGGGCCCCAAGGTGTTGGAGATGTTCGTCCAACAATTTTGCCGGATAAATCAAGTGAGTGTACAGCCAAGATATTTATTTAAATAATCATTATAAGAAACCGAAAGTTCATTTGGCATTCCATTAAAAATTGGAACTGCTTTTTTAACATCTTTATCCCATTCAGTAAATGTGATGAGTAGATATTGATACTTCTCAATATTTTCAATCTCATTATCTTTAACTCTCGCCAAATAACATTGTTGAACAACTTCTTTATTTTGAATAACTCCATAAAGGTAAAGTAAATTATTTATTTCATCTTTTAATACTGCTGAAGCAAATTTAGGATCTTCTTTTTTCCAAATTATATCAGATTTATTATAAATTTTCCGATCAAAATTCCAGTCTTTATCATTACCAACAGCTAATCCTGAACCAATAATTTCAAAATTGACCGGGAAAATTCCTTCTTCTATCATTCGAACTTTTATAAAAAACAAATAAACTTTTTCATTTAAATAATACTCCATGCAAACACCAAACTCTGATCTTATCAGGATGTTCATTATTTAAAAGTGGTATTAAAGGTTTTATATTTCCTGAACCATCGGTTATATATTTGAAATCCTTAAAGCCATTTTTGCAATTTCTATTCATTAGTAGAAGAGCAGTGTTATTCAACATTTGTTTAATTGTTCCTATGCCAGACATATCTTTTGGGCCGACAGGTTTTCCATCCGGATACCAAATACTTTCGCCTTTTTTTCTGCTTCCGATTAAAGTATCTCCGAAAAACCATAATATTTCATTTCCTCAATGGAATTGAATAAGCACCATCCTGACCAATCATTTTATGGGAGTTGTCATTAAACTGAATTCCTAAATCACGAACATCTTTTATTTTTAACAAATTAACTCTTCTTCTATAAGATTGATGTTGCTTCAATTAAATCCTTAAACAAAGGGGAAGCAAACTCTTGAATGTTATTTTATTTTAAAAGAATCATTTTTTTAGTTTGAGTAAAATCTTGCGTTACAATTTTATAGTAATAAATTCCACTTGAAAATTAGTATTAGTAAAATTTACAGAATAATTTCCTGCACCTTTATAACCATCTACTAAAATCTTCAACCTCTTTCCCAAGTGAGTTATAAACAGATATGTTTACATTACCTTCACTTAATAAAGAATAATTAATTGTTGTTGAAGGATTAAAAGGATTTGGAAAATTTTGAGATAATTTGTATTCGGAAGGAATTTCGTTTAACTTTGTTTCCTCAACTCCAGTTGCGGGGTTACAGTCACCATATGATTCATTGAAGTATCTGCACCCGCTAAAGTTTGATCTTCATCTAAATCATTTAAAAATTGAAGAATATTGACAGTATTTACGGTTACTAAATAACCAATAGCGAAATCACCAGTCTTTTGTCCAACTTGTAAATTTATAGTTGCTTCATACACAAGATTTGCATCATGAAAATACCCATTGTCCGAAAGTAAATTTATCCATTTCATTCCAGCAGGCCCTGGAATTACAGTATCTACATCACCCCATAACGGATGTGCAGAAGTATCAAGCACCATATCTCCAGTTCCCATAGGGGTATCATAAGTGCCGCTAACAAAACGTCCAATCTTCCGGAACGAGTATTGCCAGCACACCTTTATGTGCATTATTATGTTCAGCATTGACATCGGTGACAGTAACAGTCGCTGTAAAAGTTCCTCCAGCATCTACTGTTGTCGTTTGCTGAACATCATCTATAAAGCAGCTCCATGAAATTAATGGAAGCAAACCTATAAAAAACCATACTAATTTTTTATTAAGAGAAGTCATAATCTCTTTCTCCATTTTAAATATTCTATATTTATTATTGTTCAAATATTGGGATGACATCTTTTAAAATGCCATCCCAGTGTAAGTTTGTTATTTCATCAATACCATTTTCCTTGATTGCACAAATTCACTTCCATCAATTCCTTTAGCAGAAATTGTGTAAATATATGTACCACTGGAAAAGTTACTTGCATCTATTTTCAATGAATGACTTCCTATTGCAAATTGATCTATTAGCCAAAACAGAAACCTCCTGTCCAACAGCATTAAATAATTTTACAGTAACCTGTGATTCAACAGGAATAGACAAATTGAATTGAAGTGGTTGGGTTAAATGGATTCGGATAATTCTGAGAAAGACTGAAATTACTTATTGAATGGATAATTCAACTTCAACTGTTTTTGAATAAGTAAAGGAACCATCAAGATCAATTTGTTTTAAACGGTAGTAATATTTGTTAGTATTAACATTTTTGTCTACATAATTATAAGCATTTTTTTCAGTAGATGTTCCTCGTCCCTGCACAAATCCAATTTTCATAAATTTTTGTTATCCAAACTTCTTCTCAATTTCAAATCCGCTGATTATTTGTTTCAGTTGCAGTTTCCCATTTTAATGATATTCCATTTTTTATAATTAGCTGCATTGAATGAAGTTAACTCAACCGGAACTACTCCAGATATATTTATGGAATTGTTTAAACTTACATCGTACCAAGTCGGATCCGAAAAATCAAGAGCAGCATCAGATACAAAATAACCCAAATTAAAATTACCTTGAACTAGCAGAAGTGGTCATTATTAATTGTAATCATGACATCTAAAGTATCAACAATTGTTAAATGAGATTGAGAAGATTGATAAACAACCCACTTCATACCCGGTCCGCTTGGATAACGCGTTTCCAAAGTATCAGTCCAATAATCTTCCATTCCTCCTGGTTCAGAATCTGAACTATCCGGATCTAAATAAGTACATGTAATCGGAATAACCTCCCGTGAAATAAACGGTGTCAATTGTCCAATCATTAGGAACTAAAAATCCTGCAATGCCATAATGTGGAGTTGCATCGGATGTCCTTCCACTGAAACAGTTACAGCAGAGGTAATTTGTTCTCCTCCTAAGGCAGTTGAAGGCTGGCTAACAAGAGTAATTACAAAACAGCCGGCAATAACTGCAGCAGTTATAAAGCTGCTGCAAAAGCTAACCTGATAGTACTTTGACTTTTCATTTCGTTCTCCTATGTTTTATATTAATTGATAGGAACTAACTCTGAAATAGAAAACTTATGAAGGCAAATATTTAACCTCCTTTCTGAATGCCTATAATTCTACTCTCAAATTTTTATTGTTCTTAATTATTATTTTAAATAAACCATTTTTTTTGTCATTATAAAATTGTCTGCTTGAAGTGTGTAAAAATAAATTCCGCTTGCAAGTGCTTTTCCCTGTAGATTATTCACATCAAATGTATATGAGTAATATCCGGTGTTTAATTTATCCTTAACTATCTCTGTTATTTTATTTCCTAAAATATCATATACAATGTAACGATACATTTGAATTTTGCTTTAAGCTGAAAATTAATTGTAGTAGATGGATTAAACGGGTTTGGATAATTCTGTTGCAATTTAAAACCATCTACAACATTTTCCATTTCAAGCACTTTTGTTGTAGTTGTATCATTAATTTTTAAATAAATAAAACGAGGACGATAGATATCGGCATCATTTATTAACGAAGCAAAATCAAATGAGTTAACATTATAACTTATTAATAATTCATCTTTTGTTGATAGACTCGGATGCGCTTTAGCATTGTAAACAAAAATGTTTGGATCTTGTAATACTTCTGGACAATTATACACGGTATGAAATATGCCAAATGGACCTACTGGGCTTTCACCTAACTTTACTGCTACAGTATTTCCAGATTGTACAACAAGTATAAATTTGTCTTTACTCAATGGTGTTACGCTAAATTCTTGTGATATACCGGAAGTTATTGATGCACAATTTTTAATACTATCTCCCCATCCATTTCCATCCCAATATTTCCATTTATCAAAATGCTCAATGTCGTGTAGGTAAAAATCTAGCAGCAACAAGTTCTTTCCCTGAGCCAGTTGTTTTTGGGCCATAGATATAAATAAATCCATCAGGGGAAGGATTACCGGATATAGTAGTCATCGGCATAATAGCCTGGCCAAGTAAAACTGTAGTATCTCCGGCTGCATTTTTATAATAAAGCGGTGTATCGAATTGCTCTACATTTGAAACAAAATTTTGCTCATCATATGTAAACTTTAATAATACTGCACCATTAATTTCAAATCCAAAAGCTCCACTGCCGTTTGCATTTAATCTGATAGCAAAAACATAAATTGTATCATCAATTGAGATTCCATCCATTTGCCAATACCAATCACCTGAGTGTGCATTCGGAGTTTGAGGTACAAAAACTGCTTGCGGATTTCCTAAAGTATCATTGGGCCAGAAAAATTTTATGCTGTCCTTATTCGGAATTGAGTTAGGAATAAATGCTAAAGTATTGTTAATCAACTTCGCATTCACTCTATGGTTATTATTATCTACATCTCCAATAAATGTATCACTGAATAAAATTAAATGTTTATCGATAGCATTAGTTGAAGGCTGTTCAGATTCATTTAATGGAATAGAATAAATTCCGTCTGAGCCTGTCCAACCGCTTTTTCTATCAAGAATTTCATTCCATTCCGGAGCCGGCCTTGTCTCAAAAACCGAAGTACACAAATTGGAATCTGGAATACCAATCGGATGAGGAAATGAAACTGGTGCCCATTGAGGATTTCCGGATGATAATAAACCTGACGTTGCTTTTGTTGTTATGTAGCCAAGATTAAAACAGCCTTCCGTTTGCCCGACTTGCATTTTTAGATGAACGATAAATGAAGTAGGATCATTATATGTATACCCCGTATCAGATAAAAAAACAAACCACTTCATATTGCTTCCGTAGTTTGCATTTGGAAAATATTTTTCAACTGAATCCTGCCAAGCTAAAGATTCACTAAAAGTGCCGTTACCTAAGCTTGAGGTGTAATCTGCAGAAATGAAGCTCCAATCTTCCGGAGCTAATATTCCAACCAAACCTTTATGAACATTGGTTTCGGGGACTATAGTGCTTGTTATTGAAAGTTCTATATTAATAATTTCACCAGGCTGTGCAGATTTTGGCTGCTTTACATAATCAAATAAACAACCTTCCAATACTTGAGTACCTAATATTGTACACATAATTATTATTATCTTAAAAAGTTTATTTTTCATTTAAACTATTTCGTTACCGTTTTACTTTCTTTTAATGAAATTTTTATTGTAGCAATTTCATTTGGCCGTAAATCAACTTTTACGGAATCTCCACTCACTTTTAATTCTTTCTCTTCATCACCTAAATATGTCACTGATGATGCAGAACTATTTTTTATAAATTCCGATGAAATATTTCCTGAATCATTATCATAGGGATTCATATTTTGAATTCTCAGTAAGAAGAAATCTTTTTTTTCAGATGGAATTATAGTTAGCAAATTGAGATTAGGATTATCAATATTAAAATAGCTTTGACTAGTCGGTTCTGTTCTGTACCAGCTTCTTCTAATTATCGGTGGGGTATTAATATCCCACCCAAATTGTGAAGTGAATGTTGGATTAAATTTCTCTTTCTGGTTTGTAAAACTATACCTGAAATTAATTTTACCTTCGTTTTCTTCGTATCGGTTCCAATTTTTAGGGAAATTATTAACAAGGCTCGATATTAATACTTTTTTATTATTATAATCTCTTAAACGAATTACTCTTGCATCCAATGAAGTCCAGCTTACTGATTGTGAATTGTTATACAAAGCAACTGATCTTCTAATTGAAAAACCGTCTTTATTTGTACCCGGCATTTTATCTTTTTCGGGATCTAAAAATCCACCGATTATTTCAGGTTTTATTTCTTGATTTTTAATTTTAAATGGAAATGCAACTGCGTATTCTTCAAGCTTATCAGTTGGATTCAATTTCTCAGTGTTAACAGTTTGCTCAATATCAATTCTGTCAACATTATTCCAAAGTATATATTTTGTATCTTCAAAGAGTTCATCATCTCTTTTTATTGAAAGAATAACTTTAACCGGACTTTCATTTTTTATTTCAATTTTTTCATTTTAAAATTTAATTGAGAAAAAGTTTGGTTGTCCTGAAACTTTTCCATTAAAGGTTGATTAAAGCCAAGCGGATTGTTTTCATCAATTAACTCTTGAGAAGATTTTTTATCAATAATGCTTAAAATTTTATTTGTGGTCTTATCAAATGTTATCTTATAAAATTGATTTTCAATTGAATTATCAGAAATATTTAAACCATTATTTTTTGCTTCATTCTGTTTTGTAATTGGCTGAAATCTATATTTTTTGTAGCCAAATGATGGAAGCCCTTTTGCAACAAAAAACAATTTATAACCATCTCTAAAACTTTCAACTTTCTGTTTAGTAGCAAGATCAATTACTTCATACTGCTGCAAGTTTTCTTCTGTGAATTGAACTTCAACAGTCGCATCTCTTTTCCAGGAAAGAGTATTGAATACAATTATACCTTCGCCTTCAAAACTTTCTTCTGGTTTGCCAATTCTATACATTGACCTTTCCAGGATTTCTTCAGTATTCAGATATGCATTGTGGACATAACTTTTACGATACTCCTGTGTAATCAAATTATCAGCCGGAGAACCATATCCATATTCAAGTCCGCTGCCGTGTCCGCTGAAGTTAAGCATTGACCGATAAGCATCATGAACATATTCAGAAAGAGGCTGCTTGTTTTTATCAATTAGCCAGGTTAAACTTGCCAGCTTTTCAGCAGATAAAAGGTTAGACTGAACCCATCTATCTTCCTTCATTCTTTCGGCTTCACCTTGATAAAACACATCCCAATTTGAAGTCCAATCACCTCTAATTACCGGCAAAGTATTTTTATACTTTTCTACAAAAGCTTTTCCAAACCTTGAAACATTGCTTGAAATAAATTTTGGATATTCAAATTCCTTGTTCCATTTTTCCATATTTGTAAATTGATCTTTGGGAACTATGCTGTTATCTCCAAAAGCACTATTTAATAAGATTAAATCATAGTTATAACCGCGAGCAATTAATTTGTTTATTCTTTCCCACATCCTTTGCTGAATTGCTAAGCTTCCTCTGTCTCCTTCCAGTCCGTATGATTTCCCTTCGTTATAAGCCTCATTCAAATAAGTTACTACTTTACTGCTGTCCGAACCTTCCCATATAAAGGCTTTAGGCAAAGATTTTTGGATATTATAATTATTAAAGAATTCATTTATCCCTTCTGCAAGGAAATTTATACCGGCATTATTTAATATTTGAGGCACAACCCAGGCTTCTCCAGGAACATCGTTATAAACCGCTGCATTAAATGTTAATCCATATTTATCTTTCAGTTCTTTTGCTTTGAATAATGATTGAATCATTTCTTCTTCTCCAACCCAGCCCGTAAATGGATTTGAATACAAAGGTGAAGCTGCAATCCGTCCTTCTTTAATCAAATCAACTATGTTTTGAAATTGCTGGGGACTTCGTGACTGCTGATATTGCTCTAGCTGCCATAGGGTTTCAATTGTCCAACTGAAATCAGGATTGTCCTTGCACATTTGTAAAACTTCATCGAGAGTGTTTGCATGAATTTCTTTGACTTCCGGTTGTGGACGTGTATAACCAATATCTGTATGTGCAAGCATCATCATGTGGATTTGATAATGCGGCTCTTGCTTTAAGGCTATTGTATGTTCTGTCTTATTATTATCAATTGAAAGAGTAGCCTTTGTATCAATATCTTTTTTGATCTCAGGAATATAGATTTCTTGTCTGCTATCACCAAAAGGAATTGAATCAAAATTAAAAGAATAATAATTATTATTAATGTTGAATGAGAATTTTCCGTTAGTTGTTCTGGGATAAGGCGAGGTTAATACAACATCAAACCTTTGTTTTAAAATATTATCAAATTTTTTAAAAAGAAAGTTGATGCTATTTTAAATTCAGGCTGATTAATTTTTTCAGGCAAATCAATTTTCACATTACCAAGTGGTTTGCCGTTTTCATCAAGTAAGTTTTAAATAAAATCCCCATTCCCATTTTATCATCTCAAAAAATGCTAATTCATTATTTGCGTTTGAATTGCCGACTTTTACGAGAATTAAATTCTTCCCTTTTCTAAGATTTAATATTTAACGAATCCTGATCGACTTTTGCATTTCTAACATTTGTAGCAGAAAAAACCTGTTCACCATTTATAAATATTTTTCCAAATGAATTGCTTCCAAATTTTAGTACCGCCTTTTGTTCAACAGGGCTTTCAATGTACGAAGCAGCATATCCAGTAATTGCATACCAAATTTTCTCAGGAACATTTGCCGGTAAAGTCCATCGAAGGGATTTATCAAAATCCAAAAATCCATTTGAGGAAATTGATAAAGGTATCCAACTAACATCTTTATTTTTAACAATGGTGTCGCGCTCAATTTTTCCCCAAAAAGGTTGAATATTTTTTTCGTCTATAACATCACTATCCGAAGGTACGCCAAATCCTGTAAGTGGCTGATCAAAGGGGCCAACAGCAATCCAGTAAGGAATAAATCCCTCTTTTGTCAAAGATAACTTTTTTGTTTGAATGCTTTGTGAAAAAGTTAGCGAGCTTGCAACGCCAAATGAAAGCAAAAGGCCTAAAATTAAATTCAAAATTGGTTTCAATTAAATTCCTTTACTAATATTCTATTTATTTCGGCTATATAAATTATTTCTATTTTAAAACTCTAATCCAAGTGTAATTCTTTGTATATCCGAAAAAACTATTTCTGATGGAGTATAAGAATAATCTATTTTAATTCTGAGTGAAGTTGTAATTGCCGGATTTACTCCTAAGCCGAATGAAAATTTTCCTACATCATTATTAAGTCTGTACCCGCCTCTGACTTTTACCAGATTAATTAAAGTTCCTTCAATTCCAAAATTTACCCATTCATTATTATCAGTTGGATGAACAAGTTCCGCAGCAGCAGCAAACCTTATATCATTTGATGAAAATAATTCATCTGTTGCACTGACTCTAAATAATAGCGGAGTTCTAAAAACCTGATTTGCTAATTTCATATCCGGGCCAAAATGCTGCAAGGCAAATCCAAGCTTAAGTTGTCTAAAACCTGTGTAATAAATCGTTCCTATGTCGAAAAAAATATTGTTGAGAGAATAATCATCCAATTTTTCATTTACATATTTCAATTGTATTCCAATTGACAATTTATCTGTAAATCTTCTTGCTGCAGCAACAGCAAAAAGTAAATCACCAGCATGAACCATTCTGCCGGTGCCGTCGGGCTGCAAAGCAGTTGTTTCTTCAAATGGATTTATTTCAAGGGATATTGCACTTATCCCAATGACAAATGAAGCTAATGGAAATGCAACCACAGCGGCATTATGTTTACTATCAACCAGCCAGTTATTATGAGAGAATGATACTTCTTTATTTTCAATATAAGCAATTCCAGCGGGGTTCCAGAAGACAGAATTTGCATTATCCACTATTGCTGAAGCTGCACCTCCTAAAGCGGTTTCTCGTGCACTAACGCCAATTTTCAAAAATTGCAAACCGGATGAACCGGCTTTTGAGAAATCAAACCCGTAATCAAATTGAGCTTTAGTCACTGAAAAACATGTAAGCAAAATAAAAGCAATTAAAAGTTTGAAGATTTTATCCTTCATAAAAATTCTTTCTACTTGATAATTAATAGAGTCCCTTTGGCATTGCCAACTTCGGACTCAACTGTCCAAAAATAAATTCCGGGCGCTGTTCTTTGTCTTGCATCGGAAAGCTGATCCCAAACTTCTTCACCAGAATTAGAATTATCATGACGCAGAGTTTTAACCAACTCTCCACTAGAAGTATAAATCTTAATTGTACAAAGTGCAGGAAGATTTGACCATACGATATAATTTTCTGTACCGCTGGTTGGAAATCCGGAAATGACTTTAAAGGGATTTGGAAATACTTTTACATTCAGTGTATTTTCTGCCGCAGTTCTTGTAGCTTGAATTGCAGTTTCATTTCTATTAGTTAACCAGCTTTCGTTACCGCTACTATCTACCGAAGTAACAGCATAAAAATATCCTGTTGCAAGACTAATTGAATTATCTTCAAAAACCCATTTGTGTAAATCTTCACTAAAATATCTTTGCGTATCTGTTGATCGTGTTGGACTTATTTTTCTTATCATTGTATATGGGCCAATAAATGATTTATCACTTCTATAAATTCTATATTCCTGAAAATTACCTTTTCCGCTAATCGGATTAATCCAAGTTTCTTCAACAGGAGACCATGAAATTGCAATCGACTGATTGCTAGGCTGAGCAAAAATTTCTATTTCAGGAGATGGCGGCGGAACAGATGACAATTGATAATTATTTTCAAAAAGATTTTTTGCACGATCAATAGAATTTTTCAATGAATCTAATCCGGCTGGTAATTTGGATTGCGAAGCTAATCCCTTCAAAGCTTCTTCCAATGAAATTCCATTTACTGCTTCAACAATTACAATCTTAATTGTTGAATTAGAACTTATATTATAAGGACCTGCTGCCAACAGCATGAATGGTGTTAGCCTTTCGTCTGGTTGTGCTTGCAAAGATTTATCTTCCCCAGATATTATTTTGTACAAGTTCTCTGCGTTAGAACTGCTTATGGTTAAAAATCGTTCGTTATTAAGAATTTGTGCATATAAAATTGTTGCTGGCTGTTTTCTATTGTCGGAAGCAGCATCGGCATATAACATGGCAAAACCCGCATAGCCGGGAGTTCTTAATTCATTTGCTGCTTCGTAATAATTTCCTACGTCATTTGGTATGCTGAAATTAGGCGTATCGTCATGCGCATAAAGTAAAGAACGTGTTGAATCATAATTAACTAATTCATCTGTCCGATTAAAATCGTCTCCCCAGCCATTATGGACAACAAAATCTTGATAACTTGGACGTATTAAATGAGGGAATCCAATAAAGACATCTGTTACTTGAAAGGAATTTTGATTTGTAATTTCATATTCAGATATAATAGAATTATTATGATATACGAAAACTCCATACCCTGCTGGTTCGTGTTACTGAAATATTTTCTGAAGTTTTCCATTTTGCAATAATATCTTCTTCAGCTTCATTGGGATTATATTCAACTGAGCCTATAAAATTTTCAGTTTTTGTAATTGGTTCAAATGTTCCTTTATCGACAAAAGTAAAAGGGCCCGTTTTCAGTAAAGAAAATTGAACCGTTATTTCTCTTCCGCCAATCCACATTCCAGCCCCATACATTGTATGAACGCTGATCATCTTTATTTAATATATGAGGACCGCCTGGCCAATCCATGCTGGGATAAGTTTCAAATCTATTCGTGGGATCGGGAGACCAATCGTTCCGTCATCTTTCACGGTTTCCCATAAATTTCCTCTATCATGAATTTAAATCCGCATTTCTGCCTTGCGGAATATATACAGATTAAGAAAAGACCTGTAATAAAAGATTATTAATAGATATAATTTTTGAATTACTCGTTCATAAAATTTTTCCAGATTTGTACTTTAGACTTCCATCTTGATTTTGACATCAATTTTTAAAATGAATACTTTAGCTCCTAAATAAACTCTTCTTTTTTCAAAATAAGTTTGCCAGCCTATATCATAACCTCCGGCATCAACAGTAGAGATGTCTCCGGTTTCAACATAATTTTTAGTGGCATTGGCATCAAAAACAACATCTCCAAAAGATCTTAAGTTTTTAGTATCAACAAATTAGTAATCTGAGCATAAATTAATAAATTGATGTGCATCAAAAAATGATATATCTTTTTCAATCCTAAGATCAACATTTTTTGTTGCCGGATATCGTAATTATTATATGTATCAGGCGGATCATTGGGAGTAAATAAGTAAATGACTGGCCACTAATATATCTAAATAATATACTAAGGCTTGCATCTTTAAGAATACTATCCCCAAAAATCGTCTGTCCATTCATCAGGATAATTTAAATATAAATTTGCTCTAAGTATATGCGGACGGCTGAAACTTTTTTCTGTAGGAATTCTTTTATTTACTTCAGTATCCCACTGATAAGTAATATTTCCTTGTCCATCAATTATTACCTTTTAGGACTTGCTCTTCCCTGCGTTGAACGGGAAAAGGAATAATTGAGATCTAAATTAAATGACTTTGCTGAAAACTGTTCGCAATGAAATTTCAAATCCTCTTGAATCACCGTAATCGCCTGGCAAATAAGCAGCATAGGATTGATTTGCTGTAACTTGATTTTTAAACGGATCATAACCTTTAATTGCTCTATCAAATAATCCCACTCTTTCTTGGTCTGATCAAATACATCTTTATAAAATGCAGTTACATCCAGCACTGCTATATCTTCAAAATTCTGTTTTATACCTGCTTCGAACATGATTGTCTTCTGAGGTTTTAACGGTTCCGCTGTATAAGCAACAACTCTTTCCGGATCACCGTCATTGGAAGGAATGTGCCTAGGTGCTCTTCCTTCTTGAGCAGCTAATTGATCTTCAGCAATCATTTGTGTAACAATATTTTCGGGTCGGAAATATATAAACTCAAACATTTGATCGATTGCGAGGCATTTGATAATAATGACCATAATTAAAATGAATAATGAGTTTTCAGATATTGGGAATGAAACTCCAAATCGTGGACTTATCATTGTATAAGTTCTCGCAGGTGAGCGTTTTTTATTCAGAACATTTTGAAATGAATATTTTATATGTCCATCGGAATCAATTTGATCACCATCGGGATCTTTCGAAGAATCGTATAAAGGATCAACAGCCAAATTGAAAAGGTCAGTTGGATCAAACCAATCTCTGTTCGGATTGAAGATAATCATATCTTACTCCCATATTCAAAATCATACTTTCAAATTCCATTTTATCCTGTATATAACCTGAAACCTGAATGGGATGAATAAGCTTCATTCAATCCTCTGTTAAGCCAGTATTTGGGATTATCGTTATACGAAGGGAAACGCCAACTGTCTATTTCATCCATATTTATTATATCTAAATTCAAATCCGCTTTTTAGAAGATTATTTTTATCAAATTGCCAATTTATATTTCCTACTAACGAAATATCCCCGGTTTTATCCGTACCAACTAACAGTGGGGAATATTTATCAAATGGCTCGCCTTCATATTCATCATATCTTTGAAATCCGAATAAAGTCGGATTTTTACTTCTCCCAATTTCAGTGTATGCGCTCGGCCTTTCTTTAAATTCAATTGACGATCCACTCAGTTTTAGCTCATAGAAAAACTTAGTTGTAATTACATCCGAAAAATGTAAGCCTGCATTTAGTGTATAAGTGTCGATCAGCGAACCCCAGCCGCGATAATATTTTGCCTGATTAGTAAAATCACCATTTTCCTGTAAAGTTGAATAACCATAATGGAAGTAATGCCCGTTTAATCTTAACTTCATTTCATTTTGATGATAAGTGGTGCTTAACAAAACATCTTCAGCATGTTTTGAATCTCTGGGATGTGGTAAAGTGTAAGCTTCTTGTTTTAATTGTGATGAAATAAAGAAATTTGCATTTGAAGCAAAAGGAATCGGTCCGCCTAAACTTCCATTAATCGTATAATCGGGTATTTTTGTGTAATCATAAATTTGCGACTGCCTGTATGGAGTCCACCAATTGGGGTCAAGACTTCCATCAGGCAATGTATGGTCTAAAAATTCTTTTTGAGTGCTGGGGTCATATAAATAATTTCCAAAATGATGCTGTCCAGGAAACCCGTAAATATATTCCAATGATCCATTGTAATTACTGCTGCTGCCTTCTTTTGTAATAACACTTATTATTCCTGATTCAGCTTCACCATACTCTGCATTAAATCCGCCGGTTTGCACTTGAACTTCTTGAACTGCATTTAGATTCACATTAATCGTTGAAATCCCCCAGTCAGCTCTTCCGCCAGTAAGGGAAGAATATCTAACTCCGTCTACATACCATTTCACTTCATCCTGACTGCCTCCTCTAACTGAATATCTTTGCTCACCTCGTCCGGCAGAACCTAAACCACCTACAACAGGAATCGGGTCAAAGAAAACCCCGGCTTGTAAAAAGACAGCCTGTTTGGTATCAATAACGGGAAGCCTTGCAAGCTCTTCAATTCCCACGAATTGTGTAGAAGAAGTTACATCTTTTTGTATGATAGGCCTTTTGGCTAAAACAATAACTTCTTGATTTAATTGCACACTCGTTTCTTCTATTTCAATATCAATGCGAGTAGTATAATCAACTCTAACATTTACATTTTTTATTAATACTTCTTTGTAGCCGATCATTGAAGCTTTTAAAGTGTAATCCCCTGGTGGAACTTGAAGAATAAAATATTCACCGTTCAGATCGGTAGCTGCTCCTAAAGATGTTCCCTGTACAATAACATTCACTCCCGGCAATGGTTCTCTTGTTTTTTTATCTATTACTGTTCCCTGAATTTTTCCAGTCACACCAGCAAAGACTTCAAAACTGAATAATGCTGCAAGCAAAAATGATTTAACAAAATTTTTATTTAGTAAAAATAATTTCATAGGTTTTTTATTTTATTTGAAATTAATTTTAATTCTATTCTTTTAATCCGCTCATTGTAAAAGCTTGTATAAAATATTTTTGGAAGAAAAAGAAAATAAATATCATCGGCAGCATCATTAACACAGATGCAGCCATTAGCAAAGCCCATTCAGTCATATGTTGGCCGACGAACATTCCTAATCCCAAAGCGAGCGTTCCCTTCATTTTATCGGACAAATAAATAAGTGGCCCTATAAAATCATTCCACGAAAACATAAATGTTAAAATTGCAACCGTAGCTAAAGCGGGTTTAGCGAGTGGAAGAACAATGCTCCAATAAATTCTAAGTTCTGAACAGCCGTCAATTCGTGCTGAATCCAAAAGATCTTTTGGGATTGTTAAAAAGAATTGCCGTAATAAAAATATATTAAAAGCTCCGCCGCCGAAGAACGCCGGAATTGTTAAAGGCTTAAAAGTTTTCAGCCAACCAAATTCTTTGAACAATACGAATACCGGAATCATTGTTACTTGCATTGGCAACATCATAGTAGCTAAAACAAAAATGAATAAAGCATTTCTCCCCGGCCAATTCAAGCATCCGAAAGCATAGGCAACTAATGAACTTGATAAAACGGTTCCAATAATCGTAACTGCGGAAACAAACACAGAATTTTTTAGATAAGTTAGAAACGGCATTCGTGTAAATACTTCTTTATAATTTTCCCAATGAAATATTTTAGGGATCCAAACCGGAGGAATTGAAAATATTTGGGCCTCACCTTTTAGTGACGTTGAAACAATCCACAGAAAAGGTATAATGAAAAATGCAGCAAATATTATTAGTAAAATGAAAATCATAATTTTATCAATTGATAATTTTCTTTTCGCTTTTTGCAAATTCAACGGTTTCCCCCTTCATAGTAAACCCATCGTTTGCTTACTTTAAATTGTATTACCGTAATAATTAATGTAATAACTAATAAAAGCCATGCTAATGCTGAAGCATACCCCATATTAAAATCATTAAATGCTTTGTTGTATAAATATAGATTGTAAAATAGTGTTGAATTTAACGGCCCGCCCTGGGTCATTATATAAGCTTCAACAAAAACTTGAAGTGAGAAAACGACTTCTAAAATTGACCACAAAAAAATGACCGGAGAAATTAGAGGAACTGTTATATTTCTAAACTTCGTCCACCAGCCTCCACCATCAATTTCAACTGCTTCATACAGATGCTGCGGAATTCCTTGAAGTGCAGCAAGAAATACAAGCATTCTTCCGCCGCCAATAGACCACAAACTCATTATAACCATAGAAGGTTTTGACCAATTTGGATCGAGCAGCCACAATGGGCCTTGAATTCCAAAGAAAGATAAAAATGAATTAATTAATCCATATTCCGGGTTCAACATCCAAAGCCATAAAACGGATAGCACAACGCCAGTAACAATGGAAGGGATAAAATAAATTGTTCTGAATATTTTTATGCCTTTGATAGCGTTATTAACTAACACCGCCAATAAAAGCGAACCAATAATACTTAAAGGAACTCTTAAGACTGTATAAACAAGTGTATTCCAGATGGAAAGCCAAAAATAATTATCTTCAAAGAGAAGCTGATGATAATTTCTTAAGCCGATAAATTGTGGTATTCTTAAAACATCGTACTGACAAAGACTATAATAAAAAGACACTAATATCGGGTATAGTCCAAAAACTAAAAATCCAATCACCCAGGGTGAAATAAAAATAAACCCTACAATTGCTTGGGATCTTTTAAATGGGTTTTTCCATATTTCACTGAATTTTACTTTCAATTTTTTATATCTCCAAAATCCATTTTGCTTCTAACATAACTGTCATATTCTAAAGCTTGATCGAGCTGATATTGAATTGCTTTTTGTGCCTGCATCAATGCTTCCCTGGGTTTTTGAATATGATGTATTGCTCTTTCGCGTGCACCTAAAAATTCTCTCCAGAATGCATCGTGAGCCATTGGAACAATTGCCGGAGTTTGAGCATAATCAATCATTTTAACCAGGATCTCAATTGACTTATTATTTTTAATAAATGAAGAATCATTTGCGGCAAGTTCATTCGCAGGAAATAAAATCTCTTTTTGCGAGTTCATTTCATCCAGTTGAATTTTCTTGCTAACTGCAAATTTCATAAAGCTCCAGGCCGCTTGAACATGCTTTGATCCTTTTGGAATTGCAATCCACCAGCTCCCGGTCGAAGATGCAGTTTGATGTCCTTGAAATGTTGGAATTTCCGTTACGCCATAATCTAAATTTGGATTATATAATTTTATTTGATCTATAAAACTATTGTCTAAAACCATCATGGCAATTTTTTCAGAAATAAATCCATGCTGATCTGCATACCCAAATCCTGAAATAAATGATGATACTTTATTAATTGGATAATCATTAAAGTAGCTTACTACCCAGTTCAAACTTTTAACAATTTCCGGACTTGTAAGATTTACTTTTCTGCCATCATCTATAAGAAATTTTGCTCCCAATTCCCATGACATTAATAAACAAGTTTGAACGTTGCCATAATGCGGAATAAATCCCATTTGAGTGTATCTTTTTTGTTCATCCTGCTTTGTAAGAATTTTTGCATATTGGACAACTTCATCCCAAGTTTTAGGAGGTTTATTTGGATCCAAGCCTGCTTCTTTAAAAAGTTTCTTATTATAAAAAAAAGCATATGAGGTGGAATAAAGCGGAATTGCAAAAGTATGATTTTGCCAATTCATTTCTTTCCACAATGCGGGGAAGAAAATTGTTGTATCAAATGAAGTCTTTTTAATTAGCTGATCAAGCGGAGTTAAAGCCATTCTGGATGCCCATTTGGCAACTGGAGAAACAAGATTAACAATGTCAGGCGGGTCTCCACTTAAAATCGAAGTTAAAACTTTTTTCTCGTGTTCATTCCATGGAAGCGGAGTGCATTCAACAACTATACTGTCCTGAATAGCATTAAATTCTTTAGCGTGAAATGGAATTTGCTCTTTTGTTCCTGTAACATACCAGTATCGCAAATGAATTTTCCCATCATCTTTTTGCTTTGATTCAGGTATGAAAAGCATAGCAGCAAGAAGCAAGACTAATAATACGCCGCCGATTAATTTTATTTTTTCCCTCATGAAAAAAATCTCTCTTCTCAAAATTATTTGGGGAAAATTTTAAACTAAAAATGAATCGATACTTTATTTAATTTCGTTTATCTTTTATCTCTTTGAATCTCGATTGAATATGTAAATCTTTCTGCGTTATAGTAACCGACATTATATTCAACTGGCCTCCCACCTGGATCAGACACAAATCTTTTTCGTTTTAAAATTGGCGCATTCTTTTTTATACCAAGTTTTTTTGCTATTTCTTCATCTGCAAGCTTGGCACTAATTTCTTCCTTTGATACAGAAACTATTGTATGATGTTCTTCCTCTAACATTTTATATAATGGTTTGGTAAAATCTTCTTTTCCAGTTAAACCTACACGTGGGTGGAAATAAGAAATGAAATGTACGATAGGCCCTGTATCTAATCCTCTAAGCCTTTCCATCTTTAAAACCAATTTATCATCTTGTACGGAAAAAAACTTAGCAACGGATGAACCGGCTTCAACCCAGTCTACATTTATTTCATAGTTAATAAAAGGGATACCTTTCTCGTTCATTTCCTGTGTGAAGCTATGCCATGAATCTAATTTTGTGGTAACAGTATTATCGGATACCTTTGTACCCACCCCTTTTTTTCTAATTAATAGTCCTTCATAAACTAGTCTGTTGGTCGCGTGTCTAACTGTATTTCGCGAAATGCCTAACCGTTTTGCAATCTCAACTTCATTGGGGAGAAGTTTTCCTTTACTGTATTCTGGCTGATCAATTAATTGACGCAGCATTCTTTCAACTTGAATGTGCAATGGAATAGCACTTTTATGATTTATTTCAATAACCATTTTTAGTAGAAATTTTTTATTGCATTTGTATTTTTTTATTATTTAATTGAGTATGTCCATATGTTCATACATATTGACTATTCTTAACTTAAAAATTGAAATCTTTATTGTCAAGCAAATTATTCTGCAAATTTAATTTTTTATTATAAATTATTTATGTTCGTTCTTTTTAATCTCGATATATAATGACTTCAGGAGGTATGAATGTCTACTCAATTAGAGTTTCAAAATAAAGTTGCAATAGTAACTGGCGGTGCAATGGGCATTGGGGAAGCTGTTGCAAGACTTTTATACGAAAAAGGAGCTAAGATTGCTATTCTTGACATAGCCGAAAAAGAGGCTAAAAAAATTATCGATGAAATTAATTTGAATAGTGAAAATTCTATCTTCATTAAAACAGATGTTTCAAAATCCGATGAAGTCAAAATCGCTGTCGAAAAAGTTATTAATAAGTTCGATAAAATAGATATCGTTTCTAATAATGCAGGTATTCAAAGATACGGAACGGTTGAGAGCACAGAAGAAAATGATTGGGACAATATTTTGAGTATAAATCTAAAAAGTGTTTACAATGTTTGCCATTACGCTATTCCGCATCTTAAAAAAACAAAAGGTAATATAGTTAATATGACTTCAGTACAAGCATTCGCTACTCAAAGAAATGTCGCAGCTTATACAACTTCAAAACATGCTTTAATTGGATTGACGAGAAGCATGGCTTTGGATTTTGCCCGTGACGGAATAAGAGTTAATTGTGTAGCTCCTGGAACTGTTGATACTCCCCTGTTGAAATGGGCTGCTTCATTAGATGCAAATCCTGAATCTGTATATAAAGCCTGCCGACAAATGCATCCTCTTGGAAGAATAGCTAAGCCAAAAGAAATAGCGGAAGTTGTTACTTTTTTAGCTTCAGAAAAAGCATCATTTGTAACTGGAGCAGTTTATGCTGTTGATGGTGGATTGCTTTTACCTATTGGAGGCGAGCCAAAAATTGAATAGAAAAAAAAGAATTAATTATAAAGGATTAATAAATGAATTTAGATTCTTTCATTCATTATACCAATGTTGATTTAATGCCCGGGGTACCTTTAAATGTTTATGCAATTAAAGGTGAATATTTTAGCGTTCTAATTGACACTGGTATAAATCAAATGCGCAACCAGATTTTAGAATTATGTAAAGAAACCGGTCAAATAAAAAATATATTAATTACCCATGCTCATGCAGATCATATTGGATGTAACAAAGCAGTTAAAGAATATACTAATGCTCAATTTTGTGCTGCAGGTGCAATTGATTGGATTGAGAATTTAGATATTCACTATAAAGAATTTTGCATTCCTTCAGATGACTTACCTGATTCACCTGAACAACATGCTGAAATAATGGGACTGATGGATGGGCCTGTTCACGTTGATGTTGTATTAAAGGAAGGAACTTTATTTAGACCTGGAAAAAACATCGAATTAATAACGCTTGCTTTCCCCGGACATAAATTTGAGGAAGTCGGCTTTTTAGAAATTAATTCCGGTACTCTTTTTATGGGTGATGTTCTGCTTGCACTTGCTGCCCCATTCTTTCATGGATTTCAAACAGCAAAAGGATTCAGAAATACTTTAAACCGAATTGTAAAAATGCTGGAATCCGGTGAAGTGAAAAGAATTCTCCCTGCACATCATCCCCCGCTTGAAAAAAATGATGCGCTGTATATTATAAAGAAAACATTTTCATTTTTAGATGATGTAGAAAATGCAGTGATGAAAGAAGCGAATGGGGTTTCCTTTTCTGAATTGTGGAAAGATGTTTGTAATAAATTAAACAAACAACTTGAATTTAGAGGATATGCTATGCTTCAAGTTCAGGTTGATGAATTAATTTCTGAAGGCAAATTATATAAAGACGATAATAAAATTTTCTGTAAATGAACATTTTTAATTTAAAAAGTAATAAAGTAAAACTTGGTATTACTGAACAAGGCGGCCAATTATCGGATGTTTCATTTATTACAAATTCAGGTATAATTAAACCAATGCATACAGCTCATTGGGTAAATGAAAAACTTGATGATTCAATCCCACCTGCATTAAAAATTTTGCGTGGAGATTTTTTTTGCGCACCATTTGGCGATAGTGATGTTTTAAAAAATGAAACTCGTCCTCATGGTACCAGTGCAAATGATTACTGGAATTTAAATAATCAAACCGAATCAAGTATAGAATTTGAATTGAATAAAAAAATTATGGGTGCTAAACTCCGCAAAAAAATTTTATTAAAAGAAAGTCATTCAGTTGTATATCAAAACCATGAGTTTATCGGCGGTCACGGAAAAATTCCAATTGGACATCATTCGATGCTAAGGGTAGAAAATAAATTGCACTTAAGTTTTTCCAAAAATGTTTGGGCAGGAACGCCAAATAAAGAAATTGAAGTTGAACCACATGGAAGATCTTTATTAAAATATCCACAAACTTTTATGGATTTAAAAAAAGTAAAATTATCTGATAACTCTTTTGCGGATTTAACCGTTTATCCAACATTAGAAAATCATGAAGATCTATTGATGATGGCGGCTGATAATTCGCTTCCTTTTTCATGGTCGGCAGCATCTTGTACCAAATCAGGCTGGCTCTGGTTCACCTTAAAGAATCCAAGAATTCTAAGCAGCACAGTTTTATGGATGAGCAATGGCGGGAGAAATTATCCTCCCTTTTCCGGGAGACATAGAAATGTAATCGGTATTGAAGAAGTTACAAGTTATTTCCATTTGGGGCACAGAGCATCGATTGAGGAAAATGAATTGAATAAATTAGGTTATAAAACTTTTATACAATTATCCCCAAACAAAAATTTTATAATTTCTTATATATTCGGATTGACAGAAATTCCAAAAAACTTCGGAAGTGTAAATTTAATAAATCAAGTTGAAGATGGAATAAACATAATCGGTGAAAATAATAAATCCGTTTTCGTAAGAGTTGATTTAGATTTTCTTGATGATTAAAAAAAATCACACCCCAAAGAATCATGTTCGAAACTTTGGGACAGTTGGCTCCGCGAGTGCCTGAAACTTCGAACTTTATATCCCTTAAAATTCCAATATATATTAGCCTCATAAACAGAGATGAAAAAAGGCTCGTGTTAGGTCATAACAAAAGGTTACCTAAAGAATAATAAAAAGAAATGTTGAAATGTAAGTTCATAAGTAAAATAAAATAATAGTCAGAATAGTTTTTTGATTTTTTTGTTATTAAGTGGATGATATAATATAATGGATTAATACAAGCTTAAAATATTTTTAATTTTATTCTTCATCTTATTTTCAAAGTACAAATGGATCAAGAGAGTTAAAGGTTTTAGAGAGTCGTTTTTTGATTGTTGGTTTGATCTGGTCTTCTTTTTGTGGATCAAATTCTTTGAAGATTTTTTCTAAATGTTTTTTGGTATCTAAAGAAAAATCTTGTTTATACATCCATCTTGCAGATTCACGTTCATCTGTAACACGCTTGCCTTTGTTCTTGACGAAGTTAAAAACTATTTCTCCATGTTCATTATATGTTATTCTGTGAGCATAATCGACTAACGGCTTTTCATCTTCCGAACAAAATTTATCAATTGATTTAACATCTAATCCTATATCATTGATACTTCCTTTATTGCTTATTAAACATTTTGTAGATTTACCATTATTGTATAAAGGAAAAACATGTTAATAGACATTTGCACAGCAAACCCTCCCTACAAAGTATCCCAATCTATTGCAGCATCTGGGTTAAAAAAAAGAATGGCAAATCGTCCTGCGATTGAAAGAATTATTGAAAGTGCTTCTTTTAATTCCGGAATAGACAATAGATATATTGTAATTCCTGACGCGGAAAGTAACGCTGAGAATAAATTTTACTCTAATAATGGAGGTGATCTTAAACCGGATACACAATCAAGAATGGCTGAATATGAAAAATGGTCAAAAAAATTAGCAAAGCAAGCAGTTTCAGATTTGCTTATTAAAAATAAAATCGACTCTAAACAAATAGATAAATTAATTACAATTTCTTGCACAGGTTTTTTTGCTCCCGGATTAGATTATTTTTTAATTGAAGAGTTTAATATACCACATTCAGTTAAGCGTACTAATATTGGATTCATGGGTTGTGCCGCTTCTATTATTGGATTCAATTCTGTATTTGAGGCATTAAATTCTGTCAATAAAAAAGAGATGAATACATTGCTGGTTTCCATAGAACTTTGCAGTCTGCATCTGCAAACTGATCCGACCAGAGATAACATTATTGCAAACTTAATTTTTGGTGATGGCTGTGCAGCGGCATTGTTTTCAAATTCTTCTCAATTAATTCCTAAGTTAAATTTAATTTGGGTCGAATCTTTTTTGTTTGAAAACTCTGCCGAATATATGGGATGGAAAATTGGAAATTTTGGATTTGAAATGATGCTGTCCTCTAATCTTCCAAAGATAATTTTGAACGAAGCAGCTCCCCGCTTAAAGAAAATATTAGATGATAAAAATATAAAAAAAGAAAATATAAAGCATTGGGCTTTGCATCCCGGTGGAAGAGCAATTTTAGATTCAATGCAAAATGGGTTGGGGCTTTCTAACGAGCAGCTTAAACCTTCCAGGGAAATACTAAGAAAATACGGCAATATGTCTTCTGCTTCAATTCTTTTTGTTCTTAAAGAGATTTTTGATACGTAAATATTAATAAAGGTGATTATTGCTGTGCGGTTGCATTCGGTCCTGGTTTAACTATGGAAATTGCCTTATTTGAATGTGCATGATAATGCTAAAAAGAATTTTTAGAAAAGAAATAATGGATAATTTCTCAATTCAAGATGAGAGAATTATCACAGCATTAAATGAATTAAATATTATAAATAAATATTTAGGCGGAAATAAAACCTCAGAAAAAGGTTTGAAATTACTAATAAAAAAAAGTGGAATTCATAAAGTAAAAAATATTCTTGATGCAGGAGGAGGAAGTTCTGATATTCTGCTTTCATCCAAAATTAATTTTAATCAAATATCAAATATGGATATTAATCCTGGAATCAATAAATATGTTAAAAGCAATTCGCCAAAACTAGATATTGTATGTTCTGATATTTTTAATCCTCCTTTTAAAAATAAAAGTTTTGATATTATTCATGCTTCATTATTTTTTCATCATTTTAAAGAAGATGAAATAAAAAAGATTTTAATCCAAATGAAAAATATTGCTATATCCGGAATAATAATTAATGATTTACAGCGTTCAATTTTTGCTTATATGGGGATAAAATTTCTAACAGCATTATTTTCAAAAAGTGAAATGGTAAAAAATGATGGGCCCTTATCTGTTAGAAAAGGATTCACCCAAACGGAATTAATTAAACTTTTGAATGAATTAAATCTAAGGTACGATTTAAAATGGAATTGGGCCTTTAGATGGCTGGTTGTAATCTATCTATAAGATTCTAAATGACAAAAATTGATTTTGATGTAGGGATTATTGGGGGAGGCCCTGCCGGGTCTTCGGCAGCACTTTTACTTGCCAGAAATGGATTCCGGGTTTCTGTTATTGAAAAAAAAACTTTCCCGCGAGAAGTCCTTTGCGGCGAATTTCTTTCCAATGAAGTTATTCAGTTTTTAAAAGATCAAAACTTATTTGAAGAGTTTCTATCGCTGCATCCGAATCCAATTACCTCATTCAAATTTAATAATAATAGTAAAAGTATTAAATCTAAATTAGGTTTTACCGCTTATGGTTTAAAACGTTCAAAGTTTGATAAATTTTTATTACAAAATGCTGAAGTAAGCGGCGCAAAAATTATTCAGCCGGCTGAAGTAAAATACATAAAAGGAATTGGTGATCATTACGAGTTAATAATTTCGGAAATGCAAAATAAAGAGAAAAAAATAATCGTTAAAGAATTAATTGCCGCATACGGGAAACAGAACAATTTAGATAAAAATCTAAATAGGAATTTTCTTAACGCAAAATCAAAATTGAACGGCATAAAATTTCACATTGAAAAAAAATATTTAAATTATTTTAATGAAGAAGAGATACAAATATTTTCATCTGAGGGTATTTACTGCGGCCTAAATGCTGTGGACAAAGAAACTGTTACCATTTGTTTTTTAGAAAATAGAAATGAAACCCGGTTTTCACCTCGCCAGCAAATACCGGAATTAATAATTAGAAACAAAAATTTTTCTAAAATCTTTAATGATGACTTACATGATTTTTTTAATAACGTTAAAATTTACGGTACGGGAAATATTTATTTTGGCAAGAGAAACCTAATTGAAAACGGTGTCTACATGATTGGAGATGCCGCTGCAGTTATTGCACCATTAGCCGGCGATGGAATTGGAATGGCAATAGAATCAGCTAAAATTATTGCATCTTTAATAGTGAAGCAGCGGGATGAAAAGTTAAATAAAAATTTTATTGAACAATTGTATTATAAAAGCTGGCATAAAAAATTTAACAAGAGAATCAAAACTGCCAGGCTGGTTCAAAAAATTATTTTGAAAAAAAATCCAAGATCGTTGGGATTTAAATTAGTATATAATTTCCCCTCACTTCTTCCCGCACTAATTAAACTGACAAGAAATTAATTTTTATATTTAATTACTTGCCATTTTACTTGTAATTATATCGATAGCCGGTCCAACTGAAGTCATTTTCTCCATTGATTCATTGTCAATCTCGATATTAAATTCAGATTCAACATCAAGTATTACATCAACAAGATTAATTGAATTTATTTCAAGATCCTTTATAAAATCAGTTTCTTCAGTGACGTTATTAAGCACTTTCCCTTCAGGGACATAAGGTTTTACAATTACTTTTAATCGCTCTATAATTTCATTTCTATTCATATTCTTTACTTAAATGTTGTTTATTAAAAATTTGCTTTTTGGATAATTACACATGTATTTACATCTCCAAATCCTAAACTTGCTTTTGCAATAATATTAAGCTTACCGGGATAAGTTATATTTCTTGGAATTTTTGTTTCTGCAATAAGATCGGATATTTCCGGGTGGACATCTTCACAATTTAATGATGGATATAAAAACTGTTCATGCAGTTCTAATACTGAAGCTACACATTCAATCGAACCGGAAGCACTTAAACAATGGCCTGTCATAGATTTTAGTGAATTTACGTAAGGAAATTTTTCACCTTTTCTTTGCAATGCTTCAGCCCAGTTTTTTATTTCCATTGGATCTTTCATCGTTGCCGTCAAATGCCCGTCTATCACATCAATATCTTCCGATTTTATGCCAGAATTTTTAACAGCTTCTTTTATACATTTCTGAACTGCTGCTGAATTTTGAACAGTCATAGAACCATCACCTCTTTGCCCGCCTGAATTAGTTTCTCCTCCCAAAATTTCGGCATAGATTTTTGCTCCTCTTTTTTTTGCACTGTCTAAAGATTCAAGAACCAAAGCTCCTGCACCGCTGCCGGGAACAAAACCAAAGGCAGTTTTACTCATTGGCCTTGAACCTTTTTCAGGGCAATCATTAAATTTATAAGTCATAACTCTCATGGCATCGAATCCTGCCCACATATACGGCCCATGATCACTGGTACTTCCTGCAATCATTCTTTTAGCTCTGCCTGATTTAATTCTTTCATAACACATTAATACTGCTTCTGTTCCAGTCGAACAAGCTGAGGAATTTGTGGTAACCTGGTTTCCCAGGCCAAGCATTCCGCTAAGATATGCACTAATTCCGCTCACCATAGTTTGCTGTACAGTATTGCTGCCAAGCTTTCGAACCTGGCCGTTATCAACTTTATAAATTGCTTCTCTTATTTTATCAACACCTGAAGTTCCTGCACCAAAAATTAACCCGCTATCCCAATCAGGTATATCTTTATTATTAATTTCCAGGCCTGCATCTTTCCACGCATCTATTCCGGCAATACAACCGTATATAATTCCGGAACTGTTAAAATTACGGAGCTGCAAAGGTTTAAAATATTTAAGGATTAATTCATCGGTAATAAAAGGAATTCCCGAAATACAGCAAGAGAAATTAAAATCTGAAAGTTCTTTATTAAAACGAATACCTGATCTGCCTTTTTTAATAGCTTCAGTAAATTCAGGCAGACCTGTTCCGTTAGGTGCAACGACTCCAAGTCCTGTTATAACAACGCGATTACTCATTTGGTTTATTTTGTACCATTCCGGCAATTATTCCCTTACACACAATTTCTTCTTTTGAGTTATGCATTTGTACTTTGCACTTCAGTTTTCCAAATCTGAAATATATCTTTTCGGAAATTACCATTACTTTTTCTCCAGGGAATACGGGTACTAAGAATTCTACTTCCGATGAAACCATGGCAAATTTAGTAATATTACTATGAATGATTTCATCTTTTAGTAAAAAAATTCCCAGGCAGACCAGTCCTATTTGTGCCATAGTTTCTGTGAGAATAACTCCGGGTGTTATGGGGTAACCTTTAAAATGGCCTTTATAAAAAAAATCATTTTTGTTGTATTTATATGTCCCGCTTACAAAACTTTCATTTATTTTCTCAATTGAATCCACAAATAAAAATGGCTTGCTATAAGGAAGTAGTGAAATAATTTCTTCTTTAGTCATAACTATGATAAATGCTCCCCTCCGTTTACCTGAATAATCGTTCCATTTATCCAAGAAGCTTCATCAAGACTTAACAAATAAACTGCATTAGCAATATCTTCGGGAGTCGTTAATTTATTAAATGGATTTCTAATTTTAGAATATTCTTCAAGCTGCTCGCTTCCCGGTATCATTCTGAAAGATTTTGTATCCGTTGTGCCTGCCTGAATACAATTAGATCTTATTCCAAATTGAGCAAATTCCAGGGCTAAATTTCTTGTAATTGCTTCCAATACTGCTTTTGCAGCAGAAATAGCTCCATAATTTTTCCATGCCTTTGAAGAACCTTCACTTGTAAAGCTTATAATTCTTGCATCAGATGAAAATAATTTATTCTGAAATAATTCTTGCACCCAATCGTAAAGACTTATTGCCATTGCTTCAATTGTTAATTTAAAATCTTCATTTTTTAAAACCTTAATTTCATCATCAATCATTGGCTTTAAATTCCCTTTTGCAATACTATGCAAAAGAAGCCTGATACTTCCCTGCTCGCCTATTTCTTTTTTTAAACCTAATATTATTTCTTTTCGCTTTTCTGAATTTACAGCATCCATGTTATATGATATAAAATTAACGCCCTGAGAAATAATATCGTTAAATTTTTTTTGGATTTCCGGCAAATCGGATCTAAGGTCTCGATGAATGATACAAATATTCATCCCATGTCCTGCCAATTTTTTTGCTGATGCAAACCCAAGGCCGCTTGAACCTCCTAAAATGATGGCCCAATAATTTTTTCCTTCAAACACTTTTAACATAATGAATAATTATTCTTTTCTTTTATGTAACAAATATTCTATTAAGGCTTAATCTACCATTTATTCATTTTATAAAAATATTTTTTTTAGGCTGTTATTAAAGACCTAAAAATTAAAAGACTTATATATCAAGTATAAAAGATTCCCTTTCATCAAATATTTTGAACTCACATTTTTAAACAGAAAATAAATTACGGTGAAGGCTTTTAATATTTATTACTATGTCAGTATCAATTCTAAAGTTTAAACTTTTTATTTCGGTTTTAATTCCGGTTTCATCCGTTTGAAAAATGGAACTATCTTTTTTACTCTGGTTACTTATGGCCTTGGCTTATTCTTTTTCATCATTAAATATAAAAAAGGATCGTGGATATAATAATAATGATAATTTTGATTTCCGGAAATAATTTAGAAATAGAAAGGTCAATGATTTTATCTTTGCTAGCATCTAATCAGGTAGATTCAATTTCAAAAAAAAATAATGGACGAGAAAGCATTAATGACATATCTAAGAATAAAATTTTATTTGAATATAAAACATACTACTCATGGATTCAAATCTCCCACATTCTCTTTTTAATTTTTTCCTCCATCTCTTCATTAGCTTTACACCTTAAGTTGTAATGCCTTTCTTTTTGGGGATGCTTATGATCGCTTGTTTCTCTAGCATATTGGAAAGAAGAAGTTCTTCATTTGAAACTATTCTGTTTGAATCTTCTGCCATTAGCCCTAAAATTGGGGATCAGGAGGCAATTCTTCACTTATATATCTGTTATAGATAGCCTAACCCCGATAGTATTTTCAGTTACCTAATTCTACTAAGCGGCAAATAAATCCCCATCCGCCACCAAGCTCACTGACTGCTAACATCAGTTCATTATTTCCTTTTTTTATAGGAAGATAGATTACATCGTTTTCGGGATTAACAATACCTAGAAAACCGGGGTCACGAAAATTCTGTGCACTTCTGCCCCGGAAAAGGATTCTCCCATTCAGGAATACAGTGACATCGTCGCTATATCCTATATAAAGTTTTTTCACCTGGTCCCGATCGGAATTTAGGTTAGTTCGTGCATATACTACCTTCATTCCTGGTTGTGGCTCAAGACGTTTAGAAAAATCGTTCGAAAATGAAACCCTTATATGTGGAGCTTGATAATAACGGTAAAGTACTACAAATCCAGGTGGTTCTGCTTCCACATCTTGCCAATGTATAGTATCTTCCTCTGAAGGTTGGAGAGGACTCTCGAGATTAAGTGCTAGTGCATCGTATGAAGGAGAAAGACTCCAATTTGTCAGTGTGCTTTGTGGCATTGGTGGAAGGTGCCGTTCCCAGGCAACATCGGGAGTAGAGCGTATTTTGAAATTCGAGAAATAAGTCTTCCCCATTAAAACAACTAAACCAATTTGGCCCTTTTGAACGCCGCTTTTCAGATCGTTCATCACAAGTGCAGGCTTTTCCATATCCTTGACATAAAGTTTCGCTTCCGCTCCTGATACTTCCAGCCGTAAATGAAACCATTCATCTACAGGTATATCGACAGCATCTGTGAATCCTGGTCCATTGTAGATTTGCCAGTTAAGACCGTTACCAAGCACTGGCGTGTACTGTATGGCATCCGGAAGGCCAGATTTATGCGGGCGGAGATAAACAAACTCTGACTTGCCGCTATCATTATCAATTCTGAACTCAATACCGAAAAATCCCCTGCCAGATGTGGTTTCGACATCTAAATCTATAACGCCGTCTCGCATTTCATAATTGTTTAAAAATGCTTCCCCACCATAAATGGAAAAACACTTTCGACCTTGATATTCGGTTACATTAGCTCGCCCCTGTATATTCCAGTGTGACGAGTCTGCAGGAACAGTCAGGGTCTGCGATTGACCTGAAGCGGTAAGTAAAAACCCTGTCAAAATAGATACTAAGAACTTCAAGTTGCATTTTAATAGCATTTAAGCCCTCGAAAATTATTATTTGAATTATACTGCCCGCATTATTTATTAATTTTACATCGCTGATCAATTGAGTGGATTATTCAATTTGGCATCGATGTGATGTACAGAATAGACAATCAATTAATATTCATCGAATCTTATCACTTAAATGAATTTAGAAAGTTGATTAATTTAGAAATACTGTGAAGAATTTTATATGAAGAATTCCACTAATCCAAAATAAAATTGATGGATGGTTGTAGATTATGTTAGCTGGGGTTTTGATATGTTAATTATATGTATATATTTCATTAAAAATATTTAAAATAATGAATTTGATAATACAGAAGAATCCAGATAATATTTGAATCTTAGTTGTAATTAATAAATTTTCAAATTAAAAAATGGTATGCCACCTGCGAATAACCCACAGCCCAGTACAAGACTTCCGGATAAAACCGCAAACCTAGATGATTAAAAAACTTTGTTTAGATAGAACACTTTGAACGAGTTATTAAATAACTCTATTTCACTGGATCGAATCGCAAAATATTATTCTCTTTTACTCTATTGACTTTTTACTTAATAGCTTTAATTGCTTTGTTATACCGCTACTATTTTAAAAGTAATATTTTATGGCTAACAATATGATTTAATGATTTTAAAACGATATAATATATTCCGCTAGCTATATTACTTCCGTTAAAATAACTCATAAATTTTCCGGCTTTTCTGTATCCAGAAAATAAATTTATAATTCTCTCACCCAGAATATTATAGAGCTCAAGTGAGGCATAACCATTATCTGGAATTTCAAATTTAATAATAGTGGAACTGTTAAAAGGATTGGGATAATTTTCAATATTATATGAACCCGGTAAAATTTATTTATTCTCAACTGATGATTCCATATTATTGAGTGCTTCTAAAACAGGTAAAGATTTATTGATATAATTGAGTACCGCTTGATTTTCCCAATAATAACCGTTTGGTGTTGGTTTTGGAATTTTGTAAGCATCGATTACACCTCCCCATAAACAAACCCCTTTACCTTTTGAATTATTCCTAATCATTGTGTCTATTTTTTTAATGAAGTTAAATTGTCCTTCTATTGAAGCAGGGTAGCCATCAACCAAATAATCAGCGGTGCCTGTCAATGAGCTAAATGGGTATGCAGTTTCAACAATAATTATTCCTTTGTCAAAATTATTAGACAAAGTCTTTAATGTATTCTCCAATGCAGCTAAATTCTTTCCATGCCAATAAGGATAATATGATAAACCGATCATATCATAGTCCAAATCATTTATATTACTATAAAAGCCGGTAGAATTTTGATAACCTGCATAATGAAGGATTATTTTAGTATTAGGAGAGTTTTCTCTAACTGCCTGAATTCCTTTTTGTAATAATTCTTTAAATTGATTGAAATTATTAATGCTTCCATCAGGGAACAGTATACCTTCATTTATTTCATTTCCAAGTTGAATATAATCGGGCTTTATTTCGATAACAATTTTCTTTGTATAATCATATACACTATCCTTAAGTTTACTAAAACTTAAACTATTCCATGCTTTAGGTTTTTCCTGATGACCGGGATCTGCCCAGGTATCAGAATAGTGTATATCTAGATATACTTTTAATCCTTTATTTCTAATTTCATTTGAAAATACTTTTACTTCATTAAAACTGCTATGTAAATTCATCGGTGAATGCCATATTCGTAATCTGATGGTATTAAGTCCTGAATTCTTTAACAAATCCAGCATATCAATACTTTGCGAATTCTTGTCATAAGTCTTAATGTTCAGGGTTCTTAATTCAGGTATAAATGAAGCATCAATTCCTTGCATATAAGTCGTACTATCTTGAATATGATTGCCTGCTTCAATATTTATGCAATAACATAATATGACAAATAAAAGTACAAAATATTTCAATTTCGTTGATTTCATTTTATTATTTTTTAATACGATTTTTTAAAATCAACAATATCTATACTAACTTAATTAAATTGCAAGCGGTATAACAACGTTGCGCCTAACGCGACACCAAGAACTACAATGATTGTTTTGCCAACGCAACTTTATTTTATAAATCATTTTTTATAACACAAACAACTTTAAGCAACAAACTAATTCTGAAAAGCTAAACTCTAATACGACTCAATTAGACCGCTTCGAAGACGCGGTCGCTGTTGAGGCGCAGGTTAGGCGGCTTTAATAGACGAAATCAAAAACTTGAATCCATCTGGATCTCGTAATCGAAACGCGCGCTCTCCCCACGGAGTATCGGTGGGCTCAGAATCAAGAATGCCCCCAAGTTTCTTAATTCGATTTGCAATTTCATCAATATTCTGATCTGTCGTAATCCGCAACGAGAATCCTTCACCTTTGGAGCGATCCAAACCTTTGGCTCCATCATCTTGAGTGATTAATATTCGTACCTCTCCAGCTATTAGCGAAACCGCGAATAAGTTTCCATCGCGCTCATATTTTCTGTCAATGTCAAACTCAACAACACCATTATACCAAGCCAGACTCTTGTGAATATCCTTTACTGTCAGAGATGCGGAAAGTTTTTTGCCTTGGAATGTCTCCATTTAATTCTCCAATATGATTTACTATTAATATAAAATTTCAAAAGAACTCTTTTTATTAGGTCAGTATTTTTACTTTTGTATGGCAGCAAGTAGGCTTTGCGGCTAAGGCGCAGCCCACTTTATTTATAACTAAGTTCAGTCAATTACATTGATACTAATTAAATAAAATAATTTTTCATTATTCCCGGAATTATTTGCAGTAGGCTGACTTTATTTATTCAAGCTTGATATTGAAAAGCAACTTAAAATAAATTTTTATTACTCTCAATTACTTTTTATAAAATACTAAGTAACCTATTCAATTTAATTTAATCATAATAAAAGCCGGACAATCAATCCAGCTATAGGTTTAATAATTCAACTATACGTTCATCATCAAATTAAGTTTCGGGTCATCTGAATTCAGTTAAATAATCCTCGCCGACTTTTCTATTATATTCATCGACAACAATTATTTTTAAGCTTGCATCCGGACTGAGTACTTCCATTACAATCCCTTTCTCAACGACAACAACTAAAATGTTTTCTTCCATATCCACCTCACAGCTTAAAAAGTTTGCTTACTTTTATCTGATTTGCAACTTGAAGTCTTTTCTTAACCAGATGAGAGACATAATAAGTAAGGATATTATAAAGCAGCCATTGATTCTTGGACCTCTTCTGTTCTGCTACATATTTTGAAACTGTTTTACCTAATTTCCTTTCAACATCTTCATTAATAGATCTTGTAAGGGACAAACTTTGAAGTATTTCTATCCGCTGTTTCAATACCGGTATTTGATCATAGGTAGATTGAAGTTACTCTTTAATACTTCCAAGTTCTATACTTTTAGTATGTTTCCCACAGAACTTACTTAACACAGTACCGGAATACGATTCCATTGGAGCAAATAAACCTAATCGCTCCCCCATAAATTCTCGCTCCTTCGGAGCCGTCATAGCTATTGTGAAGGAATAAAGATTGAACAAATTAAAAACTCAAAAATTGTAAAGAAAATTTTGAAAACTATCTTATCAGAGTTCACTTCAATATATTCTAATATTAGTATTGATCAGAAGAAAAGACTTAACCATCTTATTTTCTCAGAAGTTGTTTCATATTTCAAAAAAATGAGAACGATGGAATTATTGAAATAAAATAAAGAGTTGATGGAAAAATCGAGAAAAAATGGTTACAAATAAAAAATGCGAACTATAAACTAACAGTTCGCACAACTGACATCTTTGGCTCCGCGAGCAGGACTCGAACCTGCAACCCTTCGGTTAATCCGGCAACTGCCGGACTCCACCATTGAGCAATAATTGTCTTATAAAATCTCTTCCTTTGTGCGATTTTAATTCCCTCTCTCTTTTCATTGCTTCAGCTCTTGTTTCAAACTTTTCATAAAATAATAATTTCCAAGGGATATATCGCTTTGTTGATTTTGACAATCCATTATTGTGCTGTTGAAATCTTAGTTTAAGACTATTTGTATGGCCTATATATATTTGGTTACAGGTTGGTGAATGTAAAACATAGGTATGATACATATTAAATAAAAATCCGGCTAATGTGCCGGATTTTTTTGCTCCGCGAGCAGGACTCGAACCTGCAACCCTTCGGTTAACAGCCGAATGCTCCACCATTGAGCTATCGCGGAATACATTGAAAAAAACGAATCCTAACTTAACTACAAACACCTTTTTTGTCAAGCAATTAAGTCTATAATTAGTACATCAATTTAATTTGATCAGAAGATTTTGAGGACTCATAGGCTCACAGGAAAAATAGATAGCTAAAAATTCTAAACAAAATATTGGATAATTTTAAGTAAGAAAAAGACTTTATCAACTATTCTTTTATTTTTTGCTGCTAATGATGCTTCCTTTGTTTTACCTTTACTTGCCTAACTCTCACGAGAAAATCATCCGTGGTGATATTTTTAAATCCCTTTGACCTTAATTTCCCATCTCTATATTCTTCTGGAAATTTTGGAACTACGCTTTTTCCCCCAATGGTTATTTTAATTTGTTTATCTACATTCTTCTAGTCTTTATGTTCAAAATATTCAATTACACTTCAGATAATAACTACTTTGCTTATTTAACTTTCTTCCCCAATTTTTTTCTACCTCCTAATTCAACTTTTAACAACCAAAATCATTTGAATCGGTTAATTTGTTTTTTCAGATGTTCACTTTGATTATCTATTGATTTTAATATTATTTTTGTAGTAATTCTATTAGGAAAAATCAGTTTATAATATTTTGAAATATTTAAAATTTCTTTATATACTATTTTTATTAATATTTATAAATTCTTTTACATTAAAATGTCAACCTACCCAAATCAATATTTCGGGGTTTGTTAAAGATGCAATAACAGGCGAAGCTTTAATTGGGGCAAATATTTTAATCTATAAAGATACCATTGATATTAATTCTCCCCCGTTTAGCGGTGCAGCAACAAATTCATATGGGTTTTACGTAATTCCCAAAATTCCAAAAGCAGTTTACATTTTAATCACGCGATATATTGGATATAAAACAGTAATTAGAGAAGTTGACGCAAAAATAAAACAAGAAACAGTCACTATTAAATATTGATATGCATCAAGTAAGATTTAAAACTTGATGAGATAGTTGTTGAAAGCAAAAGAAATGATAAAAATGTTATCAGTACAATTGATATCTCTCCAGATTTAATTCAAAAATTACCATCCTTAAGTGGTGAAACGGATATTTTTAGAATGCTGCAAATGCTACCAGGGGTAAAATCCGGCAGCGAAATTTCAAATGGATTATATGTTCGGGGTGGCTCGCCTGATCAAACATTAACTTTGGTTGATGGAGTTATTGTCTACAACCCCTCTCATCTTGGAAATATTGCCAGTACATTTAATTCCAATGCATTGCAAAATATTAGATTAATAAAAGGTGCATTTCCTGCAGAATATGGTGGCAGATTATCTAGTGTACTTGATATTAAGCTTCGTTCAGGTACATAAAGAAAAAGAAAAGGGCATTGTTGGCATAGGTATGATCAACTCATTTGCAACTTTTGAAGGGCCATTAAATAAAAACGCAACCTATATGATTTCAGGAAGGAAGATGTATTATGATGTTATTCAAAAAAATTTCGATAGAACAAGCTCATCACCCAGGTACAATTTTTTTGATATAAATTCAAAAGTAAATTATAACTTATCGAGATAATAATATTTTTTCTATAAGTGCATTATATAGTCATGACAATGTATATAATCCTTCCTCTTCTAAAGATCTGGATTATGATATCCAATGGAAAAATTCAAATGTAAGTTTAAATTGGCTTCAAATAAATACAAAATCATTATTCTTAAATTCTTCTTTAAGCTATATCAATTATTTTTTTAAATCAGTGATAGGCCAGAATACTTCCGGGATTACTTCATCAAATTATTTTTCATCTTCATCTTTATCAGATATTTTATTCAAGCAAAATGTTGAATTGAAAGCTGACCAAAATTTCACTTTTAAAACCGGGTTTGAATTAGGCATGCATAATTATGATCTATTGTACAGCGACTTTTATGATCCGCTGCTTGAAAAAGATCCCTTTGCAGGGTCAGGGTTACAAGCCATAGAAGCTGCACTTTATCTGCAGTCTGAATGGCAGATTTTTTCCAAATTAAAACCAATACGGGGTTTAGATTTTATTACTTCGGCGAAAAAAAATTCCTAAGAGCAGAACCAAGGATTTCAATTTCTTTTGCAATTGATGAAAATACTTACTTAAAAAGTGCATTTGCCGTTGCAGATCAGTTTCTTCATTTAATTGTTAGAAATGACATTTCATTGCCAACAGACTTATGGTATCCTTCAACAAAAAATGTTGAGCCCAGTAAATCAACTCAATATGTGGCTGGAATTGATAGATATTTTTCAAATCAAAAGTATCTTCTTTCGTTGGAAGGATATTATAGAGATATGGAGCATCTGTATGAATTCAAAAGCACAAGTAAACTAGACCCTTTCAGTAAAAATATTGAGCAGCAATTTACTTCAGGGAGAGGTGAAGCTTATGGTATAGAATTATTTTTTAATAAACGTGAAGGAAATTTAACCGGATGGATTGGGTATACGCTTTCTTGGACACGCAGGCAATTTGATGAATTAAACAATGGAAAATCTTTTTATCCAAAATATGATCGGTTGCATGATTTATCTATTGTGATCTCTTATAAAATTTTTGAAAATCTCAATACAGGAATTACATGGACATATTCAACCGGGCAACGTTTTACAATTCCACCAGGTCAGTATTCATTTGACAATATAGGATTTAATGAAAATAGCAGCATTCAGTTTAATACAACAGAATTGAATGGTTCAAAATTCCCTACTTACCACAAATTGGATCTAAATTTGACTTATAATTTTAAGTTAGGCAATTCAAGTTTTGAAACTTATTTAAATATATACAACTTATACAACCGTCATAATCCTTTTGCGCAGTATTTAACTTTGGTTGATGATCCAAGTTCACCTAATGACGCCAAAATTCCTAAATTAAAAAGATTAACATTATTCCCATTTATCCCGACAGTTGGATTTAGTTATAAATTTTAGAATTATGAAATATCTACTTCTTCTTTTTGTTTTGTTTATCTCTGTATACTTTGCGGCTTGTGAAAATACAGAAATTACAGATCCGGAAATTATAGTGGATGAATATACCGTTGTCCGTTCTGAGCTAAAAGCTAACTCAACTTTTAAAGGTGTCTCTTTTACTAAGACTTTACCAGTTGGAATTTCCTATGATATAAAACAGGCTGAATTAAAAAATGTTTTTACATATTTAAAAATTGATCATGCTCAAGTTATTCCGCTGCATTATTCATCCAACGGTATCTATCTCCCGCTTTATGATTTAACTATCAAACCTGGAAAAACTTTTGAACTTTTTGCCAAGGTTGGTGAAAAAACTATCTATAGCAAAACATGGATACCAAATGAACCGAATGCTGTTTCAACTAAATTTAATGTTACTGATTATTATTATCTGTTAAATCTAAATTCAAATGAAAATGAAGTTTATGGTGCTACATGGATAATTTCCGAAAGCCCTCCGATTATGTCAGATAATTTCTTTTCAATAATAGGTGGAACTTCTAATAATGAACTCCTTTCTATAAGAACTCAATCAATTCCCCTAGAGTATCATGGAAATGAGTATCTAGGTAGACTGTTATTGAAAATTTATGCTTTCGACAAATCTTATGCTGATTATTTTAAAAGTAGAGATTTAAATAGTCAGGTTGAGGATGTTTATACACAAGAAAATGGAAATATATCATGGAATGTAATAGGAGATAAAACCATAGGGCTTTTCATGGGGGTTGCAGAAAGTAATTTTATTATTCCACAGTAGAATAAATGAAAACAACTTTTAAATTATTGTCAATATTTCTTATAATTAACTTTCATGGTTGTATTGAAGATGTAGTTTCTCCACCGCCAAGTTTTAAACTTGAAAGCGCTGCTGAATTACTTACCTATTTAGAGGAGCAGGGCGATTATATAAATTCAGATGAAGCACCATCTCTGATTGATGCACAGGATGTTTATAATAATTTAACTAATTATTTATTGATAGATGTAAGAGATGAAGTTGAATTTACTGCGGGACATATTGAAAATGCCATAAATATAAAACCTGAGAATTTAATTGTATTATTAGACTCAATTGGTCAGTCATCATATCAAAAAATTATATTAATAAGTTCAAGTGGACAATCGGCGGCTTATTACACCAGTATATTAAGAATTTCCGGATATGATAATGTCTATTCTTTAAATTTTGGAATGTCATCATGGAATAATGATTTTGCGAAAGAATGGTTGGATAGAATTTGGACAGTAAATGATTTTACCGGATTTACAGATGCACCTTTCCCCAAACACCCATTTACGAACCTTCCTAATCTGACTTTTACTGATAGTACTGCTACATCTGAGGAAAAACTAAAAGAACGTACCATAATCATTTTAAATGGAGGATTTGAAGAAAAATTTTCAGATACTACATCTTTAACATCAGTTAATTACTATGCTAAACATACTTTAAATAATGGTGATATATATTTAATTTGTTATGGGATCCCCCAATTATATACTTCGAGAAGCTATGGAATATTTCATCCATTAAATTCAGTTTATTATAATTCTTTACCAGGGATGAAAGATTTTCGAAGCTCTCAATATTTGCAAACTCTTCCCACCAACAAACCTATCCTAATTTATAGTTATAACGGACAACTTAGCGCATACATTACTGCATACTTAAGAATACTAGGTTACGATGCTAGATCACTTTTATTTGGAGCTAGTAACTTTATCTATAATATTATTGCCGGTAATCAGGACATTGCAGAACATTTATTTTCGAATAATTCTATTATGAATTATCCTTATGTGGTTGGCAAATGAATAGTTTGCGGATAAAAAAAATGCCCGAATTGCCGGGCATTAAAACTTACCATAAATACTTATTTTTATACTAAAGATTCTTTCAACCGTCTTGCAACTGAAACAAAAAATCCGACCACCATTATTAAAATTCCAACCCAAACTAAATTAATAAACGGTTTTACGCTTGCTGCAACTGTAAGTACTTCTTTTGGCGCTTCAGTTTTCGCCATGGATTTAGTTTTAGTTACGGTGAAATCTGCTGTCTCGTCTGCTGGGTTTATTTTCTTCAACTGAATATTCAAGTTCAGCTCATCTATTGTTGCAGGAATATATTCAAATTGTCCACTTACTCTTTTAATTAATGGCTCAATATTATATGACTTTCCATTTTGTGTAATTAACAGGTTTGTTCCCATCTGAATATTACCACCGCTTTGCATTGCAGCAATATCCGGTTTCATAAATTCTTTATAAACTATTTTAATTCCATCAACATCTTTTTCCTGACCGATTGTTAATGAAACATCTTTTCCCTGATCTTCATTTCCATTCTCTTCATATCCAAGTGGTGATAAATAAAAATCTTTTGTTGGTAAAGTTAAAATAGCAGGTTCACGCATCAGCCCTTTATTAAAATCACTAATATACATTATTGGTGATATTATATATGTTTTATCTCCCATTGTCATGTTTACGTTAAATGCATATTTGGTCCCGTTTTCAATCGGCTGGTATCCGGTAAATACCATTTTATATCCAAATGCTTCTGTGGGCTGATTTTTGACTAAGTCAATATTCACCTCTTTACTATATGCACTTGAACCAATTACACCCAATATAAATAATGCAATACCTATGTGAGCAACATAAGCTCCAAGCATTTTCATATTGCCTTTAACAATTTTTACAGCTATTTCAATATTAACCACTAAAGCAAATACTGATGAAAAAGTTAAGATGATCATCATTAATTCAGTTACTTTTCCAAACAATATAACCAGAGTGGTAAATAAAAATGCAATCACTAATGATGGGATTGATTTCCTAAATAGGTCATGACCTTTAGTGTCCGTCCATTTCAATAAGAGGCTTAGACCGTTTAATAAACCTATTATAATAGCAAGTGGAACATGCATTTCATTATAAAAGAATTTATCAACTGAGTGTCCAAAAATTGGAGCTGAAGTTCCAACTAAAACTATGACTGCAGATGCACTTAAAACAATTGCCGCAGTGAATAAAGCAAAATCGCGGGAAAGTAGCCCTTCCTCAGTAGCTTGATGTTCGGTTAGATATTTCCATCTATATGCAACTGAACCAAATCCAACAAGAATAAATGTTCCAATAAAAATAACAAGAAATAGATAAACCAACATTCCAGGATCAACAAATGAGTGAACAGAAGCATCTCCAAGAATTCCGCTTCTAGTTAAAAATGTACTATATAAGACAAGAACGTATGTCATAATACACAAAATCAAATTTGTTTTGGCAAACTTGCCTATTCCTCCACTCTTAGCCTGACTCTTTCTTTGAACCAGTAAAGTATGAATAGATGCAACCCCAACTAAAAATGGAATCAAGCTTGAATTCTCTACAGGATCCCATGCCCAATATCCGCCCCAGCCGAGCATTTCATAAGCCCAATAACCGCCAAGCATTATTCCCAATCCTAAAATTCCCGCACCAGCAAGAACCCAAGGGAATGATTGTTTTACCCAATCACGATAATCATTTTTCATTAAAGCAGCCATGGCAAATGTGAATGGAACTGTTGCCATTGAAAAACCGGTAAATAAAATTGGTGGATGAACCTGCATCCAGAAATTTGTTAATTGAGGGTTTAATCCTTTGCCATTAATAATAAATTCTTTAATAGAAATTCCTGAAGCTATGAGAGTATTGTGAAGCTCACTATTTATCTTAATAAAATTCTGCCCGCTTCCACCATCATTAAACATAAAACTTTGAATCCATGACTGGCTTATGTAAGCAGGGTTAATATCTTTAATTGCTACGAAAACAGGTTCTGTCCAAATATATGTGAATGGACTTTTAAATAATGGCGAAACCATTACTAACAGAAATGTAGTTGCCAAAGTAAAGACTACCATCACTCTTTGCTCAAGGTCGCCTCTTTTAGATGAGTAAGATTGAAGTATTAATCCAACTATGGAAGTAAGGAACAGCCATAACATGAAGCTTCCTTCCTGTCCCGCCCAAAATGTAGCAGCTAAAATTCCTTTGGGCAGTTCATTGCTGCTGTAGTCGTAAACATACTTTAAACCATAATTATGAGTAAGGATATTATACAAAAGTATAGTGGCAGCTGTAAATACCAATATTGCCATAGAGTGATAAGCAATTCTTCCAAAATTGATTGCGTTTTTGTAACCCCTGAAAGTCAAAAAGTACATTGCCATCGCTATTATACTCGAGACTAATGCTAACGTAAGGACTATACTTCCAATCATAGTTTCCTCTCACTGCAAAGCATCACTACTTTGCGATTAAGTTTAAATTTATTTACTCATCAAAGACTTGAAGCAGCGGTTTTCTGATCTTGATACTTGCTTGGGCATTTGGTTAAAATATCCCTAGCATGGAAATAACCATCTTGATATTTTCCTGTAACAACAACACTTTTGGCAGTTTCAAAGTTATTCGGGATAGAACCATCATAAACTACTTTCATTTCGTTTCCCTTTTCATCAATCATATAAAATGAAAAAGTTCTATTTTGTTTGTTATATTCGTAGCTCTTTGATTTTACCCAGCTTCCAGTAGCTTTAACAGTTTTATCTTTCTGCATTACATTAGAAAAATCATTTTCATACTTAATGTTACTTTGAGAGAAAAGATAAATCATCAATACCAAAAATACCGACACAATTATTCCACCAAAAATATATTTATTTTTCATTTTTATCTCCGTTTATTTCTTTTTCAACATGCTTAATTCTCTTGTCTAAACTATAAAGGTAGAAGAAAACTCCTCCCCAAACGATTAGAACTATTATCATTACAATAAAGATTGAATTTTTTTCAAGGAACTGATAAAGACCTTCCAATTTATCCTCGTATATATGTTTTGTTTAGTTTGTCTCTGAAAATAATTGATTTGTAACCTATGTTCCACATCCAAAAATAAAGTATAGTAAAAGCAATTAATGAAAGGAAGAAAATTAAGAGCATATTTCCATTCATTTTAAAATCTACTATGGGTCCGGAGTTTGTATCGTCAGCAGAACCCGGATGCAAGCCGGTCATTATTCTCGGCATTACAAAAATAAAAAAAGGAACTGTTACAAAAGCAATCATGCTGTACACAGCCGAAAGTGTCGCTCTTTTTTCTTCTGATTCAATTGAGGAGCGAAGTGCAAACCAGGCACCATAAATTAATAAAAGAGCAAAAATACTTGTTTGCCTTGGATCCCAACTCCAAAAAGAACCCCAAGCAAATTTGGCCCAAACAGCACCGGTTATAGTTGCTAAGATGCAAAATATTATTCCAAGCTGTGCAGCTGCATAAGACTTTGCATCATCATCTAGATTTTTCTTTCTTAAAAACTTAAATCCGTAGTAAGCTGTCATAAAAAATGCAACAACTGTTAGCCATGCCGTAGGCACATGAAAGAATATAATTTTAGCATTTTCTTCTAATCCAGGTATTAATGGGAATTGATACCATGCAACAGGATTCTCGACGATGGGAAATGAAATTCCCGCTATCGAAACGAAGCAAACTAACAAAAAGAGGGTGATTTTCCAAGCCATTTTATTAATGCCTAAAATGTTCTTAAAATTACTAATCTTTCCAAATAAAATCGAATAACATGTAGGAAACTGAGATCATGATAACATCATAGCACGCAATAATTGCTAACTCAAATTTAGAAGTTTCAATAGTTGTGCCATCCATTGAGAACAAAGTTAACTTTACCGCCGTTAAAATCAAAGGCAGTAAAATTGGAAATGAAAGAACCGGATATAATGAACCTTTAGAACCGGCTTTTGCAATAATCGCTGCAATAATTGTAGAAGCAACAGCAAGTCCGATATTGCCAAGTACGAAAGTTATGATGAAAAGTAGAAAATTTTGCACAACGAATTCGCTGAACAAAGCGGAATAAAGTAGGGCAATTACCGTGTTCATACAGAAAACCAATATCAAATTAAAAATAAGTTTGCCTGTAAAAACTGTTGATGGTGATGAGATTAATTGAAGAGTAAGTGATGTTCCTCTTTCTTCTTCAGAAACAAAAGCACGCGATAACCCAGACATGGCAGAAAAAAATATAACTACCCAAAACAAACCGCCGGTTAAACCTTGAGAAATTCTTTCAGTGCCAATTGCAAAAAGTATTACACTTATGGCAACAACAATAAACATCGCAAGTGAATTAACAGCATAACGTGTTCTTAATTCAGAATTAAAATCTTTCTTAAATAGAGCGTAAGCTTTCATCTTTTATAAGTCAAAAGTAAAAAAATCAAAAGTAATAATTTAATTTTATTGTCATTGCGAGGATCCTCGACGAAGCAATCTCAATGTATTCCAGAATATAAATCCTCCCAATTAGGATTCATAGAATTAATCAAATCCAATTTCTTTTTTCTTGAACCACCTTTTATTTGTTTCTCTCTATTTATAGCTTCTTTTACATCATTTGTACATTCAAAATAGACTAGTTTATTCAAATTATACTTTGCTGAAAATCCTTTAAAAATCTTTTCTTTATGTTCATAAATCCTTCTGATTAAATTGTTTGTAATCCCAGTGTACAATACATTATTGTTTTTATTGGTAATTATATAAACAAAATAGCTTTTATCCATTCATTAAATAGATTGCTTCACTCGAGGACTCATTCGCAATGACGAACATCGTTTAATTTTTAAATTGTTCAAGTTTGATAATTTCTCCGCACAAAGCTAAATCAGTTTCTTCATTGGATGCAATAATAACAATATGATTTAATCCTTCTTCTTTCACAATTGAATATACTGATTCTTTTCCTTCTGCATCTAAATTTGAAGTTGGTTCGTCCAGAATTAATAATTGCGGCGAATGCATCAAAGCAAAAATAAATTTCATTCGCTGTTTCATTCCAGATGAATATGTTTTCACAAAATCATCTTTTCTATTATATAATAGAAATTTATTTAAAAGATAATCAATCTTTTCTTTATTAAAATCCACTCCGCGAATTTTAGAAAAGTGATTTAAATTTTCTAATGCTGTAAATTCATCATACAATACTAAATAAGGCGAAACAAATCCAATATGATTGTGTAAATTTTCAGACTCAATTTTTTCATTATTATTTTGATGAATTATTTCACCTTCAGAAGGAGAGATTAATCCGGCAATAATTTTTACAAGCGTTGATTTACCAGAACCGTTCGGGCCTGAAATTCCAAATACTCCTTTGTTATTAAATCGGAAATTAATATTATCAAAAATAAGTCTTCTGCCAAAATTTTTCTTAACTAATTTAGCTTCAACCAAATAATCACTCATTAAATATCACCACTTTGCCTGTTATAGTTTCGCTGCCGTTTTTAATAGCATAAATATAAACTCCGCTGGCTAATTTATTATTGCTATTACCTTTTCCATTCCATTGAACAATTTTTCCATCTTTTACAACTACACTCGACGAATAAACCAATTCCATTCCTGTTGAATAAACGTTTAGATCTACATTTGAATTATTATTCCCGTTTAATGGAATATTAATAAATTGATTCTTTTCATAGAAAAATGGATTTGGATAAACGTAGTTAGATGATGTAACAAAAATAGCACCTTGATGAATTACAAGGTTGTTTAAAATTTCTGAAGAATACCAATAAATAGGTTTGTCTGTAGTTAACTTGGCAAAATAATTATCGTCGAGCTGATAGCCCCCATCAATTGCTGTATTTGATAAATCATATTCAGCAGAAAATAATTTTTTTAAACTATCGATTCCAGATGTATAATCTCCATTAGTAATTATTGCTGAAAGTGTATCTGCATTATCCGGGTTAACAAAATTAATTAAATAATTTGAAGTAGCCATTGCACTTATATTAACAGTTTTTATTGATGAATTAATAGGAATGGTAGTAAAAGCTTTTAATAAAGGATAATTTTCACCTTCATCAAAATATTTTTTTGTAGAGAGATCTGCTCGATATTTTGTGAAGTAAGTCCAGATACCAAACTCATTATATTCATTCCCAAAAGTTGTTCCATTGCTTACCAAACTATTTTGAATAGCTTGAAGCGCCCTCATTTTTGGCATTAATTCCCATTGCTGTTTTATTATATCAAAGCCGTATTTTGCTTTAAGAAAAAGATTCCAAATAGCTAATTCATAGCCATCGTATTGAGCAAAAGCCTTATTCGGAAAATTAAAATAATCTCTTAAATAATTATAATAGTCATTAACTGTTGTATAGACAAAATCCTCCATAGCTGTAGAAGTAATCTCATAAAAATAAATATCACTATCTCTTAAAATATAATTGCCAATTTGAATTGTATGATGAAATTCGTGAGCAACTGTAACTTGCGCCCCGCCGATTCCTTTAGTGGGATATCCATTGTAATCATTATCAATTCTTATATAAGAAGTATACTTATTATCGCCAAGACTATTCTCAGGGATTGTCTCACCATAAATTCCTTCTCCTTCCAAATTTTCCACATATATATCAAAAAGATTATCTCCCCCTTCTGCATTATCTGCTGGCGGAGGAGGATAACCTAAATAACCAATTTCAAAATTGTAGGCTGAGTCTAAAGCTGTGGCTAATAAACTTAATGATTGCTGCAAACCTAAATTATCATAATTCGGAACTGCACTTCCGGTAGTATCATAATGAATTCTGAAAAATCCACCGGGTGTAACTATACTGGTTTGTTTTACCGGCCTAGCTAAAATTTTTCTTAAAACTATTTGCTGCTCAATTGAAAAAGAATTTAAGTTTTCTCTGATTGTACTTGCTAAACCGAATCCGCATTTGATAGGTTCTTGTTGTGTAACTCGTTGTTGCGTTATTGTTGTAGTTCTTCTTGACACAAAAAGATTATATAATGAATCAAGCTGAGAAATATTTAGATTACCGCCATAGAGATTTGAAATACTTAATAAGAACAATACGAGATATATTTTCTTCATCAATTACAGCTTTTGAATTGTAATGCAGTTGTTTGAATTATTTATATAAACAAGATGATAACTTTTTGAATTCATATTTTTAATAAAAAAGCTCTCCAAATTTATTTCGCCGGCTATTTCAGTAATAACTATATTTTTCCCGCCATTAATAAAATCGATTTTATTTATTACTTCATTTTCAGAATTAAAAATAAATATTTTTTTTAGTCCGTTAAATTTGGTTTCACCATAAAAATATTTATCCTTTTCACTATATGAAAAAATATTTGATACTTTAATATTTTTATAAATAGTAGAAAAGTCGATTGAATTAACAATAGCCTTTTTTTGACCGCCTAATTTAAAAAAACTTAGCAAAACATCTTTGTTATTAGAAAAAAAATCTTCAAGAAAAGTGCTTGTGATTTTATTATCATCTCTGTGTAACATATGAAGATTTTTATAATCTTTACTTCTGCTTCCAAATTTTATCACTGAAAGGTTAATCGAATCTTTCTCTTTATTCCATGTATAAATTGAGGGCTGATTATTTAGAGATATATTTGCTGTAATAACATTCGATTGTAAATCAGGATAATCATTTAAGTAAAATGTGAAATTCTTATTTTCATATAATGCGGCACCAAGTTTACCTTCTTTCTTATATAGAATGTAAATATTACTATTCTCGTTATCATTTTTAAATTTTAAATCCAAAATATTTCCCGGAGAATAAAGCTCAGCTCTGTGGGTTTTATTGCTGGAAAAATTTATATCAAAAACTTCTATCAGCTTTTTACCAAGTGTATAGCAATAAAAAGTTTTTTCTAACGGCTTTGAATTATCAATTAATATATCTTTATGATTTTCATGCATTTGATAAGCATATACAATACTGGGAATACCGGCATTATTACGGGTCATTAATTTTAGATTGTTTGTATACTTATCTAAATAAGCAATATCAACTATGCCGTTATTACCCAGGTCAAAATACTTAATAGATAAAGGTGAAACGCCTACGGCAATATTCGCTCCATCTGAAAATGATGCAAGCCGGGTTACAGTAATAATTTTTCCACTGCTGCTGAGTAAAGCTATACCATCAATAAATTTACTATAGTAAGGAATCAAATCTTTTAAGTCATTATCTTTTAAAATGACAATTTCAGGATAAAACTCAAAACTATCCTTTGCAAAGAATATCGATAATATTGATTCTTCATAATTAATGTATGCAATATCAATTTTACCGTCCTTATTAAAATCGCCAAGTGCAATTTTATTCGGGTACCATTTTGTGGCAAGTCTTATTGATTTTTCATATGATGATACATAATCGCCGTATAAAATATTAATTGCATTTCCTTTAACAAAAATTAAATCGGTATAATCATCAAAATTTAGATCGGACGAAAGTAAAGAATAAATCTTGTCATTCTGCGGAATACTCCTTACTCTATTAAAATTATTGCCACCTACGTTATAAAAAAAATTTATCGAATTTGTAAAAACGTTGAAGGCAGCTATATCAAGCTCGCCGTCATTACTTAAATCAGTTAAAACAGCGCTTGAAAAAACAGTTTTATCTACAATTTTTTTTTCAGTGAGCTCTTTATCATTCATAAAGAGAATTGATAATCCTTCAAAAGAACTTCCTGAAACCAGCATTTCCATTTGGCCGTCATTTTCAATGTCACCCATAGTTAAATTTTCAGGATAAGAGTTTAATTCAACTTGTGATTGGATTTCAGGTTTACCCTTTTCTGTAAATTTTAATGTGCCGACTTGTCTGGTTTTTCTTGATGCAAATGCATATTCCTTAATCATACCGTTCTTTTCAGTTATGCTTTGAAACCTGGAAATTTCAAATGGCAATTCATATTCATTTTCTTTAACAAAGCTGCCGCTTTTATCCCCTAATAATGAAAGGCATTTTTTATCATTAATATTAAAAAGGAATAAATCAGCATAAGAATCGCTATTATAATTCAAAGCAAAAAAAGAACTATAACCGGAATCAGTTTTTATGCTGTTGTATTTACAAAATCCGTTGATTGGTATTTGCGGGAAAATATTCTGATTGAGAAACAGAAGGCAAAAGATTATTTCAGCTATGTACAATTCTATTCTTAAGCCTGTTTTCTCTCCTTTGCAAGGCTTCTTCATATCTCCTTTTTTCATCTTCCGTTTCGGGTATAATCTGGATGGCAGGTACCGGCTTTCCATTAGTGTCAACACTTACAAAAGTTAAATATGCTGTATTAGTGTGAATCTTTTTTCCTTCTTTAAAAGATTCTGCAAAAACTTTTACTCCAACCTCCATAGAAGTATTAAATACTCTATTCACTGATCCAATTAGTGTAATTGCATTACCTAATTCAACAGGGTGATGGAAATCAATTTTATCAACAGAAGCAGTAACACAAACGCTTTGATTATGTTTAGCGGCACAAAGAGCTGCACAAATGTCAATCCAATGCATTAGCTGGCCGCCAAGCAATTTGGTTAGCTGATTTGTATGATTAGGCAGAACAAGTTCTGTCATCGTAATTGTAGAATCGCTGACCTTTTTTGCTTTGATCATTCTTTAGAAGCGGAAAGCTTATTATCTAGGGATGATTTTATTTTTTTTAAGTTCATCAACATTGGAATTGTCAGGATATCTTTCGATGAATTTGGATATCTCTTCTATTGCTTCTTTATTTCTGTTCTTATCAAGCAATATTTGAATTTTATTATACATTGCCAACGGAGCATATTTCGTATCGTGATACACTTCTAAAACATTATCATAATATAAAAGTGCTGCTGTATAATAATCCAGTTTTTCATAAATAACTGCATCATTATAAGTTTTGTGGGCTAATTTTTCATTTAGAATTTTTAGCTTCTGTTCAGCTTCGGAAACTTTTGTATGAGTAGGGAAAAAATCAATAAATGCCTGAAATTCATCAATGGCTTTCTTACTGTATTTCTGATCTAAAGTGTAATTGGGAGATAGTTGAAAATATGATTCTGCCAGCATATATTGAGCATCAGGAACAAATTCGCTGGCGGGCATATTTTTTACAAGTTTACTAAATTCATAAGCAGCTAAAATATATTCACCGCGCTGATATCTTGTCATTCCCATTAGATATTGAGCATCGTCAATTATCTCATTACCCGGATATTGAAGTATAATTGCTTGAAGTTCATTCACAGCTTCAAGATAATCTTCATCGTTGTATAATTTTCTGGCGTATTCAAGCCTTTCTTTGGCTGAAAGATTTACAGTTTCAATTGATGAGCCGCAGCCCCATAATAATAGTGCAGTAAAGGATATAATTATGAAATATTTCATTTTTAACATAGATTTTGAATAATTAAAGTACAATAATATATAAAATCTATTAGGCTTCAAAGGTAAATATTGTACCTTAAGAGTGGTTATTCACGATTTTGATGATTCAAACTAAAAATATTTAAAATAAATATTTATTCTCACTTCATCTAAATCTCCTGTTAATGTTGAAGAAGAGAGAATTGCAAATTAAAATGCATCTGAAGAATATGTAGGTTAAGCAATTATGCTTGTACTTAGAGATTTAAATTTATTTAAATGAACTGGCAAGAATTTATGCTGTACATCTTTTCTATTTACTTCTAACAGAAAAGAAAAGATAAACAGCAACTGCGGCGGCTCCTATTGCAATTAAAGGTTCCCATAAATTTGTAAAAAACGGTTCGGCAGGCACTTCGGATTGTGTAAACGGATAAGAAATATTTTCTACTTCTTTTACTTGGTTAATATTTATTGTATCAGTGTGAGCATATTCAAAATTTTTAACTACATTATTTGAATTTCCAATAAGATAATTCCCTTTTAATTCCAAAGTACGTGGAATTTTTTCATCACCTAAAAGGCCATCTCTAAATATTTCGCCATACTTTAAACCGGCTTTATCAATAACATAATTTACATTTATTGTTTCTTCATTTTTAGTATCAACAATGGATTTATTATTTTTTGTAAGAGACGAAATAATTTGATTATTAAAAATTGAATATGCGTTACCAAGAGTTAAATTCAAATTGATTTTGTTTTGGGAAATAGGAATTTCATCTGCCATTACTTTGACAGATGAATCAACTAAAGAATAAAAAATTTCAAGGTTTGTCGTTGTTTGTGCTAACGCAGAAATACTAATGAGTATGCCAAACAAAGCGGTTAAAAGTCTTTTAATTACTCTCTCCTGTAATTTTTATAAAAATTGTATATAGCAATATTTTCTATTATGCATAAATACCCCTTATCTTTAGAGTCTTAGCCACTTTATCAATCGCCATAATATAAGCGCCTATCCTTAACGACACTTTATATTTTTCAGCAGATAAATAAACATTATTAAATGCTTCATGCATGAATCGATCAAGCCTGTTGTTCACCCTATTTAAAGTCCAGAAAAATCCCATCCTATCCTGCACCCATTCAAAATAAGATGCAGTGACACCGCCTGAATTTGCAAGTATATCCGGGATAACTAAAATTCCTCTTTCCTGTAAAATCTTGTCGGCTTTGGATGTTGTTGGCCCATTTGCGCCTTCAACTAAAATTTTACATTTAAGTTTATCTGCGTTATCTGCTGTTATCTGATCTTCAATTGCTGCAGGAATTAAAACATCGCAATCAAGCAAAAGTAATTCATCATTATTTATTACTTCTGTATTTGGATATGTGATTATTGTTTTATGTGTTTCCACATGTTCTAAAATTTCAGGTATTGGTAATCCATTTGCATTATAAATTCCGCCATTGATATCGCTAATGCCAATTACTTTAACACCACGTTCATGTAGAAGTTTTGCGGATACAGAACCAACATGCCCAAATCCCTGGACTACAGCTGTTGCTTTAGCAGGGTCTATTCCAATTTTTTGAAGTGCTGCAATTGAAACCGTCATTACTCCTCGCCCTGTAGCTTCATTTCTCCCCAATGAACCACCTATTATATAAGGTTTACCTGTAACAACTGCTGTTTCATTTTTCTTAGCATGCATGCTATAGGTATCCATTATCCAGGCCATTGTTTTTTCATTTGTATTTAAATCAGGTGCAGGTATATCTTTATCAGGGCCAAATACATCCAGCAAGTTAGCTGTAAATCTTCGAGTCAATCTTTCAAGTTCGCCTTCACTTAATCTTCCAGGGTCACATTTTATTCCTCCTTTAGCGCCTCCAAAAGGAATATTTACAATTGCACATTTCCAGGTCATCCATGCCGCAAAGGCTTTCATTTCACCCAAAGAAATATCAGGTGAATATCTTATTCCGCCCTTTGACGGGCCTAAAACATCATTATGAATTACACGGTAACCCTCAAATACTTCAAGTGACCCGTCATCCATAGTTATTGGAACAGATGTTATAATTTGCTTAACCGGGTTCTTCAAATAATTATAAAGGCCCTTTTCAAGTCCGAGATAATTAACTGCAACTTCAAATTGTTTCATCATTGATTCGAATGGATTTTCCTTATCACTTATTGGGGTGGGCTCTTTATAATTCAATTTTTTGCTCATTAAGAATTCCTTTTAAAAGAAGGTAAATGTTTCTAAAATTTTTTCTTGTTAAAATATAATTAAAGAATGGAAATTGCACGTGAAAGATATAAGAAAAATAGATTAATTTATTAAAAGCCCTCACCCCAACCCTCTCCCAAGAGGAGCGAGAGTAGAAAACGTTCACTCATTCATAAGTTCAGTCATTTAAACTTCAATCTTTTAATTTTGAAATTATGCAATTAAGAATCATCTTCTCCCATCAGCAATTTCTTGAAGCCGTTTAATTCTTTCTTCCATTGGCGGATGAGTAGAAAACAGCTTCATCATACCGCCGCCTTTTAAAGGGTTAACAATAAACATGTGCGCAGTTGCTGGTCCGGCATTGTTAACAGGCTTCAACATGTTTGCTTGAGATAATTTATTTAATGCAGTTGCAAGTGATATAGGTTTTCCAGATATAGCAGCACCACCGGCATCGGCATCAAACTCTCTTGAACGTGAAACTGCAAGCTGTAAAAGTGTTGCTGCAATTGGTGCAACAATTATTAAAACCAAAGAACTAATTCCACCGCCTCTGTCATTACTTCTTCCTCCCCCGAACATTGCAGCCCAGCCTGCCATCTGAGCAATAAATGTAATTGTACCGACAAAAGTTGCTGCAATTGTTCCTGTTAAAATATCGCGATGTTTTACATGAGCAAGTTCGTGTGAAAGCACACCTTCAATTTCATCATCATTTAGGATTCTTAAAATGCCTGTTGTTGCTGCAACGGCCGCGTGATTTGGATTCCTTCCAGTTGCAAATGCATTTGGAGTTTGGTCGTTAATGATATAAACCTTTGGCATTGGCAGATTTGCATTTTGAGCCAACTTTTTAACTATGCTGTATAGTTTCGGAGCTGCTTTTTCATCAACTTCCTGTGCGTGGTACATTTTTAATACTATCGTATCAGAAAACCAGTATGAACTAAAATTCATTACAAGTGCTAAAATAAAAGCAATTATAAGTCCGGTATTACCGCCAAGTAGTTGTCCTACCAGCAGGAAAAGTACCATCATGATGGTCATTAGAAATACTGTTTTTAGCGTATTCATTATTTTAATTTTCTCCAAAAATTTAATTCAAAATTAATTAGACTTTTCTCATTAAGCAAGGTTAAGAAATTGATATTATGTCCAATATGTTATAATGTTTTAATAAACCCAATTTCTTCAAAAAATTGGGTTTATGGCCAACGACATATTAAACCTTTATTTCTCTTTTGACGTTTGAAATTGATTTTTAGTTTAAATCTATCTTTATCCGGATTTGTTTTTGAAATTTGATTTTAGATTTTTGACTTTATCAAAATATTAATTTGATAATAGATTTGTAACTCATATCGAAAAAACTCTAACTTCATATAATATTTAGTATTTTTCCCCTTGCCTTTATTTTCAAATATCATTAAATAAGCGTCAAAATTTTTGGGAATATTATGAAGTTCTTTTCTTGTCTAATTTTGCTCACAATCTTTTTTTCAACAAACTTATTTTCACAAAACAGCACCTATGAATTTTTAAGGCTTGATATGAGTGCAAGAGCCGGGGCACTTGCCGGCAGCTTTGTTGCAAACAGCGATGATCCAAACGTAATTTTTTATAATCCGGCAGGTTTAAATGCATTGGAAGGAAACCCGGTTTCGTTTTCATTCATTAAACATTTGCTTGATATAAATTTAGCAAGCTTAGCATACTCAACCGAGATTGAAGGAATTGGTAGATTTGGCGGAGCAATTGAATACATTAATTATGGTGATTTTCAGGGAGCGGATGACTTTGGTTTGCAGACCCAAATGTTCGGTGCCGGGGAAGTTGCATTTGTACTTGGATATGCAAACCAGCTTGATGAAAATTTCTTTTACGGTGCTAATGCAAAATTTATTTACTCTTCAATTGAAAAATATTCTTCCTCAGCATTGGGATTTGATGTTGGTCTTCATTATGCTATACCTTCAAATGAAATGAGTATAGGCTTTTCAATTTTAAATATAGGCACACAAATTTCCTCATACATAACTACCAAAGAACAACTACCATTGGATGTGATGGTTGGAGTTTCAAAAAAATTGGAGCATTTACCTTTAAGGCTTTCTTTGGATTTTCATAGATTAAATAAAGAGCAAGATAGCTTCGGAAGCAGATTTAAGGCTTTTGCTGTAGGTGCTGAATTTACACTAAGCAAAGTTTTGCGTTTGCGTTTAGGTTATGATAATCAAAGAAGAACTGACTTAAAGATTGGCTCGTTTGCCGGAATCGCCGGATTTAATGTTGGTGTTGGTTTACATATTAAAGAATATAATTTTGACTACGGCTTTTCTTCAATGGGATTAATCGGGGCGCTTCATAGAATTAGCGTATCAACTTCTCTTTAATGAATGAGAATTAATTTTATTACTTAAACTTTTTAAACTTTTAATTGAGTTTAATGAAATAAAAGTACAGTGCACTTAATCCTCCATTATAACAAATATAATAAAATGAATAAAATTCTTTTAAGTCTAATTTCAATATTATTTTTTTATTCCAGTATTTCCCTTTCACAAATCCAATCAGATATTAAATTTAATAAATCAGCACTAACTGAAAAAGTTAAATCAGAATTCCTTCATGCCTGGAATGGATATAAAAAATATGCATGGGGACATGATGTATTAAAACCATTAAGCAAAGGTTATGAAGACTGGTACGGCGTTTCTCTTTACATGACTCCAATTGACGCCTTCGATACAATGAAATTAATGAAACTCGATAAGCAAGCTAAAGAAGCAAAAACAATTATATTAGACAGCCTTTCATTTAATAAAGATATCTCTGTTCAAACTTTTGAAATAACTATAAGACTTTTAGGGGGACTGCTATCTTGTTATAATTTGGATGGCGACAAAAAATTTTTAATGCTTGCAGAAGATCTTGGGAAAAGACTGCTGCCTTCATTTGATTCCAAAACAGGAATGCCTTATAGATATGTAAATTTAATTTCCGGAAAAACTGAAGGCAATGTAAGTAATCCTGCTGAAATTGGAACTTTAATGATTGAGTTCGGAACTTTGAGTAAACTTACTGGAAATCCCATTTACTACAACAAAGCAAAAAATGCAATTGTGCAATTATTTAATCGCCGCTCAAAGTTGGACTTAGTTGGTTCATCAATAAATGTTGAAACTGGTGAATGGGTAAATACCACAAGTCACATAAGAGGCGGGATTGATTCATATTATGAATATTTGCTCAAAAGCTGGCTGTTGTTTGGAGATAAAGATTTTAAGAACATGTGGGACACCAGTATCAATGCGATTAATAGATACTTATCTGATTCTACTGAGACGGGATTTTGGTATGCACAAGCAGATATGAATACTGGAAAAATAACTTCAACAAATTTTGGCTCTCTCGATGCATTTTTCCCTGCGGTTCTTGCATTAGGAGGTGACTTAAAACGTGCAGAGTCACTTGAGGCATCATGCTACAAAATGTGGAACCTGGAAGGAATTGAACCTGAAACAATAAATTTCAAGACAATGGAAATAACATCGCCTTATTATGTGCTGCGGCCCGAAATAATTGAATCGGCTTATTATCTCTATCATTATACACAAGATGAAAAATATTTAGAAATGGGAAAGACTTTTTTAGATGGCATTGTAAAATATTGTAGAACAAAGGATGGATTTGCAGAACTTAAAACGTCATTACAAAAAAGAAAACCGATGATATGGAAAGCTTTCTTCCTGGCTGAAACAATGAAATATTTATACCTATTATTTGCCCCTGAAAACACTTTAAATTTTAATGAAATTGTTTTTAATACTGAAGCACATCCTATTCCAATAGCTTGGGGAAAATAAAAATAAGCTTATTTAATAATTGAACTTAATTACTCTATTAATGAGTTAAAAAGTATAATGAATTATTTCAGAAATAAATTTTTTATTTACTTCTCAATATCCATATGCATTACACTTTTTTGGGGCTGCGAAAAAAATCAAATAACACCGGTTGAATCTCAAGGTTATACCGCTGATTTCGATTCTGTTTGGACAAATTTTAATAAAAAATATCCACTGTTTACCTATAAAAAAATTAACTGGAATAATATTTATTCAGAGTATAGTAATAAATTTAAAGATATCTCATTGGAAGAGAGAAACCAGCTCTTAATTAAAATGCTTACTATATTTAAAGATCCTCACATTGTTATAAGCAATCCCGTAACAAATATTGGTTGGAGTTATGCCCCTTCTAATTTGCAAACTAATTTTAATGAACAATTTATAACTAAATTTATTTCAACATTTAATTGGCACAACGAAAATGACTCTTGGGGATGGGGTAATTTTGATAATATAGGTTATATAAGAATTATTTATCTCTATAGTGAAAGTATTGATACTTTAAAATTTGATATGGTATTAGATAGTTTAAAAAATACAAAAGGATTAATAATTGACTTAAGGAAAGAATATGGTGGGAATTTATTAGTTTGTGAAGCTATTTGGAATAGGTTTACAAACTTGAATTTTGAAGTTGGGTATCTACTATACAGAAATGGAAAAGGTCATGACGATTTTGCGCCAAAAGATTATGTTTACACAATCCCAAGAGGCAATTGGCAATATTTAAAACCTGTTATTGTATTAATTGGACAATTATGCGGTAGTGCCGGGGAAATATTTGCACAAACATTTTCTAACTTTAATAATTCAATTCTAATAGGAGATACTACGCTTGGAGCAGTTGAAGCCCCCAGTGAATTTACTTTATCTGATGGAACAACATATACAGTTCCAATTGTTGCTTATTATGATATTGATGGTAAACCACTTGAATGGAGAGGAGTTCCGCCTGATATTTATTTTGACCCGACTGAAGTAGCTAATAATACAAATGAAGACATAATTATTGAGAAGGCAATAGATATTATTAATCAAAATTCAAATAATTATTTAAAAAATCATTCTGCAAATTCACGATAATCAATTAAGGCAATTAAAAATCAATCAGAGATCTCAAAGAGCTATGATCTGAAATACTAGCATTATTTTTATCCTTTAAATCATAAGCGCTAATTGATTTGATTGTTACTCTTTTAAGTTGAAGAGAATTAATAGAATCGTATGCAAGAATATAATCAAAACGCCTGCTGGCCCTTCCTGATCCAAATCGGAAAGTATAATCTTTTTTGTTTCCATTATATTCCATGTCTAAATCTCTTGGATTATCTAAAAGCGCAAGTAAATTCTGATATCTCTCAAAATTATATGCATCACTATTGAAATCACCCGCCAGTATCACGACTAAATTTTTAGAGAATTTTACTAACCCCGAATTAACAACTTTTGAAACTGCATTTTTAATAAAATCTCTTATCTGTTCCATCTGAAAGTTTTTTATTTCCATCGAACCTATTGCCTGAACATGAGTAGCAAATAAAAATAATTTTGTGGAATCAGTAATTTTAAATAGCGCACCAAGCACTGACTTATTAGCTAGCCAATCATAAGTATGAGACATTTCTTTTTTTAAGATCCTGTGTATAACGCCGTTTGATTCTTTAACGTCATCTCCAAAATCTATATCTGATAGACTAATTAAGGGAAACCTGCTCATCATAAATAGTCCGGCATCTTGAAAAAGAAATTCCGGGAATGAGTTGTAATCGATACGCGAGATTATTGTTCTATAAAATGTTGTATCGGTATTTTCTAATATATAATCGCGTGTGCTCTCGTTAAATAATTCCTGGAAAAGGACAAAGTCATATTTCCCATCTTTAACAAATCTCATTAATGTATCGACCTGGTTCTCTTCTTTTTTGTACACTGCTTTAATATTGTATGTGACTAAACTAAGCTGGTTATTTCCATTCATAAAGTTAACCAGATTTTTATTCGAGCTGGTATAAACATCGGCAGTTGAGCAGGCAGAAAACAAAAATTGAACTATGGCTATTATCGAAATTAGAGAATATTGTTTGTATCTATTTTTTTGACTGCTCATATAAAATTAATTTAATAAGAATTTTTAATGGAAATTTTATTTTAAAAACTTGATCCGGGATTTTAACACTGTTAGAAGTGCGAATTGAAAATTGGATTCACTTAATTCTTAAACGGTTTTTTCTTGTATTCATTTGCAAGTGCATGGGAACGTCCGTATTCTTTCATATCGAGAACTTTTTCATAGTAATCAATTGCTTGCCCTCTATTGCCCAGAATATCATTTAACATTCCAATATACAGAGTTGTATTTATTAAAAACCCGGTTTCTTCATCGCCGTCAACTTCGCGTGAAAGCTTTTCACATTTTTGAAAAAATACTAATGATGAATCAAAGTTATTTTGATTTTTATATTGCAAACCAACATAATAAGAAGCTTCCCTAATTCCTTTTTTATATTGATATCCTATATATTTTTTTTCACTCTTGGTTAAAAAATCTTTAAATACATTTGATGATAAAACCATGTCCCCTCTCTTTGCCGCAATTCTACCTCTCCATCTTTCGAATATTGGATTATCCGGAAATTCATTTGTTAAAGTTTTTGCATACACATCTGCCTGGTACGGATTTTTTTCATATTCAAAATAAAGCGTCATTAAAAAATACTGCGCTTCATATTTTGCATACTTTCCGTTTTGTGCCGTATTGTTAAGTTGTTCGATTCCCCTCTGTTTATCGCCTGAAGGAAAGAATATCATTAAAGGTTTTATCATCGGGTATTCATCGGGAATAACTGCAGCGTAATAATTGTAAATACCAAATCCAAGCTGAACATCAGTGTTAGTTGAATCAAGCTTATATGCTTCTTCGACTATTGGCAGTGCTTCCCTTCCATCATCCGCAGCTTTTATCCAGCTATCCCGGAATGCTCGCAGCCTTCCTCTAAATCCGATTGCTCCTCCTTTGAAGAAAAGTGCGTCAACATTATTCGGATTTTTATCCAGCAGATCATCGCATTGATAAATTACATCTTCAAGCTTTTGAAAGAAAATATCGTCATGATCTTCAACATCAATGTTCAACAAAATTTTCCACCAGTCAATCATGGCAAGGAAAAACCTTCCTGCCGGATGATTGGGATAGTCAGCAATTAATTCACGGAATGTATTTTCGGCAGCAGGAAATTTTATATTATATATCTGACTTATACCGGTTGTAACCAATGAATCAAATTTTGCGTCTTTAGCAAAAGTAGCTGAAGTTGATAAGATGAGAACTAATAAAAAGATTTTTTTCAAAACGAATCTTTCAAAGTTTGTCTTTGTAATATCTCAATTAAATTGTTTAATATTCTGACATGTCGTATGAGTGTCAATCTAAGGATAAAGAGAATATATCTATCAATTCAACTTTTTTCTAAAGTAAACATTAACTTAAGAAATAATTTAATGACAGAATTAAAAAATGTTAAGTTATCGTTGATTATAAGTCTCGCCCTTTTTAAGGGAGAGATTAGAGAGGGTTCAAATAGTTTAACAAAATAAAGAACCCATCCCCACCCTTCCCTTAAAAATGGAAGGTCTTATTGGTAGAATTAACAAACATAATCATTCTAACCACTTATTGTTATATTAGATTTAATCATATAATAAGTTAACACCTAATCAATATGGTAATATCCATTCATAATATAGCTTTCTAAAAAACTTGCCATACAATAATGTCTGAGCTAATTTTTGATCACATTTGAGTCCCAATGATTAAGAACTTATTTTTAATTTTAAAACCAAAACGGAGAAAAATTTCAAATACAAATTAAATTTTTCTCCGTCTTATACACAATCCAAATAAAAAAGTTGCAGATTATTTTTTTACCAATTTTAGATCAACAATCGGCTGTACTTTATAATCAAAGTAAGCTGTATTTATGTTGTTGGCAAAGTCAATTTCTTTAACCCAGACTTTAATATAATTGCCTTCCTTGGTTTTAATTAAATAAACGGTCTTGTTAGCAACATCCAATACAGAAAAAGTAGGTTCATCCAATGTAGTTTGCTCAAAAGCATCTTGCCCAGTTCCAACCATTCCAAATAATGTTGTTTTTGCCCCACTTAAATTAATATTATTTTTAGGAGAATTAAATTTTAACCCTCCTGATATATTCCATATACATATCAATTGATGAAGCTTTAGAAGCAATTAAAGCATATTGCTTCCCCGCACCTGAACTTATATTCCATCCATAACCCGCTTTTTGCAGATGAATTACTTTTCGAATATTCATCTATTACTCCGTCATTGTTATAGTAAACTCCACCATAAATTTTTGTTGCGACCGAATCACTCTTTGTTCCATTAGTTAATTCAGATCTAACATAGGAAATATATCTTGTCCCTCTTAATATGGAATTTATTGTTTTTACTATGAGTGCTTTTAGAAACTAAATCGTTTGAAAATGTTCCGGTGATTGTATTGCTTGAATTTAAAATATATGTAATTATTCTATAACCATTAAATCTGCTTTTAGTTTCATCTGCTGATGGATTCCATGTTATTATTGCATAAGAACCACCGCCAACAGTTACTGCATCCACCAATAAATCTATATTTGTGGGGGGATTAACAGAGGCAACAGCACCAGGGTCTACAATAGTATCTGCTTTACAGCCCGACAAAACTAATATTGCTGCTGCAAGAATATTTAAAAATATAATTAATGATTTTGATTTGAACATTTAATTTCACTCCAGAGTTTTTATGAATTATGGAATCAAATATATTATTCAAAATGAAGTTTTTCTAATAAATAATTTAGGACTTGATTGCTGTCAACTCTTACCTGTTCCATCGAATCTCGTTCCCTTATTGTTACTGATTGGTCCTCAAGAGTTTGAGTATCAACAGTAATGCAAAACGGTGTCCCGGCTTCATCCTGCCTGCGATATCTTCTGCCTACTGCTCCTTTGTCATCATAAAATACTTTTAAGCTTCTTCGCAAATCTTTTTCAATTTTCCTGGCAATCTCAGGCATGCCGTCTTTATTAACCAAAGGAAAGATAGCAGCTTTAATCGGAGCGAGTCTTGGATGAAATCTAAGCACTGTACGATTTTCATCGTTAACCACTTCTTCGTGATAAGCATCAGTTAGAAATGCCATGAATGACCTGCTTGCACCGGCTGATGTTTCAATAATGAAAGGAATGAATTTTTCTTTCGATTCTTCATCAAAATATTTTAAAGACTTGCCGGAGAATTGTTCGTGTCGGCTTAAATCAAAATTGGTTCTATTATGAATTCCTTCTATCTCTCCCCATCCGAACGGGAATTGATATTCAATGTCGGTTGCTTCTTTTGCATAATGTGCAAGCTTGTCTTTTGGATGGTCGTGATAACGAAGTTTTTCTTTTGTCATTCCTAAAGATGTAAACCAGCTTAATCTTTCAGCTTTCCAGTAATCATACCATTTTTTGTCGTCAGCCGGTTTAACAAAAAACTGCATTTCCATCTGTTCAAATTCACGCGTTCTGAAAAGAAAATTTTTAGTATTTATTTCGTTACGGAATGCTTTCCCTATTTGTCCAATTCCGAATGGCAGCTTTTGTCTTGATGCACCTTGCACATTCAGAAAGTTTACAAATATTCCCTGCGCAGTTTCAGGGCGTAAATAAACAACGGCACTGGAATCTTCCACCGGGCCAATAAATGTTTTGAACATTAAATTAAATTGACGTGCTGCAGTGAATGTATCTTTGTTACCGCATTGAGGGCAATTGATTTCACTCAATAATAATTTGCTTATCTCAGTATCTTCCAAGAAGCAGATTAAACTTTTCATCGAAGCTGCTTCCATCTCCAAAAATATTTACAAATTTTTCAGTTAGTGATTTGTCTTCACGTAATTTTTCTTTTAATGCATCGATAGCTTTTTTCTTTTTCTTTTCATTAAGTTGGTCGCCAAGAATATCCAATCTGAATCTTGCTTTGCATTGCTTACAATCAATCATCGGGTCTGTAAAGTTTTCAACGTGACCGGAAGCTTCCCAAACTTTAGGATGCATAAGAATTGATGCATCAAGGCCTTCAACATCTTCACGATAAGTCATGAACTTCCACCATTCTTCTTTCACATTTTTAAAAGTTCAACTCCAAGCGGGCCGTAATCCCAGCAGCCATTTAAGCCGCCGTAAATTTCACTTGATTGAAAAACGAAACCTCTTCTTTTTGATAAGTGAAACTATTTTTTCAAGTACGTCTGATTTTTCAGGTTTGGACATATTTATTTCTTAACCTCTATGATATGAATTCAAAAAATTTTTGAACGGAAATATAGCAAAAAAGGAAGGGAAATATAATGGGGTTACAAATAACTAATACCTAATAACGTGAAACATTAAGTTGTTCATCTACTTTTAAAAAATAAATCTGTCCCGCCAAGTCCGTTATGTAATAGATAAAAACCAAGTACGAATATACTGTTGATGTTATCAGCTTGTTATATTTCAATCTATATTTATTATCTAAACTTCTTAGTTATATCTGTAATATTAATATCTTCATATTCCAATTGATAACTTCTAATTTGTGGCTTCATAATTTTTAAATTAATATGAGATTCTTCAACATACTTTATAAATTCTTTCAAAATCGTAAAATACTCACACCTCTCAATTTTTGATTTATCAACATTATCCATGAATCTATTTCCGAGAAGGATAAACTCTGGATTAGGAACATGGTTGATTGGTAACCTTTGATTTTGATCGTCAGGCAAGTAAAAAATTAATCGCCATTCTTTTTCATGTTTCCAATCTTCAAACTTTGAAATAACAGATATCAAGGCTGCCAACATTGATTGATTTTTTATTTCACAAAGTTCTGTAACATCAATAGGTCTATGGACGTAATTTATGGGATAAATATACTTGTATAGATTATTCTCACTTTTTGTAAAATCATAGGCAATGCAAATACCATTATTCATATCTGAATAATGGCTCCACATTTTTATATCATCATATTTCGAACTCAGACAGACAATTCTAAAACTTTTTGAAACTAGGTCGTAAACTGAACTTATCAATTTCCTTTGCTCTTTCTAAAAGAACACCTTTATATTCTTTGTTAATTACTTCACCTAATCCGAGTTTAATAGAATTTTCATTTAGATCGTTAATTCTTTTTCTATCGAATTCCTCTGTATTGAAATGCATAGTAGAATCATACACATCATTAAAATTCACAGGAGAACTAGCCGTCAGATTATTATTTCTTAAATTCTCAAGTAAATGTTTGCTTATATTTGAATACTTGTACATAGGAATTGGAACCTTAAAATCTTCGATACTCTTTAATTGAGTTTCATAATTATTTTCATTGAGAAAATGAATTATTTCTTCTCTGGCGACCTTACTTGACAAATATTCGAGACTATACAATTACTTTTCTCCATTTGTAAAAATATTGTCATAAAACTATAACTTATGCTTCAGATAAATTTAATTAAAAGATCGTAGATATGCCCGCAAAATGGGATAAACTACACAGTTACATTTCTATTAGCCGAAAAGCGAATCTAAATTCCAATTATTATAAGTCTGTCAACCGTTGCTAGGTTTAAAATGCTTTGCTATACGCTTTTATGATATTATAAATTTACTTATTTCTTTTTTGAAACTATTATATACTTGTTGTGAATTTTGAACAAGCGGCTCCATTTTATCTGCATATAAATCAAATGCATAAGCATGACTGAAAAAATGCCTGAAAGCGAGATATTCTCCAAAAGAGTTCTTTAATTCATTAGATAGGATATTATTTTTTACCGCTCTTCTTAGTAGTTCTTTGTGAGAAGATTTTCCCTCTGGTATTTCAATGTTCTCTGATAAAAATATTTGTTTTAATATATTCTCTATTCCATTATAAAAATTATGGAGAAAAGCTGCTGCTCCGGCTAGTTCTAAAGTGGATAAATAGGGAAGTTTCTTATAAGAAGGCATTTTAGCCAATACTTCATCAATATTTTCTAATTCTGCTTTAATCCTTTTAGATAATTTCTCATCCATAAAGGAGAATGCCTTCAGATTTTATCATTTCGTTTAATAAGGATTTTTTCTTTTAAATCAATTAAGTCAACAGGTTTTGATAAGGAAAAAATAAGCTCACTATAAAATTTAAAGAATAGCGAATCAGCAATTCCTTCAACAGCCAAATCAATATCATTTGAATCTCTTTTATCATTTAAGTTCGAACCAAATAAATAAAGCTTTGAGACATTATATTTTTCGGCAATTTCTAATAATTTATATTTTTCTTCATTGGAAATCATATTTAAAATTAGCTTTTATTGTGAATTTTTACAAACAATAAATTAGCATATAACCAACTTCTTCAATTCATCCATCAATAATTTTTTTATCTTCAAATGACCTTCATTCAAACTGTCATATTTTTTTAATGCATATAAAAACGATGTACTTCGTCATTATCTTTTCATTTTAAAAAATTGAATAATTTTTCTTATCGCTGAAGTAATTCTTCTTATGTCCTTTGCGATGGAATCTTTTTCAAACTGACTTGTCAAATTATTAATTCTTCTTATGTCTTTTTTTATAGAATCTTTTTCGAATTGGCTTACTTTACTTTTTAATTCGACAATTAAATTTGACATTTGGAAATTGATTTTTTCCGTCTGAGAAGAATTTTTCCATACGTCTTTTAGTTCATTCCATAAATCTTTTATTTCTTCTTCCATAATTTTATTTGCCTCAATATTTTAATTTTTGTGTTATGCATTCTAATAACATATCCCTAATTCTTTTCATTTTAACTGCTATATGATTCTCCCTCAATCCGGTAATCAATGCTATTTCTTTATATGGCAATTCATCTAAATAAAGTATAATGATAGCCTTATCTTTTTCATTCAATGAAGAAATACAATCTTTTAAAGCTTCAAATTTTTCTTGCTGATTTTTATCAACAGTTATTTCCGGGAGTATAAAATGAATGGATTCTAATCGCACTGTTTTGCTGCTGGTTTTCTCAAACTTCATTTTTGAACTATAGCAAACATTTAGTGCAATTTTATATATCCAGGTATTTATTTTGGATTTGCCCTTAAAAGTAGGCAGTGATTTCCATATTTGGATTACCACTTCTTGAAAAAGGTCTTGAGGTTCTATTGGAGAAACAGCATAGATCTTACATATTCTGTATATTCTATCCTTATTTTCGTCAAGTAACTTTATAAATTGCAGCTCTGTTTGATTTTGCATATTAAAAATTGTTATCTCTTATTTCTAATACATTAGTAACAAGAATTTGAGAAATATTACAAGAAATTTTATTTTTTTTAGAAATACTTCAATAACAATAATAATTATTAATTCAATTTTTATTGGCAGCAGAGTTAAATTAACACATCAGAAAAATATTTTCAATTTTTAACCAACTTCTTTAATTCATCATTCAATAATTTTTTAATCTTCAAATGTCCTTCATTCAAGTCGCTATATTTTTTTTCAGCAGCCTGTAAAAGAATTAATGATTGAGAAATATAATTAAGCAGTTGAAGATTAATATTTCCGTCAATAAAATCTTTTCGTTTTTTAAGAGAAGAAATATGTTTTATTATTGTTTTGTAGTCTCCCCTATCAACCGGGCCGGATAAAGAATTCTCAGAATTATTTTTGCTAATATTATTCAAAGTAGATTTTATTATCGGCTGTGCTATTTCAAAAAATTTTATTTCTCCTTTATAACTTTTCTTAAAAATATTTTCAGCGCTAAAAGTATTTCCCACTAAAAAGTTTGAAGCATAAACTCCTGCCAAATGATAAAATACTTTTTCTTCAGATTTAATTTTAAATGGATGGAGATTTAAATTTCTGCTTAACTCAAATAAATATTTTTCTGCTGTTTTATCTTCTGTTTCAATTGCAGCATAACAGTTTTTAATTGGAACAATTTTCTTTGATGGAAATGTCTGCATTATATGAAACGAAGCTGTCCTTGCTTTTTTCTTTTTCAAAGAAGATAACACCGAAATATCGTTAACACCGGATAAATGAATAAAAAGCTTTTGAGGAAAGTTTAATTTTAATTTTGAAATCTCATCGGAAATAATTTTAATTTGATTGTCCGGTACTGAAAGAATAATAATTTCAGCATAGCCAATTAAATTGGAAATATAATTTGAGTAAGAATTTATTTTAAATTTTTTAGAAAAGTTATTGGCAGAAGTTAAATCTTTGCTAATTGCTAAATCAATTTTGTAACCGGCTTTAATTAAAGCGTCTGCAATGGAAAATGCCGCTTTCCCGGCTCCAATAAATGCTATCTTGCTTTTTTTAGAAAACAATTAATCTCCATAAATAACAGCAGAAAGATAGCCAACAACTTGTGTGTCATCGTTTGTTGTATCGCCTGAATCACTTCTATCCAGCACTTTGGATTTTAACTTATTTTTTAGTGAAGCAGTTTTCATAACCGAAACAATTGGGCCTCCGCCGCAAGCTTCACAATTTTTTATTTGCAAATCCGATTGAAGTCTATTAAAATCAAAATCGGTAATTCGCTGCTCAACTACTGAATCCAGCTTGTCAGCTTGAAATTTTGGATAGTAGTGCGATAAATCAGAGCTGGCAATTACAACTGTACTTTCATCAATTACAGAAGAAAGTTTGGAAGCAAGTTCATCAATAAACATTTCTCCCTGGTCGCCCATAACAATGGGAACAAATTTAAATTCTCCAAGAACTACTTGAAGAAATGGAAGCTGTACTTCAATCGCATGCTCGTTTCTATGACCATCTAATCCAGCGTAAATTATCTTGCTTCCTTCAATAATTTTTTCTCTCAATTTTTTATCAATTTCAACGTTACCAATCGGAGTTTGATAGCCATCTCCTTCATAAATACAAATACCGGGAAAATATTCCCGGTGGCTGGGAGAAATGATTACAACGGTTTTAATATTTTTCCCTTTTAAGTGATTAAAGCAGTATGCAGCCGTCTTACCTGAATAAATATAACCCGCATGCGGAACAATTAATCCAAAAACATTTTCGATTTTATTTTCCGGCTCTGTAATATCCAGCATGTTTGTAACTAAGTTTTTTAATTCCTTTACAGAAGAAGGATAGAACATACCGGAAACAGCAGGGGCTCTAAATTTGTTCATAACTTTTTTCGCTTTTTTCAAAATCAGAAAAAACTGTGGCAGTAAATGTTTTAATATTAACTTTACCTGCCCTCCATACATTCACCTTTAATCCGGCCTTCTCGCATAAAGCGGATAAAAATTGTTCGGTAGTAAAATTATGTTCAACAGCAACTTGAGGGAGAAGCAGCGAACGGTAATTTTCATATTCTAAAATTAATCCGTGAGTGCCAATTTCTATTTCATTATATTCTTTAATTGGAACTGGTTCTGAAAGGACAGAAATTTCAATTGAGATATCGTCAACCTCTTCTTCAGTAACAGGAAAAAATCTAGGGTCATGAGAAGCAGCTTGAACTGCCGCGTTGCAGACAGTTTCAAACACAGATGTCTTTGAAATTATATAGCCAATGCATCCGCGCAACTGTCCAAAAATTTTAAAGTAACAAAAGCTCCGGCATTAACTTTTAAATTCGGATATTGGGAATAATCTGGTGTTGGAGGAGGTAATTTTTCGTATAGAGCTTTTATTGAATTACGTGCGGCTGCAAGCAGCACTTCCTTATCTTTTTCAGTCAGTTCCATGTAAGTATTAAAATTATTAACAATTCAAGTCTGAATATTACAAACTAAAAGCTTAACCTTTTCAATCAATAAAAATATTAAATCACCTTTAACGAAAAATGCATCCGGGATAAAAACCGAAGTACTTTCATCAAGCACTTCATCAAAAATAATTTTTTTTCGTTCAATATCAACTACGTAAAACACATTTTTTAGCTGTCCATCTGTTTTTACTACGTGACAGTTAAATAATAATATTCCCGGCAATTCCACAGCATCAATATTTCCGGTAATCACATTTTCAATTTTAAATTCGTTAATAAATTCAGTTGATTCAGGAGAATTCACATTTGAGTTAAATGGTTCAGGGAAATTATAACTTTCATAATTTTTATTTGAAAAAACACTTTTTTCCTGTAATGAATTTATTGCAGCAGAATCACTCCCTAATTCTTCAAGTATATCACCGTTATTTAAATTGAGTGAAAAGTATAATCTGCCTTCAAATCTCTGCTTATAAACATATATTTTTTGTTCATAAGCAAATAGGAAAGTTAAGTCTTCATTTTGCCAGAGAATTTTTTGAGTGTTTATATCAAATACAATAATTGAATAATGCCCCGGCATATCAGGTTTAGCAAATTTGTGAAAGATAATTATATCCTCAACTATTGTTTCTATTCCAATCCAGAATTTTTCTTCAAGCTGAAGATTTGCAAATATTTTTTTACCGGAGTTAATATCTAAACAATTAAAAAAAACTTCTTTGTTTTGTGTATCTCTATCTTCGATAACAATCTTACCGGTTGTAGTTGGAAGTAATCTCCATATTTGTCTTTTATTTGTAAATGAATATTTTTTTTTGATTTTCATTTTATGATTACAATGTTTAAAAATCCAAATGAATATTACTCTAAATAATAATTCAAATTCTGATGTCATCCCTTCGGGATTTTTAAATAGTGGCTAAACTATTCTCTATAATAATTTCACGCTTTCAGCGTTTCCTAATGGCGAACAATTTTAACGTGACAAGCCCGAAGGGCTGATATTATTATAGCCAAATTACGATAGCAGATTATCTTTAACCCAGAATGGGTGAAATTATATTTTTCAACTCCAAGACTTATTCTAAGAACATATTTTATTCTATTGGTTTAAACTTCGCCGTAAAATGCCTAAGCATTGGAGCTTGATATGTTATTTCATATCCTTTTAATTTTTCTCTATTTTTAAAAACATCAAGTATAACTTCCGAAACATAATCGATATGACTCTGTGTATAAACTCTTCTTGGAATTGCCAATCTTACAAGTTCCATTGGCGGCGGAATTAATTTTCCATTAGAATCATATTTGCCAAACATAACACTTCCGATTTCAACTCCTCTTATTCCGCCTTCAATATATAGTTCGCAGACAATTGATTGTCCCGGGAATTGTTCTTGCGGAATGTTGGGAAGAAATCTTTTTGCATCAATATAAATGGCATGTCCGCCAGGGGGTTCAATTATTGGAACTCCAGCAGCAACAAGTTTTTCACCAAGATATTCCACACTTCTAATTCTGTAATGCAGATAATTTTCATCTACGACTTCTTCTAAACCTTGAGCTACTGCTTCCAAATCTCTTCCTGCCAAACCGCCGTATGTAGGGAAACCTTCTGTTACAATTAATAAATTACGGCACTGCATGGCAAGCTCTTCATCATTCAATGCAAGAAAACCGCCTATGTTGACGAGCGCATCTTTCTTAGCGCTCATTGTTGCACCATCAGCATAAGAAAACATTTCCTGAGCTATTTCTAAAATAGATTTATCCTCAAAACCTTTTTCTCTTTTCTTTATGAAGTATGCATTTTCTGCAAAACGGCAGGCATCAAGGAAAAATGGGATCCCGTATTTCTTACAGACTTCTTTAGTCTCGCGAATATTCTGCATTGAAACAGGTTGTCCCCCACCGGAATTATTCGTAACAGTAATCATTACCAAAGGAATATTTTCTTTCCCTTTTTCTTTAATAAACTTTTCGAGCTTTTCCACATCCATATTTCCCTTAAAGTCAGCTCGGATTTCTGGATGCTTGCCGGTTTCATTTAATAGGTCATGTGCTTCAGCTCCTGTAAATTCTATATTTGCTCGCGTTGTATCAAAGTGTGTGTTGTTTGGGAAATATTTCCCTTTTCCTCCGACAATAAAAAATATTATTTTTTCTGCGGCTCTGCCCTGGTGTGTTGGAATAATATATTTCATTCCGGTAATTTTTTGTACAGCATCTTCGAAGCGGTAGAAGCTTTTTGAACCCGCATAAGATTCATCGCCCTCCATTATTCCCGCCCACTGCTTGGCGCTCATTGCTGAAGTACCGCTGTCTGTAAGTAAATCAATTAAGACATCATCGGCATGGATAAGAAATGGATTATAGCCGGCTTTAACTAATATTTTTTCTCTCTCTTCCTTAGTTGTAAAACGGATTGGCTCAACGGATTTTATTCTGAAAGGTTCGATAATAGTTTTCATTTTAAATTCCCTAATTTTGATTTTCAATTTACCTTTGTTGAATAAGGTAAACAAGAGACTGTCTCAAAAGTAATTTATACTGTCACACTGAGTTTATCGAAGTGTGGATTTATTCTAAAATGTTCGTCTTCGACAAGCTCAGAGTGACAAATTTAATCTTTTGAAACAGTCTCTTATACGTATAATTTTATAATAATAAAAGACTGCTGGAACAAACCCAATTTCTTTGAGAAATTGGGTTTGTGATCCATTGTAATAAATAAATATTGATACTAATTTAATAAACCTTTAAACTCTTTGCTCAAGCGGATTCTAAACTAAAATATTTTTTTTGTTGCCTTTTGGTAAAAGTAGAATTAGTTTTTGCTAAACACATTTCATTTTAATAACAAAAGGGAGTTATAATGGATAACTTTGATACTACTGATCAAAATTCAATTAATACTTCAGGCGAATCTGAAACACCAATTGAGCCTGAGTTAAGCCATACTGATAAAATGATTGGCATCTTTACCGAACCTTCAAATACGTATGAAGCAACTTCAAAATTTCCTCCTAGAACAATTGATTGGTTTCTACCCGTTGCTCTTTTGCTTTTAATCATATTCTTATCACAAGTAATAATGATGTCTAACGAAGAAATTGCTTATAAAATAAAACAAGATCGAATACAAAAAATTGAAAAACAATTTGATCAAGCTGTAAAAGCAGGTAAAATGACTAGAGAACAAGCCGATCAAATGATGGATAAAATACAAGGACAATTTGAAATGTCGAAATCTGCTGTAGGTAAAATTATTCAATTTGTATCAATTTTTATAATAGGATTTATTTTCTTCTTTATCGTTGCTGCTATATATTATGTTTTTGCAAAATTTGTTTTTAAAGGGGATGGAACTTATACTTCTGTTTTAGTTGCCAGCGGATTAACATCGTACATAGTTATGATTCAAATAATCATTGCTGCCATCCTTGCCCTTGCATTCGGGAAACTCATGTCTGATACAAGTGTAGCTTCTTTTATGAGTATTGAAAAAACAACCTTTATTGGTTGGTTGCTTGCTAAATTGGATCCAATTTCAATTTGGGCTTATATTGTTGTAGGTATTGGGCTTGCAAAAATGTTTAGATCCAATTCTACAGTTAAATATTGTATAATGGTGTTTGCTGTTTGGATATTAGGCAGCTTACTATTTTTCGGACTAATGCAGGCATTTCCATTTTTACAAAACTTTGCCGGTTAATTTTTAAAATTAATATTTTGTAAAAGCTCATTTTCAAAGATGAGCTTTTTTATTCTCCTTTGGGTTCTTAAATAATCCATTAAATGAAAATTTATATTTCTTATTTTATTTAGAAATTTATTTCGAAAATTGATGAGAATTCAAATGGCACAGTTAAATAAAAAAATAGATGCATACATTGAAAAATCAGCAGACTTTGCTAAGCCAATTTTAAAACATTTCAGAACAGTGGTTCACAAAGCTCATCCGGATATTGAAGAAACTGTAAAATGGGGAATGCCGTTTTTCGAATATAAAGGAGTTATATGCAACATGGCTTCTTTTAAGCAGCATTGTGCAATTGGATTTTGGAAAGCATCTTTAATGACTGATTCTCATAATTTATTTTCTAAAGATAATGAAGCCGCAATGGGACAGCTTGGAAGAATAACATCTTTAAAAGATCTCCCTCCCGATAAAATATTAATAACATATATTAAAGAAGCAATTAAATTAAATGAAGCCGGAGTAAAAGTTGAAAAGAAAACAACAATAAAAAAAGAATTGGAAATACCTTCATACTTAATTTCAGCTTTGAAGAAAAGTAAAAAAGCGAATTTCGCATTTGATAACTTCAGTTACTCTCATAAAAAAGAATATGTTGAATGGATTACCGAAGCAAAAACAGAAGCGACAAGAAACAAGCGTTTAACAACTGCGATCGAATGGATATCTGAAGGGAAAGGCAGAAATTGGAAGTATGAAAAGAAATAAATTAGTTATATAATATTTAAAACTACTTAACTCACAAGCTGATTTTTGATATTTTATATTTCTTGAGTTTTAAAATTTACTTTTCTAAGTTTTCCTTTAGTCATTCAGCTTATACTAAAAATAATTCACACTATCTTATAATTTTATTAACCAATCTGAGGGAGCTATCATGAAAAATATTTTATTCCTTACCGGAGACTTTGCAGAAGATTACGAAACAATGGTCCCTTTTCAAATGTTAGTCATGGTTGGACACAATGTTCATGCAGTTTGTCCCGACAAGAAGAAAGGCGATACAGTTAAAACAGCAATTCATGATTTTGAAGGCGATCAAACTTACTCTGAAAAACCCGGGACATAATTTTCACGCTTAATTATTCTTTTGCAGATGTTAAGCCTGAAAATTATGACGGACTTGTTATCGCCGGCGGAAGAGCACCTGAATATTTACGTTTAAATAAAAATGTAATTGATATTGTAAAACATTTCTTTGATAAGAATAAACCTGTTGCTGCCATCTGTCACGGCCCTCAAATTTTATCAGCAGCAGGAGTATTAAAAGGAAGGAAGCTTACCGCTTACCCGGCTGTTGGCCCTGAAGTAACAGTTGCAGGAGGAAACTATCAAAATGTAAATGTGGATGATGTTGTAGTTGATGGTAATTTAGTAACTTCTCCGGCTTGGCCAGCACATCCTAAATTTATTAGTGCTTTTATAAAATTGTTGGGAACAAAAATAACTTTGTAATTAATTTAGATACACGAGTGTAAATAAGTGAGGTTCACCTCCAAGGTGAGCCTCACTTTTATTGACAGCAATTTAGTAACTTCTCCGGCTTGGCCAGGACATCCAAAATTTATTAATGCATTTATAAAATTGTTGGGAACAAAAATAACATTATAATAATTTTAAATTCCTGTACACAAGTAGGTTCATCCGGCAACTACCGGATGAACCTCGCTTTTGTTTTCTATAGTAATTTAATATTTGCTCAATAATAATTTTAATCTGAAATGAACAGCGAATAAATCAACGACCCCACTATTGGGCCAGCTAAAATCGGGAAATAAAATTCATGGTTTGACTTGTAATTGCATAAGTTAAAATACCCTCTCCTCCGCCAATAGCAGAAGATGCTAATATCCCCAAAAAGAAAGTGAATCATTTTCCATACTTCCAATCCAATGAACACCAAACGCTGCTCCTAAAGTGTAAAGAGAATAAACCAGGAAAAGCTTTCCCCCATCAGAAGGATGATTACCTCCACCAAAAGAAAAACCGAAAGCAGCAGGGGCTGAAAATACTACTGCAGATAAAGATCCAACTAAAATTTGACCGCAAATATTTGAGAGATGAATATTTATGATCCAACTTTATCTTCTTTTTTGAATACATTTTCAAAACTTAAATTTTCACTGTTAAATATTTTCTCCGAATTAATCTGAAGTTGAAACATCTTTCTACTATTATTTAATTGTAAGAAATAATTAAATTGGGCAGGAGTAACAGTTGTAAAAAGTAATGCTATTGTTATAATAATTTTTTTCATATATGTTGCTTCAATATAAACATACACTTTTTTAAAAACTAAATTTCCCATCCAAAAATAAAGCTTAACTTAAACATATATTCGAAATATATGAGAATATGCTTTCCTGTAATTTCATCGATAATGTACCTCCAATAACTTTTTTAGAAGTAGGCTTGTAATAACCAAATTCTATAGAAAAATTTGAAGTGGCTTCAACACCAACACCTGCATTAAACATAAATATTGTAGCATAGTTTGTACCCCAACTATTTGAACCGGTGCCGCCTTCATTGGAATGCTCTAATAATCCTGCTGAAATAAAAAAAGGATCATAAAATAAATATTTACCTTCAATCCCAAATTCCCAGCCATGAAAATTTACATGTAAAGTATTTCCAGCTCTTGCTAGCAAAGCCGTTTTTTTTGATAAGTAATAAGTAAATGGAGATGATAATCAATAGGAGCACCTTCTCCGCCTAAAATTCCAATTTTACCACCTAATTGATTACTTGTCCTCACCTGATGTACACCTACATCAAATCCTAATTTCATATTTTGCGTAAAAAGCTAAAGTGGAGCAAAATAAGATAAGTATTATTACACTTTTCATTTTAACACCTAAAAAAATTTATTTTTCTTTTACACAGGTATTTAAATGAGTCTTTAATATCAAATTTGAAATAAAAGCCCAAACCTTACAAACAATGAATTGAAAATATCTATTTCTTTTTTATCTGTAATAGCTTTATTAAATGTATTAAAAGTAATTAGTTCTCTTGATTTGCTGAAATCCTGGGCTATTTCCACAATAAAATTAAAAGGTGTTTTTGCTGAGAATTTAATTCCGGCTGATAATTCTAGTGAAAAATCATTATCAAAATTCTCAATGTATTGCGTAGAACCGTTAATTGTTGCCGGCATACCCCCTGCTTTTATGCTATTAAAGTTGTAAAAAATTCCTAATCCTATAAAAGGTTCAATTGCCCAATCGATTGGGAAGTAGTTAACCAAAGCGCCTATTCTAAAAACATTATTATCATAACCTGGTAAATAATTACTGCTTAATTCTGAGAAATATATGCTGGTACTTGCCCGAATAGAAATAGGAATCTTTTCAAAAGAATATTCAGCAATCAATGAAGGTCCAAATTGATAATCATAATACTTATTTCCAATAAGAAAATTACCACTAACGCCAATCCTCATAGGTTGTGATAATATGCAAATATTATTTACTATAATAATTGCAACAAAAATAAAAATTCTCTTCATATAAATATATCCTCCTATTATATTTATTGGTTTTGAACATGACATTCTCAACATCCTCTATGAAGTTATGTGGTGAATCCACTTGTACAATCATTTTTAGATTATTTAAGCTATACGATGGTCAACAACTTTATCAATATAATATTCTTATGAATTATAATCTTAAAATAAACGATTTAATATTACGGAAATACTTCTCTAAACTGATTTAATGGTGTAACTCGATATATATACCAATCATCCCCATTATGCTGGTCACATCTTTCGCAGTTCCTATCACAATGCCACTCTATTAAATAATATTATTCAAATCCTCTTAAAAATCCTTGATGCCATGCAGCATAACTTATATTGTACCATTGATCATTGTAATTAGTTACAGGTGCAGGTGGTTGGACATTGTTCCAACTGCCATATATCCAAACCGCATTTAATCCTAAATTTTTTGCATGACCGTAAAGATTATCAAATTCTGTAATTTCATCAGTATTAATCCAGGTCATAGAAAATTTAACCATATCTATTTTGCATATCACTCCAATCCGGTCTCTGGTCTAAGTCGCCAGGCGTCCAGGTACTTTCAGAAAGTGGGCCCCACACTTGTATTAAATATGGTTACAAACGGAAATACCATTAATGATTATACATTACTTTATCAGCGATTGTGCTTAATATATCAAAGTAAAAACCTTTTATATCCGACGACTAACGAATTTTTGAATTACTTATTGTGAGAATGGAAAATAATAAGCTATTTCTTGCCGAAAATAATTTAGAATGCTTTTATTCCAATTCCTGTTTGCATCATAAAAATAATATTATATTATAATGAGAATTCTTCATTATCCAGACTCCACCTTATTTTAGTGTTTAGAAACCCAATCGCGAAAATTATATTGTTTTCAAAATATTTATACTTGCATTTAACAATTACCTTCATCAACTAGAATACTCAGAATAACCAATGTTTTTCTAATGTTGTAAATTTGAAGCTGAATAATCAATTGGACAGACCCCAACGTTTTACCAGCTTTAGGAGCAAAATGGTCCATGCCCCAAACCGTATGTATCATCATGTTCCACATTGAGGCTACATAGGACTAACTACATTTGTATCAATTAAAGTAATGGTGCCATAAGTTGAATCATGAATTTCTTTTGGCGGCCACTCATTGGGCTTTAATTTTTTAGATAAGGACATATCAGTATCACAAGAATCTAAAACCGTTGATTTAGATATCCCTGGTGAAGTTGTAGTGATTGAACTTTCATGTTCATTACATGAAGAAAATAATAACAAGAAACAGAGAGAGAGAGAGAAGAAGTGATTTCATAATGACCCCTAAGACTTAGTTTTAGAAATAAAATTAATTAAACTAAAGAACTTGATTACAAAGTAATATTTGGCTTATTAATAAACAATAGCAAAACAATAAATTTTATTTTAATAAAATTAATGCGCGGTTGATTGGAACAAAAATATCTTTGTAATTTTTTTAGATATACACGTGTTTATACGTGAGGTTCACCTCCAAGGTGAGCCTCACTTTTGTTGAGGATGAACCTCACATTTGTTATTCTTTTGAATTTCACATCCATTGACTATTCATTTCCTGCAAAGTAATTTAATCCCAATCTTTTATCGTCTTCATTTTTTTCTTTTCACTTGCTCATTAATTATTTATCAAATGTTTTTTGAAATTTATTTTTAAAATTAAAATTTTGATTCAACCTCTTATAATCCATAAATAAAATTAAAAAAGTTTATAGCCCGTTTATATTTAACATATTAAGATAACTTATTTCAATGGAGGACGTATGAGCAAAACAAAACCAATCTTTGGGGCGTTCAACCAGGGAGTTATTCCAAAAATTGCATGCTTCAATCAAGCAACTGTTCAACTAGGAGTTGATTTTGATAAATTAATTTCCGCAATGCAGAGCTTACATTGATAAGTATGTCGCCCCGATCTGGGGAACGCCTGCCAAATTAGTAAAAACAAAAGGATTTAAAAAAGGAATGTGGGCAATGGTATTTTTAGATAATGCAGATCAGCCTGGTGCCTTAGCTTATCATGATCTTACTCCAACCGGCCTCCCATTGTCCAAGGTTTTTGTTAAAACCACACTTGATAATAATGATTTAGTTAGTGTATCTGCTTCCCATGAGCTTGTGGAAATGCTGGTTGATCCTGCAATTAATATGATGACAACCGGGCCTGATGCTAAAACAATGTATGCTTATGAAAGCGCTGACCCGGTTGAAGCATTAAGCTTTAAAGTAAATAAAATTCCAATGAGTGATTTTGTTTATCCTGCTTACTTTGAAATTTTCCGCAAAGCCGGTTCGGTTAAATTTGATCATATGCATAAAGTAAAAAAGCCTTTTGAAATATTATCAGGCGGATACCAAATTACATTTAAGAATGGAAAATGGAATCAAGTTTTCGGTTCTAAAGAAAAGAAAAAAAGTTTTGCAAAAGAAGACCGGCGCGGACATAGGAGCGAAACCCGAGAAACAGGGAAATTAAAACGAACTTCTTCTGCTGCAGTTCGGCAAATTATAAGGCATATTTCAAGATAATAAAATTATTCAATATTGATATAAATTCATATTGGAGGATGAATGAAATATCCTTCATCCTCTTTTAAATTCTAACCAAAGATATTTTGGCCTCCGGCAATCGCCGGATCACTATGTGAGAAATTTTGTCTAAACTTCTATTACTTAATTAGGTCGGTTCATACAGAGAATAAGGTGATGAGGTTAAGTTATTAGATTTTTTATTTGTTACTAAGGTTAAAACAATGGATAAGATTTAGATTAATCTTAGCAAGGAAAACCTTATAAGGTGAATTAACCTTAGTAATATACAGTAACCTCATATGCTTTAACCTTATTACTTATTATTATTATGTAAAAACATTTAATTCGGAATCTAAGACAGCCTCGGCGGATTTCTCAGAGATTCTATGTTAAGGATTTAAAAACATATTTAAAAAAATATTTTCCTTTTCATGGAACTTTTTAATAATATAGTGCTATTTGGCACGGACCTAAACCTCCGAGGTTTCGGAAAACCTCGGAGGTTTTTACACTATTTAACAACTATCATATTTTTACCATAACTTGAATTTTCAATTTAGTTAAATATAATGTCAAAATGGGAAAGTGACAGTTGAGTAATTATTATAAGCAAAATTTATATAATACTAATTTGACTTAAAAAGCATTTTTAGGGAAGAATTAATTTTACTTTCTCCTCTTTCATTAATTTTTTTTAATGAAAAAATAATTTTAAAATATTTTTTGGTATGCGGAACTTTCTTAATTTCGTATCGTCAAAATCATTTAATTAAAAAAACGAACAATTTCTTAAATACATTTTGGGATTTGTAATTGTATGAACATCTCTGTTGAGAATCTAACTAAACAGTACGGCCCGCAAAAAGCAATAGATACCATTTCATTTCAAGTTAAAACCGGAGAGATATTAGGATTTCTCGGGCCAAACGGCGCGGGTAAAACAACAACCATGAAAATTCTTACATGCTTTATGGCTCCAACTGAAGGTGACGTAAAAGTTGGTGAATATTCAATTCATGATCATCAGGATGAAATAAAATCAAAAATAGGTTATCTGCCTGAAAATAATCCTCTTTATCTTGATATGCCTGTTCTTGAGTATCTTTCATTCACAGCAAATTTACAAGGAGTACCAAAAGAAAATATTGAAAGTAGAATTGGAGAGATGGTTCACGTATGCGGATTAAATGTAGAAAAGCATAAAAAAATCGGAGAGCTTTCTAAAGGATATAGGCAGCGTGTTGGGCTTGCTCAAGCAATGATTCATGATCCGGAAATATTAATTTTTGATGAACCTACTACCGGATTAGATCCAAATCAAATTATTGAAATTAGAAAATTAATTAGAGAAATCGGAAGACAAAAAACCGTAATTTTAAGTACTCACATACTTCCCGAAGTAGAAGCCATCTGTGATAGAATATTAATTATCAATAACGGAAAAATTGTTGCGGATGGCACTGCTGAAACTTTGAGAAAACAAGCTCAAGGACAAGAAATTTTAAGAATTAAAATCGAAGACGAAGCAAATAAAGACTTGTTATTCAACGGATTGAAATCAATTGAATCGGTTTCAATGGTTGACCCGGTTGCTGATATGCAAAGCACTTTTATGATTCAAAGTAAAGGCGGCTTGTCTTCCAAACGGGAAATCTTCCAATTATGTGTTCAAAAAAATTGGATTCTAACTGAAATGACTCCAATTGAAACTAAGCTTGAAGATATATTTAGAGAGTTGACTACTTGATGTCATTTCGACCAAAGGAGAAATCTTATTCCTTTTACAAAACAGATTTCTCACTCGAAGACTCGTTTCGAAATGACAATTAAATAAGAATTATTCATTTATAATTAAAATAATTACAATGAGAAAAACCTGGGTAATAGCACTTAAAGAACTAAGACAATTTTTCGATTCACTAATCGCATACATTTTGATTGTAGCGTTATTAGGTTTCAGCGGATTTTTCACATGGATTTCCGGTTCTGATATTTTCTTTATCGGGCAAGCGACTTTGCAGCCTTTCTTCTCTGTTTCATATTGGACTTTATTCTTTTTTATTCCTGCGTTAACGATGAGAATGATTGCAGAAGAAAATAAATCGGGAACCATTGAACTGCTTTTAACAAAATCAGTAACCGACTGGGAAGTTGTACTCGGTAAATTTTTAGCATGTATAATTTTAATCGGTATTGCTTTACTCTTAACTCTCCCCTACTTCATAACTGTTTCTTCAATAGGAAATATTGATGCCGGAGCTGTTATTTGCGGTTATCTTGGACTGATGCTGATGAGCATGGTTTATATTAGCATCGGATTATTTGCCAGCAGCATTACCAGCAACCAGATTGTTGCTTTTCTCGTTTCACTTTTTATCGGTGTTTTCTTCTTAATTATTTTTAATGTTCTTTCACAAGATTTCACAGGATTAATTGGTGAGATTTTAGATTACTTAAATTTGCAGTCTCACTTCGAATCAATCTCCAGAGGAGTTATTGATTCAAAAGATTTAATTTACTTCCTCAGCATAACAGTATTCGGATTAATACTTGCTGAGACTATGTTATCAAAAAGAAATATTGTTGATTAAATATGCTAACAAAACAAAAAGTACTGACATCAATTCTTCTTATTTTCGGAATTTTAATTCTTATTAACTTTTTTTCCAATCGCTTTTTTGCAAGGCTTGATTTTACAGAAGATCATGAATACACATTGAGTGATGCCACAAAGAGTATTTTAAAAGATCTGGATGGTCCTGTAACTGTGAGCGCATATTTTTCTGAAGACCTTCCACCTGACGTTGCCAAGGTGAAAAAAGATTTGAAAGATTTATTAATTGAATATGACAATGCTTCCGGTGGAAAAATTGTTTATCAGTTTATAAATCCTAATAAAGACCAGCAGACTGAAATGGAAGCACAGCAAGCCGGTATCCAGCCCATAATGATTAACGTTCGCGAACGTGATCAGATGAAACAGCAAAGAGCTTATCTTGGTGCAGTGCTTCAATATGGAAGCAAAAAAGAATCAATTCCGTTTATTCAGCCCGGATCGGCAATGGAATTTGCACTATCAACCAGTATTAAAAAGTTAGTTGTAAAACAAAAACCTAAAATTGCATTCTTACAAGGAAATGGTGAACCTGCGATTTCTGATTTGCAGCAATTGAATCAACAGCTTTCTATTCTTTATGATGTTGAAACAGTAAAGCTGACCGACACTACTCAAATTCCAAGCTCATATAAAACACTGGTAGTTATTGCACCTTCTGATACTGTGAAACCGGAATACTTTAAGCAGCTTGATGATTTTCTTTCAAACGGCGGAAGAATTTTAGTAGCACTCAACCGGGTTCAAGGAAATCTACAAAACGCAAGCGGATCAAGTGTAAATACCGGGTTTGAAAACTGGCTAAACAAAAAAGGAATTGATGTTGAAGATGAATTTGTTATTGATGCAAATGCAGGCAATGTAATGGTGCGCCAGCAAAACGGAATGTTTATGATGAACACTCCTGTTAGATTTCCTTATCTGCCGATCATAACAAAGTTTGCTGATCATCCCATAACTAAAGGAATTGAATCGGTCATGCTTCCTTTTGTAAGCCCCATTAAAATTACTTCAAAAGATTCGTCAATGCATATTGTAAATCTTGCAGTTACTTCCGATAAAGCCGGACTGGAAAAGCCGCCTGTTTACTTTAATGTAATGAAGGATTGGTCCAAAAGTGATTTCCCGGTTTCTTCATTGCCTGTCGCTGTAGCTGTTGAAGGTAAATTTTCCGGTAATACTGATACTAAGATGGTTGTGTTTGGAGATGGTGATTTTGCTACCAACGGCAGCGGGCAAGGTGCACAAAGACTTCAAGCCGACAATGTAAGTTTGATGGCAAATGCAATTGACTGGCTTTCGGATGATACAGGCTTAATTGAATTAAGAACAAAGGGTATCAGTTCCAGGCCAATTGATCCAAATCTTGAACAGGGAACAAAAACACTTTTAAAATATTTGAATTTCTTACTCCCGATTGTATTGATAATTGCATTCGGTATAATTCGTTTTCAATTTAGAAGGAAACTTAAAAACAAGTGGATGTCAACAGATTATGTTTAAGAATATTTCTTCCAGAACCCTTACAATAGTTTTTGCAGTACTATTAGCATTAGCTGCTTTCTATGTTTACTATGATTCTTCACATGAAGAAAGAACATTCAAAAAAAATATAGTAGATATTGATACTACCAAGGTAACTGCTATTTCAATTTATCCTAAAGCAAATAATCATAAAGAAGTTAGATTATTTAAGGAAGGAAAATACTGGCAGGTACAATTGGATAATAATAAATCTGTTACTGCGCAGGAATCAAAAATAAAAAATTTATTAAACCAGCTTGCTGAAATTAAATCATTAGGAGTAGCCGCACAGAATGCAGACAAGTGGCATGAGTTTCAGGTTGATACTGTTGGAACCAGAGTTAAAATTTTCGAAGGAAGCAATAATACTCTTGATATAACATTTGGTAAATTTAATTATGAACAGCAGACAAGGTCAATGTCAACAGCAGTTCGTATTAAGGGAGATGATAACGTTTATGAAGTTAACGGATTTTTAGAATTTTCATTTAATCAAAAAGCGGATGCCTTTAGAGATAATTATATTGTAAATGATGATATGTCTCATTGGAACAAGCTAACCTTTACTTATCCAGACAGCTCATTCCAATTAGTTAAAGATAATTCAAACCAATGGTCAATAAATAATGTTAGGACAGATTCTGCAAAGACTGTTAATTTCCTAAGATCGTTATCTCATTTAACCGGTAGTGATTTTGTTGACAATCCGGATCAATCTCTTTTAAATAAATCAAATTATACTTTAACCATTCAATCAACCGGTTTTGGCGCAATTGATGTTTCCGGTTTTGGAACTCCTTCAACGGATGCTAAAAGTCCAGCACAATTTATTCTCCATTCATCGCAAAATAATGAATCTTATTTTAATGGAAACACCGGGAAATTATGGCAAAAAGTTTTTCCCGGTAAAAATCAGTTTTTGAAAAAATAATTTTCGCTTCTGCAGAATTAAGGAAATACAAAAGAAAATTTCCTTTCATAATAAGCTTATTAATTGAATTTAATAAACGCTTCATATACTTCCGCTTTATTTAAAATATGAACAATAAATGTAAATGATTAGATGTTCTAAATTCTTCCTATCTCACCATTGATTTTTCTAATTTTCAAATTTGCTTTGTCAAAAAAATGATTTAAGTAATCATTGGAATAATATTAAATTTAGAAAATTTTTCTTGACAATAGATTGACCATTTCTTAACATTGTTAAAACCTTCCCACTGAATAAATGGAACTAAATAGTATCAGAAAAAATTTATCTGTATTAGAGATTGTAATCTCAGTTATTGTATTAATACTACTAAATATTTTAGTCGTATCACTTGCAAACTATAGGGTTAATGTTCTATTCTTTAAAATTCTCTATACTGCCAGACTAACAATGTTTCTTTTTAATATTGCACTTTGCTTGTTTATACTTCCTGGAACCTCTAATTTAAAAATGAAGTATTGGTTATTATTTTGGACCGGGGGATTTTTATCCTTTGGAGTCCATATTTATTATAGTTTCTTCATTTTTTTTCATGGAAGCATTACTGAATTTTACACTTCACAGGGCGTATTTATAGCGACGCTGAATCTAGTGATAGCCTTTTGGTGGCTGCTTGATATAATCCTCAGCTGGATTTCAAATTCTGATTTAAAATGGGTTTCAGTCCAAAAGACAGGTATTCATATACTACTCTTCATAACTTTTTTTGCATCTACAGTTATCTTTAACGCAGTTGATAATAAAGAAACATTTGTGATTATAATGGGAATAATATTAGGTGTATCATCAGCAATTTGTCTCTACATAAAAATAAAATCTAATTCCCAAAAACAAGTTTTATCCTGATAAATTTTTAAAACGATTTTTTATCGATTTAAATCACTATAATAACGCTGCTACAAGTTAGATATTCAAGGAGGTAAAATGAACGGTTTAAATACCAAATTTTATTTATCTGCAATTTTATTAATAATTATTGCATTTATATTTTTAGGTTGCCCACCCAAACCAAAAGATTGGGAAGATTTTAATGTGCTGAATCAAAAAGCACCCGGTCCGCAAATCCCTACCTATAAAGGAAAAGCAATATCGTACCAAGAATATATGAACTGGGTTAAATGGGGCGAGGAATGGTTTAGAGGGGAAACATTTGGAAATGAAAAACTGCTAACTGATATAATTGGATTTTTAGAAGTCAATGTTAATACTCCTCAAAATGGTGGCAAATTTAAAACCGAACCCTTCTTTAAGTTTTTTGTTGAAGCAATAGATGAGCTTGACGGAAAAAGGGGAAATCTTTATACAGGAAACGGCGGGGGTTATACGCATGACCTTGTAGTAACATTTCCTCCAGGCAGCAACTTGGATAATATTCTTCCTCTGCCGGAAAAGCTGCACACAGGGCGCTAGATGTTGAAGCAGGTTCAGCATGGCCATTAGGTATTGTACCTGTGAAAGCAAAGGAGAGTGAATCAAATCTTCCTTATCTATTAGATCCTTCCAAATATTCAACAGGGCCAAAAGGCGTTGGAAATTTACCTGGTGGAGGAAAATTCCGTACGGGTTTTTCATGCGCCCTATGCCACTATTCTCTTGATGTTGATTGGGATGGAAAAACAGATTTGAAATCAGCAAAATTAGGTGTGAAGACAGAAGGAACACCTTTTAAACCGCAAGACGCATGGGCAATTGGAAATCAAGATTTGCATTTGGGATGGTTATTTGTAACCGCCAGCAATCCGATTTCAGCATTATTTGCTTCCGGACAGCCAAATAAATTGCAGCTTCATGATGCTAAAGATTGGATGAAATCAATATTAAGTAATTATAAAACAGATCCGCATAAAGTGAAAAGCGAAATTGTAAAAGGAGTTCAATTAATGCCGCGTGGCTATTTTGATGACACACCGGATGCTATTCATGATCCACTCCAATACCCTGTTTTATTTACAAGGCAAAATTGGCCGTTTAATTATGATGGTGTAATGTTGAATGCTTCAGATAGAAATAATAATGTTTGGACAGTATCATTCGATCCATCAGAATTTGTGGCATTGTGTAAAGACAGAGGAGGAAAAACTGAGAACTTAATTTTTTGGCGTGAACCGGGAATTTTTTCTCTTTTAACTGCCAAAGAATATGCTGACATGATACTTGAATATTCTCCTGCAGTATTATATGATCACTCCAATCTAGAAAAATTGCGGGGAGATATTTTAGGTACTTCTGATGGAATGCCAGGAATACTTCGCAATGATGCTACGGTAATAATAAAAGGAACTGACGCATACGTTACAAAAGAAGTTATAAATCATCCTGATAATAAAGAATATAATAGAATTCGTGACGCTGCAGAATTTGGTATTGATGGTGATAAAAGAGGCCAAATGACAGGTATGCTTGGTGTTAGAGTTATTACCCCGCCTGATATTAAAGAAAAATACAGTGTTGACGAATTAGAAAAAAAATATGGATTAAACGGTGATGAATTTTTAACTAACGCTGTAAGCCTTATGCTTAATTGGGTTGAACCGCCGACTAACCATACAGATCTGTTAAAGAATGCAAAAGCTAAAGGATTAGTGAAAAAGGGATATGAAATTTTTAAAAGCTCCGGTTGCGTTGGCTGTCATGCAGGGCCTTTCTTTACTAACAATAAAATTATACCGCTGAAGGAAATTGGAACAGATAGTGCCCGTGCTATGGCAACTGAACCACTGCAAACATTCATTTCACCGGAATATGATCCGGCAACCGGCGAAGCAACATCCAAAGGATTCTTTGGAGTTATTGCAAAGATTTTCGGCAGTAAGCAAGTGTATGGTTACAAGGTGGTTACTTTAAGATATCTTTGGGGCACGGCGCCTTATTTGCATGATGGCAGCGTTGGTGTTGCCTTAGCACCAGGCTATACAGATAGTACAGCTGACCTGCAAACACTGCTTAGTACTGCAACATCCAATAAATTATACGGTATGGGACAGATATTGGCTTATCGCGAAAATAATTCTGAATCCTATTTACGCCCAAATGCTGCATTAAGTCTGCAGGCACTTTTATTAAAACCAGAAAGGGAAAAAATAATTGCCGCTAATAAAGAGGAATCTTATCCAATTATCGGGACACAAAATAAAATTGCTTTTAATCATATGAATATTTTGGGAATTGGCCACGATAAATATATTGATGATGTACCTGGCGGTGAAAAAATAACAGCTTTAGTGGCATTTTTATTAGCTCTTGATGACGTTCCGGGTGATTAATAGATACTTAAGAAAGTATGTATATTATTTCATAGAAGTTATTGGATATAAGTGAGGTTTAACTTAAAAGGCGAACTTCGTATTGATGAGTATCCATCTAAAATATTTCAGATTTAATAATTGTTGAAGATTGACAACTAAATTATTGGTTCCTAATTTTTAATGAGATTTGAGCTTCAATCCGCACATTAAAAACTTCTTTTTTCTAAAACTGTAATTCAGTTTCTAATTTCTATTTGAAAGTTTCAATTCAATGAATTGAACAAGAAGGATAGTATTGAATATTCGGGCATAAAGGTATTTTTAATTTGCATAGTTGACTTATAAATAATTATTGTTATATGAATTAGGGAGTGAAAAATGAAAAAGCTAAATTCAGTTTTGATAATGTTTTTATGCTTCTACCAATTTAGTTTCTGTATCCAAATATTTTCACAAGACAGGGATGATCCTTATGTATCAAATGAATATTTAATACAGGAATATAAGGAAAAGAATTACCGTTCCGATTGGAAACTAAAATTCTCAACAACAGAAGACTTAACCAATTATAAAAAACTGAGAGAATACTTACAGCAAAAAAAAGATATTCTTCAAAAGCTGCAAAGTGAACTTTATACATATCTTTATAATACTAACAGCTTAAGAACAATCGATAACTATATATCGCAATATGAAAAAATAGTTGCGAGTTCTAAAGGAAGTGAATTAATACTTGTTAATATTTACGTGGCCGATCCGCCTTTAAATTATTATAGCAACTATACACCCGCTGAAATAAAAAATTACATATTGCCCGAACTTAAGAATGCCAGAGAAACTGCGGCAATACAGGATTCAACCATGAACCTTGAGAAAAATAAATTAAACGATAATATCGAATTAATTAAAACAGATATTGCAAATTGTGAAACACAAATCGATAATGCTTTAGCACCTGAATATCATCAGCAGACATTTAGAACTCAAATAAGCATAACTTTTGCAATATTAATTGGAATCCTTTTAATAGCATTCTTTTGGCTCATTCATAGAAAGTCGGATCATAATATTGCTGCTGAATTATTAAGTGGAAACGGTTTGCAGTTTATAACTCTATTTGTATTAATCATTGCAATAACTCTATTCGGTATATTGAATATATTGGAAGGCAGAGAGCTATCAGCAATATTAGCAGGAATATCCGGTTATATCCTTGGCAGAGGAGTAAATAAAACAAAAGATGATGATTCTGCAAAAACTCCGAAAGCATAGTATAGCTCAAGTAGTATAAGTGAGGTTAACCTCCAAGGTGAGCCTAACTTTTCTTAAAAAGAATTTATCAAATTAAAAATTTTTCTTGACTATCAAATATCTGAATTGTATTTTCATTTCGCTTTACTCTCCTCTATTTCTGTCATGATTTCGTTTTTATTTCGTATGGCTCTGTAAGTTAGATTTTAAATCGCTTTGCTTAGTTAGGGATTCTTCCCTTTTTAGTTCGATAAAATTCACTGCTAAATAAATACGGCAGCTGCCGGATACAAATTAATTTAATTTAAAACCAAAAGGTGTAGTATGAGTCCTTTAGTAAGATTATTAATAGTCTTTGCCGTACTGTTATTAATAATTATTTTCCTGGATAGAAAATATGATATGCTAAAAGACAGCAATAAAGAAATCCGGAAGACTTATAGCTTTTCCCGCGTACAGTTAGCATGGTGGACAATAATAATACTTTCTTCATTTGTAGCAATTATGACTTTAGGCCAGGGCATCCCCACCTTAGATGGTTCAACATTAATTTTATTAAGCATAAGTTCCGGTACAACTGCAGCAGCACAAGTCATCGATATTTCCAACGATTCAAAACTAAATAAAGCTACAAGCCAGAATGATAGTAATTTTAGTTTTTTACTTGATCTACTGTCAGATGGCTCCGGCGTAAGTATACAACGTTTTCAGGCGGTTGTCATAAATGTAATATTCGGTGCTTATATGGTAATCACTGTTCTTCATAATATGGGTGATTCAAGCATATTATTGGATAAAATAATCCCCCAAATTTCTGATAATAATCTTATACTGCTTGGAATAAGTTCGGGAGTTTATACTACTTTGAAAGTTGCGGAGAATAAAACAAAGACTGCAGAAGAAGAAAATAAAACACAAAATGGGAAATAATGAATTTTATATACTAATGAATTTTATTTTCTAAAAGGAGATAATATGAAAAACATATTTGTTCCAATCTTAATATTAAATCTTAGTATTCATCTTAAGTAGTTGTGCAAGTATACCGCCCGAATTTCTAAGTCTCTATGGAAAAGGAAAGAGATGGAATAAACTTACTTAAAGAAAGACATCAGCAAACAGTTATGGACTTAGTTGATGATTGGTATTCTGAAAGGTTGTCACGCATAAATTATATTAAGAAGCTCGAAATTGACAAAATTACAATTACAACTAAAGACTCTTCTAATAAAATTATTAAAGTTATTAAAAAAACTGAATTAGAACGATTAGAAAATTTATTTAATGTTGCAATTGATTCTGTGAATAAAATAAAAAATATAATTTTAGAAGGTTATTCAGATTCGGCTAATTGGTATAAACTTATAAAAATCCATAATGTTAATGTTAATATGACTTCATCACTGCTTGATTTAGATAAAGCCGAGAGACAATTGTATTCTGATTTTATTAAAAGTAATGTTCCATTCCCCTCCGATTTCATAGACGAAAAAGTAAAAAAAATAATAAAAAATGGTGAGTAAAAATATGAGTCCAAAAGAAAAATATTTAAAAGCATTACAAGACCTTTTGAATGCTCAAAAAGAAGTCCAGCAACAAGACAGTAACCCCTTTAACTTGGGATTACCAACACATCTGGGTTTGCCTAATGAAACTTTTATCACAGATGAAGAGTTAGATAGTTTAACAAATATTATTGGGCAAGCCTCAAACGATAATCAGAAATTTGCTAAACTCTGGAATTTAGGCTCGGACATTTTATTAAAAGCTAAAGCACTATTTATTTTATAATATTTAAAACCTATTTGCTGATTTTTTCTTTTTAAATTAATATTTTATAAAATCTTTTTAGGAGTGTAAGAAATGACTTTATTTCAGAAAATTGAAATTGGAGTAATCGTGACAATAGTTTTAGCAATTATTAGAATCGCATTCTGGTTTGGTGGATTGGACAATAGAGTAAAGGCATTAGAAATCGATCCATCATATAAACTAGCTAAACAAAAAGCAATTGAAGAATTAACACAAGAAATTAGCGCAAAATCAATAAATGCCATCCCAATAGGCACAATTATTTCATCCTATCTTGATTTTACTCAATTTAAAAAGACAACCTCCGATTATCCTAATGACAAATGGGATCCTGCACATAATAAGTGGTCTCCAGCCGATGGGAGAAGAGTAACCGGATCTAAGTTGGCTGATAGCACTAAGGAAACAACTGAATCTGACAGAGTTCCAGATTTAAGAGGAATGTTTCTTAGAGGATTAAATTATTCAGAAAAAGATATGTTAAGAAATGATGGGAAAGAGGATCCTGATGGAAGGCATAGAATTATTGGTTCATATGAATCTGATTTAATAAAGAAACATGAGCACAGATTAACAGTTTATAGAGATCCAAGAGGTGGTTATAGAGCGAGTGTTAGTGGTGCGGGATATGATAATTCAAAACAATTTCAGGGTGATCCTAATGCAACATATGAAGTTGGTACCGATACTGGAGAAAATACAGGTAGTGAAACTCGTCCTAGAAATGTTGCTGTTTATTATTATATAAGAATTAATTAACAAATTAAAAATTTGTTTCTAATAATTTTTATAATTTTTTGAAGATATAACCTCCTAGTTGATTTATAAATTCTTGACTCCCCCAAATGCTTTATTTAACTTAAAACATTTGAAAAACCTTTGTTTAAATTGGAACAATCTAAAGTCATATTAGGCAATTTCTATTACCCAGCTCAAGTTGTTGGAATATCAAAAGACAAGGGCAAACAGGTTTCGACTAAGCTCATTATGGGGTTCGAAAATAATTCTAATGCTCCGCTAATTTATTCTAAACTATATTCAGATATTTTTTATTTATTACTACTCTATGATGTATTAGTTATTGATTTATTATCAATTCCATACTTTATTAATTTTTTTGGATTCAAAGATTTTATTTTTTTACTAAATAATGATTGTATAAAGATAATTTTCGATTCCGGATATTCTTCCGCACTCACTCCGAATGGAAATATTTATGAAGCTATTTTCTTTTACAGAGTTAATGAGGATAAAACACTTGACAATATTGGAGTTATCGAAGACAAATTAAAAAATATTCATAATCATAAAAGCTATAGTAGTAATGTTCTTTATTTAATTGAGAAAAATTCAATAATTTTTAATAATGAAGATATATCTTCGACTATTCACAAAGAGTTAGACTATGACCTTTTAAATCAAAATGTAACAAATTACTTTAATATTATTTCGAAAGATAGAAATAATATACGAACGCCAGATGTTTATAAGATTCTTCGTTTATTACATTTAAATAAATTCTTAGTTTACTCAAAGAAATTTGAATGTGACAATGTGATAGTTGATGGGCTTGCACATGAATACTTAAATCAAAAAGTTTCACCAATTTTAAAGAGCTAGGAAAGGTGGGGATGAAGTCTTTGCAATCAATTCCATTCTTTTAGAAAGAAAAATACCCGATCTAAGTAAATTATATAAAGAAAAGATAATTTCAATTAATGATTTTTTCGACATAAGAAATAATTGGCAAGGAAAGGCCTTCAGAATATGGTGGGATAGCAAGAATTATTCTCTTGATGAGTTAAGACAAGAACTATCAACAAAAATAAAAATTAGAAAGTTAAGTAGTTTAATTAATTGGTTATCATTAAGTGTTATTGGTTTAGTTGAACCAATAAGTGGGGTAGTGCTTTCGCTGGGTGAAAGTTTTTTAATTGAAAAATTTGTAACTGGTTGGAATCCAAAATTATTTTTAGACAATTTTCTAAAGGAAAGAATCGATAAAAAAATAAAAGATTATGAGTTGAAGAAAAGTTATGATTTAGCTGAGAAATATTTTGGAAAAGTTGGGAGAAATGATCCGTGTCCATGTGGAAGTGGTAAAAAGTTTAAAAGATGTCATGGTAAATAAAAGATAATTTAATCCTAAATGGACTATTTTATAAATTATATTAACTTTTATTTCAAATTATACTCTGCGGGTCAACATCATAAAAAACTTTTTATCTTTGTAGCGTGACTTGTTTTAAAACGTGAGGTTCACCTTAAAGGTAAGCCTCACTTAAAAAGTACTCATTTTAAAGTATCAATAATTTTCTTCTTCTTTAATTTTAATTCGATTAAATATTTCTCCATTTCATTTCTAAACTGTTTATTCCAAAAATAATCAGTCACAAATTCTTCATATCCTTTTTGATAAAAAGATATAATAGATTTTAGGATAATATTTTCTTCTAAAATCACTTAAAATCAAAATTTCTTTACTTTTATGCTAAATTTCTAAACTTTCTAAAAGCATTTCTTCATTGTCAGAGTTCATTTCCTCATTGTCAATGTACATTTTTCCATTGTCAGAGTTTATTTTTCCATTGTCAGAGTTTATTTTTCCTAATTGTCAGAGTTTATTTCTCCATTGTCAGAGTTTATTTCTCCATTGTCAGAGTTTATTTCTCATTGTCAGAGTGCATTTCTTCATTGTAAGAGTTTATTATTACGTTGTCAGAGTGCATTTTTCTATTGTAAGAGTTCATTTCCTCATTGTAAGTGTACATTTTCCATTGTCAGAGTTTATTTCTTCATTGTAAGAGTTCATTTTTCCATTGTCAGAGAGCATTTCTCCACTGTCAATGAACATTTCTTTGAAATCCAATATCTAATTTCATTGATGTCTTTGTTCATTTCGTCTGTGTAAATATTCAATGTATCACTGTCAATGCACATTTTTTAAAATGCAAAGTTTATTTTTCTATTGTCCATAAACATTTCTTTAAATCAATTTCCTAAAACGTGAGGTTCACCTTTTGGCATAGCCATCACTTTGTGAGAGGTGAGCCTCACTTTGCTCACTTTTGCAAATCACTAATTTTTTTATTCTTTGCTTTTATCTCTAATAAATATTTCTTCATTTCATTTCTAAACTGTTTATTTGAAAAATGATCCAATACAAATTCTTCATAACCTTTTCCCAATGGAAAATATTTATCTCTTAACTTTATATCTATTAGGGTTCCATTTCTTTTGCCAACCCATTCCAGATAATTAGAATATTCCCAATCCTCAATATTTTTTATAAGCTTATCATCAACGGGATTTCTATGAATATATCTGCATAGCTCTTGAAGATATTTTTCATCTTCAACTTCCAATGCTTTAAAGCTTCCCTCAAACAAAGTTCCTGCTCTATTAAACTTTTTATTAATTGCTTTGGTATAAACATTAAATAAATAGCCAATGGATAAATTTAGCTTTGTTTCGGAATCCTGTCTAAGTAAAAAATGATAATGATTCGGCATTAAACAATATGCAATTACAGAAAATGATTTTTGAACAGAATATTTTTTAAGATTTTTTAATAGATAAATATAATTGTCTTCTTCAAAGAAAATTTTATTTCTGTTTGCTCCACGATTATAGATATGATAGTATCTCCCGCTTTTAAATTCGATATTTCGTTTTGCCATTTGTAATGCCGCTTATAAATTATAATTATTTAATTTAACTAACATGTGTAACATGTGAGGCTCACCTTTGAGGTGAACCTCACATCTACTTGTTAAATTATGCTCTGAGGATCCACATCATAAAAAAGTTTTACATCTTTGTAGCGTGACTTGCGGTTATATTCAATCCATGAATTTAAAATTGATTTTCTTAATACTCCGCCGCCCCTATCAACTTCTTTTGTGCTTTTAACTAAAATGTGAAAACGGTAATGCCCTTTCAGCTTCGCAATCAGTGCTGTAGTTGGAGTCGAAATTTTTACCCACTTTTTATATGCCCTGAGTTCATTATAAAAATCTGTTATTGCTCCACGTGCTTTTTGTTCATTCGTATCTTTTGCTTCAATCAATGCAATATGAGTAAATGGAGGATAGCCCATTTTTTCTCTGTCAATAATTTCTTTATTATAGAATCCTTTGTAATCATTCTGCAAAACTTTTTGAAGTGCAAAGTGTTTTTCATTTTGAGTTTGGATAACTACTTCACCTTTTACTTTACTTCTCCCTGCTCTACCCGAAACTTGCGTAAGCAGTTGAAATGTTCTTTCGTCGGCACGGAAATCCGGCAGCCACAAAGTCGTTTCAGCAGAAATTACTCCAACCAAAGTTACGCGGGAAAAATCCAATCCTTTTGAAACCATCTGCGTGCCTACCAAAATATCAGTATCCCCTTTTGCAAATTCAGTTAGGATTTTGCTTAAAGAAGATTTTCTTGAAATGGAATCTGAATCAATTCTTTTAATCGATGCTTTAGGAAAATAAAACTCAAGTTCATCTTCAACTCTTTCCGTTCCCATTCCAAAATATTTAATAGATAACGAACCGCAGTGTGTACATGCCTTTGGGACTTCTCTAATCAATCCGCAGTAATGGCACTGCAAAATATTTTTGTTTATATGATACACCATTGAGACTGAACAGTTTTCACAAGTTTCAATTTCATTACAGTCGTCACAATAAAGCTGTGTGGAAAATCCCCTTCTGTTTTGAAGAATAATTACTCCTTCATGTTTTTTAAGTCTATCTTCAATTTTATCAAGCAAGACTTTTGAGAAAACATTTTCCATCCGCTTCTTTTTTTTCTCAACCGTAACATTTACCAATTCAATAACCGGAAGCTGGGCATTATCAATTCTCTCAGGCAATTCCAGCAATTTATATTTACCTGACTTTGCATTATACATACTTTCAATAGACGGAGTGGCAGAGCCAAGCAGCACAGGGCAATTATGGTTTACACCAAGTATTATAGCTGCATCTCTTGCGCTGTACTTGGGAATTATATCACTTTGCTTATAGCTGGCATCATGTTCTTCATCAACTACAATAATTCCAATGTTTTTTAACGGGGCAAACAAAGCAGAACGCGCACCAATAACTACTTTATATTTTCCACTTAAGATTTTTCGCCATGAATCATATCGTTCACCAATTGACATTCGGCTGTGAAGAACGGTAACTGCCTCACCAAAATTATTTATAAGCCGTGAAGTAATTTGAGGAGTTAAAGAAATTTCCGGGACAAGCAATAATGCAGTTTGATTTTGCTCTAAGACTTTTTTTATAAGCTCAATATATACTTGAGTCTTTCCACTCCCAGTTACACCATGCAACAAAAAAGTTTGAAACTTCTTTGTAGTTATATATTTTTCGACTTCATCAATGGATTTCTGCTGATCTTTTGAAAGTTTAAATTCAACCTGATCCTCTGTAAAGCTTTCTGAAAATCTTCTTTCAACTTCTTTTTCAAAAACGGTAATCATTCCTTTTTCCTCTAAAGAATGAATTGATGATTGTGAAGTTCCGGTCTTCTTTAACAGATCTGACTGCTTTACATCTTTTTTTCTTTTTGCTATTAATTCAAGAAGAACGCTCACCTGCTTAGGCGATCTCGATTCAATCTCCGGGATAAATTCATAAACTTCCGAGACAGGTTTCGCGAGCTTAACAAACTTTGCTTTTTTAATTCTTACCTTAGGATCACCAATTTGATTTAAAGTAATTAAAGCCCCCTCTTTTTCAAGGTTGCGAATAACAGAATAAATATTTTTCTTCTTTACTGTTTTTTGCAGATATGAAAAGTTTATTTCATCTTTCATTGACAACACTTTCAGAATTTTTGAACGAATTGTCTTTTTATCTTTTTCATTTTGTAAAAGTTTCTCCACAACTTTATAATCAACAATCAGCTTTCTTTTGGATTCGATATCGGTTCCATAAGGTACTCCGAGCTTAAGCGCTTCCCCGAGTGACGACAAATAATATTCCGAAATCCAATTATAAAATTTTAAGGAGCTTTCAGTAAAAATTGGTTTGTCATCTAAAATATCGTAGATAGGTTTTATCTCTTCCTTAACATCGGTTTTTTCCGATACATTAATTATAAAACCGGTAAGAGTTCTTTTGCCAAATGGCACAACTGCGCGGACTCCCTCGGCGGCATCTTTCTCAAATTCTTTTGGAATTAAATATGTGAATGAATTTCTAAAAGGAAGCGGGAATACAATTTCGGCAAACATTTATATAATTATTTTATTCTAAAGTGGAATATAGTTTTAAACTACAGCAGGCTCAAGTAAGGTTAAAGTTTGTGCAAGAGAATCAATCTCCGCCTCTATCCCAAACGGTATTGTAAATTTATCATTTATATGCCCGAAGGACATCCCGTAAACGATTGGAATTTTTAAATTTGATAATCTTTCAAACAAAACTTCCTTTAGACTGAATGAAGAACCAATCCCGGATTTTTCTTCTTCAGGTTTTGAGTCTTTAAAAACACCCAACATCAAAGCACTTGATTTATCAAACTTGCCTGCTTCACTCATTTGGGTAAGCATTCTATCAATACGGTAAGGCTCTTCCCCGATTTCTTCCAAAAATATTATTTTGTTTTCACAATCAATATCATAGCGTGTTCCAATTAATGAAACAACAATTGAAAGATTGCCGCCTACAAGTTTGCCGGAACCTTTGCCGCTTCGAATTGTGACCGGGATAAACTCTTCGTCATTCTCATTCTTTTTATCATCAGAATTGAATAAAGTTAATGTCTGTTCCGGTTCCATTAAGACTTTCTTAAAACAATCAACACTATATTCATTAAATGTTGATATGCCGACAGGCCCGTGAAAACAAACCAACCCTGTTTCCTTAAATATTCCGTAAAGCAGCGCAGTAACATCGCTATAACCAATTAAAACTTTGGGATTGCTTTTTATCATCTTATAATCAAGCAAAGGAAGAATTCTTGAACATCCCCAGCCGCCGCGGGCACAGACGATTCCGTCAACGTTTTTTCTACTGAACATTTCATTTACATCTGATGCGCGTTGTTCATCAGTTCCAGCAAAATATCCATATCTCGCCAAAATATTTTTTGTATAAACTACTTTAAAACCTAATCCATTTAAATTATCAATTGATTCATTTAATTCATCTTCCTTTATAAAGCTGCCTGGAGCTATTAATCCTAACGTATCGCCTTTTTTTATCTTTTTGGGTTTAATTATCTTTTCTGATGACGGAATCAAAGTTGAAAAAGTTTTTCCGGAAAGTGTTGGAATTGCTAAAGCAGAGAGTGATATGGATTTTAAAAAATTTCTTCTTTGCATTTAAAATTTACAGTAATTGTTTTAATTATTTTTTAGGAATAGGACACGGATTTAACTGATTAAAACGGGTTTTCACGGATTTAAAATAAAATTTTTTATCCGTTTTAATCCGCTGCATCCGCATTATCCGTGTGCTATTGTATTTTCTCTACTTCGTCATAAATCAAATGATCTAATGTTTCACGGCTTCTAATAATCTTAAACTTGTCTCCATCAACCATAACTTCAGGTGCACGCTTTCTCGCATTATAATTTGAAGCCATTGCCATTCCATAAGCACCGGCAGTCATTATTGCAAGTATGTCTCCTTTTTTACTTTCCGAAATTTCTCTTTCCTTTGCAATAAAATCTCCTGTCTCGCAAACCGGGCCAACAATATCGGCAGTTATATCTTTTTTATTTTCATTTTTATAAACTGGCTGAATATGATGATAAGCTCCATAAATACTGGGACGCAATAAATCTGTCATCGCAGCATCTATTACAATAAAATTTTTATCATTATTATTTTTTGTGTACAAAACTTCCGTTGCAACAATTCCACCGTTGGCAGTTAAGGTTCTGCCTGGCTCAAAGAAAATATCGCAATCCAGTTTTTTTAAAGTTGGAAGAACTGCTTTTGCATAATCAGAATAAGAAAAATATTTTTCATTATTATAGCTGACACCAATTCCACCACCAACGTCAAAATGCTGAAGTTTTACTCCGGCTGATTTAACTTCAAAATAAATTTGAGATAATTTTTCAACTGCTTCGGCTAAAGGAGAAATAGAAGTAATTTGAGAACCAATATGCATATCTATTCCGGTAAATTTAAGGCTCTTATATTTTTTTTCATTCTTATAAATTCTAAGAGCATCTGTTGAATTAATTCCAAACTTATTTTGTTTTAACCCGGTAGAAATATACGGATGACTTTTCGCATCAACATCAGGGTTAACTCTAATTGAAACTTTAGCCTCTTTCCCTATTTTTCCTGCTATTTCATTAATCAAATCAATTTCTTGTTCCGACTCAGCTTTTATCATCAAAATATTTTTTTCTAAAGCAAATTGAATTTCACAAGCAGTTTTTCCAACACCGCTAATAATCATTTTTCGAGGATCAACTCCTGCTTTCAGTGCTCTGTACATTTCACCTTCAGAATTAACATCAATGCCTGCACCTAAATCGTAAAACGTTTTAATAACACTTAAATTAAAATTTGATTTTGAAGCATAATAGACAGAATGTGGAATTTCCTTAAATGCATTATTGAATTCGTTAAATCTATCTGTAAAAAACTTTTTGCTATAAATATAAACCGGTGTTCCGGTTGCTTTAGTAATTTCTTCTATAGAAACATTTTCACAATAAAGTTTGTTGTTTGTATATGTAAAATAATTTGAGTCAAGATAATGCATAATGGGGTTACTTTTTCTTTAGTTTGAATGCACAAACTTAACAAAAAAGAGACAAACCCGGCAATTGCACAATATATCTGGAAAAAGTGCTATTCATTCACTTTGCGAGTTGTGACTTCCAGGTAGTAGAGCGTTATTGCAACAAATTTGTTTTAGGTTCGGCATTAAGGGAGTGAACTGTAACTTTGGTGAGAATTTTATTTCTTTAAAAATTAATTTAACTTGTCTTAATCTATTAGGAAGATTTTTATTTATATTTGTCAAACAGGAAAATATAAGCCATGAGAGAAAAAATCTTTGAGTTAGATAAAAAATCGTTTTCTTGTGTTTCTTTAAATGAAAACGTTAATGATCTAAAATACTGGCTTTCAAAAACGCCTACAGAACGTATTCATGCAGTAGAATTCTTAAGACAATTAATGTATAACTATGATCCGTCTACCGAAAGACTTCAGCGATTTTTTGAAACTGCTGAATTTAAGACAAGTTGAATATTTATTAATTGGCGGTTGGGCTGTTGGTTATTATGGTTATCCAAGATCAACCGGCGATATGGATATTTGGGTTTCTAAAACTGATGAAAATGCTTTAAAGCTTGTTGGAGTTTTGAAAGAATTCGGATTTAATATTCCGGAACTTTCATTTAAGTTATTTACAAAAGAAAATCAGGTAACAAGAGTCGGTGTTCCACCATTAAGAATTGAATTATTGACAACAATTTCAGGAGTTTCATTTGAAGAATGTTTTAAAAATCGCCTAATAGTACTGTTCGATGATGTTAATGTTAATCTGATCAACATAAACGATTTAAAGAAAAATAAATCCGCCGCAAAGCGGTTTAAGGATTTGGATGATCTTGAAAACTTAAAAGAGGAATAAGGGAAAATTTTAATATACCAGTCACTTTGTAGTTGACTTGCAATTATCGGCATACCTAAATATTCAATTTGAATTACCTGCTAATTTCGATAAATTTGTGATTCAATTTTTGAACCCAAATAAGAAAAATTTATGCGATATCCATTTGCTGAAATAGAAAATAAATGGCAAAACCATTGGGAAGAAAGTAAGATTTTTCAAACCGATCTTTCTACAACAGATAAAAAATTATATACACTTGTAATGTTTATTTATCCTTCAGGCGCCAAGCTGCATTGCGGACATTGGTATAATTACGGTCCGACCGACACCTGGGCAAGATATAAAAAACTTAAAAGGCTTTAATGTTTTTGAACCGATGGGCTATGATGCTTTCGGACTTCCGGCAGAAAATTATGCAATTAAAACCGGTATTCATCCTTACGACAGCACCATTAAAAATATTGAAGACATTCGGGTTCAGCTTAAGCACATGGGATGCATGTACGATTGGAAAGCAGAGTTGATGACATGCAATCCTGAATACTACAAATGGAATCAGTGGCTCTTTCTTCAGCTTTATAAAAAAGGATTGGCTTACAGAAAAAATGCGCCTGTAAATTGGTGTCCGAATGATCAAACAGTTTTGGCTAATGAACAGGTTCTGTCAGATGGAACTTGTGAAAGATGCGGAGCGGTGGTAATTCAAAAAAATCTTACTCAATGGTTTTTTAAAATTACTGATTATGCTGAAGAATTATTAGTCTGGGCTAGATACAATTAATTGGCCTGAAAAAACTAAGTTGATGCAGAGAAATTGGATTGGCAAAAGCATAGGTGCAGAAGTTAATTTTAAAGTTGATGGACATAAAGAAGAAATAAAAATTTTCACAACCCGGCCTGATACTTTGTTTGGCGCAACTTATATGGTTCTTGCACCTGAACATCGCTTTAGTTGATGTTATAACAAAAGATGAATTTAAAAGTAAAGTTGAAGAATACCGCGAATCAATAAAATCAATGTCGGAAATTGATAGAACTTCAACTGTAAAAGAAAAAACCGGAGTTAATACTGGTGCATTTGCAATCAACCCGGTTAACAATAAAAAAATTCCAATCTGGATTGCAGATTATGTTTTAACTAACATACGGAACAGGCGCAATAATGGCTGTGCCGGGACAGGATGAACGTGATTGGGAGTTTGCAGAAAAATTTGATCTGCCAATAATTCAGAACAGTTCAGCCGCCGGATAATTTTGAAGGCAAAGCTTTTACTGAAGATGGGCCTGCAATTAATAGTGAATTTCTTAACGGACTTTATGTTAAAGATGCCAAAGAAAAAATTATTAAATGGCTGGAAGAAAAAGGTATCGGCACAAGTAAAATTAATTTTCGAATGAGAGATTGGTTAATTTCACGTCAGCGTTATTGGGGAACGCCAATTCCAATTATTCATTGCCCGAAATGCGGCGAAGTTCCTGTTGATGAAAAAGATTTGCCTGTTGAACTTCCTTATGATGTTGAATTTAAACGAGACGGAAAATCTCCTTTGGCTTCAAATAAAAATTTTATGAATGTTAAATGCCCAAAGTGCGGCGGAGATGCCGAACGCGATCCTGATACAATGGATACTTTTGTCGATTCATCCTGGTATTATTTCCGTTATCTTGATCCGCATAAAAATGATTCTGCAATCAATACAAACTTAGCTGATAATTGGGTTCCGGTTGATATGTATGTCGGCGGTGCCGAACATGCCACAATGCATTTACTTTATGCAAGATTCATTCATAAATTTTTACGCGATATTGGATTAACAAAATCAGATGAACCATTTAAAAATTTGATTCATCAAGGCACAATTACAAATCAAGGCGCTAAGATGTCAAAGTCGAAAGGCAATGTTGTTAACCCCGATGAGTTTACAGTTAATTACGGTTCGGATGTTTTTAGATTATACTTAATGTTTATGGGCCCTTATGAACTTGGCGGAGATTGGAGTGATAAAGGTATTTCCGGAACAGATAGATTTGTGCAGCGCAGTTATGATTTGTTTGAAAGATTATTTTCAAATGTAAAAAATGTTTCATCAAAAGATATTTATGAAATTGAAAAATTATCTATAGAAGAAAAATCTGTTTATAAAAAAGTAAATCAAACAATTCACAAATATGATGAAGAAATTGATAATTTCAGATTTAATACAGCTATAGCTTCTTTGATGGAATTGTTGAATGAACTGATTAAAAATTTAGAAAAATGTTCTGTAGAAATTCAAGCTTATGCTTTAAGAAGATTTGCTGTTTTGTTAGCTCCTGTTGCACCGCATCTTGGAGAAGAATGCTGGCATTTATTTGGAAATGATGATTCTCTTTTTTCAAATCCGGTTTGGTTTGATGTTGATGAGAAAGCGTTGATTGAAGACAATGTTAATATTGCCGTACAGGTTAATGGTAAATTACGATCAACAATTACTGTTGCAAATAATAGTGAACAAGAATTAGTTAAAAACCTTGCGATTAGAGATGAAAAAGTTGCCAAGCATATTAGACGGCAAACAGATATTAAAGAAATTTTTGTGAAGAATAAGATATTACAATATTGTAGTAAAATAAGTCAAAAGTCATAAACCAAAAGTAAAAATAAAGTATGCTCGATTTAAAATTTATACGTGAAAATCCTGAGTTAGTAAAACAAGGTGTGGAAAATAAAAATGAAAAAAGCCGTGTTGATGAAGTTCTTAAGCTTGATGAAGAAAGAAGAGATTTAATTGTCCAGGCTGATGAATTAAAATCAAAAAGGAATCAAGTATCTTCGCAAATTCCGCAAATGAAAAAAGCTGGACAGGATGTTTCCTCTGTTCTTGCAGAAATGAAAAGAGTTTCCGATCAAATTGCTGAGCTTGATTCAAACTTAAAAATGTTCAGGAACAATTAGATGATATTTTAATGTATATTCCGAATATTCCTCATTCATCTGTCCCGGTTGGAAAATCAGCAGCAGATAATGTTGAAGTGCGTCAATGGCTGCCGGAAGGATTTTCATTTAAGAATGAAGAAAAATTTTTAGATCATATTGAACTTGGAAAAAAATTAAAAATATTAGATTTTGAAAGAGGCGCTAAAATTTCAGGTTCAGGTTTTCCTCTTATACCTTGGGAAAGGCGCAACACTTGAAAGAGCATTAATTAATTTTATGCTTGATTATCATCTTCAAAATCATGGTTACAACGAAGTATTTCCGCCTTTTTTAGTTAATAGAGATTCGATGAAAGGAACAGGTCAAATTCCTAAAATGGAAGAAGACATGTACAATATTGAGAAAGACGGCCTCTTCCCTATTCCAACTGCTGAAGTTCCAATAACCAATATTTACAGAAACGATGTTTTAAATGAAAATGACCTTCCTATAAAATATGTTGGTTACTCGGCTTGCTTCCGTAGAGAAGCCGGTTCTTATGGAAAAGAATCAAAAGGATTTTTGCGCGTTCATCAATTTAACAAAGTTGAAATGGTAAAATTTGTTAAACCGGAAAATTCATTAGACGAATTAGAAGCTTTGGTAAATGACGCTGAAGACATTTTGAAAGAATTAAAAATTCCTTATAGAATTTTATTGTTATGCACCGGAGATTTAAGTTTTTCTGCAGCTAAATGTTATGATATTGAAACCTGGTCACCTGCTGAAAACAAATGGCTTGAAGCGTCATCATGCAGTACGTTTGAAAATTTTCAAGCACGCAGAGCAAATATTAGATTTAGAAATGAAGAAACAAAAAAATTAGAATTTGTTCATACACTTAAATGGTTCAGGTTTAGCAACAAGCAGATTGATGGTTTCTATTCTTGAAAATTACCAAACTCCTGAAGGCAAAATTATCGTTCCCAAAGCTTCAAAAGTATACTGGATTTGAAATAATTGCATGATTTTTTTTAATATCGGAATTAAATGAAAAAAGAAGAATTATTAAATAGAGTAAAACAGACAGTTAAAAAAATAGATCAATCTGCAGAAATATATCTTTACGGTTCCAGAGCAAGAAAGGATTTTCATAAAGATTCTGATTGGGATTTTTTAATTATTATAAATAAAAATGTAACGAGTAGTCTTAAGGATGAAATAAGACATAATTTATATAGGATAGAATGGGAATCTGATAAAGTTATCAGTTCAATAATAATAGATAAGAAGGAATGGAATAGTTCACTTACTAAAGAAACTCCATTCTATAAGAACGTTGCAAGAGAAGGTATTCAAATTTGAATTCTGAAAAAGAAGAATTAATTAAGTATCGAACTAGTAGGGCAGAAGAATGTTTGGAAGAAGCAAAAATCTTAAATGATACAAAACATTATAATGCTTCAGTAAATAGGTTATATTATTCATGTTTCTATGCAGTAACTGCTTTACTAATTAAAAATGATTTGAGTTCTTCAAAACATTCAGGCATTCGTTCATTATTTAATAAAAATTTTGTGAAGAATGATAAAATATCAAAAGAGATGGCGAATTTGTATAATGATCTTTACGAATATAGACAAGAATCTGACTACAAAGATTTCTTTTCAATAAAAGAAGATAAGATTTCTTCTTGGATTCCAATGGTAAATAAATTCATTGATGAAATAAAAAATTTATTATAAGATATAAAATTATTTTGTGAAATATAAAGCTAGTTTTTTTAAGTGAAAAAAGAAGAATTATTAAATAGGGTAAAAGAGACAGTTAAAAAGATAGACCAATCTGCATAAATATATCTTTACGGTTCCAGAGCAAGAAAGGATTTCCAAAAAGATTCTGATTGGGATTTTTTGATAATTACACTTAAACATTTTGATTACAATTTTAAACGAAACATATTGAATGAAGTCTATAATACTGAATTAAAAAGTAATGTAATTATTAATACAAATATTAATAAGGATGAATGGAATAATTCTATTAATTCACTTACGTCCTTCTTCAAGAATGTTCAACAAGAAAGAATAAGAATTTGATGGAAGAACAGGAGTTAATAAAATATAGAATAGATAGAGCAAAATCATTTTTACAGGAAGCTGGGCTTCTAAAGGAAAGTAAATTCTATCATGCTGCTGCAAATAGACTATATTATGCCTGCTTCTATGCTGTTAATGCATTGTTCCTATAATATAATTTTTCAACTTCGAAACACATTGGTGTAAGGTCCATATTTAATCAAAAATTTGTAAAGCCGGGTATTATTTCCAGCGAATCAGGTAAGTTGTTTAATGAGCTTTTTATCTTCAGGCAGGAAACTGATTATAGAGATTTTATTGTTATAAGTAAGGATGAAATCAATTCGGCCTTAAACAGAACAGAAATATTTATATCAGAAATTACTTTAATATTATATAAATAACTTATTTATGAATTAATTCATAACTTCTCTGTAATATATAACTTCAAACTTTATTCACTTTTTTAAATTTGTTTGGTTAACATCAGTTCTTTATTTTTTAATCATTCATTCCAACTCTTTCAATTACAATTGTAATATTTGATTAATATCAAGTGAAATTGAGTTAAGAGGAATTTATAAAATTTTTCTTTGTATTTTTTATAACTTATTTATGAAAAACCTTTACACTCTAAAAAAATATTTCGTACGCTACAAATCGAAACTATTCTTGGGCTTTTTGTTTATTCTCCTGTCAAATGCCGGGACACTATACATCCCATTAATAATGAAAGATGCTATCAACTCAATCGATAAATCTGTTGATACTCAGCTTCTTGTAAAATATGCTTTGATGATTGTAGGCGCCGCGTTATTCGGCGGGTTGTTCCGATTTTTAATCCGACAAACTATAATTGTGGTTTCACGCGAGATCGAATATGATCTTCGTTATGACTTTTGGGATCACATACAAAAACTACCTTTGCGTTATTTCCAGAATAATTCTACCGGCAACATCATGGCTCACGCTACAAACGATGTTAATGCAGTTAGAATGTTTCTTGGCCCAGCAGTTATGTATTCAACTGATACGACAATTAGATTGATTATAATCATTAGCATCCTTGTCTCTTTAAATTTTTCAATGACGGTTTATGCTTTAATACCATTACCAATTTTATCCTATTTAGTCTTTAAAGTAGGAAAATTAATTCATGAAAAATTCACGTTAATTCAAGAAAAGTTTTCAGAAATGACCACTAAAGCCCAAGAAAATTTTTCAGGTATTCGCGTAATTAAATCTTATGTACGTGAAAAAAATGAGATAAAGGAATTCAATAAACTCAGTCAGGATTTTCTTAGGCGAAATATGGATATGGTTAAAATCCAGGCTTTGTTTCAGCCGATTTTATTTTTAATTACCGGGTTCTCAATAATAATTGTCATTTGGGTAGGCGGCGCAAAAGTTATTGATGGAAGCATGAATCTTGGCGAGATAACAGCCTTCTTAGTTTATCTCGGATACTTGATTTGGCCGATGATTGCACTTGGATGGGTTGTAAATATTATTCAGCAGGCTGAAGCAAGCATGAAAAGATTGAATAAAATTTTAAATGAAGAATTTGAAATTCAGGACAGTGAAAGTACTGATACAAATATTAAATATTCATTAAAGGTGAAATTGAATTTAAAAATGTTTCATTCCGTTATACTGAAAATCATCCTGATATTTTAAAGAATATTAATTTAAAAATCCCGGTTGGAACCACTTTTGCTATTATGGCTTATACAGGTGCCGGGAAAACAACCTTGATTAATTTAATTCCCCGATTGTATGATGTGACCGGCGGTGAACTTTTAATTGATGGACATAATGTTAAAAATATTCCTTTAGAAGTTTTAAGAAAAAATATCGGAGTTGTTCAGCAGGAATCATTTCTCTTTTCAGACACGCTTTTAAATAATGTATCTTATGGCTTGAGAGAAATTAGTAAAGATAAAGTTGTAGAAGCTTCAAAGATTGCTCAATTTGATAAAGATGTGGCAACTTTTACGAATGGCTATGATACTATTGTTGGTGAAAGAGGAATAACACTTTCCGGCGGGCAGAAACAAAGAGCATCTTTAGCTCGTGCGCTTGCTATCGATCCTAAAATTTTAATTTTAGATGATTCATTTTCTGCTGTTGACACGCATACTGAAGAAGATATTTTACAGCAGTTAAAAGTTTTTATGAGAGACAGAACCAGCATTATTATTAGTCATAGAATTTCTACTGTGCAAAACGCCGATAAAATAATTGTACTATCTGATGCCAAAATAGCTGAAGAAGGAACACATGAAGAGTTAGTGAAACTTGGCGGAATTTATGCCGACATTCATTACAAGCAGCTTCTTGAAAAGGAATTGGAAGAGATATAGATAATATGAATAAAATAACAGCAGCATTTTTTGAAGTTAATCAAAAAGAAAAAGCTTATATCAAAAAAAAGTTTGATAAAAGTTTTGAGCTCAGATTTTATAAAGAAGAATTAAATGAATCCAATTCGGATTTAGTAAAAGATGTAAACGTCATTTCACCATTTATTTATTCTCAAATTAATTCTAAAGTATTAGCCAAAGCAAAGAAGTTAAAACTCATTGCAACACGCAGTACCGGATTTAACCACATTGATATTCAATCTGCAAAAAAGAAAAACATTGTTGTTTCGAATGTTCCTTACTATGGAGAAAATACAGTTGCTGAACATACATTCGCTTTGATACTTACACTTTCAAGAAATTTACATAAAGCTTACGTACGTACAATTAGAAATGATTTTTCTCTTCAAGGATTACAAGGTTTTGATTTAAGAGGAAAAACATTGGGAGTAATTGGCGCAGGAAGTATAGGAATGCACGTCATAAAAATGGCAAAAGGATTTGGAATGAAAATAATAGTCCAAGATGCCAGACCAAATCATACTTTAGCTGAACTGATGGAATTCAAATATGTAAATTTGAATCAGCTTCTTGAAAATTCAGATATAATCAGTTTGCATTGTCCTTATAATTCCTCAACTCATCATTTGATTAACATGGATAATATTAAGCGGGTTAAAAAAGGTGCTTTGTTTATAAATACGGCCCGCAGTAAAATAATTCAATCCGAAGCTTTGTACTATGCAATTGATAAAGGAATCTTTGGCGGTGCCGGACTTGATGTTTTTGAAGGTGAAGAGCTTGTAAAAGAAGAAAATCAAATGTTAACTAAAAATGTCGAAGTTGATCATCTTGAAGCAATTTTAAAAAGAAATATTTTATTACGGATGGAAAATGTCATTATAACTCCGCACATGGCTTTCGATTCTGTTGAAGCGGTTGAACGAATTATGGATACAACGATTGAAAACATAACTAACTTTTTTAATAATAAAGAATATCATAAGGTATAGACCACTCCTTCCCAAGGGGAAGGGTGGAAAAATAAAAGTAGAAATTATGAAGAAAGATTTAATTTTTAGAAAATTAATTAAAGATGTGGTTCTTTCCTTTGAGGAGAGACGGAGTGGGGCTTATGCCTAACGATTATAAAAGCGAAGATGAAGTATTAGGCAAGGCGTATGATTCAAAATTGATGAAGCGTCTTTTGGGTTATATTAAACCATACAAGAAGTATGTTGTTTTTGCTATAATTTTAAATATCGTTATTGCCGCATTACCTGCAGTAAGACCGCTTCTTACACAAATCGCTGTTGATAAATATATTGCAAATGGCGATTATTCCGGATTGATAAAAATAAGTCTATTGCTGTTTGGTTTTTTATTACTTCAAACAGTGATGCAATATTTCTTAACCTACTATACCCAATATCTGGGTCAAAGAACTATTTATGATCTACGTACGCAAATTTTTGAACATACTCAAAAACTTGCGTTAAGATTTTTTGATAAAACCCCAATTGGAAGATTAGTTACAAGAACAACAAATGATGTTGAATCTTTGAATGAATTATTCTCTTCCGGAATTGTGATGGTATTCAGTGATATTTTTAATATCGTTTGGATATTAGTATTTATGTTTTATATGGATGTGAAACTCTCACTTGTAACTCTATCCGTTCTGCCAATATTAATTTATGGAACTTTTCTTTTTAGGAAAAAAGTGAGAGAAAGTTACCGCGATGTAAGGCTTCATCTTGCAAGGTTAAATTCTTACATGCAGGAACATGTAACCGGTATGAACGTGGTTCAAATATTTAATAAAGAAAAAGAAGAACAAAAACAGTTTTCAAAAATCAATAACGACTACCGTACCGCTAATATTAAATCGATATTTTATTATGCAATCTTTTATCCAAGTGTGGAACTTTTAAGTTCAATAGCATTCGGATTGATTATCTGGTATGGCGGCGGAGAAGTTGTTCGAAGCACTTTAACTGTTGGTGTTCTTCTTGCCTTCATTCAATACACTGAAATGTTTTTCCGTCCAATTCGCGACCTTTCAGAAAAATATAATATCATGCAGACTGCTATGGCTTCTTCGGAAAGAATATTTAAGCTGCTTGATAACAAAACTTTTATTGATGATCCTGAAAAACCGATTGCAATTGAAAAAGTAAAAGGTGAAGTTGAATTTAAAGATGTTTGGTTTGCTTATAATGATGAAGATTACGTTCTGAAAAATATAAATTTCAAAATTAATCCTGGGGAAACAATCGCTATTGTTGGGCACACCGGTGCCGGGAAAACAAGTATCATAAATCTTCTAACCAGGTTTTATGATTTAAAAAAAGGTTCTATTTTGATTGATGGAATTGACATCCGAACAATGAATAAAAATGATTTAAGAAAATTTATTTCGATTGTTCTGCAGGATGTATTTTTATTTTCAGGTACAATTAGGTCAAACATCAGCATGAGCAATGATGATATTCCATTAGAGAAATTAAAAGAATCAGCAAAAATTGTCGGTGCCGATAAATTTATTGACCTATTGGATAAAAATTATGATGAAGAAGTTAAAGAAAGAGGAGCAACTTTAAGTGTTGGGCAAAAACAGCTAATCTCATTTGCACGTGCACTTGCTTTTGATCCCCAAATTTTAGTTCTTGACGAAGCAACTTCAAGCGTTGATACTGAAACCGAAATACTTATTCAAAAAGCCATTGAAAAATTATTAGTCGGACGAACAGCTATTGTAATCGCGCATAGACTTTCGACTATACAAAGTGCAGACAAAATTATAGTAATGCACAAAGGTGAAATAAGAGAAACCGGAAATCACCAGGAATTACTCGCAAAACGAGGAATTTATTACAAGCTCTATCAACTGCAATACAAAGATCAAGAAATCGGTAAAGCAGTTTAATTGTAACTATCAAAAAATAGTTTAACAAAAAGAGGAAAGAGATATGTCAAAACTCCGTTTCATGACTCTTGCCCGCCACATTATTGAAGGCGAAAAAATGCATCCCGAAGCTACGGGAGAGCTTTCTAAACTTTTACAAGATCTTTCATTAGCAGCAAAAGTTATTTCGCTGGAAGTTAATAAAGCAGGATTGGTAGACATTTTAGGATTTACGGGGGATAATAATGTCCATGGAGAAAAAGTAAAGAAGCTTGACATCTTCTCACACGACATGCTGTTTAGAGCTATGGATCATGGCGGACATCTTTGTGCAATGGCTTCGGAAGAAGAAGAAGACATTATTCATATTCCCAAACAATTTAAAATCGGTAAATACGTTCTTCTATTTGACCCGCTGGATGGTTCATCTAATATAGATGTAAATATAAGTGTTGGGACTATCTTTTCAATTTATCGAAGAGTAACCACTGATGGTAAGCCCGGAAAATTAATTGACTGCTTGCAGCAAGGCCTAAAACAAGTTGCTGCCGGATATATTGTTTATGGTTCAAGCACGATTTTAGTTTATACTGCCGGGCACGGAGTTCACGGCTTTACTTTGGATCCTTCGTTTGGTGAATTTATTTTATCTCACCCCAATATGAAAATTCCTGAAAAATCTCATATCTACAGTATTAACGAAGGCCACTATCTTTACTGGCATCCAGGCCTGAAAAAATATATAAAATATTTGCAGGAAGAAGATGATAAAACAGGTAGGCCTTACTCTTCCCGTTACATAGGTTCGATGGTAGCAGACATTCATCGCAATATTCTATACGGCGGAATTTTTATGTATCCTGCTGATTCACGAAGTCCAAATGGGAAATTGAGATTAATGTATGAATGCAATCCAATGGCGTTTATTGTTGAAGGTGCCGGTGGAAGAGCAAGTAACGGCAAAAAAAGAATATTAGAAATTCAGCCAGACAGCTTACATCAACGGACTCCAATATTTATTGGAAATAAACATGATGTAAAATTAGTCGAAGAGTTTATGTCAAAAGAAGAAGAGCATAACGAGATTTATAAGAATAGTCATTCTACTTTGCAAAAAGGATAGTCGGAAGCTGAGGATTAAGATTTTTCTATTTTATTTAATTCGTATTTAATTTTATCAGCCAGTTCATCCTGCGTAATGCCAGATACTTTTATTTTTGTGCTTTTAACAAGTATTTCAGGACTGTCGCCTTCGCCTTTTAAATATTTGTAAAGTGAAAATCCAAGTCTATTTCTGTCGTTAAGAATCGGAAGATATTCGCTTAAACTCTCCACAATATTATAAACTTTCTTTTCCAGGGAATCTTCCGGGAAATTTCTTGTAGATGGAGGAGGTAAAGTTGTCATATTAGAACCCTATTTTTTTGACTGTAAAAATAAATAGATCAGGCTGAACTTCAAACCCAATTAAAAAGTAATATCAATTTTATTTTAATCCAAATTATGCATTAGTCATTTGTCAGGCTGAGTTTATCGAAGACTGACATTATTTAAAAATTTACATTTCAACAGGCTCAATGTAACACTCAATATTTAGTTTTCTACCTTTTGCGTAATCTGGATATAAATAAACAATTGTTAGGGAAAAATGAAATATTTAAATTATTGCCTAATTAAATGAAAGTTTTTTTTGAATTTAGATTTAGTAAAAAAAATTTTAATTATACGCCTTAGTTCCTTAGGTGATATTTTACTTACAACCCCATTGATAAGATCTTTAAAAAAGCAATATCCTTATCTACAAATTGACTTTTTACTTCGTACACAATACAAAGATGTTTTAACCAACAGTCCTTATATAAATAAAATTTTTTGTTATGAACCCGGCAGCGTTGAAAAAAAACAATTAGAAAGAAATTTAGCCGAACAGAATTATGAACTAATTGTTGATCTTCAAAATAATCTCAGGTCAGCTTCAATTTCTTCAAATATTAATGCCAAGAAAATTAGGTTCGATAAAAAATCTTTTCAAAAAATGCTGCTTGTAAATTTCAAAATAAACAAGCTTAAAGATGCCTCACAAATTTCTGTAAGATATGCTCAATCTATTGAAGGTTTTACCTTAGATAACGAAGGACTTGACTTATTTACAAAAGAGAATTCTTCAAACAAATTTGAAGATAACAAAAAATATGTTGGCTTTTGTCCCGGTTCGCGCCACTTCACAAAAATGTGGCCTGAAGATTATTACATTCAGCTTGGCTGCTTATTAAATAATAAGGGATATAGCGCGGCACTTTTAGGAGGTAAAAGCGATTTAGATGTTTGTTATAATATTTCAGGCTCAATCCCTAATTCAATTAATCTTTGTAAAGATGATAATATTTTACAAACAGCAGCCGATATGCAAAAATGCAACGCAGTTGTTTGCAATGATTCCGGTTTAATGCATACAGCTTGTGCAGTAAGAGTTCCAGTGCTTGCATTCTTTGGTTCGACAGTAAAAGAATTTGGATTCTCTCCATATAAAAACAGAAATTCAATTTTAGAAAACAATTCACTAACTTGCAGGCCTTGTTCGCATATAGGTAGAGAAAGCTGCCCGAAAGGTCATTTTAAATGTATGTTAGAATTAAAACCACAACAGGCTTTTGAAAAATTAATTCTTCTATTAAATTCTAAATGAAACAATATCTGGTCTTTATTTTATAACATTTTAATTGTTCCTACTCTTTTTGTTTTTGTAAGAATAATAGGAATTTTTAATTCAAAAGTTAGACGCGGAATTACCGGCAGAAAAAGAATTTTTGAGGAACTTATATTAAATGCTGCTTCGTTAGATAAATCAAAAAAGTTAATCTGGTTTCATTCTTCTTCTCTAGGTGAATTTGAACAAGCAAAGCCTGTAATTGAAGAATTAAAAAAAGACACAAACATAAATATTTTAGTTACTTTCTTTTCACCTTCAGGATATGAAAATTCAAAAAAATATCCTTATGCTGATTTAGTTTCTTATTTACCGTTCGATACAAGATCAAATGCGGAAAAATTCATAAATATTGCTAGTCCGGATTTAGCAGTAATAATGCGATACGATATTTGGCCGAATCATATCTGGTCGATGAAAAAGAAAGGGGTTACTTCCTATCTTATTGACGCCACAATGAAGCCAGGCTCATCAAGGAAATTACCTATAATTAAAAATTTTCATAAAGTTTTATTTAAAGATATTTCAAAAATTTTAACTGTCTCCCAAATTGATTCCAAAGGATTTAAAAGTTTTGACTGCACCGATAACCAGTTGATGGTTGTTGGCGATACAAGATTTGATAGAGTTTACCAGAGAAGCCTGTTAGCAAAAAATAGAAATCTTATTAAAGAAGAAGTTCTAAAGAATAAAAAAATATTAGTCGCCGGAAGTACCTGGGGATTGGATGAAGATGTAATAATTCCAGCATTCATTAAACTTGCTAAATTTGACCCAAATGTTTTATTAATTATTGCTCCTCATGAACCAACTTTAATTCATCTTGATAGAATTGAAAACGAATTCAGCCGGCAGCTAAAAACAATTAGATTTTCTCATTTAAATAATTATAAAGACGAAAGAGTAATTATTGTTGATTCAATTGGAATTTTGTTGACACTTTATACTTACGCTGATGCAGCTTTTATAGGCGGAAGCTTTAAACAAAATATTCATAATGTACTTGAAGCTGCGGTATATGGCGTGCCTGTATTATTCGGACCCAAAATTGAAAACTCACAAGAGACTCAAAAACTCTTAAAATGTGGCGGTGGTATTTTAATAATGGATAGGCGCGATGCATATAAACAAATGAGATTACTCTTTAAGGATGATGAACTTAGAAAAGAAAAGGGCATGCTCTCTTACGAATTCGTAAAGGATAATCTGGGCGCCACAGATAAAATCTTAAAGGAGATTTACAAGGTTATTTAAGTTCAAGAGTAAGTTCATGTTCAAGTTTAATTTTATTTTCAATTCATTCAATCATTCAATTTTGTAATTTTTAAATACCTTTCTTTTAAAATATTTATATGATGTCTTTCGTGTCCGGGTATTAAAAACATTACTGCCCTGACTGTTAATGGATTATCATTTGCAATTCCTTTTTTATCATAAATTTTCTCATCAAAACTTTTAAAAAGTGCTAAAGTTGACTCTCTAACTTTTTGATATTCATCTAAAAGATTTGATAACTCACGTGAATTAAAATTTGCTGCGTTAACATAATCATCCTGTTCAAAACCAGGCAGCGATTGTGTTTCACCCCGCGCTATTGCAACAGCCCTATAGCAAAATACTCTTTCAGAATCAATCAGATGCCCCAAGACTTCTTTAATACTCCACTTCCCTTCTGCGTAACTTTGATTTGCTTCAGTTTCATTTAATGTTGATAACAAATTCAGCATTTCTATTATTTGTGATTCCATTAGCTCAATTGGATTTTCGCTATTGATGGTATTAAAGTAAGCCTCAAAATATTCAGGGTAATCTCCTTTAGTTGGCTTTTTCATTAAAGTCCTTTCGTTAATTTGATTAAAAAATCTAGTTCCCTGAAAAATGAAAAGGATATAATTAAAGCCTCCCCTTTGGGGAGGTTTGGAGGGGCTTTTGACAATCATAATTTAAAAAGTTACATTTTAACTAATTCATTTAAGACAATTATTAAGAACTCGTGCAATTACAAATTCCATATGTTCTAAAATAAAATCATTCCTCCAATTCCTGATTGTACAGGGAGAGACCAAAAAAATATTCAAATGCTTTTCGATAATTATACTTTGATTGAGATGTAAAAATCAAGATTAAAAAGCAATTAGACCTTTATCATAAGAAATCACATATTTGTTCAATTATCAAATTTTATATGTCCTATCAAAAATTTGATGATTAAATTTTTAATTCAATTGATAATATAGTAATAATAACGTGTGTTTATTGAATTAAATTCTGGAACGGATAATGCATTTATGTTTTTTTAGCATAAAATAAAACAATACTAAAACATTTAGAAATTTATACAAAGAGGTCAACTATGAAAAGAAAATCTTATTCTTTTTTACCTCAATCGCTTTTTCTATTTATCTGCATTTTAATTTTAAATGTAAATCCAACCAATGCGCAATGGATTAAATTATCTATCGACACAAATGAAAAATTAAATGATGTTGTTATGCTCGATTCAATTACAGCAATAATTGTGGGAAGCGGAGGTTCAATTTTAAAACCTCCGACTCCGGCAAAACCTGGCAGCATAAAGAATTGGTTTTCAGTATGATTATGAACTAGAATTGTATTTCATTTTGTGATAAACAATATGGAGTGATAGCAGGAAAAAATTATATTTTTACCACATCAGATGGTGGTGAACAATGGTCGCCAATTTATTATAATGGTGGGGAAAATTTTATAAGTGCTCTTTGTGTTACTCCAGCAAATATATATGCCGGGAATGATTTGGGCAATATCTATAATTCGAAAGATACAGGAAAGACATGGACATCTGAACATCCGACATCTTTTCCTATAAATTCAATATATACCACAAACGGCACATATATTTATGGCCCTGAAATTTATGCATTAACTACCGATTCTCTTTTTATAAAATCCGAATATCCCCCAAGCTCCTGGCATAACTGGGGCGCATTGGGATATTTTTATGGTTTAGGTTCAGCTGCTAATAAGGGAGAATATTCAGATAATGGTACTGCTTATATCGTTGGAGTGCAAGGTGATTTTATAGCAGCTTCAGTAATTATACGGTTACGACCTCCTGATTCTCATTGGTATTCTGTAGGGCCGTCCAGCGAAATAGGAGAACTATATGGATTGACAATTCCGTCAACCGAGTATATTTATTCTTGTGGTGTTAATGGTAAAATATTGAAATCATCTAATGAAGGCGATTACTGGATTTCACAAAAAACGCCTACAACGCAAAGATTAAATTCAATTTCTTTCTTTAATAATGAAAAAGGTTTTGCTGTTGGTGATTCAGGAACAATTCTTTATACATCGAATGGCGGAATTTCTCCGCAGAACAATCCGCCATGGGCTTTTCATTTAGTAAAACCTATTAATGAAGACTCAATTTATTCTTTACCTAAGTCAATAGGATTTACATGGCAAAGGGCAATTGACATCGATAGTGATATTGTACGATATACTTTGCTTTTATCTGCAGATACTTGTTCTACCTGGAAATCTTATGGGCCTACCACAGATACTACATTACAAGTTCAATGGCCGGATGACATGCCAACTGTAGAAAAATATTTCTGGGCTGTTATTGCAAATGATGAAATATCAGCTACTCCAAGTCTTGATGTTTTTTCATTTAATATAATAACAATTGCTGATGTTGAAGAGCTCAATAATAATACTCCAAATAAATTTAGCCTTTTTCAAAATTACCCCAACCCATTTAACCCTAACACAACAATTAAATACACAATTCCTTTCGTAGAGACGCATCGCAATGCGTCTGTACAACTGAAGATATATGACATATTAGGAAGAGAAGTTGTAACTTTAGTGAATGAAAGAAAATCACCGGGAGAATATGAAGTTCAATTTAATGGAAGCAATTTTCCCAGTGGCGTTTATTTTTATAAGCTTCAAGCAGGCAGTTTTTCAGACACGAAGAAATTTGTTCTTTTGAAATGAATAAAATCTTAGAGGTTAATTTCATTTTTACTTATAAAACCTTTTAAGTTCAGGCTGACTTCTATTAATGAAAACCTTGAAGTTTTATCTTCCTAAAAGCCTCCCCTTTGGGGAGGTTTGGAGGGGCTTTTTCTATTCCCAAATTTTTACTTCAAACTTTCCATCCGAATTCGCAACTCCTCTAAACATTCCTTCTGTATTAAAGCTTGTTACGTAATTTCCATTTTTATCAATTGCAATTAAGCCACCATCACCGGGTTGAAGTCTTTTATGAATCATTTCATCCGCAGCTTTTTTAAGAGAATAATTTTTATATTCCATTAATGCCGAAACATTATAAGCCACAGTGTTTTCTATAAACAATTCGCCTGTACCCGTACACGAGACAGCGCAGGTTTTATTATTTGCATAAGTACCGTCATTAATTAACGGACTATCTCCAACTCTGCCAGGCATTTTACCTGTCAATCCGCCTGTAGAAGTACCGGCTGCAAGATAACCATATTTATCTAAAACAACACAACCGACTGTACCCTTTTTATTTTTTATATATTCCTGCCACTGCTGAAATCTATTTTCAGTATCAAAATATTCTTTCGGTTCAAATTGGACATTCATTTCTTTAGCAAATTTTTCCGCACCTTTACCTACCAATAAGACATGCTTTGTTTTTTCTTTAACAAGTCTTGCGAGCGAAATTGGATTTTTAATTCCTGTAACACAAGCTACCGCACCTGATGACAAATCACTACCATTCATAATTGAAGCATCCATTTCATGTGTTCCTTCAGAAGTATAAACAGCACCTCTCCCGGCATTAAACTTTGGGTCATCTTCCAAAAAATTAATTACTTTTTCAACTACATCTATTCCCTTTTCTCCGTTCGCTAAAAGTTTTTTACCTAAGCTTAACGCATCAGTTAATGATTTAGTGTATGCTTGTTTTACAGAGTCTGGCAAATCTTTATTTATTGTTCCCGCACCACCGTGAATAACAATTACGTAATCCGGCCTCTTACTTGTTTTGCTATCAGGAGGATTAATTATTTGAGTAGCAATAATAACAAGTATAGTTAATGCAGCAAAAATTAAACTTTTCAATTTCAGACTTTATTATTTTTTAAATGTTCTTGCAATCTTTCTAAAAACGGATGCTGTGCAGAATACATTTTCATTTCAGCTTCTTCAATTGTAAAAAATTCTCCTTTATCTACTTCAGGAAATTTTTGCTTTTTGCCTGAATGCGGCGGCCATTCCATCTCGAATGTATTACAGGTAATTTCTAATGGATTATCATTTTCTGTTTTAAATGCCCAGGCGTGCACTTCTTTATTGTTTGATTGAACAACTGTATTCAAATAAATTAAATTTCCAACCGGCTTTATCCCGGTTTCTTCTTCAAATTCTCTTTTAGCTGCAGCAAGAAGCTCTTCATTTTCTTCTACAAGTCCTTTTGGAATTCCCCAGTATTCATCATCTTTTTTTGCAAAGAAGGGCCCGCCGGGATGAACTAAAAATACTTTCAATCCATTGTTCGTTTCGCTAAACATTAAAAGTCCGGCACTTATTTGTCGTGGCATAATGTATTTTTAATCCGTTGTTATGTGATTGTTTTTTGAAAATCAAAAGTCAAATATCAAAAGTCAAAATCTTCAATTGAATTAAATTTATTTTATCTCAATTGTGTATTTATAAACCCGGTTTTTTTAAGAAACTGCGTTTATCGTATTTAATTACCTTGAGTAAATTTTCAGGCCTATTATTCCAATTACAATTAAAAAAATAAAAATTAATCTCGCAATCTCACGTGATTCATTGAAAAGGTAAATTCCCAGGATTGCTGTTCCAACTGCACCAATACCAGTCCATACAGCATAAGCAGTCCCAACAGGTAATGATTTAACTGATATTGATAAAAGTCCCATACTTATAATCATGCTTGCGATTGTAAAAACGCTGGGCCAGAGTTTAGTAAATCCCGCAGAATACTTTAATCCAATCGCCCAGGCAATTTCAAAAAGTCCGGCAATAAATAGAATATACCATCCCATTGATATTTAATCCAGATATTGTTTGAGATATTTTCCAGTCCATGAATTTTCATTTTTAATTATTTCTTCGGGAGTTCCAACAGCAACAATCTCACCGCCTTTTTCTCCAGCTTCCGGGCCAAGATCAATAATATGATCAGCACATTTAATCACATCCATGTTATGTTCAATTATTACGACTGAATTTGTTCTTTCAATTAATAAATTGAAACAATTAAGCAATTTTGAAATATCGTCAAAGTGAAGACCGGTTGTCGGTTCGTCAAAAATAAATAATGTATGCTTTCTATCTCGCTGAGAAGTCAAATGCGAAGCAAGTTTAATTCTTTGTGCTTCGCCACCGGATAGTGTATTTGAAGGCTGTCCAAGCTTCAAATATCCCAAGCCAACTTCAGCAAGCACTCGAATGTATTTTAATATTTTATCATTATCTTTAAAAAATTCAACTGCTTCATCAACTGTCATATTTAAAACATCAACAAGGTTTTTGCCGCGGTAAGTAATTTCTCTAATTTCTTTTTTGAAACGTGTTCCTTTGCAGTCTTCACATTCAAGATAAATATCAGCTAGAAATTGCATTTCAACTTTTATGAATCCATCTCCAGTACAAGTTTCACATCTACCGCCAGGAACATTAAAAGAAAAGTATCCAGGCTTGTATCCACGTGCCTTGGATTGATGCGTACTTGCAAACAACTCACGTATATGCTCGTAAGCTTTAATATAGCTTATTGGATTTGAACGCGGCGATTTTCCAATGGGCGACTGATCAACAATTTCTATTTCATCAATAAATTCACCGCCTGTTATCTCATCATATTTTCCGACCTTTGCGGGATTCATCATTAAATATTTTGCGAGTCCTCCGTAAAGCACATCATGAACCAAAGTACTTTTACCGGAACCACTGACACCTGTAATTACTATAAATTTGTTAAGCGGAATTTCCACATTTATATTTTTAAGATTATGTTCACTTGCTCCAGTAATCTTAATCGATTTTGTTCTTTTCTCATTTCTTTTTTTAGGAATTGGAATAGAAATTTTTCCGGATAAATATTTCCCGGTTAAAGAATTTTTATTTTCGATCACATCCTCATATGTGCCCATGGCTATTATTTCACCGCCATGCTCTCCTGCCTTGGGACCCATATCAATTAAAATATCAGCATGTTTCATCATATCAGGATCATGCTCAACTACTAAAACAGTGTTTCCAATATCTCTTAAATTCTTTAAAATATTTATTAACCTATTATTGTCTCTTGGATGAAGCCCTACACTCGGTTCATCCAACACATACAAGGTTCCAACAAGAGAAGAACCAAGTGAAGTTGCTAAATTTATTCTCTGTGTTTCACCGCCTGAAAGAGTGCTGCTCAAACGATCAAGAGTTAAATACCCGATACCAACATTATTTAAAAAATTTAATCGCTTAATAATTTCTTTTAATACTCGTTCCCCAACCATCATATCGTAATCTGAAAGTTTCAGTTCTTCGAAAAACTTTAATGAATGTTCAATTGGAATCTTTACTACATCATAAATTGACTTGCCGTCAATTTTTACTTGTAATGCTTCCCTTCTTAACCGCGAACCTTTGCAAGCGCTGCATGTTGAATACCCTCTATACCGGCTCAGCAAAACTCTTATATGCATTTTGTAAGTTTTGTTTTCAAGCTTTTCGAAAAAGTTGTCGATGCCGATAAAATCTCCAAACCCTTTTCTCAAAAGATTAACCTGTTCATCTGGTAAATTTTTAAAAGGAGTATTTAATGAAATGCCATATTCTTTTGAATTTTGCACAAGGTCGCGTAAATATGCGCTATACTTAGCAGAACGAAATGGAGCAATCGCACCTTCGGTTATTGATAAGCTAGGATTCGGGACAACAAGATTCATATCAATCCCAATTGTCTTGCTGAACCCCTGACAAACCGGGCAAGCACCAAATGGATTATTGAATGAAAAAAATCTTGGTTCAGGTTCTTCGTATCTTATTCCGCAGCATTCATAAAATTTGTTAAAATGTTTTTCTTCGCTTGTGTCAGCATTAATTAATACTAACCTGTTTTCTCCCTCTTTAAAAGTGACCTCAATCGCATCGGAAAGACGCTCACGTACTTTACCTTTGTTAATTTTAAATCTATCTATAATAACCCTTATTTCATCTTTCTTTTTAGGGTTAACTTCGGTTTCATTTAAGTCATACAATTTTTTATTAAAATAAATTCTAAAGAAGCCGCGTTTCTTTAACAAATCTACTTCCTGTTTAACCGTTGTACCTTCATGAACATGCAGCGGAAATGAGAGATAAAATTTTGTTTCTTCGGGCTGCTCTTCAAGCCAATCCGAAACTGTACCAGTTGTTGCTTTTTTTACTTCCTTGCCGCAGTTGAAGCATATTGTTTTTCCAACTCGGGCAAATAATAATCTCAAATAGTCGTAGACTTCTGTTGTTGTTCCAACAGTTGAGCGAGTATTTTTTGCCCCGGTCTTTTGTTCTATTGCCACTGCAGGACTAATTCCCTGGATGAGATCCACATCAGGTTTATTCATTCTTTCAAGAAATTGGCGGGCATAAGCTGAAAGGCTTTCAACATATCTCCGCTGCCCTTCAGCGTAAATAGTATCAAATACAAGTGATGATTTACCGCTCCCGCTTACACCTGTAAATACAACTAATTTATTACGGGGAATTTCAAAACTTAAATTTTTTAAATTATGCTCGCGTGCACCTTTAACAATTATTTTTTTTTCTTTAATATTATTCTTAATAGCTATAGCCATAGCAAAATCTATTTCATTTATAAATTTTGGAAAATCGAACAACTAATTTACAATTTTATTTGCAATAAAGGAGTTGAAATTTTAGGTAGTATGATTACTTTTATTATAACGCAGCAATTGAACTTCTGCAATAACAAGCACAAATTTATTATTGAATCGGATGAAAATCCAACTATTTTGCGTTGCTACTTTCCAATGATTTTAAAGTAGAAATTCGCTCATCAAGCATTTTAATTTTATCATTCAGTTCGTTGATCTTATCGTTAATTACATCTTCATATTGTGCTTTATCCCAATAACCTCTTTCTTCAAAATAACTTTTAAATAGCCAGTTATGCTTTAATGCTTCCATATTTTCGGCAAGGCTTGATGCAGCTAATCTTGCATCGTAAGTAGTTTTTTCGATATTTTTCATAGCAGAACCAAATGTTGTATCCAGAGCACTTCCTTCAACAAACAGTGAACCCATGAGACCTTTTCCATTGCGAACCCCGGAAACTAATGTATCAATATCCGTAACAACCGTATTAACATTGTTAACTACACTTTCCACACCTTTGCCAAGCTTATCAAATAAAACCGTTAAGCCGCTAACCTCATCAGTAATTGATTGGAGGCTTTGATCAGCTCTTTTAGTTAGTTGAGTTGCATCCTTATACAATTGTTCATCCACTAATAATTTACCAATGCTGCCTTCACCTCTATTTACTCTTCCGACTATCTCCGCAAGGTTTTTTGTCATCTCTTTGGTGTATTCCATTACTCCTTGTGTCTCTTCAATGACCGCGGCAAATCCAAGCGGTTCTTTTGATTGAATTGTTCCTCCATTTCTAACAGGATCTGAACTGGCACTTCCAATTTGAAGTACAACAACTTTATTGCCCACAAGACCTTCTGTTTCTATTGAAGCTTGAGTATCAGTTCTGATAAACCTTTTAATATCTTCCACCAGGCTGATAGTCACCTGAACTCTTCCGGTAGTATCGCTAACTATTTTCACATTGCTTACTCTTCCAACGTCAATACCGCTAAGGCGGACAGTTGCACCACTTCTCAACCCTTGTATGTCATTAAAGTAGGCACTTACTTCAAATGTTGAGCTGAATAGAGATTTTTTATCTCCAATAAGAAAAATTGTTAAAACGAGAATTGCAATTCCGATAAAAATAAAAACACCAAGTTGTAAGGCAGATTTTTTTTTCGCCATTAATTACTCCGGTTATTATGTTCTACTGAATCACTACTGAAAAAATCAATTAAAAATTTATCTTTAGTTGAAGTTAAATTTTTTAGATCGCCTTCATACATTATTTTTGCGTCTCTTAATACTATTGCGTAGTCAGCAATTATTTTAGCACAGGATAAATCATGAGTAACAATTATCGAAGTAACATTTAAATCTTCCTGTAAATCAACAATTAAATGACTTATTTCTTTGGAAGTAATTGGGTCAAGGCCCGTAGTCGGCTCATCATATAAAATTAATTTTGGTTCAGTGATAATTGTACGCGCGAGACCGATTCTCTTTTTCATCCCGCCGGATAGTTCTGCAGGCATTTTATCTATGGCTTCTTCTAAAGATATTTTTTCCAAAACTCGTTTAACTTTGTCTTCTCTTTCTTTTGGAGAAAAATTAAAATTTCTAATCAGTGGGAACTCCAAATTTTCTCTTACAGACATCGAATCGTACAATGCTGCACTCTGAAATAAAAATCCTATATTTTTCCTGATCTCATTCAATTCTTTTAAGGGTATTTTAAGCACACTTTTGCCATCAATGTATATTTCACCAGCGTCCGGTTCTAATAATCCAACCATACATTTTAACAACACACTTTTCCCTGTTCCGCTTTTTCCGAATACAACAACATTCTCTCCTTCTGATATATGCATTGAAATATCATCAAGAACTATATTGTCATCAAATGCTTTGCTTAAATTTTTAATATCTACAATTACGTCCATAACCAAACCGTAATTTTAACTAATACCATATCAACTAATAAAATTAACAATGATGCTGTTACAACAGAACTTGTTGAAGCTTTACCAACGCCGACTGTTCCATTAGTTGTATTGTAACCTTTATATGCACCAACTGAACCAACTATAAAGCCGAAAATAAAAGTTTTTGCAAAAGCAGGAATGACATCTGTAAATTCTAAAGTTTTAACAACAGCATCAATATATAATTGAAAGCTTGATCCTTGAGAAAGCGCAACCGCAATGTAACCGCCAAGGATTGCTAAGAAGTTCACATACATAGTTAGTACCGGCAGAATTAAAGTGCACGCTAAAATTCTTGTAACTACTAAAAATCTATAAGGATTAATTGCAGAAACTTCCATTGCATCAATCTGCTCGGTTACGCGCATCGAACCCAACTCAGCACCTATACCAGAGCTTACTCTTCCCGCAAAAATAAGAGCAGTGATCACGGGCCCTAATTCTCTAATTACTGAAAGGGAAACCATCGCAGGTAAAAAAGATTCAGCACCAAACCTCATTAAAGTGGGCTGACTTTGCATAGCTAATACAAGTCCAATGATAAAACCAGTTACACTAACAATTGGAAGAGTCTTTACACCAAGCTCAACCATGTGCTTCCTTACTTCAGCAACCTCATATGGTGGAAGCAAAACTTCTTTAAAAAATCTAAAGGAGAAAAATGTCAGGCCGGTGATGGTTATAAAAAATTGCTGCAATGTTTGCAAAAAATCCGAAGGAGCATTTTTAATTTCGTAGTCTAATTTCACAAGATTTCTTTACAATATTTTTATGGAAAAGGATTGTTTTTCTTTGTAAGAAACTGGTATTTGTGCATTTAATAAATCGATTTAATAGTAACCAAAATACTAAAAAATAAATCTTGAAAAAAGAATGTGAATCTCTGTATCAGGTCAATAGTCAATTAAGCAATCAAACATAAACCCAATTTCTTTAAGAAATTGGGTTTATAATATTAAAATGTTTAAACACTGTTGCTAAATGGTTCGAAACAGGTTGGTCTCGCAAAATATTATAATAAATGCTTTTTAATGATTAAATATATTTAATTTAATATTTTAGAATTAATCTTATACTTCTTTCACAAACCCGGAGGGAAAAATGAAAAAGATCATCCGTAGAGATTTCATTAAAAATGTTTCACTTTCCACACTGGCAATATCTTCGGGGATTATTTCGGGCTGTGCAAATGAAAAAAAAGAAGATACTTCTTCAGTTAAGGACATGGGAAAAACCTATGAGTGGAAATTGGTCACAACCTGGCCTCCGCATTTTCCGATCTTAGGTGAATATGTTGAAGAGTTTGCAAAATGGATTGGAGAGATGTCCAATGGAAGATTGAAAATTCAAGTATACGGCGGCGGAGAATTAGTACCGGCATTAGAAGTATTTGATGCAGTTTCCGGAGGAGTGGCAGAAATGGGTCATGGTTCAGCTTACTACTGGGCAGGTAAATTGCCATCAGCTCAATTTTTTGGAAGTGTCCCTTTTGGAATGAATGCACAACAGGTTAATGCCTGGTTATATTTCGGCGGAGGTTTAGATTTGTGGAGAGAACTTTATTCTGAACACAGCTTAGTCCCATTTGTGTGCGGTAACACCGGTGGACAAATGGGCGGATGGTTTAACAGAGAAATAAATACTATTAAGGATTTTGTAGGTTTAAAAATGAGGATACCTGGTTTAGGCGGGAAAGTAATAGCAAAGACCGGGGCAACTTCTATCTTAGCTCCCGGTGGAGAGTTATATACCGATCTTGATAGAGGCGTTATTGATGCGCTTGAATGGATTGGCCCTTATCATGATTCAATTATGGGCTTTGATAAAATTGCAAAGTACTATTATTATCCTGGCTGGCAGGAACCGGGGCCTGTGCTAGAATTGATAGTAAACAAAAATGCATACAACCAGCTATCGCAGGATTTAAAAGATATAATTGAAGTCGCTGCTGCAAAAGTAAATATAACTATGCTATCTGCATTTGAAGCAAAGAACACAGAATATTATTTTAAAGATGAAAAAAGAGGGTAAAGTTCAATTCAAACAATTCTCAGATGATATTCTTGAAGCTTACGAAAGTTTACTGATGAAGCTATATCGGATATTACATCTTCCAATGCATATGGCTAAAAAAGTTTATGATTCATACATGAACTTCAAAAAAAATATTTATGAATGGGATTCGATGGCAGAAAAGAATTATAAAGTTTAAGGAATGGAAAGTGGAATTGTGGAAAAATGGAGTATTGGATTGTTGGATTCTTTTGTAACTAAATCTAAGAATTTGTATCTGATTCTGGATACTGGATTCTTGATGTTGGATAAGAAATCGAGTATCCGGAATCAAGTATCGAGCAACGGTTAAACTCCCAAAACTCTTGGCAGCCAAAGTGCTATATCAGGCCAAAGTATAACTGTGAGAAGAGCAATTAGCTGAAGAAAAACGTAAGGGATTATTCCTCTATAAAGATGAGATGTTGTAACACCTGATGGGGCTACACCTTTCAAATAAAAGATTGAAAAGCCGAATGGAGGAGTTAAGAAAGATGTTTGCAAATTCATCGCAATTAAAATTCCTACCCATAACAAATCAATATGCATGTGAACAAATATCGGAGCTACAATTGGAACAATAATAAAAGTAATTTCAATAAAATCTATAAAAAATCCGCAGATAAAAATTACAACCATGACGATTGCTAGAAAATGATGGGGTTCCAGATTAGAGGAAAGGATTAAATTAGAAAGAAAAGTATCTCCATGTAATCCTCTAAAAACCAAACCGAAAGCAGCAGCACCAACCAAAATGAAAAATACCATGCTAGTTAAAGTTGTGGTTCTAATCATAACTTCTTTCAGTATTTTGATACTAAAAGTTCTTCTAAAAATTGCTAAGATAGTTGCACCAAAAGCCCCAACAGCAGCGGCTTCGGTGGGTGAAGCAATTCCGGCAAAGATGGAACCAAGTACTGCCAATATTAAAATAAAAGGAAGAAGGAATGCATTAATTATTCTTTTAATTCTATCGCTGCCTTTAAATTTATCCAACTCTTCTTGAGGCATTGCCGGAACAGATTTGGGACGAATGATTGTTAAAATTATCAGCCAGATTAAATAAAAAAACACAAGTAGAAACCCGGGAATTACTGCACCGACAAACAATGCTCCAACTGAAATATTTAAAACACTTCCGAGCAAAACCAAAACAATGCTCGGCGGAATAATTTGTCCTAAAGTTCCTGAAGCCATAATAATTCCCGAAGCCGCCCTAGGATGATATCCGCGTTTTAGCATTACAGGTAAACTAAGTACTCCCATTGTAACAACAGTTGCTCCAACGATACCGGTAGACGCGCCCATCATTGCTCCAACTATTAAAACTGAAAATGCTAATCCGCCTCTTAATTTTCCAAATAATAAAGCCATAGTTTCAAGTAGCTCTTCGGCAAGTCCGGATTTTTCCAGCATCACACCCATAAAAACAAATAGCGGAACAGCAATTAAAACATAGTTATTCATTATTCCCCAAATACGCAATGGGAGAAGATTAAAAAAGTTCAATCCAAAAGTTAAGAGTCCGAAAATTAATGAAACTCCTCCGAGAGTAAATGAAACCGGAAATCCCATTAAAAGGAAAACTAATACGGTAAAGAAGAATATTATCGGTAAAAGTTCTGTCATTTATTCTCTGTTAGGTTATCCGGATTTTTTATTTGAAGAAAAGACTTGAATGCCAAAGATATTCCCTGGAAAAACAAAAACACAAATGAGATAGGAATAAATGATTTTAAAATATATCTTGCCGGAAGCCCGCCTGCATCGGGAGATGTTTCTTTAAATTGAAATGAAGTTATCACAAAATTTTGTGAAGAATAAATAACCAACACACAAAATGGAAGCAAAAATAGAACTGCTCCAAATAAATTCACATAGGCTTTTTGTTTGTCTGAAAATCTTGAATAAAAGACATCAACCCGCACGTGGTCGTCAGTTATTAGAGTAAATGAAGCAGCCATTAAAAAGATGATTGAGAACAAGTGCCATTCAAGTTCCTGCAGCGCCACACTGCTTTCATTTAAAACATATCTTGTAAACACATCAAAACAAGTAATTAAAACCAATAACAAGGTTAACCATGAAATATAATAACCTAATTTTGAATTTAGCCTGTCTATTAATTTTATGTATGTTTTAATGAATTTCATAAAAATTTAAAATGCATTTTCATAATGTTCTATTTTATCTTTTTTATTTTGGCGTTTTAAAATTGCAATTACGTCCATTCTAAAATCAATATCTTCAGGAACATTTTCATAAATATATGCGGATGCGATTCTTCTTAACTGCCCCATTTTATTTTTTGTGATTGCATATTCAGGCTCACCAAATTCCAAATTCTTACGTAACTTAACTTCAACAAAAACTAAAATCTTTTTGTCAGGAGTTTTTGCAATAATATCTATTTCGCCTTTTCCAAAGCGGTAATTTCTATCAATAATTTCATATCCTTTTTCAACAAGCAATTCCGCAGCCATTTCCTCGCCGTCGTCACCTGTCTTTTTTGATTCTTTGGACATAATATTACTTTTATACTAAAGCGAAAATAAAAAGAGATTAAAACATCCAATAGAATAATTTTAATCTTCTAAATTCTCAGCAAATCTGTAAATTGATTCGTCTGTTAAAATGTTTTTCAAAAATGTTTTTCTATGAAATCTTGTTGGGCCATAAATTTTAATTGCATCAATATGCTGCTTAGTCGGGTATCCTTTATTTTTTGACCATAAATATTGCGGAAATCTTGGGCAAAGTCTTTTCATTATTCTATCCCGTGCAACTTTTGCAAGAATAGAAGCAGCAGCAATAGAAAATGATTTTGAATCACCTTTAATTATAGGTATTGCATGAACTTTGTGAGTAAAGGTTTTATTGCCGTCGACTAATATAATATCAGGTTGAATTGAGAGTCTGTCAATCGAAGTTTTCATTGCAAGCAGTGAAGCTTGAAGAATATTTATTCTATCAATTTCTTTATGTGAAATTACTGTAACAGCAGAGGCAAGAGATTTTTCCAAAATTATCGGGACTAATGCTTCTCTTTGCTCTTCAGTTAATTGTTTTGAATCATTAACACCTTCTATAAAAATATCGGGATGAAAAATTACAGCGGCTGCAACTACAGGGCCTGCCAACGGCCCCCTGCCGACTTCGTCGGTACCGGCCAATAATTTGATTTTGTCAGTTAAAAAAGAATTGTCAAATTTTTTCATTTACCAAGAAAGATTGCAGTTAATCCAAAAATCATGTCCAATTTTAAAATAAAACTTAACTTATTCAAGTTCTGCGTTGAATCATCTTCAAATAAAGATTTAATTACATAGACTAAAATAGGATTAACTATTATCATCACAAATATGAAATATTCAATTTTATATTTCGCAGTTATGAACGGATAGAAAGTGCAAAGAATTAAAAAAGCAGAAATGATTAATAAATAATGTTTTGTTTTATGAATTCCAATTTTTATTGGAAGAGTTGTTATCCCTAATTTTTTATCGCCGGGAATATCTTCGATATCTTTTATCAATTCACGAATTAAATTAATTAAAAAAGCAAATGTTGCAGGAATGATTGCTCCTATATAATTGTTTACTGCAATTCCACCAAAGATGAATGCAAGCCCAGTGAGAAAGGAAACAGAAATATTCCCTATTAAAGCAATACGTTTTAGTTTGAAAGAATATAGGAATAAAATTAATCTGAGTAATTATAACGATTGTAAATGATTCAAAATTAATTTGAAACGAAATAACTACTGAAAAGAACAATAAAGTTAAATATAAATTTAATGCTGCTCTTATTGATATTTTTTTTGAAGGGAGCGGCCTTTTAGGGCGGTTTATTTTATCAATTTCAATATCATAAATAATCATTAATAATATTGCCTGAAGCGGCTGTTAATCCGCCGGTAATTGCTGCGAGCAGAATATCTATTTTAAAATAATTACCACTCATAGAAATTACAGCGGCAACTATGACTACAAAAAAAGTAATGATTACATTTAGCGGCCGAATTATTTGAATATATGGATTTTTAGATAAACATTAATTGTAAATATTTATTATATTTTTCAGTATGCTGACTAATAAATTCAGCATTAAATTTTTACTGCTCTAAAATTCATTTATCAAACCAAAATGAATTTTGCCATCAGAAAACGAATCGCCCTGGCCAAGAGCAAAGCTTACGCCTAATACTCCCAAACCTGTTTGCAAATTCAATCCTATTCCATAACCATATTTAAAATGCTTCCTGCTTTAAAATATTTCTATTTTCCTCAGCATTTCTTAAATAATAACCAGTATCAAAAAATACAAAAGCAAAAGTTCTTTGTGTTAGTAAAAATCTATATTCCCAATTACTCCAAAATATTCTTGAACCTAAAAATTGATTTTCCCGATACCCACGTAAAGTATTTGTTCCGCCTAATCTATATAAATCACTTTCTTCAAAAAATGGCCCGCGCAATTCTCTTCCATTTAAACTCAAAGCAATAATTTGCCGATTGAACAATTCATAAAATGTGGAAAGGCTCACGCTGATTCTTTGTAGATTTATTTTTGTTGCCAAGTCATCGGAAATATATTCGGCGGGTCCATAAATAGACTTGCGGCTGAAAGAATAAGAATTTATAAAAAGTAAACCGTGTGTTGGAGCATAAGGATCATCTCGAGTATCTATTTCTAAATTTATCCCTGTGCTAAACGAGGTTGAGTTGTAAACAGTAAAAACCGAATTCATATTTTCAGTTGGAATTGTGGATTGTGAGGCAATGGTTACTGCTGCTGAAATATCCTGAGTCGCTAAAAATTCAAGGGCACCTTCAACGGTTCTTTGAACATACGAACTATCTTGTTTCCTTTGAAATAATGAACCGCTTAAATTAAAAGGATAACCGAAAATCCAGGGTTCCAAATATTTTAATTCAAGCTCTTGCGAATTTCTATTTATTTGCTGCCATCTAATTGCTGCTGCTCTGCCGGTTCCAAATAAATTTCTCAAGCTTATATTAACCAATCCGGTTATATATCCTTTTTCACCTTGAATAGAAGGAGGAATGTATCCAATAATTCCATCAAAATTGTTTGTCTGTTTTTCTTTTACATTAATTAAAAGCACTCCTTCATTTTTTGATTGAAATAAAATTTAGGAGTCCCAACATGTTCAAAAAAACGAAGCTTATTTAATTTTGAAGGAATATCATCAATCACCTTTTGTGAATATAACTCGCCTTTTTCTAATCTTAATTCCCGCGTAATTACAAAAGGTTTTGTTGTGGTGTTGCCTGTAATTTCTATTTTATCAATTCTACTTATTAGCTGCTTATCAAGGCTTAAATGAAGATCAACATAATTTTCATTGTTAGTTGAATCCGAATAAAAGTAAGTTGAGTTAATAGTGATTTTTGAAAATGGATAACCTTTATTTTCCAGCAAAGTTAAAATTTCATTTATATGTATCTTCAATATCAAATTTATTAAAAATTTGCCCTTTCAAATCGTCAAACATTTTTTCAATTTCATCTCCATAAACGTGAATCTTTTTTTGCAAAGAAATTTCTTTTACATAAGTTGGTTCACCTTCATTAAGATTCATTGTCAAAATTACTTTTTGCGAATCCTTTTCAGATATAGTTTCAGATACCTTCAAGATTGCCATGAAAATATCCCCTGTATCCTAAATTTAACAACACGCGATTTTTTATTGAATCAATATTCCCGGGATAAACACGCATTCCTTCGTTTATTTCAGCCCAGGATAATATTTCCTGCTTATCAAAAACATCATTCCCGCTTATATTATTGACTCAATAATTTGTGATTGTAATGAAGAGATGAAAATCAAAACAAAGAAGAATATTTTTTGATTAAGCAGGGGCATCGGTTGTTTTAATTTGTTTCCCGATGGGAAATATTTTAGGTTCTAATTTGAAATTATTAATTTCGTTAAATGTAATATTGCACACTTCAAATTTCGATGCATTTAATATTCCTAATTTAGCTGCAAATAATACACTTTCCTCAAAAGTTAAATTATTATGCCAAGCATAAGCTATACCCGCTGTGAACGCATCTCCACTGCCAGTTGGATCTTTTGGTTTAATTGACGGGATTTCAATTTTAAAATGAAAATCAAAATTAGAGGTATAAAATTGAGTTGGAGCCATCGGTAAGATAGGCTTGCTTAATACCTTTTCCATAGAGTTGATTTAGAAATTCCAGTTTATCATTTTCTCTACGTAAATTTATATCAAGTGAGCTTTCCAATTCTGAAATATTATTATGAACAATAGTAGGTGCTTCATCTAAACATTCACGAAGATGATTTCCATAAGTATCGCAAATTGAAATTCTATCAAGCTGATTTGCGATTTTTATTCCAAAAGGAAAAATTGAATCGGTTTCTTTACATGGAGAGCTGCCAGAAAAAATAACCATCTCACAGGTTTCAATCATTTTTTCAAGCTTCGATTTAAATTCTTCAACTTCGGCTTTTAATATGTTTGTGTTTTCGGAAAAATAAGTGGTGAGAGAATTATTTATTCTTTTCAATTATAATTACTGCTTCACGTGTTTCATTTTTAGTTTTTATTGAAATTATCTTTATCCCTTCATTATCAATTACTTCCTTTAATATTTTTCCATTTACTCCGCCTAAAAAAGTAAATGAGAGATTATCAATATTTAATTGATTTAACTGGCGGCTTACATTTATACCTTTCCCGCCGGCTTTTTTTTCTTCAACTCCGTTTCTGTTTTCAGTGCCGGGATGAATTTTATCATAAGTAAATCTTCTTTCGAGAAGAGGATTTAAAGTTACAGTAAGAATCATTTGATTTTAAATTATTTATGGTAGAGACATAAAAATTAAATAAAAAATATTAAACTTTTTTTTATTGCCGGTATCTATAAAAGTCTCCGTACATTGGAGTAACTAACCTATAATCGCCAAAACCGGTTTCATCAATAAAAACAAAATTTTTACTTAAGTTATAATACTCCCAAACTTCATAAGGTTTTGAGTCATACTCAAATGGATGCCTGTCAACATTATTCGGAGGGCCTAAAATAACAAACACCATACCTCTATCGGATTTCCAGCCTTCAACATAATGACTAAAATTTTCATTCGCATAAGCTATTCTTCTATAGTATTCATCTCTTACTTCATTTTCATCTGTGTTTGGAGTGGGATCTTTTTTCTTCCAGAAGTCAAGATACAATTTGATTTTATCATCTTTGTTTTTTGCATCCTTTATATCCGATAATTTCGCTACCTGAAGCAATATATACCAATTGTGCAATAGCTTTATCAAGATCTTTAACGCTGCTTGGAATTCCAATCCATCTTGATAAAAATGCTTTAGATGAAAATGCAAGAATGTCCTCATTATTATTTTCAACATTGGCTACTCAATTCATAAGTACCCAAACTTAAATCTACGTTACTTATTTTACCAAACACTTGTGTTTTAGTTGAATCTATTTTTTTTGTTTCAGTTGAATCAAAAAGAATATCTTTTTTATTCTTTATAGTATATTCAAGTTTTATGCTTTGAGCAGAATCCATATAAACTTCAAAAAAGAAAGGCAATCCGTCTTTCTGCGACACTACGTTGTGTGTAACATTGGGAAGAATTTTTTTTTCACCATTCATAAATGTTTCTTTTGAAATCAACATTATATCACTTACTGCAGGTAAGCTTTGAGAAATCTCTAACCTTAACTATGTTTTCAGATTTATACTCATTCCTTGAATCTTGATCCTCAACAATGGATCGAATAAGATATTTACCAGGCAAAAGTTCAAACGAACGAAAGCTTAAATTGTAATTCTCTTTAGAGATAGTTTGTTCAAATTTTTGTGATTGCAATTTTTCAGTCCATGACTTTTCAACAAATAGAGTATTTTTATCTTCATCAAAAACAGAAATTGTAATATTGTAATTTGCGACAAATTCATTCTCTGATTTTACAAATTGAATTATTTTGTATGGAACTTGCACAAAAACATCTAGTCTGGTTTTATAAATTTCATTGCTTTTGAAATTAAGAAAATCAATATAATACTTGGGCTCTCCTAAATAACGGCCTGAATTAGAGGCGTTTTCTACTTGCGCAAAAGTTGAACAAGTAAAGATCAAACTTAATAGTAGTAATATTTGTTTCATTGCATTTCCCTCCCGGGATTAAATTATCTTACCGAAAAGATCATATTCGTTAAAATCTGACACATTTACAGTATAGAAATTTCCAATGACAATTTCACTATCTATTTTAGGAATTAAAATTTCGCTGTCAACTTCAGGAGCGTCGCGGTATGAACGGCCTATGTAAAAATCCCCTTCTATTCCGTCAATTAATACCTGTAAGTTTTTATTTAAAAATAATTCATTTTTCCGTAGTGAAATATTCTTTTGAATTTCCATTAAGGTCTCTTTTCTATACTTCTTTTCATCTTCTGAGACTGGATCACCTAAAATAAAACTAGAAGTATTATCTTCAACGGAATAAGTAAAAACTCCAACTTTATCAAATTTTACTTCTTCTATAAAATTGCACAACTGCTTAAAATGTTCATCTTTTTCAGCAGGATAACCAGTTATAAAAGTTGTTCGGATTGAGATATCTGGAATTTTTTCTTTTAAATTCTTAATCAGATCATAAGTCCGATTTGTAGTAACACCGCGCCGCATAGATTTTAAAACCTCGTCAGAAATATGCTGCAACGGTATATCAACATACTTACAAATCTTTGGATTTGATGCAATGGTATCAATCAGTTCATCCGGAAATTTTGAAGGATAGGCGTACATTAATCTTATCCACTCAATTCCGTTTATTTCACTTAACTTATTTAACAATTCACTTATATTTCTTTTACCATAAATATCTATACCATAGTCAGTAGTATCCTGGGCAATGATAATCAACTCCTTAGTATTATTCCTTGCAAGAAATTCAGCTTCTTTAATTAAGTCATTCATAGGTTTTGAATGATGCTTCCCTCGCATAATAGGAATTGCACAAAACGAACAAGGATGATCGCATCCTTCGGATATTTTCAAATAAGCTGTATGAGAAGGTGCAGTTAAAACTCTTTCACCCAATAAATCATATTTTAATTCACCGCCAAGTTCTTTTAGAATACCCTCATAATTTTCTGTGCCGAAATAAACATCTACCTCAGGCATCTCAACTTCAAGGTCTTTTTTATACCGCTCTGAAAGGCATCCTGCAACAATTACTTTTTTTATCTTATTATTTTTTTTAAGCTCAATCGCATTTAATATTGTATTTATTGATTCCTCTTTCGCAGCTTCGATAAATCCGCAAGTATTTATTATAACTGTATCTGAGTTATTAGGATCATCAACTAAGGTTAAATTATTAACCTTAATTTGATTTAATAATCTTTCCGAATCAACCGTATTTTTTGAGCAACCTAATGTAATTACACTTACTTTTTGCTTCTTAGAATTCATCTATGCTTTCTTATAAAATTAAATGCCATTTTATCTTTAGTAATTATAAAATCACCTTCCTAAATATTTTAAATATAAAAGCACTAAAGGAGCTGTAAATAAAAGTGAATCAAATCTATCAAAAATTCCACCGTGGCCTGGAATTAAAGCAGAAGAATCTTTTACACCTGCATCTCTTTTAAATAGTGATTCAACTAAATCTCCAACTTGCCCGCCAATTCCAATAATGAATCCAATTGAAATTACTGTAGTCCATGTAAGAAAATCAAGTATTAAAATTTTAGCTAAAATCATGGTGATAACAGCAAACACAAATCCGAATATTGCGCCTTCCCAGCTTTTTTTCGGACTAACCCTTGGAAACAGTTTGTGCCTTCCTAATTTAGTTCCTCCATAATAAGCAGCAGAATCGCAAATCCAAATAGACGCGAACATGGAAATAATAATATATCCACCGCGGGAATATAAATCACCCACATTAGGATAAAATTCTCTTATTCCTACTAAAGAACCGGCGAGTAATCCTATGTATAAAGTAGAAAGCAAAAGGCTTCCAATATTAAACAAAGCTGAACCGGAATTTCTAAATAATTCTACTGTAGAAATTAACACCACAAATAAAATTAAAACAGGTAAAGTGTCTGCAAAAAAAATGTAATTTGAAGTTATAAAAAAGGTAACGCTTACATACCCCAGCCAAACACTTGTATTTGAACCTTTATTTTTTAATAAACCTGAAAATTCATAAAAAGAAATTAATCCGATTCCAAGAATCATAAAGAAAAAAAATAATTTACCGAAATAACTTGCAGCAAGTATGAAAGGGATAGCAATAATTGAAACAATAACCCGTGCTGAATGATTGCTGAAAGCCACTATTCATTTTCCTCATCGGTACTGTCAGATTTCACCTGTTGAATGAAGTTCAACGCAGAAGCAACATCTTCTTTTTTAACAAGAAGCTTTACCGTGGACAGATCGCCCGGTGTTGGAAAGTTCCTATCTCTTTGAGAAAGAATAGCCGCTTCTATTCCCGCCCCTTTAAGATTATCCCGGATCATTTCAATTTCATATTCCTGGTCGGAAGTGTAAACAACTTCCCAGTTTTTTTCAGTCCATTCTTCAGGCTTCCAATAATACTCTTCATCTACAAGAGCAGTACCGCAGTCAGGACAAAATGTTACACCATCAACATACTCGTATTCACAATTTGGGCAAACTGGCATTTTACCTCCTACTTATTTTCTTTTGGGAATAATATCTATTAATAAAAATTATAATTCCAGCGAACAACGCTGACAAGAAAACAAAGAAAATTAATGAAGATCTTAAATCAAATTCACCACTGACTTTAGAATTTATTAAATCTTCATTACCTATAATAAAAAATAAAACCACAGAAATAAAATTATTCAAGAAATGCAAAACCATAGATGTTAAAATTGAATTGCTTTTATAAACAGCAAAACCAAAATAAAAACCTAGCCCGATTAAAGGAATAAGTGCGTAAGGATTAACATGGAATAAACCAAAGAATATTCCGGTAATTAACGCAGCCCAAACAGGCCTTAGCTTCATCTCGAAGCTTCTTTGAACCAATCCTCTAAATAATACCTCCTCGCAAATTGCAGGGACTAATGCTATTACAATAACTATTAAAACCCTATCATAAAAGTTTTTAGGAGTTATTAAGTTCAAATAGGTTTGTTCAACCGAATCGTTCAGGCTGTCAAAAGCAGATTTTATAGATTGAATAATACTTGATTGAGCAGCTAATTTATTAATAATAAAATCCTGGATATAAAGATAATCCTGGAATAAAAAGAAGAGTACAATTAACCCGCTTAAAAATAATGCAATTTCAATTATATCAACTGAATGAGCGCGGATAATATTTGTTATGTCTTCATAAACTAATTTAGTGAAAATTAAAGCAGGTAAAAGCATAAATAACACTTCTCCAGCCATAGTAATTAATCTCATTCCGTTGGCTGGTGCATGTTCGATATCGAATCCAAAAATCAAAACCATTAAAAGTCCGCCTAAGACTTGGTAGGCAATAAAACCGCCAAACAGCCCGATAAAAGCTGCTGCATAAGGAGAAATTCTTGAATGGATATCGCGCTTTAAAGAAAAACCATATTGGTCTTCTTCATAATCTTCATTTACAATTTCAGGAATATAATTTTTATCTAAATTATCTGTTTCAATATCTTTATTTTCATTTTCGTCGTGCATCGGGTATTTATTTTTTATGGTGAAAGTTAAAGGTAAAAATAATCAATTTATGCTAAATAATTTTCGGAATGGAATTAAATTGTTGATTTCAATAATGGAAAAAATAATTAGACAGAATTCATTTTTTATTGTATAGCAATGAATAGAACACGGATATCACGGATTAGACTGATTTACACGGATTTCAAAATAATTTTGTGTCAGAATAAAATATTAAATTGCTCAAAAAAATTATTTAATACATTTTGAACTGTACTACCGGATATGTTCGTATACAACAATTTAGCGATTTGACAATTAAACATTTATTGCGCTTATCTTTTGGATTCTAATTCGCCGGCGAGCCCTTCATAGGCTGTAAGGTCAGCATCGATTGAACCTATTACGACTTTGGTTTTAACTTTGACAGGAATTTTTATTTTATCATTTGTTAACCAAACTAAAACACTTCCTTCACTTTTAAATAAACCGCCTTCCTGCACTAAAGGTTCAACAATTACACAGTCAAATTTTCCGGCTGGCACTTCTACAGTTTCTCTGCCAACATATCTTACATCCAGGTCGTAAACTTTATCTTTATAAAAATTTTGAAGATGAAATCTATCGTCAACTTTTAAGTTTGAGTAATCAAAAGTTCTTGCTAAATAAAAAGCAGAAACAATATCATTAACATATTTGGGGATATCGTATTCACCTTCTGAAGTTTTAGCTTTGCCTTTCCGTTGATCAAAAAATGCGGAAAAGTCTCTGCTGTAGCCGCCTTCTCTAATGTGCTGTTCAAATCTCCATGGAAACAATCCTTCTTTATCAATGTATGTAACATACCTGTCACGAACTTTATAAATCCAATCGAAACTTGGGACAGTGTTAACTTCAAAAGTTACGAAATATGCTTCACGTCCTGAAATTCTTTTCATTTGCGGTATGTTGAATGATGCTATTCCAGCGGTAACAAATCCATATCTTACGTCGAAAGTTAATTTCTCTCCAACTTTAAATGCATTGTTTTCTATTTCTCTAAATTCATCATTTTTTTCCTGTGACTTAACAATACTGAAAGCAGAATGCAAAGAGAAAAACGAAATTGTTAAAACTATAAAGATTTTGGTTTTCATTAATTTTCTCCGTTAGTTACAAGAAACTTAAAAATTTTACTAACTTCTAAAAATACATCTGTCACTTCTATGGTACTCATACACTTCAACCGCTCACACTGTTCCCGGTTGCAATTTTCGCAATTTATTTTTGGGCTAAAAATAACACTTTTATCATTATAAGGGCCCCATCTATGGGGAGAACATGCCTGAATCTTTGGATAAAAGCCAATTATATATTTATCCAACGCTGCCGCAATATGTATCGGGCCTGTTGAATTAGCAATAAATATACTGCAAAAATTAATTAAAGCAATAAGCTCTTTAAGGTTAAAAACGCCGGCTAAATTTTTAATGTTGCCATTAACTGCCAAACTATCACAAAGTGATTTTTCTTCTTTGCTTCCAGTTAAAATAATTTCAGCATCTAGCTTTGAAGAGATCAAAGAAATTAAATCTTTAAATTTTTCAATGGGCAAATCTACAGCACTTCCCCCGCTTCCGGGATGAATTATGATTATGGGTTTTGTGAAATCTATTTTTTCTTTTATTAAAATATCATTAACTTTTTTAGTGTCTTCTTCTTTGGGATAGAGATTAAATTTAACATTTTGCGTATTCACAAATTCTTCAATCCCAAATTTAGATAGTAAGCTTACATTAAATTCAAGTTCATGCTTTTCTGCGTATTTTCTATGCTGGTAAACTTTGTTATTGAATAAAAATGAATACCATCTGTAACCTGTCCCGATTCTATTTTTAATTTTACTTAAATAAATAATTAATGATGTATCAAAAGTGGGATAGACAATTATTGCCGAGTCAAATTCCTTCTTGGCTATTTGCTGTACGTTTTTATTAATTAAAATTTTACCGTTGTTTTCTTTAAGTATAATTAATTCATCTATAAAAGGATGATTTATAACAATATCCTTGGTGTATTGTCTAATTAAAAATGTAACCTTGCAATCAGGGTAGTACCTTTTAACAAGCTCTGCTAAAGGTAGTGATAGAACGACATCACCAATTCTATCTGTTCTAACAATTAATAAATTTTTAGGTTTAATCATTTTCTGGATACATAAGGGTTATCTTTGATATAAAACCTCCAGGGCAATTCAATTGATTTTTTAATTCCAATCCTCCTGGTTGTAATAATTTTTTCTGAAGAAATTTTTTTTTGTTTTAAAATGAAAATTTCATCACCGGTTAAATCAATTGTGTTATACCTTTTGTCGATATTAAATGCTTTACATAATTTACCCGGGCCATTAGTTAAATTAATTTTATCTTTCTCAATTAATAAATCACGCCCAAATCTATTTTTCGACATATCTTCTAATCCAATTAAAGGTTCGACTGCTCTTAATAAAACTGCAGTTCCTACATCCTTCGCACCTGTTACTACGTTGCAGCAAAAATGAGTGCCGTAAGTAAAGTAAACATAAAAGAATCCGCCTTCATCAAACATAATTTCATTTCGTTTTGTTTTTCCGGAAAAAGTATGTGCTGCTTCATCGATTCTGCCGTCATAAGCTTCTACTTCTACTATTTTACCAGCCAAAGTTTTACCATTTATTTTTTTTACTAATATTTTGCCAAGAAGATTTTGGGCAACAATAAGAACATCTCGTGTAAAAAATTTTCTATTTAGCTTTGGAAGGCTTAACAATGAGTTCATATAACAATGAAAAGCAATTTACGAAAGGAATATTTGTTTTATAAAAATCAAATTCGGAATTTATCAAAGCTTAGCTTTTAATTCGTCTATTTTTTGATTGTAATAATCTAATTTTTCTGGATTTTTTTGTTTCAACTGAATATAAATTTCAATTGCTTCTTTATATTCCCCCTGAGCTGTATAAATTTTTGCCAATGTATCGGAAATTATTATGTGGCTTTCAGTAACTTTTTTAAATGGCTTTTCTTCAATAAAAGTATCACCCATTTTTTCAGAAATCTTTGCTGTGGATATTTCCTTTGCAAGCTCATCAAGCCTTTCATCAATTGAAGAATCCTCATCACCTTTTAGAATTTTTTCAGCTTCTTTTTTGAACAGATCGGTTTGATCTGCATTCTCGTCTTTTTCTTCGGGAGAAAAGAATCCTACTCTCTTACTAATTTCAAAAAATGATCTTTGCTTTTTAATCTCTTCAATTTCATTTAAATAGAAATCATATGTCGGCTTTGAATGAATCATATCGCTGCCGGTTTTAATATTTTTTAACGCTGATGCATAATTGCCGAGCAGCATATATGCTTTACCTAATAGAAGATGTGCTGCAGCATATTGAGGAAAGTAGCTGAGGCCTTGATTTAAAATACCAATTGCTTTTTCAACATTATTATTATTTATCTCAAAGTTTGCAACCCGGATAAATAAAGGAGATTTTTTATCATACTCATAAATCAGATTCACTTTTTCATCGAATTTTTCAAAAATTGTTTTATCCAATACTAACCTATTTAGCTATTTGTTGAATATGCATGTTTGATTGAAGTCAATGAAACAAATGTAAAACCAAGAAAAAATAATATCTGGAAAGGAAGGGCTGCAATTTCAAGAAAATAAATTGATGAAACAATTCCGATTAAACAATAAATTGCCATGATCAATTCCACTACAACAGACATTTCAAGTTTTTTACTTCTATATTTTTTTCCAATCCACGAATCGCTGTTGCCTTTAACGTTAAATTTCGGAGTGCGTACAAATTCACTTTTTCTATTTAGCAACCCTTCAATTACAGCACGTGAATTATTAACTGCAAAGCCCATGCTTCCTGCCATGAACAAAGGGAATAAAACTATCTTTTTACGCCAATCATTATGAATATCCTTTTGCGAATACATATAAAACAAAAACGAACTTACAAATGCCAATACAAAAATTGACATTATTGCAAAGTAAAGCTGATGTGAACCGCTGTTTTTTATAAAGATTAGTGGAACATTCAAAATAGCAGCCAATAAAATAAACGGGAATACTAAATTATTTGTAAGATGAAAAGTTGACTGCAACTTTACTCGCAAAGGAATTTTTGCTTTCCAAACTAATGGCAGAATTTTTTTTGCAGTTTCAATAGCGCCTTTTGTCCATCTAAACTGCTGAGACTTTAAAGCATTTATTTCTGAGGGAAGTTCCGCGGGTGAAGTAAAATCTTTTAAGAAAACAAATCTCCATCCTTTTAATTGAGCACGGTAGCTTAAATCCAAATCTTCAGTTAATGTATCGGAATTCCAATTGCCCGAATTCTCAATACAGCTTTTTCTCCAAATGCCGCCGGTACCATTGAAATTAATAAAAAAGCCTGCTTTATTTCTTACAGATTGTTCGATTACAAAATGTCCGTCAAGAGCTAATGCCTGTGCTTTTGTAAGAATTGAATAATCGCCGTTTATATGTTCCCATCGAGTTTGAACCATTCCAATTTTATCATCATTAAAAAATGAAAAAGTCTTTTTCAAAAAATCTTTGTGGGGAATAAAATCAGCATCAAATATTGCGATGTAATTCCCCTTTGCAATTTTTAAACCTTCTTTTAATGCACCGGCTTTAAATCCAGTTCTATTTTCTCTTCTAATATGCTTTATATCAAAACCTTCTTCTTGTTTTTTCTTCACCATTCTTTCTGCAATTTGTACAGTTTCATCCGTTGAATCATCAAGAACTTGAATTTCAAGTTTATCTTTAGGGAAATCAATTTCACAAACTTTTTCAATTAATCTTTCAACTACATAAAGTTCATTATATAATGGAAGCTGAATAGTTACAGTAGCGTTTTCATCTACTTCAGTTTTCGGCGTATGAGAAACATCTTTATATTTATTATGATAAAAAATCATTATGAAACCATGTAATCCAAAAATAAAAAGTATTGTGAGAGAAATAAAATATGAAATCAGAACTATATTATCCATTTTTTTTAGCCTTTAATAATTAATATTACCATCCGGAAACAGTATCAAGAAGAATATCTTCCGTTAATTTATCAACTGCTTCATCAATTGCTGTGCTTCTTGCACTTAGTCCACCATCGGAAGGATAATCAGAATATTCAGAAAAACTTTTATCAAACACAGTTTTTCTTTTTACCAGATCTTTATAAGTTGCCTGAACAGTAACAGTCATTCTTCTGGTATCAACATTTTCACCGCCAGTAATAACCGCCGGAGCATCGCTTAATGAAGTAATTGTACATTCAAGAACTGCATTAGCATTCTGTCTATCAGTCACTTGCAATGTATTATCATCAATAAACTTTTGAGTAAGTTTATCAGTAAATGTTTGCGGCAAACCTGGCTCACCGGCACCGCTTCTATCATTACATACAGGAATAGCAATTGTTTTAATATGTTCAGGAACAGAAGCCCCTGTAAAAGAATATGCACAGCACCCGGTAAAATTAACCATGGAAGCTAATATAAACAAGAGACTTAGAACACTTGTAACATTTAAGAAAAATGCTGTTTTTGAATAAAATAATGCATAAAAACATGAATTTAAAACTTAATAAGTTATTTAATTTTGTAAATTATAATCTTTAATTTTTCTGTAAAGAGTTCTCTCACTAATATTAAACATTTTGGCGGCATTTCTTTTATTGCCGCGTGTAGCTTCCAAAGCATTAATTATTGCATTACGTTCCATTTCATCTAAAGGAATTACTTCTTCACTGATTTATCATTATTCAACTTGACTTCATTCTGTGAATGATAAATTAAATCTTTCAATTCCATTATATCTTTTTTAATTTCAAATAATGCCCGATATAATAATTCTCTATCAACTTCTTCAGGAGATCGATTTAAATAAATCGGAAGATTTCTATTAGATGATTTCATTTTCAGTTTTAGTTAATAGAGTGTTGAAAATGAAGTATGATTCAAGTGAATGATTTCTATTTAAAGCAATAGCTGTTTCAACTGTATTTTTTAATTCCCTAACATTACCCGGCCAATTATAATTTACCAAGCAAATCTATAGCATCATTTGAAATTCTTGGCGGTTCAATTTTATTTTCTTTTGAATATTGATTCAAGAAATGATATACTAATTCCGGAATATCACTTTTCCGTTTCTTAATGGAGGAATGCTAATGCTTACAGCTTTCAATCTAAAGTATAAATCTTCTCTAAATCTTTTTACATCAACTTCATGCTGAAGATTTTTATTTGTAGCAGCAATAATTCTTACATCAACTCTTGTTAGAATTTCATCTCCAATTCTCATAAATTCTTTATTCTCAATTGCACGAAGCAATTTAACTTGAGTGGTAATAGGCATTTCAGCAATCTCATCAAGAAAAAGAGTTCCGCCATCAGCTATTTCAAAATAACCTTTTCGGTTTTCAACTGCACCTGTAAAAGATCCTTTTTTATGACCGAATAATTCACTTTCAAGAATACCTTCCGGAATAGCACCGCAGTTTACAGTAATTAATTTTTTATCTGCACGATTGCTAAAACCATGAATTGCCCGTGCAAAAACTTCTTTTCCAACCCCGCTTTCTCCATATAATCAAAACGGAAATATCAGATTTTGCAACTTGCATTACAACATCAACTAAATCATTTATTTCTTTGGAGACAGCAATTATTCCAAATTCTTTTTTAAATTGTTCGATGGTCATTTGTATGAAGTAATTCACTTAAAACTTAAAAATTAGATACAGTTAAATATATTATTTTTAAAGGTTTAATTAAAGAAATGAAACAACGGAATGATTTCAAACACTAAATGTTAAACCATCAAATGCGGCAAAAATTAATTCTTCTTTTGATGAAGATGATTTTAATTTTGAAAGATGTTCTTCATCTTCATCCCTAATGTGAGTAAGATATAATTTTTTTGCTTTTAACTGATTAAATGCTAAAATAATTTCTTCAAGATTTACATGTGTGCATTCACTTATAATATAATCGATTTTAAAGTCTCTGAATAAATACAAATCTTCTTTATCTGCTATATCACCAGTATAAAAAATATCATTTTTATTTATCTTGAATAGAAAGCTGCTGCATGAAAAATCTCAATTTGTTTTGCTTGTCATATTTAATATATTCATCAAGATGAGAATTTTGTTTGGGGATAAAATTAAAATTGTCATTTATATGCATTACTTCATCATTGGTAAAACCGCTAAAATGAATTTTAAATCCCAGCTTCTCTAAAAAGATATATGATCTATAAATTGATCTTTTATAAAGTTAATCAAATTTTCATTTGCGAAAATCGATAAATCTTTTTCTCTATTATTCATTTTCATTTGAGCAATAAGAGAAGGCAATCCTGAAAAATGATCAGCATGAAGATGTGAAATTAAAATTCCATCAATAGAATTGAAATCTATTTTCTGTATAAGCAATGCCTTTGAAATTCCATCTCCGGCATCAACTAATAAATTAAATTTTTCAGTTGAAATTAGAAATGAGGAATGAAATCTATTTAAAGAAATTTTACCTGAACCTGTTCCGATAAATTTTATTTCCGAAGTGGGCATCGTTAACATATCATTAAATTTATTTATCAAAAGGAATAATTCTACCATCAAGGTTAAATTTGCCGTTTATTAAATCAAGAAATGATTTTGCTTCATCTTCTGTTTTAAATTTTCCCACAATCACTATATGAAAAATTGTTCCGCCTACATTCTTTTGAATTATTTCAGAATCATACCCGGAATCTATAAAATTCTTATTCAACGAAGCAGCATTTTCTTCTTTACTAAATGCCCCTGCCTGTATTTTATATAGAAAATTTCCCTTATTTTGTTTTACTGAAGTCTTTCACTCTGTGCCGGTTTATCATCAGTTGATTGACTTTACAGTTTCATCTTTTTGCTCTTTAACTTCAATACATATTCATTATTTCTAGGAATATTTTTATTGGCTAATTTTAGATAAGGAGAAGTTGGATAATCTTTTTTTAATTTCTGAGAATATTTTCCGGCTTTATCATAAAATCCAATTGAATAATAATAAGAATAAACTCTAAATGCAGCCGCATCAGCATATTTGCTCTTGGGTGAAAACTCAACAATCCCTGTAAAGATAGCGAGAGCTTTATTACTGTCATCTTCAAGAATACCTGCTAAATATTTTATTGAAGGGTCATTTGGATGTCTCTTTTTTAATTCGGGAAGCTCAACCAATACATCCATTTTCTTTCCGTCATCTATTTTTTTTAAATATGGAGATATATCTGTTTCATCAGAATATCTTGCTTCCCATTGCGGAAAAACAATAGGTTGATAACAAAAGAAAAAGAAGAAGATGTTTTTGTTAATAAAGTTTTCACAAAAATATTTTTTTTAATTATGCAGTTAAAGAAAGTTCTTCGTTACTCGGATTCATAAACTCAATAATATCTGCAAATAATGTTGCGGAAGTTGCTTTATTAATTTTTACTCTTAATATAATCTCCTTCTTTGATATTTTCATCAAAAGGAATTATAACTACTTTATTCGTATCGGTTCTTCCGGAATAATACATATCTGATTTTTTGCTGAAGCCTTCTACCAGAATAATTTCTTCTGAACCAATAGAAGCTTGATTTATTTCTAAAGAAATTTCACGCTGCAAATCAATAATTTCCTGAAGCCTTTTAGTTTTGATTTCTTCAGCTAACATCATCTTTCATTTTAAAAGATTTTGTTCCTTCTCTTGGTGAATATTTGAACATATAAGCTCCATCATATCTTACATGCCTCATAACATCAAGTGTCATAACATGATCTTCATATGTTTCTGTGGGGAAACCGGAAATAATGTCTGTTGAAAAACTTACACCGGGAATTATTTTTTTTGCTTTTTCAATTAAATTTAAATAATGTTCGATAGTATAAGTTCGATTCATCAATTCCAAAATTCTATTCGAACCCGATTGAACCGGCAAATGAATATAGTTACAAATATTTTTATTTTCAGCAATTGTATATAAAAGCTTATCGGATAAATCCTGCGGATGAGAAGTAGTAAATCTTATTCTAATATTTCTATCAACAACTGCACAAGCAGCAAGTAAATCGGCAAAATCATTACCGTTATCAAAATAAGAATTTACATTTTGCCCCAGCAAAGTAACTTCTTTAAATCCTCTATCGGATAATCTTTTTATTTCATCCACTACAGAACTTAATGGTTTGCTTCTTTCTCTGCCGCGTGTAAAAGGGACAACACAAAAAGTACAGAATTTATCACAGCCGCGCATTACTGATATCCAGGCCTGCAGCCCGTCTTCACGGTATGGAATAATATCATCATAAGTTTCAGTGCGCGAAAGTTTAACTCCAATTCCCTTTTCACCATTAAAAGCATTATCAATAAATTCAGGAATTCTTCTGTATTCATCCGGACCGACAACTATATCAACAATTTTTTTTTCTTCTATCAAATCTTTTCTTAGTCTTTCAGCCATGCAGCCAATAATGCCAATCACTAAATTCGGATTGGATACTTTCAAATTTTTAAAATTTCCCAATCGCCCATAAATTCTTTGTTCAGCATTTTCTCTTATGCTGCATGTATTTAGTAAGAACCACATCTGCCTTAGTAAAGTCGTTTGTTGTTCCAAAGCCATGATTATTTAATACCCCTAATACAATTTCAGTATCGGCAAAATTCATCTGGCAGCCATAAGTCTCGATATAAATATTTTTCTTTTCCATTAAAAATGAAAACTGATTTAAATTAATCTTCAATTTATATATTTAAAACTGTTTGTAGAAGACTAAAATTATATTCTGGTAAGAGTATAAAGAATAATATTAATAATACCAAATGCCATTAATCCCAGCGTAATAAAGATTATTTTTATTCTTCGTTTCTTTTGTCTAATTGTATCGCCGCCAAGAGGCCTATATTTATTCTCTGATGATTTAACGAATCCAAGCATTTATACAAAATTCCTGTAGATTGAATTATTTACAATTGTAAATATAAAAAAAATATTCAATTTTTTATATGAAAAACTAATACCCCTTACTAATACTTATAAGAATCTATTAGTTCTTTTGATATAAATGATATTTGGAATTTAATAAAATGCTGACGACTTATAAGAATTGTTTTTACAGATAAGTTAATATAAAATAATATTTAAAATTAGAAACCCGCAAATTGAATTAAGCGGGTTTCGTGAATACTTTTATTAAAATCTAAAAAATTCTTTCAAACTTATTTCAACAAAGTCATTTTCTTTACCTTATTATAACCGTTAGCTTCGATCTTGTAAAAATATAAGCCGCTTTGCAATCCATCAGCATTAAAGATTATTGAATGATTTCCTGCTTCCAAAAAACCGTTTATCAATGTTCTTACTTCCTGTCCCAATAGATTATAAACTTTTAAAATAACATTCCCCGGTTGGGCTATCGTAAAGTTTATTTTTGTAGAAGGATTAAATGGATTAGGATAATTTTGACTTAGTTGAAAACCTGCCGGTGCATTTGAAACTTTAACCTCTACAACATTTGAAAATTCATATTTACCACCAAAATCTATTTGTTTCAATCTATATTGGTAAGTACCTGAGGTTGCCGATTTATCTATGTAAGAATATTCTTTATTAGAAACACTGTTCCCGCTTCCATTAACAAAACCAATTTTCTGCCAACTGCCGCTTCCAACGCCTTCCCTTTGGGAAGGTTGGGATGGGCTCTTTCTTTCAATATCGTAACCATAATTATTAATTTCTGTAGCGGTGGACCAATTTAACATTACATTGTTTTTTAGAATTGATGCGGAGAAAGATGTTAATTCAATGGGTAAAGCTTGATTTAAATTTTGATGTCCAGGGGTATAATTTGAAAAGACCCTCCAAGTAAAATCGGAATAATTGGTTCCTGTCCCTGTTAAACCTAAGGATGAACCTTCGGGTGTAGAATTACCTTCAGAAACTCCAATATCCGTACTTTCCAAACCATTGGCCGGGCCACCTACGGCCATAAATGTCCCTTCATAGCTTAAAAATTGACCTGAAATAAGTGAACCATTATAGGCTAATGCCAGCCCATCAGGGGAACCATTCTGAATTTGAAATGAAGCAGTTAAGTAATAATATATAATTAATCCATCTACAGTATCAACAGGAGTAAATAAGCTTAATTTCTTGATGTCATAAGATGTTCCAGTTCCACCATTATATAAATACAATTCTAAATTAGCTAAATCACTAAAAGATTCATTAACTAGTACTTCAAGAAATTCAAGTGTATCAGTTCCCGCATCATCATAGTGAAACTCATTTATCCAGGCAGCAGTTGGAGCCTGCGCAAACATAGAAATATTGAATAATAAAAAACCAAAAAGCAAAGTTAGCTTCTTCATAATAACTCCTAACGGGACATAACGATCCCCTTTTTTTGAAATAAAATATTTTTAGCATATCAACGATATGCTAAAATAAAAATAGAAAATTTATAAAGACGAGGCTGGAGTCTTTATAAAATATTATAATTATTAATTGCTACTTCAACAAAGTCATTTTCTTAACTTGACTAAATCCGGCAGATTCTAGTTTATAAAAATATAAACCGCTGTGTAACCCTTCAGCATTAAATTTAACTGCATGAGTTCCGGCTTCCACAAATCCATTTATTAAAGTTCTTACTTGCTGCCCAAGTAAGTTATAAACCTTAAGTGAAACGCTGCCTGATTCAGATGTGCTGAATTTAATTGTTGTGCTTGGATTAAATGGATTCGGATAATTTTGACTTAAGCTAAAATTAATAGGAGCATTATGTCGAATTAACTTCAACTGTTTTTGAATAATTAAAGCTTCCGTCAAAATCTACTTGCTTTAGTCTATAATAGGTTTTTCCACTTTGACTATTATCAACATAACTATAGCTTAAAGCTTCAGTTGATGTGCCGTGGCCAGGAATAAAAGCAATTTTATTAAACGATTTATTATTACTGCTTCTTTCAATGTCGAAACCTGAATTATTAATTTCTGAAGCAGTAGTCCAGCTTAATTTTACGCCGTTTGTTAATTTAACTGCGGAGAAAGAAGTTAATTCAACTGGAAGATCTTGAGTGCCATTTGGAGCACCAGGAGTAGCAGTCTCTAATGTGTCCCAGGCAAAACTAGAATAGTCTGTCCCGCTGCCGGTTAAGCCAATTGATGCACCAATTGGGGCTGTGCTTCCTTCAGATACACCAACATCAATACTTTCAATCCCATTTGCCGGGCCATTTAGCGCTGTAAATGTCCCTTCATAGCTTAAAAATTGGCCTGGAATTAAATATGTTATTATAATCAATTGCCATTCCATCAGGTGATCCATTTTGGATACCGGGAATTGAATCTACATAAAATGTAAAACCATTAGTTGTAGTCCCAACTTGAAATTGATCTAATGTTAGGCTATCGTAATACACCATGGAAGTACTGCTTCCATTATATAAGATACACGTGAAAATTAGTTAGATCAGTAAAACTTTCATTTACTACAACTTCAATAAATTCGCCAACATCGGCTCCAGCATTGTCATAATGAATTTCATTTATCCATGCTGCGGTTGGAGCTTGGGCAAATATTGGTATACTAAGCAAAGAAATAAAAAGAAGTAAAATTAGTTGTTTCATGCAATAACTCCTTACGGGACTTGGGAGATTCCCTTTTTGTTAGAAAATAGTTTTTAGCATTGGAGGATATGCTAAGGCAAAAATAATTAATTTATCCTAAAAAGGGAACCACTTAACAATTAATTAATATTATTTTTTTTCTTGCCTTTAAAAATGAATTTAATCTTTGTAAATATTCTATTTTGCTTTATAATAGTAAAATAAAATCAAAGGCGTGTAAATAAAAAAAGATTATAGGAAAGTAATTATTACTAATTGAAAAATGAAGGATATAGAAAAACCCGGCTTCTTTAAGAAACCGGGTTTATGAAGGAAAAAGTTATTTAATCAAAGTCATTTTCTTTGTCTGGACAAAATTACCTGCTTTAATCTGGTAGAAATAAACACCGCTTGATAATGATGATGCATCAAAATTTATTTCATAATTTCCGGGAGATTTTTTTTCATTAACGAGTGTTGAAACTTCATTTCCCAAAATATCATAAACTTTTAAGCTCACAAATTCCGATTTTGAAATTTGATAGCTGATTTTTGTTGAAGGATTAAATGGATTTGGGAAATTCTGATTAAGAGCATAAACTTTTGGAATCGAATTAATTAATACTTTGGCAGTACTGCTATACTTAAATTGGCCATTGTTATCAATTTGTTTTAAGCGATATTCATAAGTGCCGTTATTTATATTTTTATCTTCAAAAGAATAATTCTTCTGTGAGTTAGAAGTCCCACTTCCTTCAACAAATCCAATATTTTTCCAACTACTAGATTCCGAATTATCAATTTTTCTTTCTACTTCAAATCCATGATTATTTACTTCAGTTTTAGTAAACCAATTTAATACAACGTGATTATCTTTAAACGAACCTGTAAATGATGCAAGTTCCACCGGTAATAGCAGCATCAATACTTGTTTCCCATAATCCGCGGCCAAATGTACCTGCTCTTAGCTTGTCTGTACCGCCGGTATAAAGAATTTCTAATTCAGTTACAACAACATTTGGTAAACCGGTATTGAATGAAGCCCAATCATTAGTTCCATCTTTTACATAAACACCTATGTCTGTTCCTACAAATAAAACATTTCGATCGGTAGCAGTTTTATACTGAACAATACTCATTATGGGGAGATTGGGAAGCCCGGTAGAAATATTTGTCCAGCTTGACCCGCCATCTGTTGATTCATAAACTTTTTCACCCGAAGTATAACCGCCAACGTAAACCAAACTGTATTCGGATCATTATTTTTTACTGCAATATATGTTATGCTGTTGGATATTGAAGGTAAAGTAACTGAATGTCCAGTCAGTTGCTCCACCATCTATAGTTTTCCACATATTAGTTTGATCTGCAGTATAAATAATATTTGAATTTGAAGGCGCAATTGCAAGTGATCGTAATTTAGTTGCTGACTTAGCACTTGAGAAACGTGTCCCATGTATCACCTCTGTCTGTAGATTTCCAAACCTTGTCATATCCTGCATATAAAGTTGAACTATTATTTGGATCCATTATATAAGGTGTTACCCAGGCACCGTGGGTTGTCCTCCAGGAATATTCGCAGATATATTTGTCCTGGAAACCTAGACCCACCATTAGTGCTTCTATAAATTTGTCCTTCAACATAAGTATGCATACATATAAGTAGGGTCGGTATAATCAACAATACATTCCATACCGTCACCGCCTGTTACATCAGTCCAAAATCCAGCATTATACAATTTTGATCCATTATCCTGCAAACCTGTTAAAACAGTTGTAGCACTTGTTTGTGAAACTCCAATTCTGTATATCTGGCTGATAACCATTCCATTGGATAAATCTGTCCAAGTTGCTCCGCCATTATTCGTTTTATAAATTCCACCATCATTTCCTTCAAAAAGAGTTGAGTTGTTTTGATAAACAAGTGCATGTTTATCTGCATGTACTATAGCAACACCACTTTTATTGTGTAATAGTACTGTCCAATTATTAATAGCACTCCAATTAACTCCGCCGTCAGTTGATTTCCAGGTAGTGATACCACCAATATAAACTATATCTGCATCAGTTGGATTTACGGCAATGCACAAATCGTAAGAACCTTGTCCACCAGCCACCAGAACCATCTGTATAATATCCCAACATCCCGGTCAGTAGAGTCAGCATTAACAACTTGTAAAACTTAAACCGCTATCTGTAGATTTATAAACACCGAGAACACCACCAGCTACATTAGCAAAAGTAAATAAACAACCTTGGGTCATCTGGGTGACAGCAATTTCACCTCTTGAGGCATCAGCACCGCTACATAATCAGAAAATTCGTATCCCAAGTTTCCCCACCATCGGTTGATCTATCTAATATACGTTGGATCTCCACCATTACCTTACTGTGCATACATAATTTTGGATCACCGGTTTAAATTCCAATTCCAATCCATTATTAGTTTTTTTAACCAGTTATCTCCTGCCATCAGTCGTTTTATAAGATTCCTGCTACTCCTGAAGTTAAGCTGCCGAAATAGTATGCAAATAGAATATTTGGATCGAAGGATGAATTAAAAGACTTGTAATTCTTTTACCATTCGCTTGCACTATATGATAATCCGGTAGTATTCCAGGTTAGGCTCCACCATCTGTTGATTTAAGAACACCAATACTTACATTATCAGCAGCTTGTCCACCACTAAGTGCTGCCATACTACCACGATCCCTATCTCCTGTAGCTATATAAATAGTATTTGTAGTTGTATAATCAACGGAATTGCAATTGCACTTACACCAAGCACAAGTTGATCATTATTTAAAATTGTCCAATTCGCTCCTCCATCTGTAGTTTTCCATATTCCTCCCGAAGGACTGCCAACCCAAAATGTATTAGCATCTGTAGGATGGAAAGCAATACAATTAATTCTTCCAATTCCTGCATATCCACCTGTGGAAGAATTTGTCCCAAGATTTGTCCAAGCTTTCGTTATATGAAGTTTTGCTTAAGATTTTTACTTGCTTTATACTTTTCATATTCTATAACGGAGTTTGTTTTGGGAAATTCTCCTGTTTTAGTATTTACTCTTTGTTCCCAATAGTATTCCCATCGTTTATAAAGGCTCCACCCTGGTGCCCCGCCATCTTCACCATCTTCATCAATAACACTACTCTTACTAAGACTTTTTGAGTCCCAATAATCTTCCATTTCTTTCTGAATTTTGTAAAAGTTCGTAGTATTGTTCGCTTTGGCTTGATTTCTTGTATTACTAGGTGCTGATTGCTGTGCAAATATTGGGAAAAATAAGGCTGTAAGAAAAATATATATAAATATTTTCCATGTATAAGAGCCTAATGAATTCGTATCAATTGATTTCATATAATCCTTTCATTTATAATGATAATTATTGAGGACATTTAATAAGTTAAATATGAGGTTCTAAGTTATTTTTTCAAATTACTTATTTATTCAATTAGCAATGGACTTTTTATTCAAAACCAATTAAAAAATATAATTCATTTTATGAGATAAAATTCATCCCATAAATAATTTTATTATAGATTTAAGAAATTGTATTATAAGGAAATGGAAATTTTAAGTTTTAATGTAGGTAATAGAATTGATTTTCGCAATAGTTTTACTGCTAAGTCAGTAATTTAATTTTTAAATAATCAAAAATTTTCAAGTGTTATCAATTAAAATATTAACACCTTTTTGTTTTGAGAAATTTGCGAAGTGATGATTACTATTGTATTGTCAACTATATGATAACATTTCCATAAACCCGGCTTCTTTAAGAAACCGGGTTGTGAAGGAAAAGTTATTTAATCAAAGTCATTTTCTTTGTCTGGACAAAATTACCGGCTTTAATCTGGTAGAAATAAACACCGCTTGATAATGATGATGCATCAAAATTTACTTCATAATTTCCAGGAGATTTCTTTTCATTAACCAGTGTTGAAACTTCATTTCCCAAAACATCGTAAACTTTTAAGCTCACAAATTCCAATTTTGAAATTTGAAAGTTAATCTTTGTTGAAGGATTAAATGGATTGGGATAATTCTGATTAAGAGCATAAGCTTTAGGAATCGAATTAATTAATACTTTAGTAGTACTGCTATATTTAAATTGGCCATTGTTATCAATTTGTTTTAAGCGATATTCATAAGTGCCGTTATTTACATTTTTATCTTCAAAATGAATAATTCTTTTGTGAATTAGAAGTTCCACTTCCCTCAACAAATCCAATATTTTTCCAACTACTTGCTTTAGAATTATCAATTTTTCTTTCTACTTCAAATCCATGATTATTTACTTCAGTTTTAGTAAACCAATTTAATACAACATGATTATCTTTAAATGAACCTGTAAATGAAGCAAGTTCTACTGGTAATAAAGCATCTATATTTGTTTCCCATAACCCGCGGCCAAATGTACCTGCTCTTAGCTTATCAGTTCCGCCGGTATAAAGAATTTCTAATTCAGTTACAACAACATTTGGTAAACCGGTATTGAATGATGCCCAGTCATTAGTTCCATCTTTAACATAAACACCCACATCAGTTCCAACAAATAAAACATTTCGATCAGCAGCAGTTTTATACTGAACAATACACATTACCGGAAGATTGGGTAACCCGGTAGAAATATTTGTCCAGCTTCAACCGCCATCTGTTGATTCATAAACTTTATCGTCGCAGTATAACCACCTAACTGTAAACCAAACAGTATTTGGATCATCATTTTTAACAGCAATATAAGTAATGCTATTTGATATTGATAGGTAAATGTTACTGATAGACCAGTTAGTTGCACCGCCATCAGTAGTTTTCCACATGTTAGTTTGATCTGCAGTATAAAGAACATTTGAGTTAGAAGGCGCAATAGCAAGCGAGCGTAGTTTAACTGTTGAGCTGAGCACCTGGGAAGCGCTTGCCCAATTATTACCTCTGTCAGTTGTTTTCCAGACCTTATCATATCCTGCAAATAATGTAGAACTATTATTTTGATCAATTACATAAGGAGTTACCCATGCACCCTCGGGTTGACCGCCAGGAATATTAGCAGATATATCAGTTGGGAAAAAGTCTGCTCCACCATTAGTGCTTCTAGAAATCTGCCCTTTAACGTATGTAGCATACATGTAATTAGAATTGGAATAATCAACAATACATTCCATTCCGTCACCACCTTTTACGTCAGTCCAAAAACCAGAATACAATTTTGACCCATTATCCTGCAACCCGGTTAAAACTGTTGTAGCACTGGTTTGTGATACTCCAATTCGATACATCTGGCTGATTACCATTCCATCCGTTAAATCTGTCCAGCTTGTTCCACCATCATTAGTTTTATAAATTCCACCATCATTTCCTTCAAAAAGAGCTGACTACTTTGGTAAACAAGCACATGTTTATCTGCATGGACCACAGCTATACCGCTTTTATTATAGTTGTGGACGGTGTCCAATGATTACAGCATGTCCAATTAACTCCACCATCAGTAGATTTCCAGGTAGTTAACACCACCAATAAAAACCGTATTAACATCCGATGGATTTAGCAGCAATGCACAAATCATAACCGACCCTGTCCTGCATTACCTCCTGAACCATCTGCTATAATATCCCAACATTCCATTTGGACAAGTCGTTAACTCTTGTAAAACTGATGCCGCTATCTGTTGATTTATAAATACCTTTAAACCGCCAGCTACGCATTTGCTGCAAAGTAAATAAACAACAGTAGCATCATTAGGAGTAACAGCAATTTCTCCCCTTCTGCCATCAGTCCGTTACTAAAGATAAAGTATCCAGTTTTCACCACTATCAGTTGATCTATCTAAAATACTGATCTCCACCATAAGGATAGACTGGAACCATACATTATAGTTGGATCACCGGGTTTAAATTCAATATCAACCCAAACATTTGGAGTTTTTTCAACCCAATTTGTCCCTCCATCTGTTGATTTATAAATTCCGAATCGGAAGTTGCAGCAGAATAGGATTGAATTGTTCAGTAGGATTGATACGTAAGACTAATAAATTCTTTACCATCATTTTTTGTAAATAGCTAATCCGGTGGTATTCCATGTTGCTCCACCATCTGTGGATTTTAAAACACCAATACTTACATTATCCGCAGCCTGCTGGCCGCTAAGTGTTGCCATACTACCTCCATCACGATCGCCGGTAGCAATATATAAAATATTTGGATGTCATAATCACTAGCAATAGCAATATGCACTTACACCAAGAACCAGTTGATCATTGTTTAGAATAGTCCAGTTTGAACCGCCATCTACAGTTTTCCAAATACCTCCCGAAGGACTACCAACCCAAAATGTAAGAGGATCGGTAGGATGAAAAGCTATACAATTAATTCTTCCAATTCCAGCATATCCGTGAGTTGATGTGTTTGTTCCAAGATTTGTCCAGCTTTCGTTATATGCGGTTTTGCTTAAAGCATTTTTACTTGCTTTATACTTTTCATATTCAATAACTGAATTTGTTTGTGGGAAATTCTCCTGTTTTAGTATTTACTCTTTGTTCCCAATAATATTCCCATCGTTTATAAAGGCTCCACCCTGGGGCTCCGCCATCTTCGCCATCTTCATCAACAGTACTCGCTTTTAAGATTTTTTGAATGCCAATAATTTCCATCTCTTTCTGAATTTGGTGAAAACTTTTAGCGCTGATGGGAGTGGCTTGATTTATTTTAGCAGTTGGAGTTAATTGCTGTGCAAATATCGGCGACCAGAATGCCACAAGTAAAACAAATCATGAAAATTTTCCACATATAAGCGTGGTATAAATTTGTATCAATTCTTTTCATATAATCCTTTCTTTTAATAATGATTACTAGTTAAGACACTTTTATTAAACTTTAAATTCTGCTATCACATAACTTATACAAATACTTGTTTCCTCAATTATCGCAAGGATGTTAGTTCAAATAGAAAAATAAAATATTATCTCTTTATCAGATAATAATTATTATTAGGAAATTTTACCTTATTATAGAATTGAAAATTGTATTATAGAAAAGCGAAATTTAGTGTTTAATGTAAGTAATAGATTTAGAAATCGCAATAGTTTTGCAATTAAGTTGATAATTTAATTTTTAAATAATTTAAGCAAATACACTTCAATCTTTAAAGTTTAGGGCAATCAGTGATATGAGGCACTCAATATTGAAAAGATGGTATATTGGAAATTAGAAATATTGGAATAATATTGAATTGTCAAAACAAAATTTCATTTTCTATATAAACTAAACATACTTTTAATAACACAAGAATACAAAATCTTATGTCAAAAAAAATAATAATAACAGGCGCAACTGGATTAATCGGAAAAAAGCTTTGCTAATAAATTAATTTCAAAAGGATATGAAATAATTATCTTTACCCGAAGTATTCCTAAAGCGAAAGTTGAAATACCAAAAGCATCTGTATATGTTGAATGGAATTATAATGATATAAATACTTTTAAAAACTTTTTAGAAGGGACATATGCTGTTATTCATTTGGCGGGCGCAAACCTTGGCGCAAAAAGATGGACCAGCAAATACAAAAAAATTATTTATGAAAGCAGGATAAAAAGTTCACAAGCTTTAGTTGAAGCTATCAAAAATAACATACATCAAACCTCAAGTTTTTATATGCGCTTCTGCGGTTGGTTATTATGGAGATAAAGGTGAAGAACATGTACATGAAAACTCAACTCCAGGTAAAGATTTTTTATCAAAGTTGTGTGTTGATAATGAGAATGCAGTTAATGCTGTTACTCATTACGGTTGCAAAGCTGCGTATGTGAGAACAGGTATAGTTTTAAGTAAAGACGAAGGAATGGTGGGCAAAATGATTACACCATTTAATTTTTTTATAGGCGGCCCACTAGGAAACGGTAAGCAATGGGTATCATGGGTTTCACTGGATGACATTGTAAATATTTATGATTTCGTTTTGGAAAATGAAATAGATGGGCCAGTAAATGCCGTTGCGCCAAACCCAGTCCGTATGAAAGAATTTGCAAAGCTGCTTGGAAAAAAATTAAACCGTCCTTCATATTTAAAAGCCCCGAAGTTTGGAATTAAATTAGTTGCTGGTGAAATAGCTGATTCAATTTTATTAAGTCAAAAAGTAATTCCGCAAAAACTGATTTCATCCGGCTATAAATTTAAATTTGAAAATTTAGAATCTGCCCTCGGCGATCTATTCAAGTGAAGAAAAAAAATAGCACACGGATTTAACGGATAGAACTGATTTGCACGGATTTTTTAATTGTGACGATCGGTCTTATTGTTTAAACCATGTTCCATTCTTTTTTAATCAACTTAACTTCAGCAATTTTTAATTTTTGGATAGCAAAATCTAAATTCAAATTACCAATCTATAAATTAAATTTTATTAGATGATGCCTTTTCATAAATTTGCGGCAATTAATAAATTTTAACTATGACTATTCCCGATTCAATTAAGCAAACTTTAAGAGCGTTACGTTATAGAAATTACAGGCTGTTCTTTACAGGTCAGGGAATTTCTTTAATCGGCACCTGGATGGAACGCATCGCTCTTGGATGGCTGGTTTATAAATTAACTGACTCAGCTTTCTTGTTAGGGCTTGTAAGTTTCCTATCTCAAATCCCAACATTTTTATTGGCTACTGTTGCCGGTGTTCTTGCTGATAGATATAATAAGCATAAGATCGTAATCATCACTCAAATACTGGCAATGGTTCAAGCCTTTATATTGGCTATTCTTACTTTAACTCATTCAGTTAATATCTGGCATATAATGATTCTTTCAGTTGTGCTTGGATTAATAAATGCTTTTGATATGCCAACCAGACAATCGTTTGTAGTCGAATTAGTTGATGATAAAAAAGATTTGTCAAATGCAATTGCTTTAAATTCATCAATGTTTAATGCTGCAAGATTAATCGGGCCAACTATAGCAGGAATATTAATTTCACTGTTTGGAGAAGGAATATGTTTTTTAATTAATGCATTCAGTTATATAGCGGTGATAACGGCTCTGCTCCTAATGAAAATCCAACCAATTGTATTTAATTCTAAGAAAGTAAAAGTGCTTCATGGTTTAAAGGAAGGAATAAAATACGCTTATAACTTTAAACCTATTAGAGCATTACTTTTATTTATTGGATTAGTGAGCTTAGCTGGTATGCCTTACACAGTATTGATGCCGATTTTTGCAAAAGATATTCTGCATGGCAATGCTAATACTCTTGGCTTCTTATATGGTGCAGTTGGCATTGGAGCCTTATGCGGAGCTTTTTATTTAGCTTCACGAAAAACCGTTTTAGGGCTTGATAAATGGATTGCAATTGCAGCTTCTATTTTTGGATTCGGGCTGGTGCTATTTTCGTTCTCAAGAAATTTGATTTTGTCATTGTTATTAATGTTGTTTACAGGATTTGGAATGATGATGCAAATGGCATCAACAAATACTTTACTGCAAACCTTAGTTGATGATGATAAACGAGGAAGAATAATGAGCTTATATGTTATGGCGTTCATGGGAACAGCTCCATTTGGAAGCTTAATTGCCGGAAGCTTAGCAAGCAGGATTGGGGCACCATTAACCGTTCTTTTAAGTGGGATAGTAGTTCTTATTGGTGCAGCTATATTTGCAAAAAATTTACCTGAATTAAAAAAACATATAAGGCCAATTTATATTAAGATGGGAATTATTCCTGAAGTATCAAAAGGATTGCAGTCAGCAACACATTTAAATATGCCGCCGAATGATTGAAAAATTTTTGGAATGATTTAATAATTAGAGACGCATTACTATGCGTCTCTAATATTAAAAAAAAATTTTAATACCTGTAATAATCAGGCTTGAATGGCCCTTCTACTTCAACACCAATATACTTTGCTTGATCAGGGGATAATTTTTCAAGCTCACATCCAAGTTTTTTTAGATGAAGCATTGCAACTTTTTCATCCAGATGTTTTGGAAGCATATAAACTTCATTTTTATAATTCTCACTGTTATTCCACAATTCAATTTGTGCGAGTGTTTGATTTGTAAATGAGTTTGACATAACAAATGAAGGATGCCCTGTTGCACAGCCTAAATTAACCAATCTGCCTTCAGCTAAAACAATAATGTCTTTGCCGTCAATTGTGTATTTATCAACTTGAGGCTTAATTACATCTTTTGTGTTTCCATAATTTTTATTCAGCCATGCCATATCAATTTCATTATCAAAATGGCCGATGTTACAAACAACTGCATTGTGTTTCATTTTTTTGAAATGTTTCGCAGTAACAATATCTTTATTACCTGTTGCAGTAACAACAATATCAACCTGGTCAATAATATCCTCTAATTTTTTAACCTGGAAGCCATTCATAGCTGCCTGCAATGCACAAATCGGATCTACTTCTGTAACAATCACTCTAACACCTGCATGAGCAAGAGATTCTGATGAACCTTTACCAACATCGCCGTAACCACAAACAACAGCAACTTTACCAGCCATCATTAAATCGGTTGCTCTGCGTAAAGCATCTACTAATGATTCGCGGCAGCCATATTTATTATCAAATTTTGATTTTGTAACCGAGTCGTTAACATTAAAAGCAGGAATAGGAAGAGTTCCATTTTTAACTCTATCATATAATCTATGAACACCTGTAGTTGTTTCTTCAGATAATCCTTTAATGCCTGAAACTAATTCAGGATATTTATCAAGAACCATGTTTGTAAGATCGCCGCCGTCATCTAAAATCATACTTAAAGGTTTTCTATCTTCACCAAAGAATAAAGTCTGTTCAATGCACCAATCAAATTCTTCTGCATTCATTCCTTTCCAGGCATAAACCGAAATTCCGGCAGCAGCGATTGCAGCAGCAGCATGATCTTGAGTTGAAAAAATATTACATGAAGACCATGTAACTTCTGCACCAAGATGAACTAAAGTTTCAATAAGAACAGCAGTTTGAATTGTCATATGAAGACATCCCGCAATCCTTGCACCTTTTAAAGGCTTGCTGTTTCCATATTCTTCTCTTAATGACATTAAGCCTGGCATTTCAGCTTCAGCAAGTTTTATTTCTTTTCTTCCCCACTCTGCCAAGGAAATATCTTTAACTTTGTATTTAACATACTTATCAGTTTTATCTGCTACTTGACCCATTGTATATCCTTTTCTTTTATTTTTATAATATTAAAATCTAATTAAAAATTAAGCATACTTTTTGAATTTAGAAACTAAATCCAATTGCTCCCATGTAAAGTCTTTTTCAGTTCTACCAAAATGGCCATAAGCAGCGGTCTGCTGATAGATTGGCCTTCTTAATTTTAATCTGCTGATAATTCCTTTAGGAGTTAGATCAACTTCCTTGCTAATCATTTTTGAAATTTCACTGTCGGGAATCTTGCCAGTACCTTTGGTATCAATAAAAATTGAAACGGGTTCAGCAACACCAATAGCATAAGCAAGCTGCACTAAACATTCTTTTGCTAATTTAGCACCTACAACATTTTTTGCAATATGCCTTGCAGCATAAGTTGCACTTCTATCAACCTTAGAAGGATCCTTTCCTGAAAATGCGCCGCCGCCATGAGGAGCCCAGCCGCCGTATGTATCGACAATAATTTTTCTGCCTGTTAAACCGCTGTCACCATGAGGGCCGCCTATTTCAAATCTTCCGGTTGGATTAACAAAATATTTTGTTTTTTTGTCGATTAATTTTTCCGGGATAACATCTTTAATTACATTTTTAATAACATCATCTTTAATTTTTTTCTGTGATACATCACCATCATGCTGGGTTGATATTACAACCGCATCAACTCTAATTGGTTTATGATCATCAGAATATTCAATTGTTACTTGAGATTTTGAATCCGGGCGCAGATAAGGCATCAAGCCATTATTTTTTTTCCTAATATCGGCTAATTTTTTTACCAGTTTATGAGCATACATAATCGGCATAGGCATAAGTTCCGGAGTTTGATCACAAGCATATCCAAACATAATTCCCTGATCGCCTGCACCGCCTGTATCAACTCCCATTGCTATATCAGGTGACTGTGAATGAATTGCATTTAAAACAGAACATGATTCAGAATCAAATTTATAATCTGCTTTTGTATAACCAATTTTTTTAACTGTTTCTCTAACAATAGCCTGAATGTCAATATAAGCTTTTGTAGTAACTTCGCCGCCGACTAAAACTAATCCTGTAGTTACAAAAGTTTCGCATGCTACTCTTGCATTAGGATCTGTTTTATAAATTGCATCTAAAACACCATCGGATATTGCATCACTTACTTTATCCGGATGGCCTTCGGAAACTGATTCCGATGTGAAGAAATATGACATTTGTATTTTTTCCTTTTGTAAATAATTAACTAATAAAAATCTATTTCTGATGAATCACCAGAATTTAATCGTTTAAATGTTCCTCTGATAGCAGAATTATTTCCGATTATTGAATTATCAAGAAGTGATTTCGAAACAAAAGCATTGGAGCCGATAATTGAATTCTTTATAATCGATTCACTGATTTCGCTGCCTTTATCAATTGTCGCATACGGGCCAATAACCGAATTCGAAATTTTAACATCATCGGCAATAAATACAGGGCGATTAATAACTACGCTATTATCAAATTTTTTACTTACACTTTTTATATCCAATAAATATTTGTTTGTAGAAAGAAGAGTTTCCGGTTTACCGCAATCGTACCAGCCGTCAACGGGAAAGGTCGTAATTTTTTCACCGTTTTCAATCATCATTTGAAGTGCATCAGTAAGCTGCAATTCTCCTTTAGTTCGAATATCATTTTCCACTAATTTATTTAAGCTTTCAACCAATGAATCTGAATTTGCAATATAGTACAAACCAACCAACGCTAAATTTGATACAGGGGTTTGCGGTTTCTCAACCAGCCTTTCAATAAAACCATTATTCATAACTGCAACACCAAATCTTCGCGGGTCATCAATTTCTTTAACACCAAGTGACGAATAATTTTTTGTAAAAACTTTTTTCAAATCAACATCAAAAACAGTATCACCAAGAATTATAAAAATTTCCTTTTCATCAAAGGTCGGGATGGCGGTATAAATAGCATGCCCCAATCCTTCCATTGTTTCCTGTTCAACAAAATCGGACTGCATTGAGGGGTATTCTTTTACAACATACTCTCTTATCATTTCTCCAAATAACCAATTACAAAAGTAGATTTTTTTATTCCTTCTTCCAGCAGTTTATCTAATATATGCCCAAGAATAGGTTTGCCTCCAACGTTTAATAAAACTTTTGGAGTTGTATGTGTATGTGGCTTTAATCGTGTACCGATTCCTGCAACAGGAATAATTGCTCGCATAATTTCTCTTTGATTGTTTTAGGATTACAAAATTAGCTAATCCCGAAATTAATACCAAATAAAACCGAAGTTCAGCATATCACTACTAATTTATGTCTCATTAATATCCATAAAGCTCTATGTATTTATATACTTAATGGACCGAATAAAGAGCATGTTTTTCAATTCCTTACTTTTTACTCTAAACTATTTTAGATATTTTTGAATGATCAATTTTAAATTTATTCAATAAATTTGTGCTCAATTTCAAAGGGAGCCTTGCAATGAAAAATAAAATTAAAGTGATCCAATATGGACTTGGCCCAATCGGATTAAAAGTTACTCAATATATTTCGGAACGGCAGTCAATTGAAATTGTTGGGGCAATTGATATTGATAAGGAAAAAGTGGGAAAAGATTTAGGTATACTTGCCGGGTTAAATAAAAATTTGGGAGTTGTAATTTCCGATGATGCAAAAAAAATATTTCAAGATACAAAAGCAAATGCAGTTATATTAACAACTACTTCAAGTCTCGAAAAAATCAAGCCCCAGGTTTTAGAGATACTTTCATTTGGGTTAAATATAATTTCAACTTGCGAAGAATTAACTCATCCATGGATTACAAATTCATATATTGCAAATGAAATTAATGAAGCTGCAATAAAAAATAATGTTTCTGTTTTTGCAACGGGAGTGAACCCTGGCTTCTTAATGGATTTTCTACCAATGGCATTAACTGCTTTATGCAAAGATGTTAAAAAAGTAACTGTAGAAAGAATTCAAAATGCACAGTTTAGAAGAATTCCTTTTCAAAAAAAGATTGGTGCCGGCTTAACTCCAGCTCAATTTCAAAAGAAAAAAGAAGAAGGTACCTTAAGGCATGTTGGGTTAACAGAATCAATTAATTTAATTGCGTCAAGATTAGGTTGGAATTTAGACAGCACTGAAGATATTATTGAACCTGTTATTGCAGAAAATGATTTATGCAACTGGAGAATTAAAAATTGAAAAAGGAAATGCGCTTGGGGTAAAACAAATCGGCAAAGGGATTATAAACGGTGAAGAAGTTATATCATTAATATTTATTGCAGCAGTCGGGCAGCCGAAACCAAGAGATAGAGTAATAATTGATGGTAATCCTCAAATAGATACTACTATTAAAGATGGAATTAACGGTGATATTGCAACATGTGCAATTACAGTTAATTCAATTCCAACTGTGATAAATGCAAAACCTGGTTTAAGAACTATGGCTGATATTGAGCCTATTAGCTGCTGGGATTAAAATATACACAATGTTATAATTCAGGATATATTAAGAACTCGATAATCATTCAAAATATATCCTGAACTTTTTATATAAATTAAACTGTATTATCATTATCATTCCAAGTTATCAAGTTTTTCTTGAATTCGCTTCTATCCCTTGGATTCATCTCAATCGCTTTTTTATAATCTTTAATTGCTTCTTCTTTATTCCCTAACTTTGCATTAGCATCTCCAAGACTTTCATACGCTCCCGCCCAATCGGGAAATAATTCAGCATTTTTTTGAAATACAGCCAAGGCATCTTTTCCCGCACCGTTATCTAATAGATCTTTACCAAATATATCAAGCGAATTCTCTTTAAAATCAAAAGCATAACTTCCATAATATTCATCTTTCAATTTATTATATCTTTTCATAGATGCATCGAGCCCGCCTTCTTATAAGTTTCGTAAGCAAAGCTGACAATTCAATAGGTTCATGATATCCGCGATGGCAGGTAATACATCTTACACTGCAAGCACATCATCATTATCATTCTTTTTAAGCTTGGCAAGAAAATTATTATTTATTGCACCCAGTCATCTTCATCATCTCTCTAGCTGTTTCTTTTTCAGGCTTTGCATCTGAAGGAAAATCTATATCTGAAAATTCTTTACCTTTTGAATCATCATGACAAAAAGTACATCTTACGCCAAGTGCTTGAGTAAATCCCATCATTATATGTCTAACTGTTTGTCCTGAAGTTGTATCAGGCAGAACTTTTAAATTCATTGGTTTTTTATTCCAATTGAATTGGGCAAAGCTTGTTGAAACAATTATTGAACACACAAAAATAACCAGCATTAATCTTTTCATTTTGCACTCCTATATAAAATGCCTAATAGTTTGAGAAATTTTATTTTAATTATTTTGAAAGTGGATAGGCTATTAAGATAACAAGAACAAATTTAAAATGTATAATAAATTTTTATCACCTTTAAAAATGTAAACATACAATAATTGTTCTCCAGCAATCATCGAATCATCCCGAAATATTTACCGTTCAATTAAAGAAAGTTTATACAGTTGTTATACTTCTGTGATATTTGATTTTCATATTGACAGCGAATCTTTCATTAAAAAAAACATAATCAATTTTTTGAAAATTCCCGTCATAAAACGGGAATATAAATCACTAAATAAGGAGTACATTATGTTAATAATCGAAAAATTGTTTACATTTTCTTTTTCCTTGCTATTTGCTATTCTGCGGCATTGGCACAGGTCGATCCCGATACTGCTCAAAAAGTAAGTATCGATCGTTTTAGCGCCGATGCAGGACATTTATTCGTTAGAGATATGATGAATAATCTACCTGGCCCGAACGTTCCGATAAATTTTGATATGGAGCCTTTTCTTTCAAAAGGACTTGGCCCGAACGGAGAACATATTTCTTATTATAATTTTGATGCACAGCCGACCGCACCTGCACCTATTTATGTCCTTATTTAGAGATGGAGAATCCAGCCCGGTAGATGGGCAATTAAATATTGTTGATGATATACCCGGCGATTCCGATTATAATGACTTTTGGGAAGTTCAAAAAGTTACTGTTCCTTCAACTTATGTTGCAAATACTGTAACCAGCTATCAAGCAATAGTTGATTCGGGCTATAAAGTTGAAGAAACAAAAATGATAGTAAATTGCCCGATAGTTCCCGATAGCTCAACTGCTACAATGAGATTGAATGGTGAAAGTGCAGAGTTAACCGAGGGATGGTATGACAATATGGTTGTATATTATTTTAATTTTTCTGAAAAAGCTTTAATGACAAACCAGGCAGATATGGTTCCTATTTCACCAATATTTGTTTCGTTTAACATAAATCCAAATGAACCAAATGGCGGCCCGCCTTCCGGATTTAAAACTGAAATGGCAACCGGAAGAACACATAATGTAACTGCTACCTTACCTAAAGATGCAGCATATTCACCTTTATGGATGGTAAATATTTATGACAATGCGGATTTCGATAAAGTCCATGACCTGGCTACAGCACAATCTGCAAATATACTTGTAAATGGAGCGGCAAATGTCAACTGCCCTATTGTATCAATAACAATCAGGCGTTAATCCTGACACAGCCGAAGAAGTTAGTATCGACAGGTTCAGCGCTGAAGCAGGCCACTTATTTGTTCGCGATAGTACAAATATGTTTCCAGGCCCAAATATGCCTATTGATTTTGATAATGCCCCATTTATTACTAAAGGATTATGGCCCTAATGGAGAACTTATTCGCATACTATAATTTTGATGTTCAGTCAACAGTACCTGCACCAATTTATGTTTTATTTAGAGATGGCGAATCCATGCCGGTGCAAGGACAGATTAAATATAGTAGATGATATCCCCGGTGATTCTGGTTACAATGATTTCTGGGAAGTTCAAAAAGTAACAGTACCTGCCGACTATCTTCCTAATTCAATTACAAGCTTGCAGGAAATAATTGACAAAGGTTATAACATTGAAGAGACAAATATAATAGTTAACTGCCCTATAGTTCCTGATGGTTCTGTTGCAAGAAAAAGATGGAACGGCAGTGATTTTGGTTTAACCAGAGGCTGGTATAATGGTAAAGTTGTTTACTATTTTAATTTTGCTGAGAAGGCTTTGATGACAAATAATATGGATATGGTTACTCCTTCTCCAATTTATGTTTCTTTTAATGTTAACCCGGGTATGCCTGGAGGCGGGCCTCCTTCAGGTTTTAAAACAGATACAATAACCGGAAGAGCGCATAATGTTGCTGCAACCATCCCAACTGATCCAGGATATTCTCCTTTATGGATGGTTAATATTTATGACAATGCTGATTTTGAAAAAGTACATGATCTTGCTTCGGCACAATCCGCTAATATTTTAGCAAATGGTGCTGCAATTGTTAATTGCCCCGTGGTTGCTCAATATGTACAAATAGATAGATTCAGTGCAGATGCAGGACATCTATTTGTAAGAGATACATCCAATCATTTACCAGGACCAAATGAACCGGTAAATTTTGATATGGAGCCTTTGATGTCAAAAGGGTTGGGGCCAAAAGGCGAACACATTTCATATTACAACTTTGATGTTCAACCAACAGAGCCAGCTCCAATTTATGTGCTTATAAACAGTATGACTAATTCACCATTTGATGGCCAGCATAATATTATTGATGTAGTTCCCGGAGATACCAGCTATAATGATTTCTGGGAAGTTCATACTGTCATAGTTCCGCCAGATTACATTCCAAACTCAATTACAAGTTACCAGGGAATTGTTGATTCAGGATATCAAGTTACTGAAACAACAACTTTAGTTAATTGCCCTGTTGTTCCTGAAGGTTCAACTGCAAAAATGCGATTAAAAGGAGAAGGCCCGGAACTAACATGGGGCTGGTATAAAGGCCAGATTGTTTATTATTTTAATTTCTCTGAAAAAGCATTAATGACGAATTCAAAGGACATGGTTCCGGTTTCACCAATATTTGTTTCATTCAATATAAATCCGGATATGCAAGGCGGCGGCCCTCCTTCCGGATTTAAGACAGAAGATTCAACTGGAAGAACCCATAACGTTACAGCAACTCTTCCTGATGATGAAGGATATTCACCACTATGGATGGTTAACATATACGACAATGCTGATTTCGATATGGTTCATGATTTGGCTTCAGCGCAAGCAGCTCATATACTTGTAAATGGAGCAGCAAATGTAAATTGCCCTGTTGTATCAATTGAACCGATTACAGCTGTTGATGACAACAACAATACAATAAAACCGGCAACTTATGCTTTGCAGCAAAACTACCCCAATCCATTTAATCCTTCAACTCAGATTAAATTTTCTATCATTCAAAATGAACGGGTTTCATTAAAAGTATATGACATACTTGGTAAAGAAGTTGCAACTTTGATTAATGAAGTTAAACCCGCAGGCGATTATAATATTAGATTTGATGCCAGCAGGTTAGCAAGCGGTGTTTACATATACCAAATCAAAGCCGGTAATTTTATAAAATCTCATAAGATGATTTTATTGAAGTAAGACTAAGCCCCCTCGCATAGTGATTGCTATGCGATAAATCCCCCAAAGGAGGACTTTTAGGAATGAGCAAAAATAAAATGATCTTATTGAAATAATTTCATTCTGTTGTAGAGACGCATCGCCATGCGTCTCTACTTAAGTTGGTGGCAATTAAACGCAACACTCTAACAAACGAAAAAATGTATACAATAACTAAGAACCTTTTGGTTTTTTTAATATTTATTTCAGCAATCAACATATTGCATGCACAAAGTCAATATTCAATAAATTATGGAGATAACAAGGAAGCAGGAAACTATAAAAAAATTAATGGTATAAATCTTTACTATGAAATTTATGGAACAGGAAAGCCATTAATTTTTCTACACGGCAGCGGAGGTTCAATAAGAAGTTCAAGTGCAAAGATTGAATACTTTAAAAAGTATTTTAAGGTTATTGCAATTGACAGCAGAGCACACGGAAAATCAATTGACACAACAACAAAACAATTGACTTACGTACAAATGGCCAATGACATTAAAGTTCTATTGGACTCTTTAAATATAGACAGTGCATTTGTTCAGGGACAAAGTGATGGAGGTATTTTAGGGCTGTTACTTGCTATAAATTTCCCAGGCAAAATTTCTAAGCTTGCTACTTATGGTGCAAATATGTTTCCGGGGAAGAAAGCAATCTTTGATGAAATTGATGATTTGGTAATGGACACATTAAAAGCTACAAAGAACTTTAATACAAAAAGGCTTTATTCATTATTAGCCTATCAACCCAATATCACCGAGAAGGACTTGCAAAAAATTACATGCCCCGTATTAATTATGTCAGGCGACAGAGATGTTATCAGACTTGAACATTCAATTAAAATATTTAACAACATACCGAATTCTAATTTGTTTGTAATGCCGGGAGCAACTCATTTTGGAACCGTTGAAAAACCCGAATTGTTTAATTTAGTATTATTAGACTTTTTAAATCGTCCCTTTTCAAAAGTATCCACAGTTGATCTTATTAAAGGTAAACATTAACCGCCACCAACATTAGCTTTGCAAAAGTTGGACTGACGAATATCGCCCATTAACTATTGTAATTATGACCCAGCATTTTTAATTTGGCTTTCAGCTAATCAAGACTTTAGTGGCCAAGCAAGCGACAGAACATATTTCCCAACCTTCGCAAAGCCAAGGCGCTTTAACCTTTAAGGTTTAGTAAAAATTAAGTTACTAAAAATTTTATATGCCTTTAAGCCTCCCCTTTAGGGAGGTTTTGCTTGTCACTTTGTGGGAGGGGCTAATTCGTCTGAACTTTTTGCATTCGGAAAGAATGATAATATTTTTTGTAAAACTTGATCAACAATTGCATCCGGGCATGATGCTCCGCTTGTTAATACAATTTTAACGGGCTGATTTTGAGGAAGGTAATTTTCCGTTGTCTTTTCTTTTTTTGAATTTAAATCGAAATGCTTAATTAATTTATTTGAAAGAATCTCTTTTGCAGATGAAACAAAATATGTTTTAAATTTCTCTTCGCATAATTCAACAATATGACTGGTGTTTGAACTGTTGTAACCGCCAACTACAATGGCTATATCTGCATCGCACTTTAGCAATTCATAAGTTGCTTCCTGGTTGTCATTAGTTGCATAACATAACGTATCGCGTGTATCTGCAAAATGATCTTGTACGAAGGATCCTTTGGATAAATTTTCTTTTCCATATTTTTTAATCATTGTTTCTTTAAGAAGATCTGCAATTGCCTGAGTTTCTGTAGCAAGCATTGTAGTTTGATTTACAACTCCAACTTTCATTAAATCTTTTTCAACATCAAAATTATCGGAGTATTTTCCTTTAAAGATTGAATAAAATTTTTGATTTTCAATTTCCCCTAAGATTATTTTGGATAAAATTTTTGTTTCTTCAATATCTCTTACAATAAGAGACGCTGTTTTTGTTACTGTATGAGAAAAAGTTGCACGTGTTTCTTCATGATAGCTTTTACCATGAATAATTATTGTATAATCCTTCTCTCCTAATTGATTCGAACGGTTCCAAACTTTCTCCACAAAAGGGCAGGTTGTATTATAATTTACTGTATTAATTCCGATTTCATTTAACTTCTTTTCAATTTCTAAAGTAGTTCCGAAAGCAGGAATAATTACTATGTCATCTTTTGTCAATTCATTCCAATCGACGAGTTGGCTGCCATGAGTATCCATTATAAATTTTATGCCGCGGCTTTGCAAATCCTCATTAACAAAAGGATTGTGAATCATTTCGCTTAAGAGATATATCTTTTTACCGGGATTTTCCTCTATCGTTCTGTAAGATATTTCAATAGCATTTTCTACTCCATAACAAAAACCAAAGTGCCTGGCTATATAAAATTGAACCGGCCCAAAATCCAAAAGAGTTGGCTCAAAATCTTTTTTCTTTGGATCATTCAGCTTTCTTGAATTTTTAATTTTAGAAATGAAAGTGCTTCTATAAAAATCCGGTATTTCGAATTGCTTCATTTAAATTATTTTCGTTTTTAGTTTGGCAAAGTTAACTATTTATTGAGAAGATTTCAGCAGCATAAAATTATGCTAATTTATAAATTCGAAACGATGCTTAGATTTTTTTGTAACACAAAGTCCCGCAAAGTGAACTCGATGTTACACAAAGTAATAATGAATTTTGTAAAAGATATTTAAATTTGAATAAATTGACATTACTCAAATGTTACTTTGAGAAACTTTGTGAAGAATTTGGAGTTACTTTGTGACTTTTTTATTCATGTACTATCAGATAAAATATTTTCAATTCAAGGAATACAATAACAGCTTGCGTTAAATACCAATTTAATATCTATCAAACATTTCTAAATTTATATACGTTGCCAATTAGAGATTTCAAAAAAAAGTTTTATCTTTCATTAGAATCCCAATAATTTATAGGAATTATATGAGAAAGCTTATTTTAAATAAGTTCTTATTTCCCATTCTGTTTATAACATCGACTTTATTTTCACAGCAAAAATTTATTGTTGATTTGAATAACAGAGCTGATGATTTGTTCAAAGTAACTGTTTACCCTGAAAAATTATCAGATGATAATAATGTTTTTCAATTTGCCGCCACAGCTCCCGGCACTTATGAAACAATGGACATTGGGAGATATGTACGATTATTTAAGGCTTTTGACAAAGATGGCAATGAGTTAAAAACCGAACATATCTCAACTAACCAATGGCAGTTTAATGATCCGGAAAGTGTAAATAAAATTTATTATGAAATAGCAGAAACGTTTGATACACCTGTCTCTGAACATCAAATATATAAAATGTCCGGAACATCAATTGAAAAAGATCATGTTTTGATAAATGGGCAGGCAGTTTTTGGGTACATTAAAGAAATGCAAACCGAGCCTTTAGAAATTAAATTGGAATATCCCAATGACTGGCAAATTGGAACTGCTTTGAGAAAAAATAATTATGGTTTTTATGAAGCAAAGGATTTTGACCAATCTGTGGATTCACCAATTTTATTAGGAGAATTAACTAAAGATTCAATTAATATCCAGGGAACAAACGTTGATGTTTATACTTATTCAAAAACCGGCTTAATAAAATCATCGGATGTATTATCTTCGATAGAGAATATACTTAAGGCAGAAAGTGATTTTATGGAAGGCTTGCCTGTAGATCATTATGATTTTTTATTTTATTTTGGAGATGCCTCAGCAGGCGGCTGGGAACATTCTTACAGCTCCGAATATGTTCTTCGTGAGCAGCCGTTAACAAAAGATTATCAAAAGACTTTACGCGATTTTGTTGCTCATGAATTTTTTCATGTAGTGACTCCTCTTAATATTCACAGCGAGTTAGTTGAACATTTTAATTTTGTAAATCCCGTCATGTCCCGGCATCTCTGGCTTTATGAAGGTGTAACCGAATGGGCTTCGGATATAATACAGTTAAGAGACAGCTTGATGACTCTTAATGAATATTTAGATCAAATCTCTGAAAAGTTAAATACTAATGATAGATTCGACACTTCAATTAGTTTAACCAAACTTGGCGTAGATGCTGTAAATTTATCTAGCCAATATTATAATATTTACGAAAAAGGGGCAGTGGTTGCAGCACTGCTGGATATCAGATTACTTGAATTATCTCATGGTAAAATGGGCCTTCGCGAAGTTTTAAATCATCTTGCTAAAGAATACGGGCCAAACAAACCTTTTAGCGAAGAGAAATTTTTTGATGATTTCACTGATGTAACTTTTCCTGAAATAAATGATTTCTTTAAAGATTATATAAAAGGAACAGACAAGCTTCCGGTAAAAGAATATTTCAATAAACTCGGGATTAACTATTTTGAGCAGAAAGGGGTTGATAGTTCAGATGTTATAATGGGAATTATTTTCATTTATGATAATGGTAAATTAATAATTTCCAAACCTATAGATAAACTTCAGGAAGGAGATGTATTATATAAATTAAATGGAGAAGAAATAGATTTAAAATCCCACTCTAGCATTTTAAATAAAATAAAAGAAATGAAGGTTGGAACCGAATATACAATTACAGTGAAACGTGGCGATGAAGAAATTACCGACACAATGCACTTGAAACCTAAACCCATAAAACATGTGTTTGAAATAAATAATGATGCTTCTCCTGAGCAGCTTCAATTAAGGCATGCATGGATGATTAACTTGAAAAATTAATTATGTAGTTCAAGTTTTTTCAGAATTTCTTTAGCATTTTCGTTTTGCGGATTCAGCTCTAATGATTTTTTATAATTAATAATGGCAAGTTCTTTATTCCCATCATCCAAATAGGCTTCTCCAAGACTGTCATATACATTTGCCGATTCAGGATATTCTTCAACATTAAGCTTAAAAATTACGATTGCATCATTGTATTTTTTTTCATTTAAAAGTTTATACCCGAATAAGTTGATCTCAGCTTCACTAAATGTATATGAATCTGAATTATTTTTTTTATATTCTTTGTAGACATTAACGACTTCTTCAATTCCATTTTTCTTTAATTTATCTATCATCTCAAATACAATTGATTGCTTTGGTGATTTTACCGGCAGACGGTATAGAATATTTTTTATGTTTTCATAAATTTCATTAAGGTTTGTATTGCCGGTATTATTTAAGAGAACAATTAATTGTTGGTTATTAATTATCCTTACTAATAATGCATTGAAACCATTGATACTACCGCCATGACGAATTATTGCAATACTATCCTTACCAATTAATTCTTTACCTACTCCCCAGCCATATGCGTATTTCATTCCAAACGCATCTAAAAAACCGGTAAACATTTTCTCTTTATTTTTTTGAGATAATAATTTATCTGAATACAAAGCCTGATCCCATTTATAAAGATCTTCTACAGTAGAATAAATCCCGCCAGCAGAAAAAGGCACCGAGGAATCTAAATAAGGCGCATTTGAATATTGATCGATAAATCGATTATATCCGCTCGCCCTTTTCGGCAAAACTTCACTAAAGTTTTCATAGCCGGAATTTATCATATTTAGAGGTTCGAATATATTTTCATTTAAAACTTCTGCATAAGGTTTTCCGGTTATTTTCTCTATTATGTAGCCAAGCAAAATATAACCGGAATTGCTATAATTAAATTTTGTACCAGGCTCAAATTCTAAATCTTTATCCCAAAAACTTTTAACCAGTTCTTCCGGTGTATAAGGATTCCTACTAACCTTATTAAAAAAATCCGGGAAATCTGTATAATTAGGTATTCCAGATGTATGTGTTAATAGATAATGAATAGTAATTTTATCGCCATTCTTTTTAGGATAATCGGATATTATTTCACTAACCTTTTCATTTAATCTTAATTTACCTTTTTCAACAAGCTGCATAATTAACATTGATGTAAATTGTTTTGTAATTGACCCGATTTTAAATTTAGTATCAGGTGTATTTGGAATTTGCCATTCCATATTGGCAAAACCATATCCTTTTTCAAAAATAATTTTACCTTTATCTGCCACTAAAACAGACCCGTTAAATTGATAATAGTTATAATATTTTATCATTAAATCATCAATCAATTTTTCTTTTGATTGCGAGAAAATAAAATTGATACTCAAAGTGAAAACTAAAACGAGAATGGAAAAATATTTTTTCATATTAAATTATTCACTATTAAATGGAAGGTTCTTATAATTTTAATTTATGTGACAGGATAATAAATTAATATGGGAGAATTATCAAACAGGAAATTAATCCTTAATATTTGCTGAAATAAATATCAACTATTTTTTCTGCTATACCTTTTGTTACAAATTCTCCTGCGGAATTTCTATTAGTTAAAATTATTACTGTAAATTCTTTGGTAGGAATTCTATAAATAATATTTCTAAAACCTTGTGTGCTTCCGGTATGATATACTATTTCATTATTTTTATAGGTAGTTAAACGCCAACCGAAGCCATAGTCTATTGAATCTCCATTGTTCAAGGCACTTCTTGTCATCGAAGCAATTCTATATTTTTTATTTAGAATATCGTAAGAGTATAATGATTGATCCCATTTAAATAAATCATCTAAATTTGAATAAATCCCACCATCCCCTAACACTGCACTAGTAATACTCTGATCGTGCCTTACCCAGCCAGTTTCGGTGCTGTCATATCCGTAAGCTCTATTTTTAATAACATCTTTCCCATCAACATGAGCAGCAGTACTATTCATTTTTAATGGGGAGAAAATGTTTTCTTCTAAAAAATTTGGGAAAGATTCACCGGAAATTTTTTCAATGATTAAAGAAAGAAGCGCATAACCTGTATTGCTATATTGCCATTTTGTATCCGGTTCAAAATATGTTGAATCTTGTCTCATCATACATTCTAAAACATCATGGTCGGTAACTTGAATAGTTGCTGTATCCGGTATTAGATCTTCATAATCAATTAACCCGGATGTATGATTTAGTAAATTTTTAACAGTTATTTTTTCTCCGTACTTGGGGAAACGCGGGAAAATATCAGTAAGCCTATCATCAAAGTTTAGCTTTCCTCTTTGTATTAAAAGCAGAACTGCTGTTGCAGTAAATTGTTTTGAAACAGACGCTAATCTAAAATTGGTTTGAGAGCTTATTGGTATTTTCTCTTCAAGGTATGCATAGCCATATCCTTTTTTAAAAATTAATTTACCATTTGAAATAATTTCAACTGCCGCACCAGGATTAGGAATTGTATAATTATAAAATAGAGAATCAATTTTTAACTTTTGATCAACTGTCTGAGAACTTGAAATGTTTGTCATTACTAAAGCAATGATAATTATAATCAATAATTTTTTCATATATTTTTTTTAAAAGTAAAATAAAAAAAATTATTAACTCATATTACATAACATGTTTACTTATAATGAGGAGGTTGTCTCAATAACCGCAAAATTGTCAGACTGAGTTTATCGAAGGTTGATAATATATCATAAAATCACACTTCGACAAGCTCAGTGTGAAAGTATATTTATTTTTGAGACAACCGCCTTTCAATATTGCCTGGGGTGACTTATTAATTATAAAAAAAATTAACTGAATACTCTTAAAACTGTTCCATTCAACTCTGTGTTAAATTTTTGCAAATTCACCGTCGCTGGCCCATTGATAACATTTCCATTTAAATCAAAATTAGAACCGTGATTTGGACAATGAAATCTATGGTTACCTAATTCCAGTTGAATCGTTGTACCCTGGTGATTACACGCTTGAGCGACAGCATCAAATGTATTTGTATCGATGCGGGCAACAAGTACACCTTGATGGCTAACCGAGCCTCCGACAGTATTTAATGAACTATAAGCGGTTTCATTTAAATTAAGAGAAAAATCAATATTAGTTAAAGTTGAAGGTGATGTAGGGTTAGAACCTTGATTGCATCCGCCCAGGCAGCCTAATACAGTAATTGCAATACCGCCTTTTCCAATCACAGAAATAAATTCTTTTCTTTTCATGTCTGTTTAATCACAAAGTTGAAATTATTAAAGTTTTATTTTTTTCAGATTCTTAAAATGCATTATTTAGACTATTTTTATTGATTCTAAATGATTTTAAACTTTAGTGTCACTTTTTACAGAAAGATGACACTAATGATACAAACCAACTCTTAATCAAAAAAATGCAATAATTAATATTGTATTAAAAAACCCATCAATTATAGGAGGCGCTATGTTCAAATTTTTATGGTACTTGTTCGTTTTCTTATCAATCTCTTTTTGTTCAACATTTTCCCAAATAATGTTTACAGCAGAACTTGACGGGAGTCAAGAAGCACCAACGCCTGTAACAACTAATGGAACTGGAACAGCATGGGCTTTACTTAGTGCTGATTTAACTTCGCTTTCTTATCAAATTACCTATGCACAGCTTGACAGCACTTTTACTGCTTCACATTTTCACATCGGAGCGGCCGGTGTTTCCGGCGGAGTTGTATTCCCTATTACTGCTACCTTCAACGGTAATACCGCTTCCGGATCCTGGGATAATATTCCCGACACTATCGTTGCTAAACTTCTTAAAGGAGAAATTTATCTAAATGTTCATTCTCTTGCTCATCCTGGTGGTGAAATCAGAGGGCAATTACTTCCTGTAAGCGGCATTGGATTTTCTGTTTCACTTGATGGCAATCAAGTTGCACCCACTCCAGTTAGTACAAATGCTACCGGCACCGGCTGGGTAGTTTTAGATAATAATGGAACTGAAATTAATCATAGCCTTACTGTGGCTGGTTTATCCAGCAATCTTACTGCTGCTCATTTTCATAATGCACCGGCTGGTACAGGCGGCGGAGTTGTTCATCCTATCACTTTTACTGATAGTACTTCCACAGGAAGCTGGACTGGATTTGCCGATAACATGATTACTGAATTACTTCATAATAATTTGTATCTCAATGTACACACTACTGATCATCCGGGTGGTGAAATTAGAGGGCAAGTAATCCTACGAAGCGATATTATGCTAAGCGCAAATTTGGATGGCGCTCAGGAAGCACCAACACCTGTAACAACAAATGGAACTGGAACAGCATGGGCTGTACTTAGTGCCGACTTGACTTCTCTATCTTATCAAATGACTTATGCGCAGCTTGACAGCACATTTACTGCATCTCATTTTCATAGTGGTGCTGCAGGTGTTTCCGGCGGAGTTGTATTTCCTATTACTGCTACTTTCAACGGTAATACCGCTTCCGGATCCTGGGATAATATTCCCGATACTATCATTGCTAAGCTCTTAAAAGGAGACCTTTATCTAAATGTTCATTCACTCGCTCATCCTGGTGGCGAAATCAGAGGGCAATTACTTCCTGTAAGCGGCATCGGGTTCACTGCTTCTCTTGATGGCAATCAAGTTACACCTACACCAGTTAGTACAAATGCTACCGGCACCGGCTGGGTAGTTTTAGATAATAATGGAACTGAAATTAATCATAGCCTTACTGTGGCTGGTTTATCCAGCAATCTTACTGCTGCTCATTTTCATAATGCCCCGGCTGGTACAGGCGGCGGAGTTGTTCATCCTATTACGTTCACTGATAGTACTTCCACAGGAAGCTGGACTGGCTTTGCCGATAACATGATTACAGAACTGTTAAAGAATAATTTATATCTAAATGTACATACAACAGATCACCCGGGCGGTGAAATTCGAGGACAAGTACTTTTCTCAAATATTGTAAGTGGTAATGTCCCTGTTGAGTTAACATCATTTTCAGCGTCTGTTTCCGGTGGAAATGTCAGCCTTGTTTGGAGAACAGCAACGGAAATAAATAATTCAGGGTTTGAAATTGAAAGAAGTGCAGATAAAACTAAATTCTCAAACATTGGTTTTATTTCAGGAAAAGGAAGTTCAACCGATGCACAATCATATCAATTTGTGGATAAAAGCTTATTAAGCGGAACTTATTATTATAGATTAAAGCAAATTGATTATGATGGAACATTTGAATATTCCCCTATTGTTCAGGTTCAAATTAATGAAAAGCCGTCAACATTTTCATTAAGCCAAAATTACCCAAATCCTTTCAATCCTTCTACAATAATTAATTTTCAAATAAGTGAGAGAACAAATGTAACTTTGAAAGTTTATAATATTTTAGGAAAGGAAGTAGCAGCGTTGTTGAATGAAGTTAAAGATGCAGGCAGCTATAAAATTAATTTCAATTCTTCTTCTCTTGGTGTTGGGTTAGCTAGTGGTGTTTATATTTATAGACTCTCTACCAGCAGCGGCCAGGTGTTTACAAGAAAAATGACATTGCTGAAATAAGATATTTGAAACTGATGTAAATGGTTGAAGGTATTAAAACCCGGTTTACTTAATGCCGGGTTTATAATCAAGATTGAATAGAGGCTGATATAAAAGCAGGATGATTGTCAATAGATTTGATGTTAAAATAATTAGTTAGTTTGGTTGAATCAAAATTATAACTCATCACTATTTGGGTTGTAATATGAATATGCTTTTAATCAGCCTCTTTTTATTGAAACTTTATCGTGAATTGAGGGTATCAATTTCCTTTTGACTTAATTGAAGCACCGAACTAATTCTTAATTTCGTTGGTGTATTTAATGCAAATTAACCAAGCATTAAAATTCCTATTAAAAGATAATATTGATTTCCAGCTGCAAGAAAAAAAACTAAATTTACAAACACAATAACTTCTATCATAGCCCATCTAATAATTGACGCTGCTCTATAATCAATGAGTTTATCAATGAGGCTTTTAAATTTATCAATGTTTTCTATTTTTTGATTAAATAATTTTAATGAAACAAAAATCAAAATCATAGGCAGGAAAATCCCAACAACTAAAAATATATTTTGAAGAGATGTATTAAATTCTTTATTTCCCAAAACCATTAAAGCAAAACAAAAAATCAAAAAAAATGTTTGCCCCACCAATAAAGCAATCCAAACTATAAAAATTTGCTTAAATAATTCAGGAACTGAAGTCGGAATTCCACGGTACTGCATAAATGTTCCCCTGTTTTTGAAATATTCTTACTTAGTTAAAATCTCTCTACTTTACTATATTTGCAAGTAATTGAACAAAAAAATTATTGGTCATGGAATTATTAGAAAAGCTAAAAAAAATAAAAAACAAGTTTGATCAAATTAACCAACAGCTATCCGATCCCGATGTTCTATCCGATAGAGAAAAAGTAGTTAATCTGAGCCGGGAAAGAAGCGAGCTTACTGAAATAATTCAGGCTTATGAAACTTATTCAGATGTTATAAAAAATATTGAAGGCAACAAAGAGATTATTGTAATTGGTGGTGATAAAGAATTAGTTAGCCTGGCGGAATCTGAATTAGAAGAACTTGAAGAAAAAAAAGTGACGCTTGAAGATGAAATAAAGTTACTTCTGCTTCCAAAAGATCCGAACGATAACAAAGATATAATCATGGAAATACGTGCCGGAACAGGTGGTGAAGAAGCTGCATTATTTGCTGATGATCTTTTTAGAATGTACACTCGTTATGCTGAGATTAAAGGTTGGAAAGTTGAAGTAATTGATATTAGTGACACAGGTTTAGGCGGAATAAAAGAAGCAGTATTTTCAATCAGCGGCAATGGGGTTTTCGGCAGTTTAAAATTTGAAAGCGGCGTTCATCGTGTTCAAAGAGTACCGGCAACCGAGGCTAACGGAAGAGTTCATACTTCGGCAGCATCTGTGGCAGTTTTACCTGAAGCGGAAGATGTTCAAATTGATATTAACCCAAATGATTTAAGAATAGATATTTTCAGATCAGGCGGGGCAGGCGGACAAAACGTTAATAAAGTTGAAACTGCGGTTAGGATTATTCACCTCCCTACAGGGCTTGTTGTTCAATGCCAGGATGAAAGATCACAATTGAAGAACAGGCAAAAAGCGATGAAAGTATTACGCGCACGTTTATATGACCTGAAATTAAAAGAGCAATCTGCAGAAATTTCAGCACAAAGAAAAAGCATGGTTGGCAGCGGGGATAGAAGTGATAAAATAAGAACTTACAATTTTCCTCAAAATAGAGTTACAGATCATAGGATTGGTTTAACTCTTTATAATCTTTCAAATATTATGGAAGGCGATCTGAATGAATTGATTGAACAGATAAAGCTTGCGGATAGAACTGAAAAATTACAGGAAAGTGTTGGATAAAAAAGGCTTGCTATAAAGCTTTAATTGTTATTATGCTAATATCATCTTCAAATTTGCTGTCAGTGAATTTATAAAACTCATTTTTAATTTTTTCCAATGGATCATCATCAGCAGAAATTTGACCTATAACTTGATTTAATTTTAAATTTCCGAATTGTTCACCATCTCTGTTTCTTGATTCAATTATTCCATCTGTAATCATAACAATCAAATCATTAGGGTTCAAATCTATTTTAACAGAACTGTAATTTCCAGTTTCAGCAAAGCCTAATAAAAGGCCTTGAGATTTTATATTCTTCACTTCGTTGGTAACGCTATTTTTATATATCAATGGCAAATCGCCTGCGCCGGTATATTGAATGCTTTTTTCTTTTGTGTCAATTACAACAATTGATAATGTTGAAAATACTTCAGATACCTTAGCATCATCATAAACAGATTTATTAACCTGCTGTAAAATTTCCTCAGGCGAATGTTCTTTACCTGTTTGAAGCACAACTCTCATTGCACTTCTAACATAGCTTGCATAAGCAAAAGCAAAATACCAGGCGCCCCATTTTTTGCCCATCACGTCACCCAAAATAACTGCAATTCGGTTTTCATCTAAGGTGAAATAATCTAAAAAATCTCCGCCGGGAATACCTTGATATGGCTGATGCCAATGGTTGATATTAAAGCCTTTTACTTCAGGGCTTTTATCAGGAACAACTTTTGCTCTCAATGAATCTGCTGCTTGATGAAGTTCTGAAACTACTTTTTGTCTTTCTTTATTTAAGGATTTTAAAATTGTATTGACTTTTGCAACCAATACTCTCGGGCCTGCCGTTTTTACAATGTAATCATTGATCCCTAAATCATATCCATCCAGAATATCTTTTTCTTCTCCTTTTGCAGAAAGAAAAATAAACGGGATAGATTTCAAATTCGGGATTTTCAAGTAGCATTTGGCGAAATTTAAATCCATCAATTTCAGGCATCATAATATCAGAAACAATTATATCCGGAACATTAAGTTTAATTTTTTCAAAAGCTTCCTTTACGCCGGAAGCAGTTTCACATTCCAAACCATCTTTTTTTAAATTATATTGAAAAAGTTTTGAAAGTGTTAAATCATCATCAACTAATAAAACTTTAGGTACACTTTCGGAAAATGATTGTTCAAGATTTTTCTTAACTCCATAAACTTTATAAATATCAGCCTTCCGCAGCAATGCTTGAACTTTCAATAAGAGCTCATCCACATCGAATGGTTTTGTTATTATATCATCTCCCCCGGATTCAAGTGCTTTTGATTTATCTTCAAGACTAGTTTTAGCTGTTACAAAAACGAAAGGTAAAACTCTATGGTTTTCATTCTCACGAACTTTTTGGCAGAATGTAAAACCATCCATTTCATCCATGCTAACATCACACAGCACTAAATCAATTTTTTGCTCTCTTAAATGCTGAAAACCTTCTTCAGCATTTGAAGCATCGAATACCTGGTAATTATTATTTTTAAGATGATGGCCAAGAAGTTTTCTGATTATTGAATCATCATCTATAACAAGAATTGATTTTTTCTCTTCATTATTCATAATCAGGGCAGAATTCTATTTCATTCGGAAAAATAAAACAGTAATGAAAAAAACTATTACTATTTAATTGATGATTAGGAAAAACTTTTTACTGCTTCTTCCTTTGATTTAAATGATTCGAAAACTCTATACATTCGGGTAAGCTCAAACATGGAATGGACAGCCGGCTGAAAACCAACTAACCTAAGATCGCCTCCTAAAGCAGTTAACTTTTTTAAAGCCACTACCAATGTGCCGAGAAAAGTAGAATCAATAAATTCACATTCTGATAAATCAACAATAATTTTTCTCTCCCCTTCGTCAATGGTAGCAATCAACAGATTTTTAAACTCTTCTGCTTCGGAGAGTGTAGCTCGTAAAATATTAACCTGTATATATGTTACTTCCCCAACTTTTTCTTTTATGCATTCCATATAGTTTCACCTAAAAATTATTTTTATGTTTTTATTCCGATGATCTATTTTCAATTTTATATTTATCCATTAACCTGTATATAGTGGCTCTTCCCAATTGAAGTTTTTTTGCTGCTTCAACAATGTTGCCATTTGTAACCTCTAAAGCATGCCTTATTGATTCCTCTTTGAGTTTTTCAAAAGGAATAATATTATCATCACTAAAAAGAGGGGCTCCCGCATCTATTATCGGAGAATAATCGCCAGACTTTAAGTGAGGCGGAAGATCATCAACATCAATTACTTCACTTTCTGTTATAATTAGGCATCTTTCAATTGTATTTTCCATTTCTCTAATATTCCCTGGCCAGGTATAATCATAAATAAGCTGCAAAGCTTTTTTAGAAAATCCTTTAATATTTTTATCCAGCTTTTTATTGAATGTATCGATAAAATGATAAATTAAGAACTAATATATCTCCCTTTCTTTGTCGAAGCGGTGGAATAAAAATCGGGAAAGAATTTAACCTGTAATATAAGTCCTCTCTAAATTCTTTTTGCTCAACGGCTAACTTTAAATCACGATTGGTTGCAGAAATTATTCTTACATCGGATTTAATTAATTCATTTCCACCAACTCTTTCAAATTCCTTTTGCTGAATTACCCGAAGCAGTTTAGCTTGCAAAAGCATTTCAAGTTCACCAACTTCATCCAAAAATAAAGTCCCGCCGTCTGCTAATTCAAATTTTCCTATTTTACGTTGATGTGCCCCAGTGAATGAACCTCTCTCATGTCCAAATAATTCACTTTCCAAAAGTTCGCGTGGAATTGATGCACAATTCACCACAATAAATGGCTTATCTTTTCTTCTGCCATTATAATGAATTGCTCTTGCAATTAATTCTTTACCTGTTCCGCTTTCACCATTTATCAAAACAGTTATATCATTATTAAGAACTTTTGTAACTAATTTAAAAACATCCTGCATTTTTCCATCGGAGGAAATTATATTATCAAAGCTGTACTCTCTTTTAACATTCTCTTTTAAATTTTCAAGTTCTCTACTGAGGTCGTAACTTTTGATTGCATTTTTTATAGCAGGTTCAAGCTTCTGGATTTCAATCGGTTTGGGAAAATAATCAAATGCGCCATAACGAATTGATTCAACCGCAACTTCAACACTTCCCTGCGCAGAAAGCATTATAACTGGCAAGTTCTCATCTGATGCTTTAATTCTCTTAAGCGCTTCAAGTCCATTTAAACCCGGCAGCATAATATCAAGTAATATTAAATCCGGTTTCATAGTTAAGCTTTTTCAAAGCATCTTCACTATTTGAAAAAACTTCCACATCATATTGCCATTTATCTTTTACCCAATATGTCAATAGTTTTGAAATAGCGAGTTCATCATCAACTATAAAAATTAATTTGCTCACTTATCATCCTTAAATTTTATTAAACTTTAGTAGTCTTGGTAATTTAACCAAACAAGTTGTTCCATGGTTCAGCTTGCTTTCAATTTTAATAAATCCTTTATGCATATCTAAAATATGTTTTACAAAAACCAATCCCAAACCTGTTCCGGCAATTTCAGCACCTGGCCGGCTTACTCTATAAAACTTTTCAAAAATATGCAGTACATCTTCTTCAGGAATTCCTACCCCGGTATCACTAATAATAATCTCAACCTCTTTATAAAGGTTTTGCACAAATATACTTATTCTTCCATTCTTTTTCGTAAACTTAATAGCATTGTCAATTAGTTCCTTAAACACTTGTTCAATTTTTTGTGCATCTGCATTAACAATTATAGGTTCATCAGGCACTTCAGTTGTAAGTACTATTTTGCTAGTATTAATAGTTTCAAACTTAGAATCTATAACATCTAATAATAATTTCAATATATCGAATTCACTTCTGTAAAGTTCAACAAGGTTGCCTTCAACTTTTGTTATATCCAGCACATCATTTATTAAATGTGCAAGCCTTTTTCCTTCTTTTAAAATTACACTATTAAATTCGTCTCTCATTTCCGGAGTCATTTCATGATCTGTTGAAATTGTTTCTGAAAAACCAATTATTGATGCAAGCGGTGTACGCAGCTCATGCGAAACATTTGATATAAATTCATTCTTTAGTCTATTTAGCTCATCAAGCAAAGCTTTCTTTTGCCTTGACCGGCTTCTTTCAATTGACAATAGCCTATTTGTTTCATCAAGCTCTGCACTTAAAATTGAATTTCTTTCTTCATAATTTTTTAAAGGATTTAAATTTTTTCCTATTGCTATCATACCGAATAATTTATTCTCAATAAATAATTCTTTGCAATTAAATTCAAAGTGAATTTCTTTCCCGAATTTACTTAGCATAATTGCATTAAATGAAACAAGTCTTTTTGAGCTTAATATTTTTTGAAATGCGTTAGCAGTAGTTTTTTTACTTTTGGGAGATACTATATCAAAAAAATGTTTCCCAATTAATTCATCGGCAACATATTCTAATAATGTTGGGCCGAATTCATTTGTTGAAATAAAAATTCCGTTTTCATCAAGTTCAAAAATAAAATCTTCATCTGCTTCGTAAATTGCTTTTAACTTTTCCTTGTATTCATCAACCAGCGAGTTCTTCAATTTTAATTCACCTCTTAATGTTGTTTTTTTCTCGCTATGTATAGTTCTTGCTTTAATTTTTTTCACTCCAAAAATACTTGAATTTTAACAGAAATTGTAATTTTTTCTTAAATAATTAAGATATGAAAATATGATGTTTTTAATATTAAATCAATTTGGAAGTGATTAATTGAAATGTTAAGATTTTTCTAAATTATTCCACTATCATACATTATTTTTAGATTAAAAATTTATACAATGGTTCAAATACTACTTAAACAAAAATTTAAAATTTATGAGAATAATTTAAGCTTGTAATAATTTCACTATGATTACCCCCTATAAGTATTACCATCAAATTTCATTAATGAAATAACGAGCGCAACATTATCTGCATTATTATGATTACCACAACTGTCGATTTTTGTTTTGCGTTATACCGATTCTTTAAATATTGATAAAGGACATACACTTATCTCAAAAGAATCATTTTTTTAGTCTCAACAAAGTTTGCCGCTTTAATTCTATAGAAGTAAACTCCACTCGATAGGTTTGCAGCACTAAATTTTATTTCATAAAATCCAGGAAGTTTCTGTTCATTTACTAAAGTTTCAACTTCTCTTCCAAGTAAATCATATATTTTTAATGTAACTAAAGTTGCTCCTTCAGACGAATTTTTATTTGAAGGAATAGAGTATTGTATTGTAGTGCTTGGATTAAATGGATTAGGATAATTTTGATAAAGTTGAAAAATATTAGGAACTTTGTTTTTATCATTCACATCAACTAACGTTTGATTCACATACCAAAAACCTGAATATAATTCACTATTGGTATTGACGGAAGTACCAATAAATGTTTGTCCAACTGTCCCATCAAGGTTAATATCAGACGAACTTAAAATATTTCCTCCGTTCCCAAATACACTTCTTTCAATCTTATACTGTGCATTCAAATGAATAGGAAATGAAATTACCATCAAACCTAAGATATAATATAATTTAATTTTATTTCTCATTTATTACCTCATATTTGTTTCACTAAATTCTATATGTTTTTAAGGTTTATAAACAACGAATGAAAAACCAACACCTCCTCCTGGATTATTATTTTTAATTAATAGTTTACCATCACTAGATGGTTCAGAATAACATAGAATATCAGATACACTTGAGTTAACGATCGTGCAAAAATTGTTGTTATAGTATTCACTATTTATATTGATTTCATAATATTTGGGAGCAGTAATATCATGGATATCTAGACCATGATAAACACATGAAAAATTACCGCTTCCGGAAATAATATTTCCTTCAGAATCAATCTTTCCAAAAGCAATAGGTAGTAAGTTTGCTGAACCAGTTGAAGTTCTATTTAATTCACCATTTTTTATATCAACATCACCTTCAGGAGAGACAGTTACTCTGGGTATGTTTTTCGTAACTAAATTTAAATTTCCTGTTGCATTTCCTCCTCCAGTTCCAATATCAATATCGTTATCTCCAACGAAAATGCCCATATAGCCTTTATATCCTCCATCATTATTTATTGTAATTAAAGCATCTGAATTGGTTGATTCAATTTTTACTATGTCTCCCAAACCCTTTACATGCAATTTTCTGGAAGGATTATTCGTCCCAATTCCAATGTTATTAGATAGCGCCATTGGATACAGACTTGAACCGTTTTGTTCCCACCCGCTTGTGGCAATATCACTTGGCTCCCAATTAACGCCATTCCACTTCAAAACCTGTCCATTTGTAGGAGCAGTGTTTGTGACACTTCTTCCTCTAATTTTATTCACTGTTGGATTTGGAAAACTACCGCTTAAATCCCCGCCTGCTGTTCCCCCTGGTGGAATGCTTAATCCTGAAGATAATTTTACTTCTGTTATGGCACCATCACTTATATCATCTGTACCAACAGAACCATTTGCAATTTTTGATGAATTTATTGAGTTACTTTTTATTGTCGGATTTGGATAACTGCCTGTCAAATCTCCCCCTGCTGTTCCCCCTGGCGGTAAATTTACTCCTGCTGCTAATTTATTCTGTGTTACTGCTCCATCAACTATTTTTTCTGTGGTGATACTGCTGTCTTCAACTGTCTTCGCATTTAAGCTGTATGCTGACGATGTTAACTCTATTCTCGGCTCCAACTCTGTTCCGTTTATTGAAATGCCTAACCAATATTGTTTATCGAATGAGATATTTAATGGTGTTACCGTTCCCAATATTACATTGAATACTCCATCTTTTACATCAACTGTTTGTGATTCCGTCCAAACAGCGCTGCCATTGGTTTCTGTTCCATACAATTTAAATGTAAGGGCTTGTGAGCTGTTAACCAGTGCACCATTGTTATCTTTCAATACCCCTTGGTAGCTAATTGTTTGTGGGATTTGGGGAAATGAATTAATTACAATAAACACAAATAACAACAATGAATTTGCTATTGCTTTTTTCATAATGTTACCCTCTATGATTTGATTAATTTTTTCTAATTATACCTATTGACAAACAATTAAGATGAAGTTGAACTACCATGTTGAAATTTTTTTTCAATAAAACAAATTATTTAACTTCTGAAAAATTACCAGCTTGCAGTCATTCACATCAACTAACGTTTGATTCACATCCAAAAACCTGAATATAATTCACTATTGGTATTGACTGAAGTACCCATAAATGTTTGCGCAACTGAACCATTTATACTTTTATTTGATGAGCTTATAATTCCACCTCCGTTACCAAACACACTTGTTTTTTCTATTGTGTATTGAGCAAAAGATAAAGTAGTAAATAAGAAAACAAACAAAAAAATAAGTAGTAAATTTTTATATTTATTCTTCATTTTTTATTTTATCCTTCATTTTAGAACTATGTTTTATTTTGTAGATACTACCTCAGCATACTTTTCGCTTTTTACAATACATTCTATTTTAGCAATCCTATTTTCCAATTCTGAATTCTTACTTCTAATTTCTAAATTTTTGGTGCTAACCTCCGTAATCTGATTTCTTAATTCTGCATTCTGCTTTTCCAATTCTTTAATTTTTTCATCTTGCCCTTTGATTCTTTTCTCTTGACTCTTTAATTTTATTTCTTGTTCCCCGGTTCTTTTTTCAAGAGCTTTTACCCCGGCTAAGTTAATTCCGTCTATCGCAATACTGTTTATTCCTAAACTATCCTTGCCACCTAAATGAAATGCTTTGTAAAAATCTTGTGCCACCGGACCAACATATTTTATTGATGGATCTGTATTTTTATAATTCCACTCTGTAACCGGAAGATTTTTAATTTTATTTAATAATTCTTCACCATCAATTTCAGTAAAGTTTTCTTTTTTATTTCTATCACTGATATTTACCCACCCACTTGTACCTCCAGTCATATAAACACCGGTTGTATAAGTAGAGTTAGACCACAATCTGTAACCACCAGCAAATCTCATCATCATTTGGTCGTTAGAAAATGGACCGGATAAAGATGTATTAATTGAAGTTACTGATGCATCCCCAACTACAAAAGTACCGGCTTTGCCGTTTGTAGAAACGTTAGTACCCATAGCAGTTGAGTAAATACCGTTTGCTATTAATTTACTTCCCATAGCAATGGAGTAATCACCGCTTGCTATTGTTTTTATTCCCATAGCAGTTGAGGCAACACCGCTTGCTGTTGTATTGTCACCTATAGCTGTTGAGTTATTACCGCTCGCAGTTGTATTGTCACCCATGGCTGTTGAACCATCTCCACTAGCTTTTGTATCAATACCCATAGCAACTGAGTAAATACCAATATTATCTTCATTCCAATAATCTGTTCCAGACGCGGTTAAGTTCCCAACCCTAAAAGCAGCTTTATTCGGGAACCACATCATTCTTATTCCGGCACCTTCTCTGGGTATAGTCCCGCTGCCGAAAGTACCTTCAAACAAAACACCATCATTATTATTTACATGCAAACCAGCTGTGGGAGAGTTTATTCCTATGCCTACTTTATCATTTAAATTGGTATTATAAATTTTATTCCCTCCGTCTGTCCAGCCGCTTACTTCAACATCGCCTGGTACCCAATTAGTGCCGTCCCATCTTAAAACTTGTCCGTTTGTAGGGGCTGTGTTTACTACGCTTCTGCCGTTTATTTTAGTTACTGTTGGGTTTGGAAAACTCCCACTTAAATCCCCGCCTGCTGTTCCTCCTGGTGGAATACTTAAACCTGTAGCTAATTTACTTTCTGTTATTGCTCCATCACTTATATCATCTGTTCCTATAGAACCGTTTACTATTTTTGAAGAATTTATTGAGTTATTTTTTATGGTTGGATTCGGATAACTGCCTGTTAAGTCACCTCCGGCCGTTCCGCCTGGTGGCAAATTTACTCCTGCTGCTAATTTATTCTGAGTTACTGCACCATCAACTATTTTTTCTGTAGTGATACTGCTGTCTTCAACTGTCTTCGCATTTAAGCTGTATGCTGAAGATGTTAATTCTACTCTCGGTTCTAATTCTGTTCCACTTATTGAAATGCCTAACCAATATTGTTTATCGAATGAGATATTTAATGGTGTTACCGTTCCCAATATTACATTGAATACTCCATCTTTAACATCAACACTTTGTGTCTCATGTCCAAATTGCACTTCCATTGGTTTCTGTTTTATACAATTTAAATGTAAGGGCTTGTGAGCTGTTAACCAGTGCACCATTATTATCTTTCAATACCCCTTGGTAGCTAATTGTTTGCGGGACTTGGGGAAATGAATTAATTACAATAAACACAAATAACAACAATGAATTTATAATTGCCTTTTTCATAATGTTACCCTACTTGGTTTATTTAATTTTTTCTAATTATACTTATTAACAAACATTAAGATGAAGCTGAACTAACATGTTGAAATTTTTATTTCATTAAAACAAATTTTTTAACTTCTGAAAAATTGCCTGCTTGTAATTTGTAGAAATAAATTCCGCTTGAAAGTTTGCCTCCGTTAAATTCAACTGAATAATATCCCGCTTCTTTAGTTTCATTTAATAGCATGGCTACCAATTGCCCAATTGAATTATAAACTTCAAGCTTTACGTTTGCAGAGGAAGGCAAATCATATTCTATTTTTGTTGTTGGATTAAATGGATTAGGATAATTTTGATACAGAGCAAACTCTTCCGGTTTGTTAATTGAAACCTCTACAATATTTGAATATTTGAAATCTCCATTGTTATCAATTTGTTTTAACCTATACTCTGATTTTCCATGTACAGGATTTTCATCTATATATAAATAACTTTTTATTGAATTTGAATTACCGCTTCCATTTACAAAGCCTATTTTATCGAAGGTTGGTTTCACTCCTTCCCTTTGGGAAGGCTGGGACAAACTTTTTCTCTCTATTTCAAATCCATAGTTATTTACTTCACTGGCTGTTTCCCAATTTAGCTCTACTTTGCTTCCATTTATTTTAACTGTAAATATTGCCAGTTCAACCGGCAAAGGTTCGGTTTGCGACTTAAAGCTTCCGAATGAAAGAGGTTGATAAGAAATATAATATCTCCAGGGGCTAAGTTTTTGATAAGGATTACCTGCAAGGCTGTATTCCGTTCTTACTCTCCAGTTGTATGCTTTAAAAGGTGGGATTGAACTTACATCTGCATTAAGCTGTATGCCGGCAGCACCTAAATCTGTAAATGAACTTTGAGAACCGATTGATTGAGTGCTGTACTGCCCGCTGAAAGGAATACCTGTTTCTTTATATTCATAAACCAGTTTGCCTTTTGCCCTGCCGAAGGGACTTTTTGCATAACCGGATAAGCGTACATTACCATCCGTGTTTGTACTGCCATTAGGTCCAATTATAGTAATGCTTGAAGGCTGATATTGCTGCACATTGTTTTGCAATCCGCTGCCGGAATTTCCATAATACAAATAGGCTTTGCCCGTGTAATCGGAATAAAAATCTGCCCCCACAATTATATCACTATAGCCATCTCCGTTTACATCACCGGCTGAAGATACTGAAACACCAAAGTTGTCACTACTATTTTCACCAGTTGCAGTCCAATCTGCCGAAGTCGACAATCCTACAGCACTTCCATAATACAGATAAGCTTTACCTGTAAAAGACGAATATCCGTTGGCGCTTACTAAAACATCACTATAGCCATCACTGTTTACATCTCCGGCTGTGGATAATCTAATACCAAATTGGTCATTATTATTTTCGCCCGTCGCATCCCAATCTGCTATTGCAGATGGCCCGCTTGAACTGCCAAAATATAAATAAGCTTTTCCATTAGATGATGAATAAAATTCAGCGCCAATAATTATATCGCTATAACCATCACCGTTTATGTCACCCGCTGTGGAAACACAAGCACCAAAATAATCTGAGTTATTTTCACCTGTTACCGTCCAATCAGCTGTTGAAGAGAACCCGCTTGAACTGCCAAAATATAAATAAGCTTTACCCGTAAAAGATGAAAATCCATAAGCTCCAACAATTACATCGCTGAAACCATCACCATTTACATCTCCAGCTGCTGCTATTGAATTACCAAAAGTATCATCTGTATTTTCACCAGTTGCTGTCCAATCAGCAGTAGTGGATAATCCGCTGGAACTACCATAATATAAATAAGCTTTACCGGTAAAAGATGAATATCCTGGAGAACTTACTATAAGATCACAGTATCCGTCACCATTTATGTCACCTCCAGTAGAAACGTCGAACCCAAATTCTTCACCATTATTTTCACCGGTAGCAGTCCAATCCGCAGTAGTGGATAATCCGCTGGAACTACCATAATATAAATAAGCTTTACCAACAAAAGATGAAAATTTATAAGCTCCAACAATTACGTCATTGTATCCATCTCCGTTTAGATCACCAGCAGTTGCAATAGATAAACCAAAATAATCCATTATGTTTTCCCCGGTTGCGGTCCAATCTGCAGTAGTGGATAATCCGCTGGAACTACCATAATATAAATAAGCTTTACCGGTAAAAGATGAAAATCTATAAGCTCCAACAATTACGTCACTGTATCCATCTCCGTTTACATCTCCAGCTGTATTTACAGAAATTCCAAATTCATTTAAAATGTCTTCCCCAGTTGCAGTCCAACCTGTTGAAGTAGACAGCCCGCCGGAATTACCATAATACAAATAACCTTTACCTGTAGAAGAAGAATAGCCATTTGCTCCTACAATTATGTCACTGTACCCATCACCATTAACATCACCAGCTATTGATAATGATATTCCGAAATTGTCACCGCTATTTTCTCCAACTGCCGTCCAATCCGCCGTAGTTGATAACCCGCCGGCCCCACCATAAAATAAATATGTTTTGCCTGCTGAAGATGAATAACTATAAGCACCTACTATTACTTCGCTGTATCCATCACCATTTATATCCCCAGCAGTTGATAATTTGTATCCAAAAAAATCACCGGTGTTTTCACCAGATGCTGTCCATGCCGCTGTTGTTAATAATCCACTTGAACTACCAAGATATAGATATGTTTTCCCACTATTTGAATTATTTCCATATGCCCCTATAATCACATCGCTATAACCGTCACCATTTATATCACCAGCTGTAGAGAAAGAATAACCAAATCTATCAAGATTATTTTCACCAGTTTTAGTCCAGCTCGCTGTAGTTGAAAGACCACTTGAGCCTCCAAGATAGAGATATGTTTTACCTGATGTAGTAGAATATCCGAAAGCTCCAATAATTACATCACTATAACCATCACCATTTACATCACCGGCTGTGCAGGCTGAGCCGCCAAATCTATCATTGCTGTTCTCTCCTATTGCAGTCCAATCTGCTAAAATAGACAATCCACCGGAACTTCCATAGTATATATATGCTTTACCGGTATTAGATGAATATCTATTTGCACCAACTATTACATCACTGTAACCATCTCCGTTTACATCGCCGGCTGTTGATACCAAACTTCCAAAATAATCATTGCTGTTTTCTCCAATTACAGCCCAACTTGCTGAAGTTAATAAACCGCTGCTGCTTCCACTAAATAGATATGCCCTTCCTGTAAACGATGAATACCCCTGAGCTCCTATAATTACATCACTATAACCATCCCCGTTTACATCACCGGCAGTAGATACCGAAATACCAAAATTATCAAAATTGAATTGACCAGTTGTGGACCAATCTGCTGTAGTAGAAAGGCCTGTAGAACTGCCCAAATATAAATATGCTTTGCCTTTAAATGATGAATAACCTCTGGCTGCAACAATAACATCACCATATCCATCACCATTTACGTCACCTGCCGTTGCTACGGAAACACCAAATTCATCACTATTGTTTTCTCCAATTGCAGTCCAATCTGCTGTGCTTGAAAGAGGATCAATTGTTAGCGGATATTTTGCATCTCTATCATTAACACATATCTCTGCTTTATGATTATTTAGTTTTTTTATTTCCCCTTTAATTATTTTACCTGATGCATCAAATATTTTCAATTCATTGTAGCGCATTACAGTTTTATTTTCACTATCCGAAAACGATAATCCATCTCGGGCTTGAATTAAATTGAAGTTTTGTTTCTATGCTTATATACAACTTTAACTCGCCATTTCCATCCGGTTTTTTATTAAGTACAAAATTCTGCCGCATTCCTTTTTCATTATTTATATATTCAATCCGTAATGTTTTGTCTTTTATCGAAGCCCCTCCCTTATTTATATGTAGTTCTTTGCCATTAAAAATGAGAGTCTTTTCATCTCTTCCATAATTGGCAAGGTGAATTACTACATTCCAATCATCTAAATTTTTGAAGTGATTTCCATTTTCCGCTAAGGTTGGATTTTTGTCTTTTGATAAAATATCATTTGTAATTAATGGTTTTGCACTAAAACCATCCACATAATATGTAAATAGAAGTCTTTGCTTTCTGTTGGGAGATATGTAATGATTTTCTTTTTTATCAAATGTGAGGTCATATTCTTCGGCTTGAATCTTTTTCGTTACTTCACTATACCATGATGACTGTTTCAGAGAATCTTCATCTAATTTAACTATAGAATTATGGCTGTTAATAGCTGGACTCAAATAACTATTAACTCCATTGAAAAAATTCTGCGAATATAATTGTGGAGCTGAAAATATAGTGCACATCAAAAAAAAAGGTGTGTATGTATAAATAAAATATTTTATTGCCCTCTTAATTCTGTATAAATCTCTCTTATAATTTTCATATTGATTATTACTATCCCCTGAAATGAAATTAAGGAAAAGTACTTCTGTTTTCATATCAATTACCTTTGAAATAGGAAGTTTAAGTTCAAGAATTTTATAGGAATGAATTCATTTTTTTATATTATAATTTCATCATTTCAGCAGCATTAGCTTTTTAGTAAATGCTGCTTCTTTTGTACTTAATCTGCAAATGTAAATCCCGCTATTTACGTGATTGCCATTGTTGTTTGTCCCGTTCCAAACTACACGATGGTGACCGCCGCTCATGGTTGAATTAACCAAAGTTTTTACTTCCTGTCCCAACAAATTGTAAATTGATAATCTTACTAATCCGGGTTCCTTAATATCAAAACCAATATTTGTTTCTGGATTGAATGGATTGGGATAATTCTGATATAGCTTAAATTCTTTTGGTTGTTCTGTATTATTTTCACTAACTATTTGTTTTTGAAGCTGGGGATCTATTTCATTAAGAACTTTAGAAAGTATGTTTAATATCGGTGCCGCAGTTTCTTGCTTTAAATAATCATTTTTAATTAAGAAATTTAATTCCCATGTTATTGCATTTATATATTTTTTTGTGTCGTCATAATTTCCATTTTTATAACTAAACGATACTAAATTCATTTCACTTCTTAAAATCAATCTGAAGAAATTGTTGATTGGCAAATCAGCTATATGATTTGCTGCATCTTCCAAATCGCTGATTATTGTATAATTAAATTGAGAATATTTTATTGTTAAAAAATAATCAGCAAAGTCATTATAACTGGTGTGACTTTCACCCTTCGTATATCCAGTGATATAAACATTGTTATAATTATCTAAAGCAATTGCTATAGCGGCCCCATGATTGTATATCGGATCTTTATATTTAATATTCCATATTTCCGTCCCAATGGAATTATACTTTAGAGTTGTGGCTGCTGTACTCAAATCACCATCTCTATTTTCACTGAGACCTGTAACATAAACATTTTCAAATCGATCGATAACTAAATCTCTTGCGTAATCCCAGGTATTGTGTGGTCCATTATAACTTCTAACCCACTGCTGTTCACCGTCAGAATTATACTTTAATGTAACATAATCTCTATCAGTTGTTAACTCATCAGAAATTCCTGCCACATAAACATTTCCGGAATTACTTACCTTTACTGATATAGCTATTTGAACCCTATTATTACTTTCATATCGTTTAAGCCAAACCATTGCCCCTGAATAATTATATTTAATTGTTGCAAAATCATAATCAGTTCCATCTCCTACACTCCCCCCAGTTATGTAAACATTTTCATCTTCATCCACAGCAATTGCATAAGGAGCATCATCCCTGTTACCAGGGCCATTATAACGATGGACCCAATCCACAGCTCCCAAAGAATTATATTTTATCGTTAAATAGTCATAATTTCCTTCTAACCCCAGACTCTCACCGGTAACATAAACATTACCTCGAGAATCCAAAGCTAAGGCATTAGCTTTGTCATCCCCATCGCCGGTTCCATTGTATAGTCTAACCCATTGCTGTACACCTCGATTATCATATTTAATGGTCACAAAATCTGATTCACTTACAATTGTAGAGACGGTACGCGTTACAACAGTACCCGTTACATAAACATTACCTAATGCATCAATTTTTATATCTTTACCTTTATCACTTCCATTTGCAGTTCCATTATATCGTTGTACCCATAATTGCACTCCGAGCGAATTATATTTGATTGTTGTCAAATCAGTGTTGTTATACTCATTTGTGCTATATCCTGTAGCATAAATATTACCTAAGCCATCAACTGCTATAGCTGTAGCCTTATCCTCTCCATTTCCCGGACCATTGTATCTTCTTATCCAATAAGATGTACCTCTTGAGTTATACCTTATTGTAGCAAAATCTAAATTTTCTCTAAAACGAGATACTGCATTTATTGCTCCAACAATATAAATATTACCAGAACCGTCAACTGTCAAATTATGGGTGCCTTCAAATATTCTGAAATCACCGCTATAATTTTTTTTAATCCAAGATTCTTCTACTCCAATAGTTTGAGCAACTAATTGTTGTGAACAAATTGCATAAACTATTAGAATCATAAAAAATAGTAATTTATTTACACTTAAAATTTTTTCTATTTCGTTAGTAAATTTTGACAGTTTGTACAATTTGCTTGTTGAGTGGTAACATTTGTTTTCTGTATCGATTTTCATAGAAGGCTCCTTTCATTAATTACAAAGTAATTCACTTAAAATCATTTATCCCAAATTATACATTAGAAATTTTTGTCAGTCTGGGCTTGTCGAAAACTGGTCTTTCAGAATATATTTACACTTCGACAGGCTCCATTAGACTTATATATTAAATAATAATAAATTTATAGAAATATTTATAAACTAAAATAAGGATTAAATAAAATACCCAAGGAACCGATTAAGTCTAGGACAGACTCAAGAGAAACCTAAACGCTGATTAAGACCCGGTTGCTTGGTGGTTAAAGCTAAATAATATTTCCATATAAAAAGATTATTAAAATGGAGTAAGCTCATACCACTTGGGGTATTTTATTAAAAAGAACAAATGACAATGCAAACAACTAAATATTTTACCGGCTTTGATATTTCAGCAGAGGATTTCTCTGCTAGCTGCATTACCAGGCCAGATAATCTTGTTTTCTCTAAACAAAAATTTTCTAATAACATTGATGGTTTTAATGATTTTACCGCTCTGCTTTCTAAGCATAGCATCAAACCATCAGAACTAATCATCTGTATGGAAGCTACCGGTGTTTATTCTGAAAATCTTTCCTATTTTCTGGCATCCAAAGGATTTTCAATAGCTATTGAAGCTCCTCACAAAATCAAGAATAAAACCAAGGACTCTCCAAGAAAGAATGATTTTATTGATGCACTTTCTATTGCAGAGTATGCTTACCGCTATACAGATAAACTTTCTTTCTGGAAGCCTAAGGATGAGATTATAGAGCAAATACAAGTGCTTTTAACTACACGTGAGCATTTAACTACTCAAATGACCGCCAATCAAAATGCTCTTAAAACTCTTAAGTACAAGTATTATCAAACTCCTCTGGCTAACCAGATTTACCAGCAAACCATAAATAAACTCAAAGAACATATAAAGCACATAGATAAAGAAATTAAATCCTTAATTGATAAAGATGATTCCTTCAAGAATAAAATTTCTCTGATCAAATCCGTGCCCGGAGTTGGCCTTTTGCTAGCTGCTAATATGCTGGTACTTACAAAAGGATTTACAGAGCATCTTAATTATAAACACACTGCATCTTATAGTGGAATATGCCCTTATGAACAAACCAGCGGAACATCGCTGCATAAGCCGCCAAGGTCAAGAAAAGCTGGGCCGGCTAAGTTGAGAAAGCTTCTTTATCTTGCTGCATTATCTGTAAGAACACATAATAAAACTTTTAAGAAATATTTCCTTCGTAAAGTTGCCGAAGGAAAGAATAAACATTTAGTATTAAACAATATTGAGAATAAATTACTTAAAATAATTTTTGCTGTCTTAAATTCCGGAGTTGCATATACTGAAAATTATAAATCTATTAATCCGGTTTTATTAAAAACTGCTTGACTATGTCATAATATTCAGTGTGAGAATTTAATATTTGATTTTGCCCTAATGCATAATTTGGGTTTATATTTTAACATTAAACCAAATCATTTTAATTACCATAGATAAATAAAACCAAGTTCAACAACTTCCATATTTGAACCATCCTTTTTTGTTTCAATGGATTAATAAATTATTATTCCATTTATCAAATGATTATTCTTTTAAACTTTGTTAGTTACTCTATCTATTTTTTATAGTCGGTTGGTAATGCTCTTATCGAACTAGATTGTTAGAGTTGCAAAATAAAAACCATAAAAGAAATTTTTACAACTCTGAATTTATATTTTGGAAAAACGTAGTTCAATAAACAAAATATGGAAGGCAGATACATATCAGCTATGCTACAAAAACTAGCATCTATGCTACATACAAGAGTTAATTATTTAATTTAGTGTAGGTTATATAAATGAAGTAAAATTGTTGTTTGTGATGCAAGTAATTAGATGCATGAATAATTTATCGGGCAAACTCACTTGGAGAATAACCAAATTCTTCCTTAAAACATTTTGCAAAATATGCGGGTGTAGAGAAACCCACTGAATAAGCTATTTCAGAAATATTATTTTTATTTTCTTTTATCATTTTTAAAGCTTTATTTAATCTAATCTTTCGGATATATCTGCTTGGAGAATTTCCGGTTAATGCTTTCATTTTTCTATAGACCTGTACTCTCCCCATCCCTATTTCTTTATTTAATTGTTCTATACTGAATTCTTCCTCAGCAAGATGATTCTCAACTATTATTATAACTCTGTTTATAAATTGTTCATCCAAATTGTTAAGTGAGTTTTCGATTTTTATTTTCTAAATATTCATTTCCACTATATTTTTTTTGCAGCTTTTTTCTTATTTCTATAAGATTCTTAACTCTTATATTAAGTTCTTTTGTATCAAATGGCTTTATAAGATAATCATCCGCCCCTAATTTCAAACCTTCAATCTTACTTTCTTGCCCGGCTTTTGCCGTAAGCAGTATAATCGGAATGTGACTTGTTTTCTCATCATTCTTTAAAATTTTTGTCAGTTCATTACCATCCATTTTTGGCATCATAATATCGGTAATAATCAAATCAGGAATAATATCCAAGGCTTTGCTTAATCCTTCCATTCCATCAGACGCTTCTTTTATTTGATAATCATTTCCTAATGAGTCAATAATAAATTTTCTAACATCTGCATTATCTTCCACAATCAAGATGAGAGTTTTTTCTTCATTAATATTCTTGTAAGGTTTAGGCGGTATATATTTTTTTTGGTTACTAATAAGCTCTAATTCCTTTAACTGTGATTCCAATCCATTTGCAAAAGAAATTTTTGTTCCAACCTTTGCAGCATCTTCCATTTGTTCGTATTTGTCAATAATTTCATTATCATTAAAATGTGTTTTGCCAATAGGCAGCTTAATAGTAAATTCAGTCCAGCCGACTTCACCTATATCATTATTCCAAGGTTTACTATTTACGGTTATCGTTCCATGATGCAATTCAATTAATTCTTTTGTAAGAGCCAGACCAATTCCAGTTCCTTCGTACTCCTTTGTATGAGAACTATCCACCTGATAAAATCTATCAAAAAGTTTCGGAAGCTCTGATTCTGATATTCCAATTCCCGTATCTTTTAATTTTATTTCAACAAACTCTACTCCATTTTCATAAATATTTACAGTAATCTGTCCTCCGGTTTTAGTAAACTTAAATGCATTTGATAAGAGATTAGTCATTATCTTTATCATCATTTCTTGATCAAAGTATAATTCAATTAGATCATCTGATGAATCTATGCATAATTTTATTCCTTTTCGTTCAGCTAATGATTCAAATGACATTGTTATTCCTTTAATAAACGAAACGATATTTCCTTTTGATACATGAACATTTAGCTTACCTGCATCAAGCCTGGCAAGATCTAGAAGCTGATTGATAAGACTAAGCATTCTGTTTGCATTTTGTTTTATTTGATTAGCTTTTTTTCTTGTTTCTTCTTCCCCTGAATTAGATAAAATACTTTCGTTTGGCCCTAGAATTAATGTTAGGGGAGTTCTAAATTCATGACTAATGCTGGCAAAAAATCTGTCTCTAGCAATCTTTAATTCTTTAAGCTTTTCTAATGATGTTGATAGTTCTTTGTTAGCATTATTAAGCTGTTCAGTTCTTTCTCCAACTTTTCGCTCTAAATTATTGCGATAATCATCTACAAGCTTAAATGATATTGCACTTAAAAGCTGCATCGATATAGTTGGAATTATATAATCCAGAAGTTGTTTTACGTTTTCAGAGTTAGTGTTTGTGTCCGTCCAAAGAGATATCTCGCCCACACTTATTCCACGCGCATCCAATTTTCGTTTAAATTGCAACGACTCAAATGGTGCAGTACCTGATAACACAAAACGTTTAATATGTTCACCTTCCATAACTGTATCAATAGTTACCTCAACTGATTTGAATTCCGCCACCTCAACAAGTGATTTCGTCACTGCTTTCAGAGTGAGGTCAAGATCCAAATCAACTAGTTATAATTTGGCTAATACTGTATGCGGTTTCAAGCTGTTTGGCTTGAAGTTGAATTTTGGTTTTGCTGTCTTCCAGTTGATTAAATCGATCATAAAGAAGTTCATAAGCATCATTTAATTCTGTAATTGCAGCCCGCTTTGAAGAAGGCATGGAAAATATATTTCGAAACCACAAATAAGCTTTATTGCTTTGAGGATAAAAAATATTATAAACAGCTCCATGATCTGTTTCATGCATTATTACTTTTGAAAATTTTAATTTAAGAAATAAAGGCAGTGCTATAAAAAAACCTTTGGTAACCAAAAAGAATTCTCTGCTTATTATATAATTGTCCGGTAATTCTAAGGTAACTTCTAAATGCCCATTTTCTATTTCCCTTGTAGTAGGTTTTACACATTTGACGTGGCGGTTACCCATGCCTTTTTTGGGATCATTAATTAAATAATAAACATCTTTTATATTCAGAAATAATCCTGAGATTAATGAAAAAAAAGGGTAGGCTCTTTTTTGAACCATTTGTATTCCGAGATTTACAAAATGATCATCATTATCCGATATTTTTCTGATATTGAATAATATTTTATAAAGAACTTCCCATTCTATATCTTCATTTTTATTCTTCAAATATTCCAAATCGTAAGGAATACCTTCACATAATATTTCAAGCGGAATATTGTTCTCTTCCAAATTGTTAAAAAATATAGTAAGGGTCTTGCACGATACTTCCTTTGCAGCCATTATAATTTTAATTCTTAAATTTATAATTAATCGTTTATATCCGATTTAATAAGTTTTATTCTATTCAAAAAGTGGAATTATTTTTAGGGGAAGTATTTATGTTTAACTTATTAAAACTTTTTTAAATATGTGTCTGTACAAATTAAAAAGCAAATAAATTTCTACAAATATTAACAATTACTTGGTATGAAGAAGATTATTGGAGTGTTAAAAATATTTCACAGTTATCATAACATCAGCTTCTCTGCCTTTGTCATCTATGCATGATATTTTTATTTTCCCTTTTCCCGGTTTGTAAAAAACATTTTGTCCCGGCCTGGAAGTTTTAAAATATCTATCATTTACATACCAGAACTGTTTTGAAGAACCTGTCTCGGAAACGGCTTGCAGCATAATTCCTTCTTCCGATTTTTCTTCAATGTAATACTCATAATCTTTTGAAGGCGAAATTATTTTTAACCCTTTGCCGGTAAATCTTTTTTGGCATACTGGATTGTGTGGAGGAACTTTTAAATACGCTACACTATTTTTATCATACCACAACCTCAATCCAGAATCATAAATTGGGTAAGCTTTTTTCTTTACACCTGTTGAAGGTATACAATCAGGGCAATATTCCATAGTCTCTGCATCATTCACATAAATTTCTTTGTATAAACCACAAACTTTATTATGTGAAATATTTTTTATGTATTCGTCGTCAACTACATGCTTACAAAATTTTGAAGGAAGTAAACCAGTCTCTGCACATACTTTTCTAGTTAAGAACATTATCTGGTTTACTGAACCATTCTTTCTTTGAATTATTATCAATTGAATTAAATAAATCAAAAAGTAAGGGTACAGCCATATTCGCCCCAGATAATTCCGGTGAACCTTTACCGTCAAAATTGCCCATCCAAACTCCAATTGTATATCGAGGATTAAAACCGACTGCCCAGGCATCTCTTTTTCCGTATGAAGTTCCCGTTTTCCATGCAATGCGCGGTAAAGTAGATTTATTAACCATGTCGTTGGAGAAATCAGGACGATAATTGTTTGATAAAATATCTGCTATTAAATACGAAGCTTCAGGGGAGAAAATTACTTTTGCGCTTTTTATTTTTTTCATCCGATAAAATATAATTCAATTTATAAAGCTTACCATCAGATGCAAAACTAGAATACATGGAAGTTAATTCTTCCAATGTAACACCGCAGCCGCCAAGAATAACCGACAAACCCAAAATATCTTTTTGATGTTTAATTTCTTTAAAACCGCAGCTGATTAATAAATTAATAAATTCTTTTAATCCAGTGCTTTCAAGTAATCTAACTGCGGGAACATTTAACGACCAAAGCAAAGCATTAGCTGCTGTTATATCACCGTGAAATTGTAAATCATAATTTTCTGGTGCATACCCACTATAATCAGTTGGTATATCAAGCAGCTTCATTTGCGGCGTAATTGATCCTTGATCGAATGTGTGAGCGTAAAGTGCAGGTTTTAATGTTGAACCTGGTGACCGAATAGAAATAACACCATTTACCTGTCCATCAGTTTTAATATTGTAATAATCGGAAGAGCCGCAGTATCCGGAAACTGAATGAGTTCTATTATCAATAATTAAAACTGCTCCATTTGTTACTCCAATTGATTTAACTCTATTAACATAATTGTAAAGAAGATTCTCTGCTTTCTGTTGAACTTCTAAATCCAAAGTAGTTTGTATTTTGTCGCCTTTGAAATTTTGATTAATAAAGTTGCTGAAATGCGGAGCCAGGAAAGGCACTTCGTAACGGTTTGTTATTAAAGGTTCATGTAAGGCATCTTCCAAATATTCTTTAGGAAATACATTTTCCTTAATAAAATTTTTAATGCGTAAGTTTCTTGCTTTAAGTGCCGCTGAAACATTTTTATCTAAACGAAATTTGTTTGGATTATTTGGAATCTCAGCTAACATTATAGATTGAGCCAGGCTTAACTTTGAAGGGGGCTGGTTAAAATAAACATAGGCAGCTGATTTTACTCCCTCAATATTTCCTCCGAAAGGAAGATGGCTTAAATAAATTTCAAGTATTTCTTTTTTGCTGTAATGAAATTCAAGCTGAATTGCCCGCAGCAATTCCTCAAACTTGTTTAAATAGGTCCTATCTCCAGGCTCTAAAATTCTAATTACCTGCATCGAAATAGTTGAAGCACCCGATACAACATGGCCGGATTTTATATTGGATAATAATGCACGGACAACTGAAACAGGATTAACACCATAATGCCAATAAAACCAGGAGTCTTCTTTTGTAATTATTGCTTTGATTAAATCGGGAGAAACTTCATTAAGCTTTGTCTCCATTCGCCATTTATCATCGGATGTAAGAAAAGCGGAAAGCATTGTTCCATCTTTTGCCAATACAACTTTTGAATATTGCTTTGTTGGTGGCAATGGAAACAATGCATCTAACAGCAATAAGAAAAGAAAAGAGGAAATTACCGCTTCAAGGTACTTAGAATCTAAAATATGTTTTAATTTTTCAATAACCATCTAATTCCATACTGTCATTGCGAGGAGTCTTCGACGACGCAATCTTTTAAATTGATGTCAATTATTTCCTATGTAACATTCCGAACGAGCATTCGATTGAGAAATCTTTTACCATATCCAATAACAGATTTCTCCCTCCGGTCGAAATGACTACCTGGTACTTTCTACAACTTTTACAACCCCCGCACCATTGTATGAATGAAATTCAGGATCATACATTGCCTCGGCACCGATGACAGGTAATTGAAAAGTACCTTTACTTACTACTCTAAGCATGTAATAAAATTCTTTTGTCTGGTTGCTGTATAAAGTTGTAAATAATAGCAGCCGGTCATCACGAACATCCATATATTGAATGTACAAAGGATTTTTCGGCTGCCAGTTTAATTTAGTTGAAGCTGAAAGCCTTGGATTTTCAATTTCAAATCCGGCAGGAACCATGTCTGTAATTACAATATTTTCTGCTGATCTTTCCAGCCCGGTTAAAGATATTTTACAAACAATTAATTGTCCTTGCTCAAAAGTTCCATTTAGAATAGGATGCCCTGTTCTATAATCATAATATGCTCTCCTAATCCTTAAATTCGAATCTTCTTCTTTCACTTTTTGATTCAACTTTATTCCGCCTGTATTCCAGAAATAATAAACTTCACCATTACCCGATGCGTTTAATGAAACCTGTGCTTTGTTTGGATTAGGAATATCGACAGTAACATCTTTTCCATCATACGATTTTAATGTCTTCCCATTTGAATTAATTTTTACATTCACATTACTTCCTGAATTTATGCTGGCAGCTTTCCCTAGTGAAAGAAATGTAAATGATCTTTCCTGGGTTGAATAAATCATATCGGCATTATTTGAAAGAAATTTAATTATATAAGGAATCTGTTCGCTTGCCGGCTGAACTTCCAAAAGAACATTCAGCATAATTGCATTCGATCTTATCTCCGAATCAAAACAGCCGCCAGTAAGCCTAATTGTTTTTTCCGGAATGAATGAATCCGGCATCATCTCATAATAAGTATTCCACTGCCCCAACAACGCATAAGCGCCTGCTAAAAGATATTTTGTATCGTTCGTTAATAAATGCGGACGTGCTTTATAATAATTCATTGTAGCGATATCACCTTTATCTGCAAGAGCCAAAACATACAAAGCATATAAAATTTCTTTACTGGCAATTTTAATCACTGTCCTCTTATTATTAGAATAAGTAACGTAATCATAGGTGCCATTTGATTTACTTACTTTTGAAATATAATTAAGCAGCTTAGAAAGCACGCTTTCCGAAACATTGAATCTTGCTTTTCTTGCTTCAATTAAAAAGTGTGCAGCATAAACACTTCCCCAAACATTGGTGTAATCGCCTCCCTGCCAGTATGCAATTGAGCCGTCATATAACTGCATAGATTCGATTTTTTTAATTCCTTCATTAACATAATAAACCGGGTTATTTGTTCTGTACAAATCAGGTGCAATTAATTTAGCCAGGTCTTCAAAATATAATTGCGGGAAAAGTTTTGAAACCGTTTGTTCAATGCAGCCATAAGGATAGCCGACTAAATATTTCAAGTGTTTTGCAAATTTCAATGCCGGGAATTTGCTTATGGTAACCGAAGCACTTTGTGTTCCATCAACATAGTCTTTTGGTATTTCAAGATTTAATGTCTCTCCAGCTTTAATATTTCCCGATCCGTTTTCAACAAAGAAAGGAGAAATTGGGCGAACTCCAATTTCAGTTTCATCTTTTACTTGTGCAATTCCCGAAGTTTCATAAATAATTTTCCCAGTTCCAACTTTTTCTCCGCTGCATAATTTGAAGTTTACTCTGCCTGTAGAATTAGCAGGAATTGTAACCGACTGTTTATTAGATGAAACTATTTTTAACGGGCCCTCAACTTTCAATCTGACTTCCACATTACCTTCGTTTGCTGTTGTATTTATAATTGAGACAGAAGAGTTTAAGGTATCGTTGGTAGATAAGAATCGCGGCATTTCCGGCTGAAGAATTAAATCATCTGCAACTTTAATATGCTCCTCTGCACTTCCGAATCTTGGGCCGGAAAATGCAACCACCATTAATCTAATATCCCCGATAAATTGAGGAATATCCAGCGGAATGGTTACTATTCCATCACTATTTGTTTTAACTATGCCGCTCCAGAAAGAAAGTAATTTAAATCTTTTAGCTGTAACTGGATTAGATCTCTTTTTCAATTGCTCCTGTTCTTCCGCACCACCGTCACCGCCGGTTGAAGAATTGCGAGAAATGATTTCTGGCAGCAGCAGTTTGTACAAATCATAACTGCCAACTTTTAATGACCGTTTTGCATACATGTATTTATATGGATCAGGAGTTTCATAATTTTTTATCTGAAGAATTCCCTCATCAACAGCAGCAAGAGTGACATAAATATTTTTTTCAGCACTTGTTTTAATTTTGATTTGCTGTTTGGTGTTAGGTTTAATTTTTTCAGGTGCTGTAATTGCAACCGGCAGATGGTATTCTTTCTTCTCCACTTTCATGGAAGCGAAACCATGGCCAACAAAAAAAGGAGTACCGCTATTCAATGTGTGCTTTTTGAATAATGTTGCAGTTACATAAACATTAGGCATAAAATCTTCTTTAACATCAATTTCAACTTGAGTTGATTTGTTTTCAATGTCGATATAACGATGTTCAAATACATTATTTCTTTCAACAGTTAGAAGCACTTTACCGGAAAACGGAGCGGTCAATAATATTTTAGCTTTGTCGCCCGGGTTATAAATTTCCTTATCAAAAACTAAATCAACTTTTCCTTCTTTATTTACTTCGAAAGATGAAGCTGTAGAGCTGCCCCATCCGTAGGCATAAAAGTTCGTTCGATAATAATCTGTGCTTCCCTCTTTTGATATTCTTAATTGATATCTGCCGGATTTGGAAACTGAAAATAAAAAATCTTTTGGGCCGCCGGAGATATCAACCGGTTTTTCCCACTCATCAAATTCCTTCTCTTCAGAATTATAGTAAAATTGCCCGTAGCTGTTTTTCTTTAAGACTGTCTGCCATTCATATCTAACCAGCTTTGCAGTTGCTTTAAAAACTTTTACAGGATTATCATATTGATCCACAGCTACCAATTTAAAATTTAATTTTTCATTCGTGCCGAAATAATATCCCTCTGAATTAATTCCAATGAAATAATCATTTGGATAAACATTAAAGCTTGCTGTTTGATTTACTGTTCTTCCGGTTAGATCAAAAACACTTGCATAAATATTCCCGTAAAAATATCCTCCGGAATATAATTTATCAGGTATAGTATCTAATATTATCGCCTTTCCATCTTCATCAAGCGTTCCATCTCTCTGGATATCATCAACCCTGGAATTCTTTATCGAGGAACTGCTAAAATCATAACCCGAATATCTTTTACTGACGTAAGGCCTGTATCTTAACTGAATTTCACTTTGATATTTTAACCCGGATGCTTTTGCTCCAAATAAAAATTCGGATTCAAGATTTGCTGTGACAATTTCTCCGGGACGTGCTTTTTCTTTATCTGTTTTAATTCTTACTCTTATTTTATCAGGCACAAAATCTTCCACGTTGAAACCATAAGTTCCAAGCAATTGGGTTCCGCCCGAATAAACTTCTGCATTGTACCTGCCGGTCTGAGCAAAATTTGGGATATCAAATGAAAGCTCAAATGAGCCTTCATCATTCAACGTCTTTTTAAATTCATCAAAAACTTTACCGGTTGGTGTAATTACTTTTATTATGATAGGAATATCTTTTACAATTTTTATTTTATCATTTCTCACTATTCCAACTAAATTTATTTTATCTCCTGTTCTGTAGAGATTTCTGTCTGAATAAATAAAGGTGTTATAGTTCTCTGAATATTGATAAATACCGCCGACATCAAACCTTGAGGTTTCAATTTGAGTGCTGGATAAATCCAGGTAATTAAAATCATTATCCTTTTCGGCAGTTACTAATCTTGTAGAGAATCCTTCAATCTTCGCCTTTACTCCCGTAAACTTTATTATTCCATCATCGTCCGTTTTGCCGGAAAGAATGGTTTGGTTGTTGGTAGAAATTATATTTATCTGAACATCTTTTACCGGTTCAGTAGTTGCAATTGAATTAACAAAAACCATAATTTCATCTTCAGAGCTTTTGCAAATTATTCCCAAATCTGAAATGGCAATCATTTTGGAATCTCGTTCCCATCTATCATTTGTTGCATGAACATTAACAACAAATATTCCTTTACGCTGCTGGTTTAAAGCTTTACTTAGATTAACAGTAAATTTTTGAAGCCAGTTTTTCTTATTGGAGAGATTAATTTTTTCAGTATAAATTTCTTTCCCATATTCTCCGACGCTGTACTCGCTATTACCTCCATAATAGTCATAGTAATAATAATCATCGTCATCATTACCATAATCATTATGATGATAGCGATAATAATTATATCTATTGCTGTTTAAGAAGTGTAAAAGATTATTTTTAAATACCTGAAGGACTTCCACTTCAGCGCCGGTTTCATTTACAGCATTTACTTCCAGGTTCTTCTGCCCTGAAAGCATCATGTAAACTCCTTCTTTATCCGTAAAATTTAATTGACGGATTTATATTAACAAGTACGACATCCTGTTCGTAATCAAATTCAAGCTGACCGCCGTACAAACCGGGCAAGCCTTTATTTATTTTTAAATGCGCCGTCTGCACATCAGAAAAATCTCCTTCGATTCTGAATTGATTTTCATTCACAGTAAAGGTAAGCTTTTTCTCAGGGGTTACTTTTACATAATCGGCAACTTGCTTATCATCAACTGTTTGTGTGGTTGATACGACTATCCATCCTGTTGAACCATCGAAGCCGGATGAAACAGATGTAATAGCCAGCTTGGTAATTGGAGGAAGATTTTGTGAAAACTCTCTTTCATCCTGCAAAGGCTTTTTACCAATAACCGATTTCAATCCTTTTTTAATTTTTATAATCAGCTTTTGCTCTCTATCGGTTTGCTTAACTTCGCCTAAATTTATAGCCATCACCTCTGAAGGCTTATCTGAAACAACTTGAAATTCTTTTACCTCTTCCCCGCCTCTTGTTATTTCAAGATTATTTTTCAATTGCTCAGGAGTAACAGCATAGTTGAAATATAAATTTGCCTGAACACTTAATTTGTAATCCTGGTTTGGAATTCGTGTCCAATAAAATTCGACTTTATTAGCATCAAAATCCGGGGTATGAAATTCATAAGTATCAAAATCGGAAGAGTATTTAGAATTGAATAATACTTTATCCGTTATTTTTGCTTTATAATCCTGAATAGCTTCAAGAGGAAAATCGGGAGAAAAAATTAAAGTGTTTCCTGAAGTCCATTTAAACTTTCCTTCAATCTTCGGTTCAAAAATTACAAATTGATCGGTAAGCCATTTGTCCTGTACATCTGCAGGGGCAAGGTTTTCCGAAAACTCGATTGTAAATGTGGTAAGATTCTGAACTTCACCTTGCGGGTCAAATTTTGTGACTGTTACTTTATTGCCAGATCCACAGCCCATCATAAAAACGATGAGAGAAAAGATTGAAAGAAGTTTTAATGCTTTCACGATAAGCTCCCTTTTAAGTTATTCATAAAATGAATTGTTCCGTACTTTTAGATATAAAAATAATCAATCGTAGGTTAATGTGAAATTAAAAAATATGAATATTTGGGAATTTGCATTGCAAAATAATTTTCTGTAAACAAAAAATGTTTAGAGATACTTTCATCATTCGACCTGTCAACACGACGATGTCAATCTGAGTCCGGCAGCTACCGGATCGAAGACTGAATGTTTAAGTGATAATATTTAGTATTTAATTTTTCAAAAAATATATTTTTGTATTCAAAATATTATTTATCAATTCCTTATAGCACAAAACAGAAATTTAATTTAGATTTAGCGTTTATTTTTGCACTATTTGTCAATCGGAAATAAAAATTAAAATTGCTAACCTGGGGTTTAATATGTGGGAAAATAATAATAGCCAGCGCATAAATTTCTCTTCTTTTTTTTTCATAAAGAATATTTATGAAATTTTTCTTAACAAAGATCGTTTATCGTGAGTTATTAAAAATTAGGTAATCATACTTATTTTTTTTATAGCTTATTAATTAGATTATAGTAATAGAATTTGTATAGAGGGAAATTCATTAAATCTGAAGAAATTATTATTACCAATCTGCATAATTTTTATCTTTAATTTCGGCTGTAACACAACAGATCTGCCGCCGGCAAAAAGCTATGCATTAAAGCTATCAGTTGAAGATGTAAGCTGCACTGAGTCATGGCTAAAGCTTGAAACAGAAAACCTTAATTTACCAGCACAAATAAATTTATATGCTGATGATAAGCTAAAAAGTAATTACACTCTCTCGAGCAATGATACTATACTTTATATTGATTCACTTCTGCCAAATAAAGATTACACAATTAAAGCACAAGCATCCGGTATCCAGAATCTAACATCCAGTATCCAGTTTACAACTCTCGACACAACCAGCCACAATATTACCTGGGAGGTAGAGACAGTAGGAGATTACGGCAGCTACGCACTCGATGCCGCAGTAATAGATGAAAATAACATTTGGATAGTAGGACAATTTTATGAACGTTTTGGCAGTGACACTGTTTATAATGCTGCACACTGGAATGGGAATAGATGGGAATTAGTTGCAATTCAGATTACTAACTTTGGGGGATTTATTTATCCAACACGGCTAATATGTATTCAAGCTTTTTCAAATAATGATATTTGGGTTTTTTCTGATGCCGGAAGCTATGCAAGATTTAATGGAAATTTATGGAGCAATGAATGGGTAGAAGAAAGGCAAGGTGCGTATTAATAAAATATGGGGAACATCATCAAGTAATTTATTCTTTGTGGGCAGCAATGGATCAATAACTCGCTATAACGGAAATACATTTACAAAGATGGAAACAAATACAGATGTAAACTTAACAGATATTTATGGAACACCAGATGGAAAAGAAGTTTGGGCTTGCGGGTGGAATGACAGTGACGGAAATAGTGTCATCCTAAGATTAAACGGAAATAAGTGGGAAAAGATTTATGAAAGAAGTTCTGCAGCAAATGATTTTCCATATAATTCATTTGTTTCGTCTATGTGGATAGATGAGAACAAAGAATTTTTTCTAACCGGAATAGCAAACGGAGTCGTAAAGCATTCAACTCTGGATACAAGGATAGCAATAAAAGATTTATTTAACATGCAAAACTTTGCCTACAGAATAAGAGGAAATGCTGTTAATGATATTTTTTTAGCAGGTGATATTGCCATGGTTTGGCATTATAACGGGCTAAAGCTGGAAACAATATTCAGAATTGTTAAACCAAAATGATAGATTATATTCAATGAATATAAAAGATAATAATATAGTTATTGCTGGTAACCGGTTTACAAATATTTTAACTAAAGCTTTAGTTATAAGAGGAAGAAAATAATGCTAATCTAAATAGTAGCATTAAAAATCAATAGAGAAATTGGGAGAATGTTTAGAGAAAGACTTAACATTGATATCTCAATCCTTCAAGGATAGTCATAAGCTATTTCATGACAGGATAAAATTTAATGTTTGACCACGAAATAGTTTGTGATATCCAAGGAATTTTGATAATAGTGCTATCAACATTTTTCTTTCTAAAACAATTTTTTTTAAAATAATTCTCGCTTATTTTTATTCATGGCGAAATTATTAAAACGGGCTACTACCCTTTCACTAGTCACCAATATATTCCTTTTTCTTATTAAAGGTTTTATCGGCATTATATCTAATTCTATTGCTGTAATTTCCGATGCTGTAAACTCATTGTCAGATATAGTATCTTCGGCTGCTATTATGTATAGCGTTCATGTCTCTTTAAAAAAACCGGATGAAGAACATCAATTCGGGCATCATGCTGCACAGCCAATCGCTGTTTTTATAATTGCTCTATGGTCAACATTACAATGTCAGTCTGAGTCCGGCAGCTGCCGGATCGAAAACTGAAAGTTTATTTGATGATAAAAGCTTTATATCAACAAACCCAATTCCATTTGTGAATTGGGTTTGTAATTAAAATCCTATCACGAAGCAAAGATTATAAAGAAACAATAGGGAGCATTTTTTCTTCCCAAATAATTTTTTTTTAATAATTTCTCACTTATTTTTATTCATGGCAAAAGTATTAAAACGGGCTACAACTTTATCATTAGCTACCAATATTTTCCTTTTTTTAATTAAGGGATTTATTGGAATTATGTCAAATTCAATTGCCGTAATTTCTGATGCTGTCAATTCTTTATCCGATATAGTTTCTTCTGCGGCGATAATGTATAGTGTACACGTATTTTTAAAAAAACCGGACAATGAACATCAATTCGGGCACCATGCTGCGCAGCCGATTGCTGTTTTTATTATCGCACTTTTTTCTGCCATAGTTGGAATTGAAATAATCAAAGAATCAATCAAACGAATTACGGCCCCTACAAGTCTTGAAATATCCCTTCCGGTTTATTTAGTTTTAGTGCTCACAATAATTGTTAAATTACTTTTAATGCGTTATCAATCAAAGGTTGGAAAAGCATTTAAAAGCCCGGGACTAAAAGCCAGCGCTGTTGACAGTTTGAACGATGTCCTTTCCTCATCACTTTCTTTAATTGGTGTTGCCGGGATTGAATTTGGTTACCCTTCACTTGACGGTATAGTAGGGATCTTTATTGCTTTTGTAATTATGAGATCCGGTTATGAAATTGCTGCAGAAAATATTAATTACCTTATGGGCAGAGCCGCCGATCAAAAAATAATTTTAGAAATAGCCGGCAAAACGTTAAAAGTTGAAGGAGTAAAAGGCATGCATGATTTGAAATCATATTACGTTGGAAACAAATTCCATATTGAAATTCATATCGAAGTAAATAAAAATGAGACAACCGAAATCTCACACAATATTGGGGAAGATGTAAGAAATGAGATCATGAAATTGCCTGACATTTCACAAGTTTTTGTCCATATAGATCCGGTTTAACTCTGACAAATTAAATTAGATTATTGTTGACTTTGAAGATCCAGAAATTTATTTTCACACTAACCCAAATAATTTTAGGAGATATATAATGTTAAAATATAAGATAATACATTCTACTATTTTATTTCTTACGTTAATTCTTCTTTCCGGGTGTGATAGCTGGTGTTAATAATTGTGAGCTAATATTTTATTAAAATATACGGTGAATTTATGAAATCTAAATTACTATATGCAATAATCGCTATTATCTTTACTGCTATTGTCAGGGTGTGATGCATTCTGTAACCACTATATTGGTTAATTAGAAATCATCTTATTAACATATTCTTGAATGATTAAGCGGCCGCGATCCATAATTTACATAAGCTGGTTATTTATTGCTGTTGGAATTTTATCGCTTGTGGGCGGCTTTTTAGAATTGAGCGACCCGCATATAATTCAAAGTTTTACTGAGATCTCGTTAGCTGCACTTATCAGAATTATAGCGATTGTTTCCGGCGTATTTATGCTAAAAGGTTTTAATTGGGCACGCTGGCTTCTTGTAGTATGGTTAGCGTATCATGTGATTTATAGTATCTCTCACTCATTACTTGAATTAACTATTCATTTTCTGCTGCTTGCTTTAGTCTCTTACTTTTTATTTAGAAAAGAATCCTCTGTTTACTTTGGTTTGAGCAGCAAATCATAAAGAATTTAGATTCTTCATTAAATGAAATTTAGATTTCAAAGAAAATAATATCCTTATTTACCATTATTGATTTACAGTATTTTCCTTTTGCAAAACTTCATAATATTTTCTTATCAAATCTTCGTAATCTTTAGTATAGCCTTCGTTAATTGCTTTATTTAATTCATCTCTAATTTTATCTTTTTCTTTTTGCAAAGATAAATTTAAATCTGATGGAGATTGACGGACAATATCCTGGCCTGAATTTGATTCTCTCTTTTTTTCATAATCTCTTTCATTTATCGAACGCTGTGCATCAAGCAGCTTGGATAAAATTCTTTCCTGTTTTTGAACTAATTGGTCATCCAGCTTTTCTGTCTGCATATCAGTTACAACTTCCTGCATCTTTTTCATCACTTCGTTTAAATTTCCCGCCATGCTTTTTGATTTACCCGATTCTTTCGCTTCTTGATTTAATTGCTCTATAGATTTCTTAATTAATTCTTGCTGCTGCGCTAATCTTTGCAATTGGGCTTGCTGCTGCATATTTAGCTGGCCCTGGTTTTGCATTCCCTGCTGAAGCTGCTGGGTTAAATTATTTAATTGCATTTGCTGCTGAGATAATTTTCCGAGCTGCTGTAAAAGAGACATCATCCCGCCCTGTCCCCCGCCCTGCATCATAGACTCCATTGAACCTTTCATCATTGCTGCTGCCTCGTTTAATGATTTCATAGCCTCACCCTGACTTAACGACGCCATGTTCCCGTTTCTATTCTGCATCGACTGGATTGATTGATTCATTTGTTTTTTTGCATCGCCCAGAGATTTTCCCATTTCAGGAGTAATAGCAAATGTCTTTTGAGACAGATTAGACATCTGCTGCAAAAGCCTATCTAGATTCCTGGAAATTTCATCTTGCTTCTGTGCATTTTCATTAAAAGAGGATGAAGTTGGATCAAGGTTTTCAGATTTCTTTTTTAAGTCTTCTTCCTGCTTGGAAAGATTAATTAAATTATCCATCATCTTCATCATATCAGTAAATGTCTGCATCTGATTTTGCTGCTTAATTGATTGCTGAAGCTGCTGCATTAGCTGGCCCATTTGCTTCATGTTTTGGCTGACTTGAGACTGATTCTGCTGTGCCATTTGTTTCTGATTCTGTTGTATATCATTAGAAGCTTCATTTGATTTTTCCTGGTTCTGCTGTTTTTCAAATTCATCCATCATTTTTGCAAGATCTTCTTTCGGCATATCGTCAAACGACTTCATTTTATCTTCAAGTTTTTTTAATTCATCATTAAACTTTTCAAGATCTTTTGATAATTCATCCTGCTTCTCGCTCAAATTATCTTTTTCACTTTGCTTTGATAAGTCATTTTGATTTGTTTCATTCTTAAGCTCATCTTGTTTTTTAGTCATTTGTTCTGCACGTTTTAACAGCTCATCAACTTTTTGTTCAATCTGAATTCTTTTTAATAAATTCAAAGTACGTTCAATGCTTTTCTGAAAAACTTCTTCATTAAGTTTCATATTTTCCATTGCCTGCTGCATTTGATTACGGTCAAGCTTTTGAAGCATGCTTTGCATTCTATCCATCAGCTTCTTCATATCTTCACTGTTAAGCTCCTTCATCAAATCCTGAAGTTCCATATATTTTTCCAGCGTCTCTTTTGAAAGAAGATTATTCTGTTGTAAATCCTGCTGCATTTTGCTCATCTGGTCGTTAACTTTTTCAGCTTTCTTTTGCAAGTCTTGGAACTGATCCAAGTTTTTCTCAATTTTTTGTTTTTCTTCCCAGGTTAATTCTTTTGAATCTTTTTTTAAATCTTGATTTATTTTTTCAAGATTATTTTTCAGTTCATCCGCCTGTTTTAAAATTTCCTTAAGGTCATTTTCAGACTGAGCTTGAGAATTATCTGCTTTTGCAAGAATTTCATCAAGCGAAGGAACACGCACATTGAATGAAGTTGATTTTGTTGACTTCGGCCCGCTTATTATATCATTATCAAAAATTTCTAGATAATAAGTAACTATATCATCAACCGCTAAATTCATCTGTGAAAGATTCCAGATATAATTAACATTAATTTCCTTATCGTTTTTATTTATTGGAATTTCAATTGAACTATATTCATTTTGCGGAGGTTCATATTTGGATGCTGCCAATCTGTATTTAAGAAGCAGTTTTGTAAACCCATAATCATCGTTTATTTTCAAATACAATGGAAGCCGGTTATCATTTGCAAGAGTAACATCTTTATTAGGTTCTAAAACTTCTATACCTGGATACGCATCCAATGAAGCTTTAATGTTATATGTTATCGGGTATAAATTGTTATTTCCGTTTTCATCAGTTAGAATAATTTTATAATTATTATCCTTTTTAATTATAAACTTTCCTGAAGCATTATTGTCATTAACATTTAATTTTTGTTTTGTTGAATCACTGAACTGAAGTTCTGTTTCCTTTAGAGTTTTTGTTGAATTTATTTTTATATCAACAGTGCTTCCAACCAAAGCATTGATATTTCCATTGTCGGATAAAACAACAGGAGCAATTTTTGAATATGAAGGTGAAATTACTTTGACATCAAGGTTTTTAATAATGGGGTGATCTATTACATCTATTTTGAATTCATTACTTTTAATATTTTCGGCTTCGGCAAAATATTTAAACGAATTTCTTATTGCCTTCTCTTCAAAATTAAAATTGCCGGTTGAATCAGCAGTTAAATTTTCTATTTCAAAATTAGTCTGATCTTCTGCTTTTATCCCGAGAGAAATATTTTGAAGTCTGGCACCAATTATTTTAACTTTTATTAAAAGATCTTCGCCTTTTGTTATTTGAGAATTGCCGGGCGTTACTTGAAAGGTAAACTTTGGCGGGGCAATAAATTCTTTATTAAAATTCACAAGCCTGTTTGAAGCAGAGCTGATTCCCGGGGCAAATAAAACCAAACCCGAGACAACAATACTGATTCCAACTAAATAGAGCAGCAAGCTTTTGGCTTTATTAAAATTAATTATTGATTCAAACCGGAAACTTTTACTTTTATCATATACATTCTTAAATGCTGCATCAATTAATGATACTGAGTAATAATTGTTTCCATTTGAAATAGAAACAAGCTGCATTGCATTCAATAAATCATCTTTTATGACCGGAAAGTTTTTCCCAACTTTACCTGCAACAGATAAATAGTTCGTTTTACGGAATATGTTAAAATATTTAAGAGCAGGAATGATAAATAGAAAAACTAAACTGCCGATTGTAAGCAGTAAAAAAATTAAAAATAAAACTGTCCTAACAGTAGAAGAGAAATGAAAAACAAACTCAAAAAATGCGAAGCAAATGAAAGTTAATAAACCAATAATTAATGAAGCTTGAATTCCCAATGAAGAAAAAAGAGCATATTCTTTCTTAGTAAGTTTTTCAAGCTTCTCAATTATTTCATTATAAAAAACCGAATCTTTCATATTAAAAAAATTTAAATAAACACAAAATAGTTTTTTGAAATAAATATAAATTCTCAACTTGACCGCTTGGTGTTGTAAACCGTTAAAACGATTAATATTCTATATTTTTTTCTTATTAACCCACGAATTAATCCGTGGGTTAATGAAACAAAAAACAATTTTTGTAACCGTTTCAACGGTTTTTGTTACAAACCAATTTTTACGCTGTCAACTTGAGTATAAATTAATAAACATTGTTTAGATAGAATCATAAAATATTATAATATGAATGGCAATAAGTCTCTCCCTTCGTAAGGGAGAGATTAGAGAGAGTTCATGGAAACCTAGAGAACTCATCCCCACCCTTCTCTTATAAAGAGAAGGGCTTATTGGTATAAATTACTATAACATTTTTAATTCCAGCTTCTTTTTGAAAATTAAACTTTACTAACAACAGAAAATAAACTCAATTTTATTTTTTGAATTTTGACATTTGACTTTTAGTTTGAAAGCGCCCACACAACTAAATTTGCTCCAAATTTCAATGCTTCAAGCCTTTTACTTTCCGGATCGTTATGTACTTCAGGATCAGCCCAGCCGTCACTTGGATTTGATTCATAAGTATAATAAACAGCTAATCTTTTCCCAATAAATATTCCAAACCCTTGAGGTGGTTTACCGTTGTGCTCATGAGTTTTTGGAGGGCCGGATTTAAATTCATAAAGATCGTTGTACATTCCATAATTAAAAGGCAGCTCTATAAAATCTTTATCAGGAAAAACTTTTTTCATTTCTCTTCTAATTGCTTTGTCCAAACCATAATCATCATCAATATAAAGGAAACCCCCATTCTCAAGATAATTCTTTAATCTTTCAGTTTCTTGATGCGAAAAAAGCACATTCCCGTGCCCGGTTACAAATAAAAAAGGATAAGAAAATATTTCATCGGTGGAAAGATCAACAAATTTATATTCAGGGTTCACTTTTATGTTTGTGTTTGATTTAATAAAATTCAAAAGATTAACTTCGGAAGAAGGGTCATTATACCAATCTCCGCCGCCGTTATATTTTAATCTTGCTATTTCAAATCCTTTTTCGGTTTGGGCCTGAATTGAAACAGAAAGGAAAAATAGAATATTTACTATTATATATTTCATATTAAATCAAATTATTCCGGACGTAATATATTTACGTAAATCACGAATATCAATTAACTAAATTTTCATTAAAAATTTAATGCTAAAATGCGTTATAAATTACATAAAAAATTTACATATAATTTATTCAAGCAAGTCATTTGCTCATAAATCCCAAGACAATTACGGGATCAAATTTAAAAGAAGAACTATTTTATTTATTTTAGCGTCAAATCATATCTATTAAATTAATTGAGTCTTATTATGGCAGAAAAATATTGGTTAGTAAAATCAGAACCTACATCATTTTCAATTTATGATTTAGAAATAAGTAAATACAAAACTACATACTGGGATGGAGTAAGAAATTATCAAGCAAGAAATTTTATACGTGATGATATGAAGAAAGGTGATAAGGTTCTTTTTTATCACAGCAACACTGATCCTAACGCAGTTGTAGGCGTTTGCGAGGTTGTTAAAGAATCTTATGCAGATCACACGCAATTTGATCCAGATGATAAACATTATTATCCATCAAGCAAACCTGAGAACCCGGTATGGTTTATGGTTGACATCAAATTAATAAATATATTTAAGAATCAGGTTACATTATCAGAAATCAAAAATAACCCTAAATTAAAAAACATGAGGCTGGTTCAAAAAGGCGGCAGACTTTCAGTCATGCCTATAACAAAAGAAGAATTTAATGTTGTTGTTGCCATGAGCAAAAAATAAATTATTTTTTTTTCAAAGCAATTCTTTATTTTTTTGAAAATTTCTATTTAAAAAAAATCAAAACAAATTTTATAAAAAATTTAATTTGGTTTTTTAAAAAAATATTGCAAAGTTGCCGTCAGTTCTTTCACGCCTTTAAATTTTTTTTAAAAAATTTGTGTAACACTCTATTTTCTTTTTCAAGAAAATTTTTTAGTTTCAAAATATTTAGTAACTGAATCCAAATTTAAAATCTGCGCATGAAATTTATTTGCATCTATAGCACATCAATAAAAAATAAATCACAAAATCATAATAAATTATTTAACATAAAATCTTTTAGCTTAGGGAGTAAGAAATAAATGAGAGTAGAAAGGCTTTTCACTAAGGGTGGAGTGGATCCTCTGAAATCTTTTGAGTTCGTTAATAGAACATCTGAAATTAAAAACCCTGATGGTTCAATTGTTTTTAGAATGGAAGATGTTTGTGTACCTGCTCAATGGTCGCAGGTTGCAACAGATATTATCGCTCAAAAATATTTTAGAAAAGCCGGAGTTCCCAAGCTGCTGAAGAAGAGCAGAGAAAAAGGTGTGCCCGGTTGGCTGCAGTCTGCAAAACCTGATCTTGAAAAATTAGATTTACTGCCTGAGAAAGAAAGATATACTTCAGAGACCGACAGCCGTCAAGTTTTTCATAGATTGGCAGGTAATTGGACTTACTGGGGTTGGATAGCAAAATATTTTGATTCTGAAGATGATGCAAGAGCTTTCTATGATGAAATGATTTTTATGCTTGCAAATCAAATGGCTGCACCTAACAGCCCTCAATGGTTCAACACAGGCTTAAATTGGGCTTACGGAATTGACGGCCCAGCACAAGGGCATTATTACGTTGATCATAAGACTGGTGAATTAACTGCATCAACAGATGCTTATACACATCCGCAGCCGCATGCATGCTTTATACAGTCAATAAAAGATGACCTGGTTAATGATGGCGGTATAATGGACCTATGGGTACGTGAAGCAAGATTATTTAAATATGGTTCAGGAACCGGTTCAAACTTTTCAGATATTCGAGGATCAGAAGAACCATTAAGCGGAGGCGGAAGATCTTCAGGCTTAATGTCATTTCTAAAGATAGGAGACCGCTCTGCAGGTGCAATTAAATCAGGTGGAACAACACGCCGTGCAGCGAAAATGGTTACATTGGATTTGGATCATCCTGACATTGAAGAGTACATTAATTGGAAGGTAACCGAGGAACAAAAAGTTGCGGCACTGGTTACAGGATCAAAATTGTGCAACTATCATTTAAATGCTGTCATTCAGGCTTGCTATGAAGAGCATCCTGAGAACGACAGGTTTAATAAAAAATTAAATAAGAAATTAAAGTTTGCAGTTTTAGAAGCACGCAAAGCCCAAATCCCAAATAATTATATTGAGAGAGTCATTCAGCTTGCTAAGCTTGGCTTTAAGGCAATTGAATTTCCGGTTTATGATACTGACTGGAATTCAGAAGCCTATGCAACTGTATCAGGACAAAATTCTAATAACTCAATTAGAGTTACAAATGAATTTATGAATGCTGTTTTGAGCGACGGAAATTGGAATCTTTATTGGAGAATTGAAAAACAAAAAGCTTCAAAAGAAAACCGTAAACCAAAACCATCCAAAACTCTTAGAGCAAGAGATCTCTGGGAAGAAATTTCATATTCAGCATGGTCATGCGCTGATCCTGGTATTCAATATCATACTACTATAAATGAATGGCATACTTGCCCTGAAGATGGAGATATAAAAGCTTCAAACCCCTGCAGTGAATATATGTTTTTAGATGACACTGCATGTAATCTGGCCTCTTTAAATCTCACTAAGTTTTATAACACAAAGACAAAGCAATTCAATATTGAATCATATCGTCACGCTACCAGGTTGTGGACAATCGTTCTGGAAATAAGCGTTCTGATGGCTCAATTCCCAAGCAAAGAAATAGCACAGTTAAGTTATGATTTTAGGACTCTTGGATTAGGATATGCAAATCTTGGTTCACTTTTAATGCTGCAAGGAATTCCTTATGACAGCAATGAAGCTTTTGCTATTTGTGGTGCTTTAACGGCTATTATGCACATGAGCGCTTATGCTGCTTCGGCAGAAATGGCAAAAGAATTGGGGCCATTTTCTAAGTATGAAAAAAACAAAGATCACATGCTTCGGGTTATCCGCAATCACAGAAGAGCTGCTTATAATGTTCCTCATGAAGAGTATGAAACATTATCAATTTATCCAATGGGCATTGATCCGAAACACTGCCCTTCTGATCTATTAAAAGCAGCTAGAGAAGACGCCGACCGTGCTTTGGAATTAGGAACTGAATATGGTTTTAGAAATGCACAGGTCACAGTTATTGCACCCACCGGAACTATCGGTTTAGTTATGGATTGCGACACAACCGGCGTTGAACCGGATTTCGCTTTAGTTAAATTTAAAAAACTTGCCGGCGGTGGATATTTCAAAATTATAAATCAATCTATTCCGCCTGCATTAGAGAGATTAGGATACAACCAGGATCAAATTTCAGAAATTGTAAAATATGGTAAAGGTCATGGGGCCTTGGAAGGATGCCCCTATATCAATCCTCAATCATTAAAAGCTAAAGGATTCACAGACGAAATTTTATTAAAATTGGAAGCTATCCTTCCTTCCGTTTTTGAATTGAGCTTTGCATTTAATAAATATACTATAGGAGCCGATTTCTTAATTAAAAAGCTTGGTTTGGATGAAGATGAAATAGATTCATTTGATTTTAATTTATTAACTGCTTTAGGATTTTCAAAACAAGAAATCTCTTCTGCTAATGATTATGTATGTGGAACAATGACAATTGAGGGTGCTCCATTCTTAAAGCATGAACATTACCCGGTTTTTGACTGCGCTAATAAATGCGGGAAAAAAGGAACTAGATTTATTAGATCAATTGCACACATTAAAATGATGGCAGCAGCACAACCATTTATTTCCGGGGCAATTTCCAAAACAATAAATCTTCCAAACAGCGCTACAGTTGAAGATATTAAAGACGCTTATATGCAGTCATGGAAGCTGGGAATTAAAGCAAATGCTCTTTATAGAGATGGCTCCAAACTTTCGCAGCCGCTTAATTCTATTAGTGATGAAGAGCTTGAAGCAATTATTGAAGAGAAAGAGCATAATGATATTGTAAAGATCGCCGAGAAAATTATTCATAGATACATAGCTAAAAGAAGAAGGCTGCCAGACAGAAGAACCGGCTACACTCAAAAAGCAAAAATTAATGGCCAATCAGTTTATATTAGAACCGGTGAATATGATAACGGGCAAATCGGTGAAATATTCATTGATATGCACAGAGAAGGCGCTGCATTTAGGTCATTATTAAATTGCTTTGCTATTGCAATTTCGCTGGGATTACAGCACGGCGTTCCTCTTGAAGAATTTGTGGATGCGTTTGTATTTACAAGATTCGAACCCAGCGGAATGGTTACAGGTAATGCAAAAATTAAAATGTCTACGTCGGTTATTGATTACATCTTCAGAGAATTAGCTGTTACTTATTTAGGCCGTCATGATCTTGCTCATGTTGAACCGGAAGAAATAAAAGGAAAAGCTTCTCCAGGAATAGTGAAAAAATTAGTTGAGCCTGAATTTGAAAGCGAAGAAATAGTGAGTGAAAGAGTAATTGAACTTGATGAAGAAGAATTAAATTCTAAAGAATTCGCGCCTGCTGAAGTAAGAACAACACGAATAAAACCAATGATAGGCCAGGCTAAAACTAAAAATTCTATCCACACAAAAGTTAGACAAGCAATTGAAAAAGGTTATACAGGAGATATTTGTACAGAATGTCAGAGTTTAACAATGGTTAGAAACGGAACATGCTTAAAATGTATGACTTGCGGATCTACTTCAGGGTGCAGTTAAAAGTTATCTAATATTTGAAATTAAAAAGCCATTCAAATCGAATGGCTTTTTTATGAATAATATTTTTAAAATCAAAATTATTTTGTTTCAGACTAAACTTCCAATCTCCTACGGCTTATAAACACCCTTAAATAATAATTATGAACTTAGAATAAGATCATAAGTGTGATCTAAAAACTAATTCAAATATCAACATAACCTGGCTTGAATTTTTACATGTTGTTTTTATAGTACTGAATAGTTATTGATATTTCTTCTATGACCTTTATATTGAACCAGATATCTTACCCACAAAAGCCCGATTAGAATGAATAAAGTAATATACCATATTTCAAAAAATGTTCTTATCACTACTGTCCGGTTGTTTAAGAGTCTAATTTCTATAACTGATAGTACTAAAAAAAGTTAGAACGAATTATAGCTGTTATCGATTTGAAATCATAATTATCTTATTACTTCAAAATTTGGAGTAATAAAGATGAATCAAGGACAAACAGTTTTTTCACAAATAATGAGTTATCTACCAAAACATAGTTTTAGAAAATGTGTTAAAAAATATAATGGTAACTACAAAGTTCATTCGTTTAGTTGCTTGGAACAGTTTTTAGTAATGTCATTTGCACAATTAACTTATCGTGAAAGTTTAAGAGATATTGAAAGTTGCTTAAGAGCAATGCAGCATAAATTATATCACCTTGGAATAAGAAGCAGAATATCTCGATCCACATTAGCCGATGCAAATGAAAACCGGAATTGGAAAATTTATTCAGACTTCGCATACATTCTTATCGATATTGCAAAAGAATTATATAAGGATGAGAACCTTTTCAAAGAACTTAATGATACAGTTTATGCTTTAGACTCAACAACAATAGATCTTTGTTTAACTTTATTCCCCTGGGCAAAATTCCGTAAAACAAAAAGTGCAATTAAGCTTCACACTTTATTAGACCTTCAATGCAATATCCCGTCATATATACACATTACTGATGGCTCGGTACACGATGTAAATATTCTTGATAATCTTATTACAGAAATCGGAGCTTATTATATAATCGACAAAGGTTATATCGATTTTGATCGATTATATAATCTCCATATCAACAATGCTTATTTTGTTACTCGTGCTAAAACGAATATGAAATTCAGGAGAATTTATTCACATCAAGTCGATAGATCAACCGGTCTTATATGTGATCAAACTATTGCTCTTATAAATTATTATTCTGTTAAAGATTATCCGGATAAAATAAGACGGATAAAATATTTTGATTCGGTTAAGGAAAAGAGATTTGAATTTATAACAAATAATTTTTCTCTTCCTGCTTTAACAATTACTAATCTATTTAAGCAGCGCTGGCAAATTGAATTATTTTTCAGATGGATCAAAGAACATTTAAGAATAAAATCTTTTTATGGAAACTCATTTAATGCAGTTAAGACTCAAATCTGGATAGCAATTTCAACATTTGTTCTATTAGCCATTGTTAAAAAAAGAATAAAAAGTGATGTCTCGCTCTACACTTTTTTGAAAGTTATAAGTATATCAATATTTGAGAAAACGCCCATTTTTCAGCTTTTTCAGAACCAGAATTACACAAATCATAACAACGATGACGCTAAACAATTGTTTTTATTTGACTTATAACCGGACAGTAGTGTGTTCTTATAAAAATTAAAACTAATCCAATAATAACAACCAATGAATAACTAGTAGTTTTTCCTGACTTACGCACTGGGACACCCAAAAGGGATATTAAAGAGTCTAAGTAATTCAGCTTGTTCTTCATTTTTAATCAATAACCTAGTATACTTCGTTTTAGAATATGGTGTAGTAATTGTTAATGCATAAATGGTTTTTAATATGTCTATTACTTTTTCAGGGCTTAGAGGAGATTTTTTATTTTTTAACTGTCTCTCCAACTCTTTGTAAATAACACATGCTGCAAATGATATACAGATATGTGATTTTATTCTTTTTCTTAAATAATGAAAGATTGGACGTATTCGTAAATCTGTTTTAGATATTCGGAATGTCTTTTCAATGTGCCATAGCTGTTTGTATTGCGCTATTACTTCTTCCTTTGATAATTCAGTGTTTGTTAAATAACCCTTAAGTCCATTCCATTTAGCATCGTCATTATATTTATCGTAATCTATAGCTACGGTAGCTTTTCCATCCAATTTTAGATATTTATTATAGCCTCTGTTTGTTATTTGTTTTTTTATAAGATTACCCGTTGTGACTGATTTTTCAAGCTTCTGTAATCCACGCTTTCTATTATGCTCATCTTTTTTAGCTCTTTGCTCGGAATAACTGACAATCATTCTTTCTTCTTGTTTCTTGAAGACTGTACTTTGACCATCGCTTAATTTTAACGATAATATTTTCTCTCTTATGGCTTCAGATTCATTCTTTATCCTCGCTCCGATTATAAACTTGTATTTCCTCTTTACTATTTCTTTAATATTTGCTTTGGACATCAACCCAGCATCCGCAACTATTACTAATTGTTTTAATTTATATTTCTTCTTGAATGCTTCAATTACTGGAAGCATTGTATGGCCTTCAAACTTCTTACCGTCAAATATTTCATAGCCTAATGGAAAGCCGCTTGCATTTACCAATAGTCCAAGCACTATTTGTGGATTCTGATGCTTGCCATCTTTGCTAAAGCCACTCTTGCGTAAATCGTCTTCATCTTCTGCTTCAAAATATAATGTAGTAACATCATAAAAAACTATCGAAACTTCTTCCGGCATTTCTTTGATTGCATGACGGGAACTTACTTGCTCTACCAAACCGATTTGTCCTTTATGCAGCCTATCTAAGTAACGGTAAACCTTATCTTTATTTATTATAATCCCTTTATATTTGTACAAATAATCAATCGTCTTTAATTTACTTACCGGATATACTAATCGTGTTATCACCAAATGACGAAATAGTTCCTCCTTTATAATATTAAAACCGATTTCATCAAATATTTTTCCCAACAAAAGTTCAGGCCCTAATAATTTAAAATCTTCAATTGAATTATAAAACGTATCTACTAATTGTCTTTCCTTATCTATCTCAAAATTGAATTGCTCTTGAATATTAAGATTTTTTATTTCTCGACTTGCTTTTATGAAAAGCTCTTCAATTATTTTTTTTTCTGCCGAACTGCCGACTGTCTTAAGAACCTTATACTTGCCTGAACTCTTATCAATAATCTGTATACTAATAATTCCGCTTTTATTTTTCTTCTTTCTGACAAACATATCCCCAATATTATTTCTGGGACACCCAAATGCAAGTTAAAAATGCTCTTTATGATAAATATTCTAAGGATTTCGCCCCCTCCTTTAAAAAAGTGCGAAAGTCAAGAGTTATAACCGGACAGTAGTGTGTTCTTATAAAAATTAAAACTAATCCAATAATAACAACCAATGAATAACTAGTAGTTTTTTTTACAATCGAAAACAAAACCGTATGCAAAATGAATAACAAAAGCAAAATTAAAAAAAGAGAATAAATTAAATGAACCACTGGAAATCCTTTCAAAAAATTAATCAGTGTTATTTTTCAAAATTTCATTGCAATATTTAAACAAGTTGATAAAGAAAAACATCGGTATAATTACCATTAATTTTTAATTTAAAGTTCGATAATTGCCCTTTTTTAATGGTAGAGCAAAATTTCAGAGGTATGAATAATAAATCGTTAGCTAATTTTTATATAAGATACTAATTGTTAGACTATTGTTGGGAACGATTAAATAACCATTGTGTGCTAGTTGAAATTGAAATGTTTTTTATGGATGAAATGATCTTTATCCTTAATCTATATACAAGCTATTTTGCGGCAGATAGAACTTCCATTCTTCTTCCCCCCATAAATCTTTGAGAATAATAAGAATGGTCTAAAGAAGAAACTATAACCCCATTTTTAGAGCTTGCATGGGCAAAAAGATTATCCCCGATATAAATCCCTACATGGCCAGGCCTAACTCTTCTTCTTGTATTAAAGAAAATCAAATCGCCAAATTTAAGATCATCTTTATTATCTATTTCTATTCCCTGTGTGTACTGCCCTCTTGCGGTTCTAAGCAATTGATAATCAACAGAATGGTCAAAAACTGCTTGAGTAAATGCTGAACAGTCAATCCCCTTTTTTGTTGTGCCGCCGTATTTGTATGGAGTATTTAAATACCGGATAATTTCCATCAGCATTTTTTCTTTAACTGTACCAAAAGAATTTGATTCATCATTATTAGATAAAAGTCTGGAAGATACGGAAGATAAGTCAACACTATTTCTTTCTTCTGGAATATCATCAGCATCATTGTCATCCGAATCAATATCTTCAGAAAGTGCGGCAGTTTTTAAATCATCATCATTTATCTTTTCATCCGTTTGTGAAGGATTGCTGTTATCATTCTCATCTGTAAATCTGACAGGTGATTTTTTTTCTGTCTCTGTTTTCTCAGTTTTGGTTTTATATCTTTGGGAGTTTAATGATGATGAGCAGCCTGTTATAAAATTGATTGAAAGAAAGATTAATAAATAAAAAGAGTAGTTTAAATATTTTTTAATCAGACTATCCAAGATAAGCCCTCAAATTTTTACTGCGGGATGCATGCCGTAATCTTCTAATTGCTTTTTCTTTAATTTGCCTTACTCTTTCACGAGTCAAATTAAATTTCTCTCCAATTTCTTCAAGGGTCAACGAATGTTCCTTATTTAAACCGAAATACAGTTTTATCACTTCTGCTTCTCTTTCAGATAAAGACGCTAGTGCTCTTTCAATTTCTGATTTTAATGACTCGCTGATTAATACAAAATCCGGAGAAGGCTGCTGATCATTTTGGATAACATCTAACAGGCTGTTTTCCTCACCCTGTGAAAATGGTGCATCCATCGAAACATGCCTGCCGGATATCTTTAAAGTATCCGAAACTTCACCTACATCCATATCAAGTTCCTGCGCTAGTTCTGCTGCACTTGGTTCCCTTTCAAACTCTTGCTCAAGATTACTATAAGCTTTCCCAATCTTATTTAAAGCGCCGACTCTATTTAATGGTAAACGAACTATTCTAGATTGCTCTGCTAATGCTTGTAGGATTGATTGCCTAATCCACCAAACAGCGTAAGAAATAAATTTGAATCCTCTTGTTTCATCAAATCTTTTGGCAGCTTTAATTAATCCAAGATTGCCTTCGTTTATTAAATCGCCAAGTGATAGGCCCTGATTTTGATATTGTTTAGCAACACTTACAACAAACCTTAGATTTGCTTTAGTTAATGCTTCAAGAGCGTATTGATCGCCGTTCTTTATTTTTATAGCTAATTCAATCTCCTGCTCAGGGGTGAGAAGATCCACTCTCCCGATTTCTTGTAAGTATTTATCGAGAGACTGGCTTTCGCGATTTGTAAATTGTTTTGTTATGCGCACGGGTATCCTTTATCTTGTTACATTTCTATATTTATAGAATCAACAATTCCAACAATCGAAGCATCTACAGGAGCCATATCAACGGGTAAAGGAATTACGGCTTCTGAAGCAGTAATATAAAATATTATTTCCCCGGGACCGGATCCAACTGTATCAACCGCAATAAAAGGATCACCATCATTTTTTTGTTCTGAGTTAATTGGCTGAACGAGCATCAATTTAAAATTATTTATTGCCTCATATTTTTGTGTTGCCCAAATATTTCCAATTACTTTTCCCAGAAACATTTTTAATAATAATTTTTCTTAAAAATAATTTAAAGATTAATTAAAAAAAAGTTTAAACTAATTTTCTTCCTGAGCAAGTATTTCTTTTAAAGCCACATCTAGCTTATCAACAATTGCCATAATAACTGCATCAACGGGTTTGTTCTTTGTAAATTCTGTTTGACGTGAAGAACTTCCCGTAGCAACTAAAACTATTTCACCTTCACCGGCACCCACACTATCGACTGCTACTACAAAATTACTTTTTTCATTCAAATCTAAATCGAGCTGCCTTACAATTAAAAACTTGGCACCAACTAAATTTTCATCTTTTTTTGTTGACCAAACTGTTCCGATTACTTTTCCTAAAAACAATTTTCCCTCACACTAATATTGAAAGAATAATAACATGGTGTTGCTAATATACTTGACACGAATAAAAGAAACAATTCTTAGGATTGATTGATCACATTGCAACCATAATTAAATTATAAACTTGAATTTAATAATGAAATCACAATATTGATTTATATTTTTCTATAATCAGAATTTTTGTAAGTAGATTTAATTAAAAAAGAAAATATTTTATTTAGTAAGATTTAAAACTTACTTTAAATCTTCATCTTCTATGCCATGGATAAATTGAAAAATTATTAAGAATTACGAATGCAAAAAGTAAAGTTATTTTATTAGCTGAAAATATTTCTTTACAATTTCTATTTTGCTTAAAGATAAATATTAAAATCCCGGCGGCTTAGCTTATTGAAACCACTTAAGATAATTTTAAATGTTTAAAAAACTTTCACCTTTTAAGGTATTTGAGATAGAAAAATATTCTCCGGCAGTTTTAGCAGCATCTGAAAAAGTGCTTCTTGTTCCTAGAGCTTTACCAGCTTTATTTTTTCTATAGAATAATATTGGAACATATTCACGGCTATGATCTGTACTAGGGGTTGTAGGATCATTTCCATGGTCGGCAGTTATTAATAATGCATCTGAATCATCAAGGTTTGATAAAAATTCCGGGAGAAAATCATCAAATGATTTTAATGCTTTTGCAAAACCTTCAGGGTCATTTCGATGCCCAAAATAAACATCAAAATCAACTAAATTTGTAAAGATAAAACTATTAGAAACTTTTTCAGTAAATTCTAAAAGTTTTAAGCAGCCTGCTTCATTTGATTTAGTTTTTTCTTGAATATCAATTCCATTGTAGTTAAAAAGATCGTTTACTTTACCAATTGCCACAGTAGTGATTTTATTTTTTTGTAAAATATTTAGAATAGTGTCTGCAGGAGGGTCCATTGAAAAATCTTTTCTGTTTGTTGTCCTGGCATAACTTCCTGAAGCCCCAATAAAAGGCCGTGCAATCACTCTACCGACATTTAAAGGTTCAACCAAAACATTGTGCCGTGTTTTTTCACAAATGTCATACAATCGCTCTAAGGGTATTATTTCTTCATGTGCAGCAATTTGAAAAACAGAATCTGCCGAAGTATAAACAATCGGATATCCTGTTTTAACATGTTCATCCCCTAATTCTTTAATTATTTCTGTACCGGATGCCGGCTTATTTCCGAGAATTCCTTTACATCCGGTTTCAGTTAAAAACTTATCAATTAATTCTTTAGGAAAGCCATTGGGGAAATATGAAAAGTCAGTATTAACATATAAACCCGACAGTTCCCAATGTCCGGTCGTTGAATCTTTGCCCTTTGAAATTTCAGTCATCTTACCAAAAGAAGCGAGAGGCCTTTCTATTTTATTTAATCCTTTGATGTTTACAATATTTCCAAGTCCTAATTTTTCAAGGTTAGGGAGATTTAATCCACCAACAACATTTGCCAGATTAACTAAAGTATTACTGCCTTCATCCTTATAATCTGAAGCATCCGGCAGCTCACCAATTCCGACTCCATCCAAAACGATCAGAAAAAAATTTTTCATAAAACATTTTAATTTATATTTCGAACCGTATTGCCGCCGCGTTCAATTGCTTTCTGTAATGCAAGGTCTGCGTTATAAATTACTTCATCCGAATCTAATTTATTAGTGGCAGAAGCTATCCCGATTGAAACAGTATATGTCGTTTGTTTTGAAACCACAGCGATGGGTTTACGGGCTATTTTGACTCGAAGCTTTTCAGCCCAGATAAAAACTTCTTTAGTATTTGAATTAAAAAAATACACAGCAAAAACTTTTTCGCTTATCCTGCCGAATATATTCATCGGTGTCATTTCTTTGGCAATTGTTTCCGAAACAGTGGTAAGCACTTTAGGGAACGGATTTCCGTCAAACAAAGATTCTTGTTCAAGAAAATCATCTATTCTTATTAATGCCAAAGCTCCAGGAATTTTTAATTGTTCAGCTTTTATTAAATCGGAACTTAATCTTTCTTTAAAAGTTTCTCCGTTTAATGACCTTGTTTCTATGTCAACAGCTAAAAAACTCTTTAACAGATTTTGAGTTGAAAATGAATGACAAATGTATGATAAAATATTTACTGCACTTTTTAAGAATTGAATATCAGAATTTGTATAAGCGTTTTTCTTTAAGCTTTCAAAACAAAGCACCCCATAATTTTGCCCGCTATAAACAAGAGGTAATGCTATAAAAGATCCATCAAAACTTACGTCCTCAACTTTTGAAAACCTTACATATCCTCCAGTGCTGGTGTCATCAATTTTAACCGGCATCCCGGTAACAATTGATTTGCCGGTTAACGTTCCAGCCAAATCAATATCCAGGTTGTGGCCTACGTATTTTAATGAAGTGTTGTTTATTATCTTCATTGTTCTAAACTTTTGATCAACCGGATTAAAATAAATAAAAGCGAAAGCATCCCAGGGAATTAAATAGCTCACCGAATTTTGAATAATAGAAATTAAATCTTCATCAGTTTCTAATTTTTTCTCAGGGTTTATCAGGTTCAACATTCCTTTTAATCTTTGCTGTGAAACTGTGTCGGAATGCTTTTCTTCAAAAATCGTTATTAGCATGGTTATAACACGGACAAACCTTCCAAGGGCATAAATTGTTTCAATTCCAAAAGTGTCATCCATTTTTGAATCAACAGCAATGATAGCAATTAAATTTTTATCATAAAAAAGCGGAACTCCAACAAAACTTCTAATACCTTGCGGGGCGCTGTAATAACGGATTACATCAGCCTCGGCTGCCGGTGAAATATCACTTAAAAGTTCCGGCTCGCCTTTTTGAACAATTTTGCTAAGTATATCATCCTCAATATCAAATTTCCTCTGAGCTATTTCAGTTGAATTAGAAACAAATTTTTCAATGGTCAACTTTTCTTTTTTCTTATTATACCAAAAAAATATTGCAGTGTGTGCAGAATAGGCTTCTTTAATAACTGTTAACATTTTTTCTAGTACAAAAGTAAATTGCCCATCTTGCCCAATCCCAGTGGGAACAGTTTCATTGGTAATTTCTTCAAATCTTTCTTTAAGATCAGGAGGCTTAAGGGTCGTTTTGGGAAGCCGTATATCGGGGATGTAATTCTCAGCAGTTATAACTTCAAGATTTTTATTTTTTGATACTATTTCAAAAGAGTCATCAAAATGGACACGGCTTTCATCCGGTTCATCTGGTAATTCATCTTCATCCAACGAAGGAAAAGATTTATTGAACCTGATTGTATCGCGTAGAAAAATAATAAATGCCAGATAGATTACTAATACTGAAAGAGTAATTATTCTAATAACTAAATCATCTGTTATAAAAAGAATAATTAGCAGTAGTGAGACAAGTAGAAAAATTAAGATTCTTTTTTTTTGTCTGCGGTCCATATCCGAAAATATTATGAGGAATATTATAAAGTAAAAATAATTATAATTCTAATATAATGTAAAGCGGTTATCTAATTGAGTTAACTCACGCACTTTATTAATAAAATAAATTATGAATTCTGCTTTGGACTTCTTTTTTACCGGTTTTTTTTATTGAAGAATAAATAAAAAGATTATCGCCAAAAATTAATTCCGGGAAAAAATTGATTATTTCTTTTTTAACTTTGGATAACTCCGACTGCTTTAACTTATCAATCTTATTAAGAATTATTAAATAAGGAATTTCAGCCTGTCTTAAAAATTCATTTAGCTTTATATCAAGCTCAGTAGGGTTATGGCGGCTGTCAATAAAATGAAAAGCCAGGGAAATACTTTTAGTTGAAGCAATAAATTCACTGATTAGTTTGCTCCAAAACTCACGTTCCTTGATTGAAGTTTTTGCATACCCGTAACCCGGTAAGTCAACTATATAAAATTTTTCATCTATTAAATAATAATTAATAGATCGGGTCTTTCCCGGGGTTGAGCTTGTTTTTGCTAAATCTTTCCGGTTATAGAGTGAATTTAAAAAGAAGATTTGCCAACGTTAGATCTGCCGCAAAGAATTATTTCCGGAAATTTATCTTTAGGAAGGTCATTTAAATTGTAAACCGATTTGATAAATTTTTGCTGGCTAATCATATTCACTCAAACAAAAAACGCCCCAAATTGGGGCGTTTTAATTTTAGAACTCTTGAATTTATTTATTTATTTTTTTCTTTAGTCTCTTCCACTACTTGAGCTTCTTCAATTTCATCAGACTGCTTAGCTGCCTTCTTAGCTTCCTTTGCCTGTTTTTTAGCTTCCTTCTTATCTTTACTTTCTTCAACTTTTTTATTTATAACATCGTTATAATCTACAAGTTCAAGAATTGCCATACCGGCAGCGTCACCAATTCTATTGCCTAATTTCACAACCCTGGTATATCCGCCGGGCCTATCGCCTATCTTTGGAATTATTTCATTGAATAATTCATTAATAACTTCTTTATCATGAATTCTTCTCATTACCAACCTTCTTGCATGAAGATCATTTTTGCGGGCTTTCGTAATTATTCCTTCAACAAAACCTCTTGCTTCTTTTGCTTTAGCTTCGGTAGTTTTAATTCTTTTATGCTTCAATAAAGAAGTAGCAAGTGAATTCATAAGAGCAGCACGATGACTGGCTGTTCTGTTAAATTTCCTGCCTTTTACTCTATGTCTCATTGTTTATATCCTCTTCTGCAAAAATTAGTTTGATTCTACTTCATCCTTAATGTAGCTGTCAACATCCATTCCGAATTCAAGCGCTAAACTTTCAACAATTTCCATCAATTCAGCTAAGGATTTTCTTCCAAAGTTTCTGAACTTTAACATCTCAGATTCGTCTCTTCTAACCAGTTCTGCTAAATTTTTAATATTAGCTGCTTTCAAACAATTGTGTGACCTTACACTTAACTCAAGGTCATCAACGTTTGTAAGTAATATTTTCTTAATTCTTTCCTTTTCACTATCTTTTTGACTAACCGCCTGTTCTTCTTCCTGGTCAATATCAAAATTTATAAACAACTGAATATGATCTCTTAAAATTTTGGCAGCTTGTGTTAATGCATCTTCAGGCGTAATTGAACCATCTGTAGCAACTTCAAGCGTTAATTTTTCAAAATCATTCTTATCTCCAATTCGCACATTCTCAACATCATACTTTACGTTTCTAATTGGAGTAAAAATTGAATCGATCGGAATTACACCAATGGTTTGTTCAGGTGAAACATTCTCAGCAGCCGGAACATATCCTTTTCCTTTACCTACTCTAATTTCAATATCAACTTTAACATTCTTATTTAAAGTTGCTATATGTAAATCAGGATTTAATATTTCCACTTCACTGCTGTGTTTTTGGATATCAGCCGCAGTGAACTCACCTTCACCGTTAAACGACAAATCAATTTTATTCGGCTTCTTAGTTAAAAACTTCATTCTAACCTGCTTAAGGTTTAGAATTATTTCAGAAACGTCTTCAACTATTCCTTCAATAGTAGTAAACTCATGCAGTACACCGCTGAATTTTACAGAAGTAATAGCAGCGCCTGTTAAAGAAGAGAGCAGAGCTCTTCTTAATGAATTTCCTAATGTAACCCCATAACCTCTTTCCAAAGGTTGAAGGGTAAACTTGCCAAAAGTATTTGTATATGTTGTTTCGTCTAAAACTACTGCTTCAGGCATCTTTAAATATGATACACTCATTTATAATCCTCTAAAAATATTGATCTTAAAAAAAATAATTTTATTTGGAGTAAAGTTCTACAACCAACTGTTCGTTGGCATTTAGAGGAACATCAGCTCTTTCAGGAACATTAATAAAAGTACCCGACAAAGAGGCTTTATCGATAGAAAGCCAAGAATACGTACTGTCTTTTACTCTCTTTAACGAATTATGAATTAAATCTAGCTTTTTACTCTTATCTTTAATCTGAATAATATCCCCTGCACCAAGCATGAAGGAAGGAATATCAACAGAAATTCCGTTCACGGTCACATGTCTATGTCTAATTAATTGCCTGGCTTGTTTACGCGATGAGGCAAAACCGATTCTGTAAACAACATTGTCCAATCTACTTTCTAAAATTTTTACAAGGTTATCGCCAGTAATACCTTTTGATTTGTTGGCTTTTTCAAAATAATTTCTGAATTGAGTTTCCAACAAACCATATTGTCTTTTAATTTTTTGTTTTTCTCTTAATTGAATTCCATATTCAGAAACTTTTGCTCTTCTGTTTAATCCATGCTGTCCCGGGGGATAATTTCTTACCTCAATAGGACATTTCTCAGTATAGCACTTCTGTCCTTTTAAAACAACTTTGTTCTTTCTCTTCTACACAACTTACAAACTGAGTCTGTATATCTTGCCATTTAATGATTCTCCAAAATTTAAACTCTTCTTCTCTTAGGCGGCCTGCAGCCGTTATGAGGAATTGGTGTAACATCTTTAATTGAACTTACTTCTAACCCTGCTGTATGCAAAGCCCTAATAGCAGCTTCCCTGCCTGATCCAGGCCCTTTTACAAATACATCTACCCGTCTTAATCCCGAATCATAAGCTTCTTTTGCCGCAGCCTCGGCTGATACTTGAGCAGCATAAGGAGTATTCTTTTTTGATCCTTTAAATCCGTTCTTGCCCGCAGATGACCAGGAAATTGTATTACCGTAGATATCGGTTAGGGTTACAATTACATTATTAAAAGTTGCTTTAATATGAGCAACTCCGTTTGCATCAACATGCGATTTCTTTTTTGCTTTTTTTAATGTTTTAGCCAAATCTTAAAACCTCCAAGTTATCTAACTTATTTCTTAGATGGTGCCTTCTTTTTGCCGGCAACAGTTTTTCTTTTACCTTTCCTCGTCCTGGAATTAGTTCGAGTTCTTTGACCGCGGGCAGGCAAACTTTTTCTATGTCTGATACCACGGTAGCTTCCGATATCCATCAAACGTTTAATATTTTGTTGAACTTCCGAACGCAAAGCACCTTCAACTTTATAGTCGGCAGTCATTGCAGCTCTAATTTCAGCAACTTCTTCTTCAGTAAGATCGGAAATTTTTTTATCAGGACTTACTTTTGCTTTTTCCAAAATAGCTTTAGAAATAGATGGGCCAACTCCGAAAATATACTGAAGTCCAAATAAAACTTTTTTGTTTTTAGGTAAATCTACACCAGCTATACGAGCCAATTATACACTCCTTTTTAAAATTAACCTTGACGTTGTTTATGTTTTTTATTTTTGCAAATAACTCTAACGACGCCTTTTCGTTTGATTATTTTACAATTATCACATATTTTTTTTACTGACGCTCTAACTTTCATAAACGCTCCGCTATTTATATCTATAGGTAATTCTACCTTTTGTTAAATCGTAAGGAGAAAGTTCAATAGAAACTTTATCTCCCACAAGAATTTTGATAAAATGCATTCTCATTTTACCGGAAATATGAGCTAATATTTCATGCCCATTATCAAGCTTTACCTTGAAATGAGCGTTCGGTAAAGTTTCAGTAACTACACCATCAACTTTAATTGGTCCTTGTTTCGCCATTAACTTACAGTCAAAATTTCCGGTCTTCCGTTTGAGACCAATATAGTATGCTCAAAATGAGCTGAAGGAGAACCATCGGCCGTTAAAACCGTCCATCCATCCAAGCCAGTTCTTACCCTAAAGTTGCCGGAGTTAACCATAGGTTCAATAGCTAATGTCATCCCGGATTTTAATTTAACTCCAGTTCCTCTTCTACCGTAATTTGGAATTGAAGGATCTTCGTGTAAAAATTTTCCTACTCCATGCCCGCATAAATCTTTTACGATTGAATATCCATTTGCTTCCACATATTCCTGGATAGCAGCGGAAATATCATGCAGTCTATTGCTCGCCTTAGCTTGCTCAATTCCAAGGTATAACGACTTTTCAGTTACTTCCATTAATTTTTTCTTTTCATCTGAAATATTGCCTACTGCAACTGAAAGAGCTGCATCTCCATAATAACCATTTTTAAGAACACCAACATCCAATGAGATTATTTCACCTTCTTTAAGAACCCGGCTTCCCGGTATTCCATGAACTACTTCATCATCAACAGAAGAACAAATTGTCCCGGGAAAATCTACAGAACCGGCTTGTGAATATCCTTTAAAAGCTGCTATAGCATTGTTACTTTTTATATAGTCTTCTGCTATTTGATCCAGTTCCTTTGTTGTAATTCCCGGCTTAACATTTACTTTCATTAACTGGAGAGTCTCACCAACAATTTTACAACTCTCTTTAATGAAATCAATTTCTTTTTTACTTTTAATTAAAATCATAAAATCTAACTAACTTATCTTCTGCCCTTAACCTTACCGGATTTCATGAAGCCATCATAATGTCTCATCAAAAGGTGCGATTCAACTTGCTGCAAAGTATCTAATGCAACACCAACAATAATTAATAAGCTTGTACCGCCAAAAAAGTTAGCAAACCTGCTTGATACACCCCAGGCTGAAACAAATGCAGGCAATATTGCTACAATAGCTAAAAAGAAAGAACCAGGTAAAGTAATTTTTGTCAAAATATTATCAATAAAATCTGAGGTTTGTTTACCAGGCCTAATTCCAGGTATAAACCCTCCTTGCTTTCTCATAGTGTCAGCAACATCTTTAGGATTAAAAGCTATTGCTGTATAAAAATATGTAAAGAAAATAATCATAATCCCATAAATAATTGAATATACCGGCGAACGGTATGCTAACAAATTTGCAATTGACTGTAGAAAATCATTGTTAGGGAAAAACTGTAAAACAGTTGCAGGGATAAACATGATTGACTGTGCAAATATTATAGGCATTACACCGGCTGTATTAACACGTAAAGGAATGTACTGTGTAACGCCTCCGTAAACTTTTCTACCCACAACTCTTTTTGCATATTGAACAGGTATTCTTCTGGTTCCCTGCGTAACTAAAACAACACCTGCTATTATAAATACCATAAATATGACAACAACCAACTCAACGATTATGCTTCTTGTACCCTGAGAAATTAATCTTACTTCATCTAGAACAGCATTTGGAAACACGGCGATAATTCCGATAAAAATAATTAAGGATATTCCGTTACCTATACCTTTATCTGTTATTTGTTCACCAAGCCACATCATAAATACAGTACCGGCTGTTAAAATTATTACTGTGGTTAAGACCCAAAAAAAACCTTGAACTTCTACAGGAACTACAGGCATATTTTGAAAATTAGTATGTGTTAAATTTATAGTAACACCATAAGCCTGTAAAGCTGAAATAAATACAGTCCCATATCTGGTTAACTGTGTAATTTTCTTTCGTCCTTCTTCACCTTCTTGCTGTAATTTCTGAAAATAAGGAACAACAGCACCCATCAACTGTAGAATAATTGATGCAGAAATATATGGCATAATTCCCAATGCAAATATTGCCGCATTCCTAAAAGCACCTCCAACAAATAAATCATACAATCCAAACAGGTTATCGCTGGTGGCATTCTTTGCACTTTGTGAAAGTAATGCTGCATCTACACCCGGAAGAGTTATATGAGCACCTAATCTAACTATGACTAACAGCGCCAGCGTGTATAAGATTCTTTGGCGCAACTCATTAATTTTGAATATGTTTCTGAAGGTATCAGTAATTTTTGACATTTATAACCAGATTAAATCTTTTTTATTGTTCCGCCAACAGCTTCAATTTTTTCTTTTGCTGAATTAGTAAAAGCATTCGCTTCAACCTGAAGCTTTGTTTTCAATTCACCATTCCCCAATATTTTTACCGGATCTGAAATACTTCTAATTAATCCATTCTTCCTTAACACATCTTTATCAATTTTAGTTTCTTTAACTTTTTCAGACAATTTTTGAAGACTATCAACATTAACAACTTGAAAATATTTTTTAAATATATGTGTAAATCCAACTTTAGGAATTCTTCTCTGCAAAGGCATTTGACCACCTTCGAACCAGGCTTTTTTCTTTGCCCCGGATCGTGAAAGCTGTCCATTCATTCCTTTGGTGGCTGTTCCTCCATGTCCGGAGCCTTCGCCTCTTCCAATTCTTTTAGGATTTTTTCTTGAACCTTTTACGTATTTTAAATTACTAAGAATGTCCATTCTAAAACCTTATTTCTTCTCTTTAAAATCTTCAACCTTAACAAGGTGACTTACTTTATTGATCATTCCTCTAATTTGAGGAGTATCATTATGAATTTTTTCCCAATTAGGCCTACCTAAACCCAATGCTTCAATTGTTCTTTTCTGATCTTTTGGCCTATCAATAATACTTCTAATTTGTATGATTTTTATTTTCGACATAAATTCCTCAATTAAACGCTGAATAATTCGTTAACAGTCATTCCTCTTTTTTTAGCCATTTTTCTAGCGTCAATTTGATTTAATAATCCGTTGAGAGTTGCTTTAACCTGGTTATGAGGATTACTTGATCCTAATAATTTAGTTAAAATATCCTGAATTCCGGCGGCTTCCAAAACAGCTCTTACACCACCACCAGCTATAAGTCCAGTACCGGGAGAAGCAGGTTTTAACAAAACTTTACCGGCTCCAAATTTTCCAATAATTTCATGAGCGACCGTTCCTTTAATAACAGAAACATGCACCAGGCTTTTCTTTGCATCATCAATTCCTTTTGATATTGCATCAGTAACTTCGTTAGCTTTTCCTAATCCAACACCAACTGTACCATTTCCATCACCAACAACAACAATTGCGTTAAAGCTAAATCGGCGACCGCCTTTTACAACTTTAGCAACCCTGTTAATGTGAACAACTTTTTCTTTTAAATTTTCTGTTTCAATCGGTTTTGCTGTTTTCAATTGATTCTCTCTTGGTCAATAATTTTATATAAATCTATTTAAATATACTCTGGCTGCCGGAAGAGGATTCGAACCTCTACAGACGCCTCCAAAGGGCGTAGTCCTACCATTAGACGATCCGGCAAAGCTTGCCCCATAATTGGGTTAAAATTTTAAGCCCCCTTCTCTGGCACCTTCTGCAATAGCTTGAATTCTTCCGTGATATCTATAACCGTTTCTATCAAACACTACGGAAGTTATTTTACTATCTACTGCCTTTTTAGCAACAAGGGAACCTACCAATTTGCCTTTTGAAATTTTACCTTTAGCTTTTTTAACTTCATCTAAAATTTCTTTTGATAAAGATGACGCAGAAGCCAAAGTTTTGCCGGTTGAATCATCAATAATCTGAGCATAAACATTGTTAAGGCTACGGTAAACTGTTAAACGAGGTATTTCAGGAGTGCCCGAAATATTTTTCCTGATTCTTATTTTAGAACGAAGTCTAGGGTTATTATTTCTTTTAATCATTTCTATTTATCTCCACTAAAATTATTTACCAGCAGTCTTACCAGCTTTTCTTTGAATTTGTTCATCTGAATATTTAATACCTTTTCCTTTATATGGTTCAGGTTTTCTAATGGATCTTATTTTAGAAGCAACCATACCAACAAGTTGCTTATCAATTCCGCTTACAACCACCTGGGTTTGAACCGGTGCTTGTAAGGTTATTCCATCCGGAGGAATAAAATATATTGGATGAGAATAACCAATATTAAAAAGTAAATTTTTACCTTTAATCTCAACTCTATAACCAACGCCTACAATATCTAAAGTTTTCTGATATGCAGTATTAACACCATCAACCATATTTTGAATTAAAGCCCTGGTTAAACCATGAAGAGCTTTATTCTCTTTTAGGTCATTTGGCCTTTTAACTAATATTTCGCTACCTGAAACTTCAACTTCCAATGTTTGAATGAAACGATTGTTCCAATTCACCTTTTGGCCCTTTGATTTTAATAGTAAGATCAACTAAGAAGCCGTAACTCCCTTGGGAATCGTTATAGGTTTTTTACCAATTCTTGACACAGTTCAAACTCCGTTAAAAAATTTTTACCAGATATAACAAATTACTTCACCGCCAATTGCCTGAGTTTTCGCTTCTTTATCAGTAAGAAGCCCTTTAGAAGTGGAAATTACTGCGACTCCTAAACCATTATGAACTCTAGGCAATTCACGTGAATTTTTATAAACTCTTAAACCTGGAGTACTGATTCTTTTCAATCCGCTAATTGCTGAAACTCCATCTGTATATTTCAATTGAATTCTCAAAAGATTTTGCTTACTGTCTTCAACAAAAATAAAATCTTTAATAAAATTCTGTTTCTTTAATATTTCAGCTAAGCTTTTTTTTAGGTTAGAAGAAGGAATATCAACTTTAACTTTTTTAGCTCGAGCTGCATTTCTAATTCTTGTTAAAAAATCTGCAATAGGATCTGTAACCGGCATTTATTCTCTCCTTCTACCAACTTGACTTTTTTAATCCGGGAATTTCGCCTTTTAAAGCCATTTCCCTTAAAACTAATCGTAGACACACCGAATTTCCTGTAATAAGAACGCACTCTACCGGTGAACATACAACGGTTATTTAATCTTACAGGAGAAGAATTTCTCGGCAGTTTTTGTAAAGCATCATAATCACCTTTTTCTTTCAACTCTTCTCTAAGCTTTGCATATTTTTCTACAAGCTTAAGTCTTTTATCCTGTCTTGCTATTAAACTTTTACGAGCCATTAATTCTCCTATATTTAAGCTGTTTTAAGTTCTTTTTTTCTAAATGGAATACCAAACTGCTGAAGCAATTCATAAGATTCATTATCAGTTTTTGCAGTAGTTACAAAAGTAATATCCATTCCTAAAACTTTAGTAATCTTATCAACATTTATTTCAGGAAAAATTATTTGCTCTCTAATTCCGATAGTATAATTTCCTCTTCCATCAAAAGATTTATCGGATAATCCTCTAAAGTCACGAACACGAGGCAAAGCAACATTTATTAACCTATCCATAAATTCGTACATTCTTTCTCGCCTTAATGTAACCATGGCACCGATATTTAAACCTTCTCTTAATTTAAAATTAGAGATTGCTTTCTTAGCTTTTCGAATACTGGCTTTTTGCCCGGTTATTGTTTCCAATTCTTTAACAGCCTCTTCAAGAATTTTTGCATCAGTAACAGCCGCTCCAACACCCATATTGACTACAATTTTATGAAGCTTTGGTACTTCCATTACATTCTTATAGCTAAATTTCTTTACCAAAGAAGGTATAATCTCTTTTTTATAAAAATCAGATAAGCGAGCAGGTATCTTAATCTCTTTTTCGGGAGCTGCTTTAGCTTTTTTATCGTCCTTTTTTGAAGCTTTAACTGGGGCCTCAACTTTATCTTTTTTTGTTTTTTTCTCTGCCATATTAAAATCTAAATTCTAAAAAATTTGAATAATTATATTAAAGCATTTCTCCGCTTACTCTGCTTATTCGGGCTCTTTTCTTCTTACCGGATTTTTCATCCAATATTATTTGTGAACCTAACCTGGTGGTCTCACCTGATTTGGGATCAAGCAGCATAACATTAGATACATTTATCGGGGATTCTTTTTCAATAATTCCACCTTGCGGATTTTTTTGAGAAGCTTTTGAATGCCTCTTTCTAATGTTTATTCCCTCAATAATAACACGGTTAATTTTAGGGAACACCTTAAGGATTTTACCGGTTTTGCCTCTGTCGTTACCGGCAATAACCATTACATTATCATTTTTTCTAATTTTCATTTCAATCCCAAACTTTTATAAAACTTCCGGTGCCAGCGAAACAATTTTCATAAACTGTTTCTCTCTTAATTCCCTGGCAACTGGTCCAAAAATACGGGTACCTCTCGGTTCATTTTGAGCATTTAAAAGTACAGCAGCATTTTCATCAAACCTGATATATGAACCGTCTTTTCTTCTAACTTCCTTTTTGGTTCTAACTATAACTGCTCTTGATACTTCACCTTTTTTAACCTGCCCATTAGGAATAGCTGTTTTTACAGAAACAACAATCAAGTCACCAACACTTGCATAATTCCTACCGCTACCGCCAAGCACTCTGATGCATCTCACTCTTTTTGCTCCAGAATTATCGGCGACTATTAAATTTGTTTCTTCTTGAATCATTTTATTACCTACTCCTTAATATCTACTTGGCTTTTTCAACTACTTCAATTAAACGCCATCTTTTTGTTAAGCTAAGAGGACGAGTTTCCATGATTTTTACTTTATCACCAATTTGACATTCATTCTTCTCGTCGTGAGCTTTTAATTTTGTGGTTTTCTTAAAATACTTCTTGTAAATAGGATGAGGTACTTTCCTTTCGATAGCTACGGAAATTGTCTTATCCATTTTATTACTAACCACAACACCTATTCTGGTTTTTCTTAAACTGCGTTGTTCCATTATCAGGCTTTAGCTCCTTCTTTAGCAGCAGATATTTTTTCCGCTAATTCTCTTTCTTTTAAAACAGTCTTCATTCTAGCAACATCTTTTTTGGTTAACTTTAATTTTGCAGTATTAGTCAATTGTTTTAATTGATGAGCAAAACGTAAATCAACTAAATTCTTTTCTTCTTCGTAGATAAGCTTTATCAATTCTTCAGTTTTAATTTCTCTTATTTCATGTATTTTCATTTTAAATTCCTTTTTCGGCAATTACTCAAAATCAGGTCTTGAAACTACTTTACATTTAATAGGTAATTTATATGAACATGATTTTAATGCATCATTTGCAATTTCTTTTGAAACACCTGATACTTCAAATAAAATTCTTCCCGGCTTAACCACAGCTACCCAAAATTCAGGAGCGCCTTTTCCTTTACCCATTCTGGTTTCAAGAGGTTTTTTAGATACAGGTTTATCCGGAAAAATTCTAATCCATACTTTACCGTCTCTTTTCATTTTTCTTGAAAGAGAAATACGGCAAGCTTCAATTTGCCTGCTGGTAATCCAGTGCGGTTCCAAAGCCTTTAAACCAAAATCACCAAACGCAACGCTGCTGCCGCGGTAGCTTTACCAGCCATTCTTCCGCGCTGTGATTTTCTAAACTTTACTCTTTTAGGCATTAACATATTAAAAAACTCCCGGTATTTTATTCAGTAACTCTTTTTCCTAAAATTTCACCACGGCAAATCCAAACCTTAATTCCGATTGAACCGTAAACAGTTTCCGCTCTTCCATTTGCATAATCAATATCTGCTCTGATAGTATGCAGCGGAATTCTTCCTTCTTTGTATTGTTCAGTACGCGCCATTTCAGCTCCGCCCAAACGTCCAGCACACATAATTCTAATACCTTCAGCACCCATTCTCATTGCAGCAGTAATTGCCATCTTCATTGCTCGACGAAAAGAAATTCTTCCTTGAAGCTGGTTTGCAATATTTTCTGCAACTAAGTAAGCATCTAACTCCGGCCTTTTAATTTCTGAAATTTGAATCTTAACATCTTTATCAGTTACTTGCCTTAATTCCTGTTCAAGCTGAGTAATTTCTTTTCCACTTTTACCGATTACAACACCTGGCCTTGAGGTATGAATAGTTAAAATAATATTTTTAGAAGTTCTGTCAATTATAATTCTTGAAATACCGGCTTTCTTCAGTCTGTTTCTTATATATGATCTAAGTCTGTCGTCTTCTTTTAACTTCGCTGCGTAGCTTTTGTTTTCGTACCAATTAGAGTCCCAACCTCTTATGATCCCAACTCTAAAGCCAACCGGATTTGTCTTTTGTCCCAAAAAAATAACCTCCTAAAAAATTATGCTTTACTTGCAACAACAATAGTTAAATGACAAGATCTTTTTTTTATTCTGTATGCACGCCCCATAGGTGCCGGTGAAATTCTTTTTAATGTAGGCCCTTGATTTACATACGCTTCTTTAACAAATAGATCTGCAGGTTCTATCTTCCCACCATCTTCAGTATTCATGCAATTTGCAATAGCAGATCTTAAAACTTTTTCAGCATCTTTTGATGCATGTTTAGAATGAAAGTGTAAAACTTCAACTGCTTTTTCAACATCCATACCTCTAATAAGATCAATTAATAACCTCATTTTTCTAGGTGATGAACCAATATATCTATGTACTGCTCTTGCTTCCATTTACTTCAAGTTCCTTTGATTACAATTATTTTGCTTTCGAAGCCTTTTCAGCTTTAGTTCCCGGATGCCCTCTGAAAATTCTTGTGGGTGAAAATTCACCTAATTTATGGCCAACCATATTTTCAGTAATATAAACAGGAATCATTTTATTCCCATTGTGAACAGCAATTGTATGGCCTACAAATTCAGGAGTAATAGTAGAAGAGCGTGACCAGGTTTTAATAATTCTTTTCTGGTTAGTCTGATTTAGTTTATCTACTTTTTCCTGAAGTTTATAGTCTACAAAGGGACCTTTTTTAACCGATCTAGGCATATTTTAAACTCTATTATTTCCGTCTTTTAATAATAAATTTATTTGATTCTTTTTTGTGTTTTCTTGTCTTCAAACCTTTAGCTCTTTGACCCCAGGGAGAAACAGGATGTCCACCGCCGGAAGTTTTACCTTCACCGCCGCCCATTGGATGATCAACAGGATTCATTGCAACGCCTCTAACATGGGGACGTCTACCAAGCCATCTTGATCTTCCAGCTTTACCTAGGCTAATATTTTCCTGTTCAGCGTTTCCGATTGATCCATAAGTTGCAAGACATTCCAACCTAATCAATCTAACTTCACCGGAAGGCATCTTTAACTGAGCATGATTTCCTTCTTTAGCCAAAACCTGAATTGCTGTTCCGGCACTTCTCCCTAACTGACCGCCTTTACCGGGTTTTAATTCTACATTATGAATGAAACTGCCTAAAGGCATTTCTTTTAACGGCAGTGCATTTCCAACATTGATTTCACTTCCCGGACCTGAAGTGACTATATTTCCAACCTTCAATCCATTAGGTGCAAGAATATATCTTTTTTCACCATCTGCATAATGCAATAGAGCAATTCGCGAAGTACGGTTTGGATCATATTCTATAGAAAAAACTTTAGCTGGAATTCCATGTTTATTTCTTTTGAAATCAATAATTCTATATTTTCTTTTATGTCCACCACCAATAAACCGGGTAGTAATTCTTCCTAAATTATTTCTGCCGCCGGATTTCTTTAACGAAACAGTTAAAGATTTTTCAGGCGTAGTTTTTGTGATCTCCTCAAAAGAAGAATTTGACCTGAATCTTGTTCCGGGTGTTACCGGGTTTAATTTCTTTATTGCCATTAGACTATCCTATTTTCAAATCCTATACTTGTTCGAATAATTCTATTGTTTCGCCTTCTTTCAAAGAAACAATTGCTTTTTTATATTTTGCTGTTTTTCCCGTGAATCTTCCGCTTCTTCTGAATTGCGTTTTCATTTTACCAGGATGATTTATTGTTCTAACGCTTACAACATGGACATTAAATCTTTTCTCGATTGCTTTGGCAATCTCAATTTTATTTGATTTAGGGTTAACAAGAAAACCATATTTGCCCTGGTCGGCGGTTAAATTAGTCATTTTCTCAGTAATCAAAGGTCTGATTAATATATTATGCATTTTAATTTACCGCTCCTTCGCTATTCCCAAAAGTCTTATGAATTACATCTACAGCGCTTTCCTGAATAACTAAAATCTGGTTGTTCAAAATATCATAAGTAGATGCTTTTGCCGCTTCCAATATTTTTGTTTTAGGAATATTTCTTCCTGACTTAAAAACTACTTCCTGGTTGCCGTTAGTTAACAATAATATTTTTTTACCTGTTAATTTTAATGATTCTAATATATTAGCAAACTCTTTTGTTTTTGGTTTTTCAAAATTGAAATCTTCAACTAAGATTAATTGTTCATCTTTTACTTTATGGCTCAATGCAGATTTTCTAGCTAATCTTCTAACTTTTTTTGGTAGATCCTGTCTATAATCTCTCGGCCTTGGCCCAAAAATAGTTCCACCGCCAACCCACAAAGGAGAACGTGTTGTACCTGCACGGGCACCGCCTCTACCTTTTTGCTTCCAGGGTTTTTTACCGCCGCCTCTTACTTCGCTTCTTTCTTTAGCCTTACTAGTGCCTTGTCTTTGATTAGCAAGAAAAGATTTTACAGCTAAGTATATAGCATGATCATTTGGTTCTATACCAAAAATTTCATCAGACAATTCAACTTTCTTACCTGATGATTTACCATCTATTTTAAGCACATCTAATTTCATTTTAAACCAATTTACTTTTTAATCAATTCAACAAAAGAATTTATAGAACCTGGAACTGCACCTTTAACAAGAATCAAATTATCTTCAGGAATAATTTTAACAACTTTTAAATTTGAAATAGTTACATTTTCATATCCTGTACGGCCTGCCATTCTAGTACCTTTAAAAACCCTCGATGGATAGGAACTAGCTCCAATGGAACCAGGTGCTCTTAGTCTATCGCTCTGGCCGTGAGTAGTTCCACCCACACCACCAAAACCATGTCTCTTCATTACTCCCTGAAAACCTTTGCCTTTACTTTTACTGCGAACTTTTATTTTTTCACCTTCAATGAAAAAGTCAGCTTTTATTTCTTCACCGACTTTGTATTCTTTATCCGCTGAAAATTTAAATTCTTTAAGAACTAATGATGGAGTTTGACCAGCTTTTTTATATTGACCCATCAACGGCTTATTTGTTCTTTTTTCTTTTCTTTCACCGAAACCCAATTGTAAAGCGTTGTAACCATCTTTATCTTTTGTTCTAACAGATACAACTTTACATGGCCCGGCTTGAATGACTGTAACAGGGATTAATTCTCCTGCTGTGTCAAACACACTAGACATTCCTATTTTTTTTCCAATTATGCCAGACATCTTTTCTCCAAAATTCATTAAAGCTTAATCTCAATATCAACACCCGCCGGAATATCAAGTTTACTTAATGAATCGACGGTTTTATTATTCGAATTATGAATATCAATAATCCTTTTATGTGCCCTGGTTTCAAATTGTTCTCTGGATTTTTTATCTACGTGAGGTGATCTTAAAACTGTGTATAATGTTCTACGAGTTGGTAAAGGAATAGGGCCGGAAACAACAGCACCTGTACTTCTTACAGTTTTAATTATTTTCTCTGTAGACTTATCAATCAATATGTGATCATACGACTTTAACTTAATTCTTATTTTTTGACCGGGCACTTAAAAACTCCTTTTAATAATTTAGACACAAAAAGGGAGTTGAAAAACTCCCTTTCCGGCTGAAGCTTTAATTTTATTCAATAATTTTAGTTACAACGCCTGAGCCTACTGTTCTACCGCCTTCGCGGATAGCAAAGCGCAAGCCATCTTCCATTGCAATTTCACTAATAAGTTCAACACTTAATTTAATATTGTCACCAGGCATAACCATTTCAGTTCCTTCAGGAAGAGTAGCAACACCTGTAACGTCGGTTGTTCTAAAATAAAACTGCGGCCTATATCCATTAAAGAATGGAGTATGACGTCCACCTTCTTCTTTCGACAGGATATAAACTTCACCTTCAAATTTCTTATGAGGAGTTATAGAACCTGTCTTGGCAAGCACCATTCCTCTTTCAATTTCATTTTTATCAATACCTCTTAAAAGTATACCTGCGTTATCGCCAGCCATAGCAGCATCAAGTTCTTTTCTGAACATTTCAATACCGGTAACAACTGTTTTCTTATGTAGGCCTAAACCTATAAGTTCAACTTCTTCTTGTATTTTAACCTGCCCTCTTTCAACTCTTCCGGTTGCCACAGTACCACGACCGGTAATAGAGAATACGTCCTCAACAGGCATTAAAAATGGTTTATCAGAATCTCTTGGGGGAAGAGGAATATATTCATCAACAGCTTTCATCAAATCCCATATACATTGTAATCTTGGATCATCTACTGGCGCATCAGAAGAAGCTGCTTCCAAAGCTTTTAAAGCAGAACCTTGAATAATCGGAGTTTCATCACCAGGGAATTTATATTCAGTTAATAAATCTCTTAATTCTGCTTCAACTAATTCTAATAGTTCTGGATCATCAACCATATCAACTTTATTCATGAATACTACTATCTTAGGAACCCCAACCTGACGAGCTAGAAGGATATGCTCTCTGGTTTGAGGCATTGGGCCATCAGTAGCGGCAACAACGAGTATAGCTCCGTCCATCTGAGCAGCACCAGTAATCATATTTTTTACATAATCAGCGTGACCTGGGCAATCTACATGCGCATAGTGCCTATTCTCAGTTGAGTATTCCACATGAGCCGTTGCGATAGTAATACCTCTTTCTCTTTCTTCAGGAGCATTATCGATACTATCAAATGTTCTTACTTCCGACAAGCCCTTTTTAGCAAGAGCCATAGTGATGGCAGCGGTTAGAGTAGTTTTACCATGATCAACGTGACCAATTGTACCTACGTTAACGTGAGGTTTACTTCTATCAAATTTTTCTTTTGCCATCTAAATCTCCTTCTAATATTTTTCTTGGTTTTTAATTCAATTTAATTTTATGCAGTTGCTTTTTTACCTAATGATTTTTCTGCAATTTCATCAGCAATTGATTTTGGAACTTCGTAATAATGTGAAAATTGCATTGTATAAATTGCTCTTCCTTGTGTCATTGATCTTAAAACCGTCGCATAGCCAAACATCTCTGAAAGAGGCACGGTAGCTTTAATAACCTGTGCATCTTTTCTCGCAGAGAAACCTTCAATTTTACCTCTACGGGAGTTTAAATCTCCCATCACATCACCTAAATATTCTTCTGGAGTTACAACTTCAACATTCATAATAGGTTCTAATAACACAGGTTTTGCTTTTTTAGCACCTTCTTTAAAAGCCATAGAACCAGCAACCTTAAACGAAATTTCATCTGAATCTACGTCATGATAAGAACCATCATAGATTTTAGCTTTGATATCAACAACAGGGAAACCTGCAACAACTCCATTTCGCATCGCTTCTTGAATTCCAGCAGAAACAGCAGGAATATATTCTTTAGGAACAACTCCACCAACTATACCGTTGATAAATTCAAAACCTTTGCCAGGTTCATTAGGACCCAATTCAATCCATACATGACCGAATTTACCACGTCCACCTGATTGCTTAATAAACTTACCCTCTGCATTTACAGTTTGAGTAATTGATTCGCGATATGCGACTTGTGGCTTTCCAACATTAGCTTCAACTTTAAATTCACGTTTCATTCTATCAACTAAAATTTCAAGATGAAGTTCACCCATGCCGCTAATTAAAGTTTGTCCTGTTTCCTCATCAACTTTTACTCTAAAAGTAGGATCTTCATCAGACAATTTCACTAAAGATTCAGACAATTTATCTTGATCAGCTTTAGTTTTTGGCTCAATTGCAATCTGAATTACAGGTTCCGGAAAAATAATTCTTTCTAATAATACGGGATCATCTTCAGTACACAATGTATCGCCTGTCTTCGTATGCTTAAGGCCAACAGCAGCAGCAATATCACCAGCTCTAACTTCATCAATTTCTTCTCTATGGTTTGCATGCATCTGAAGTAAACGGCTTATTCTTTCTTTCTTTTCACTTGCAGCATTATATACATACGATCCGGCCTTCAGCGTTCCCGAATAAACCCTGAAAAATGTCAACTTACCTACATAAGGATCATTAGCTACTTTAAATGCTAATGCAGCAAACTTTTCATCTTTATCAATTTTTCTTTTTATGCTATCATTAATTCCGATATGATGGGCTTCAATGGTTTTGAAATCAATTGGCGAAGGTAAAAAATCGACAACAGAATCTAATAATTTTTGAACACCCTTATTCTTAAAGGCAGAGCCACAAAGAACCGGAATTATTTTAAGCTCAATAGTTGCTTTTCTAAGAACAGTTTTAATTTCATCTTCAGAAATTTCTTTTCCTTCAAGATATTTTTCAAGAAGAGTATCATCCACATCAGATACAGCTTCCAGCATTTCAGTGCGGTATTTATTTGCGGTCTCAATTAAATCATGAGGAATTTCTATTTCATCGAAAGTTGCCCCAAAATTTTCATCGTGATACATTCTAGCTTTAAATGAAATTAAATCAATAACGCCAGAAAATATATCTCCCTCACCAATAGGCAAAGTCAAAGGAATCGCATTTGCTGCAAGTCTTTCTCTCATCATATTAACGGCACTATAAAAATCAGCGCCGGTTCGATCCATCTTGTTTATAAAAGCAATACGCGGAACTTTATATTTGTCTGCTTGTCTCCAAACAGTTTCAGACTGAGGTTCAACACCGCCAACAGCACAAAATAATGCAACTGCACCATCTAAAACTCTCAATGATCGTTCAACTTCAGCAGTAAAATCAACATGGCCGGGCGTATCAATAATATTTATTTGATGATCATCCCAGAAACATGTTGTAGCAGCACTTGTAATCGTTATTCCACGTTCCTTTTCTTGTTCCATCCAGTCCATTGTCGCTGCGCCATCATGTACTTCACCTATTCTATGCAATTTACCTGTATAGTATAATATTCTTTCAGTGGTAGTAGTTTTGCCCGCATCTATGTGCGCCATAATACCAATATTTCTTACCTTCTCTATATTTGTTTTTACAGCCATCTAATTCTATTTATCCTTTTCTTCCTCTAATTATCCTTACCATTTAAAGTGAGCAAAAGCTTTATTTGCTTCTGCCATTCTATGCACATCTTCTTTTTTCTTAACTGCAGATCCTTCATTATTTGCAGCTGACATTAACTCTGATGCTAACTTCAGAGCCATTGATTTATCATTCCTAGCTCTCGCATAAGTTTTAATCCATCTTAAGGCTAGAGCTGTTCTTCTTTCAGGTCTAACTTCTGTTGGTACCTGATATGTTGCACCTCCAACTCTTCTGCTTCTAACTTCAATAATAGGTTGTGTGTTGTTTAAAGCTTTTTTATAAATATCAATAGCATCCTTTTTAGTTCTATCTTCAATAATTTCAAATGCTCCATACACTACACTTCTTGCAACAGATTTTTTACCGTCATACATGATACTATTAACCAGCTTTGACACCAACACATCATTAAATTTAGGATCAGGTTTTAAATATTTTTTTTCTGCTCTTTTCTTTCTCATAATTATTTAGCCGCCTTAGGTTTTTTAGCTCCGTATTTTGATCTACTTTTTTTCCTGTCTTCAACACCACTCGTATCAAGTGTCCCTCTTATGATATGGTAACGAACGCCAGGTAAATCTTTTACTCTACCCCCCCTAATTAAAACAATAGAATGCTCTTGAAGATTATGCCCTTCTCCAGGAATATAAGCAGTAACTTCCATACTGTTAGTAAGCCTAACTCTTGCAACTTTTCTTAATGCTGAGTTTGGTTTCTTTGGGGTCGTTGTATATACTCTTGTACAAACCCCTCTCTTCTGCGGACACGCATCAAGTGCCGGGGCTTTATTCTTTGCTAATATCTGAACACGACCTTTTCTAACTAACTGATTTATTGTAGGCACAAACTTCTCCTAAACTTGTCAACCTTAAAAAATTTCAGACTCCTAATATAGGCTTTGGGTAAAATTTTGTCAAGAAATATGAATAATATAATTCATCTTTTTTAATACAGACAAAAAAGCCAGGCTAATTATGTAAGATCAACCTGACTTTTAAGTTATTAAATTATTGCGCTTGCACTTGTTCTGATTCTTCAGCCTTTTCTTCAACTATTTCTTCAGTCTCAAGTATAATATTTTTATACTTTTTAAGACCTGTACCAGCCGGAATTAAATGACCCATAACGACATTCTCTTTCAAACCTAGCAAATGATCAACTTTTGCTTCTGTTGCTGCATTTGCAAGTACCTTTGTTGTTTCCTGGAATGAAGCAGCCGATATAAAGCTTTCAGTAGATAATGCTGCCTGAGTAATTCCTAAGAGTATATGTTCAAAAGTTGCCGGTTCAGCATCCCTTGTTACAATTATCTTTTTACTTTTCTTTTTAAGATCAGAATTAATTTCTCTTAGTTTACTCTTATCAATCAATTGAGTTTCTTTATACTTAGAATCGCCTTTATCATCTATATATTCCATCGACATTGTTTTACCATTTTCTTCGATGAATTGATTTCTATCAACTATATCTTCTTCGAGGAATTTTGTATCGCCAGGAGAAACAATTCTAATTTTCTGCAACATCTGTCGTACGATTACTTCAATATGCTTATCATTTATTTTAACACCCTGTAAACGGTAAACGTCCTGAATTTCATTCACAAGGTATTCTTGAACTGCGCTTGTCCCTTTAATCTTCAAAATATCATGAGGATTAATTGGGCCATCAGTTATCTTTTCACCTGCCGGAATTTCATCTCCTTCTTGAACCAAAATATGTTTACCTAATGGCACATTATATTTCTTTTCATCGGAACCATCTGGTGCAGTTACAAATATTTCTCTAGATCCTTTTTTTCTTGCTCCAAATCTTACAACACCCTCAATTTCAGAAACGATTGATGATTCTTGTGGGCTTCTTGCTTCAAACAATTCTGTAACTCTTGGAAGACCACCAGTGATGTCACGGCTTTTAGTAGCTTGCTTTGAGATCTTAGCTAGAATAGTACCGGCAACAACACTCTCACCTTCATCGACAGATAAATAAGCGCGAGTAGGAATGTTGAATGATTTCTTTGTTCCGTCTTCATTCTCAATGGCAATGCTTGGGGTAAGGTTTTTATCTTTTGACTCAATAACAACCTTCTGTACGTGACCGGTTTGTTCATCAGTTACTTGTTGTAAAGTTGCACCTTCAACCAAATCAACAAATCTAACCCTACCCGGTATATCCGATAAGATTACAGAATTATAAGGATCGTGATTATATAGCGGTGTACGCTTTTTAACAACCTGACCATCATTAACAACTATTTCTGACCCATAAGGAACATCATACTTTTTAATCTGACGATTATTCTCATCATAAACTCCAAGAACACCTCTTCTACCCGTAACAACTTTTACTGTACCTAAGAAATCGGATTTTTCAACAAATAAAACACGTTCGTATTTTACTATACCTTCTGATGTAGATTCAACCTGAGACTGGCTTGCAATTCTTGAAGATGTACCGCCAAGATGGAAGGTTCTAAGCGTAAGCTGTGTACCAGGCTCGCCAATTGACTGAGCAGCGACAATACCAACTGCTTCACCAATTTCCACAATCTTTCCTGTCGTTAAATTTCTACCATAACATTTTGCGCAAACTCCGCGTTTTGATTCGCAGGTTAGCACTGTTCTAATATAAACTGATTCAATACTTGAATCTTCAATTTTATCAGCAATATTTTCCGTAATTATATCCCCTGCTGCAACTATTAAGTCATCAGTTTTAGGATCATAAACATCTTCTTGAGCCGTTCTTCCGGTGATTCGTTCACCTAGTGGCTCTCTTTCCTGCTCAACATCTTTAATTGCAGTTACTTCAATACCTAAAATAGTTCCGCAATCAATTTCGCTGATAATAACATCCTGCGAAACATCAACTAATCTACGAGTTAAATAACCGGCATCAGCGGTTTTTAATGCAGTATCAGCCAAGCCTTTACGTGCACCGTGAGTTGAAATAAAATATTCAAGTACTGTTAAACCTTCTTTGAAGTTTGCCACAATTGGATTTTCAATGATTTCACCCGCTTGTCCCGATAGACTTTTTTGAGGTTTCATCATTAATCCTCTCATGCCGGCTAACTGGCGAACCTGTTCTTGTGAGCCTCTTGCACCTGAATCAACCATCATATGGAGAGAATTGAAACCGTGATTATGTCCTCTAATTTTTTCCATCAAAGCACGCGCAACATCATTTGTTGTATGTGTCCAAACGTCAATAATTTTATTGTAACGTTCGGCATCTGTAATAACACCTTGTTCGTGCTCATTTAATATCGCTTCAACTTTTTTATTTGCTTTAGTTATTAAATTTACTTTTTCTTCCGGAATAATCATGTCTGCATAACTTACAGATAAACCACCAGCGGTGGAGTATCTAAATCCAAGTATCTTTTAAATCGTCAAGGAATTTTGATGTAACTTTATTTCCAAGCTTTATAAACATTTTACCTATAAATCCGCCGAATGTTTTTTTAATCAATAGCTGATTAAAGAAGCCCATTTCTTTAGGAACGATTTGATTAAAGATTACTCTTCCAACAGTTGTATCTATAAATACACCATCAATTCTAACTTTAATTTTAGCGTGCAGCCCGATAACTCTTGAATTATAAGCAATTATAACTTCTTCGGCAGAACCAAAAGTCATCCCTTCGCCTTTTTCACCTTCTTTATATTTAGTAAGGTAATAGCAGCCCAAAACTATATCCTGGGTTGGAACAACAATAGGGCTTCCGTTTTGCGGCGAAAGAATATTATGGCTGCTTAACATTAATAATGCTGCTTCTAATTGCGCTTCGTAAGATAGAGGTAAGTGAACAGCCATCTGGTCACCATCAAAGTCGGCATTGAATGCAGTACAAACCATAGGATGAAGCTGGATAGCCCGGCCATCAATTAAGATCGGCTGGAATGCTTGAATACCTAATCTGTGCAGCGTTGGTGCACGGTTTAATAATATTGGATGGCCTTCAATTATTTTAGCAAGAATATCCCATATTAAAGGATCTTTTCTATCAACAACTTTTCTTGCACTCTTAACTGTTTTGTTATGCCCTCTTTCAATTAGTTTTTTAATAATGAAAGGCTTGAACAATTCGACAGCCATATCTTTCGGCAATCCGCATTGGTGAAGCTTTAGTTCAGGCCCAACGACGATAACCGAACGGCCAGAATAATCAACTCTTTTACCTAAAAGATTTTGACGGAAACGCCCTTGTTTTCCTTTGAGCATATCGCTTAAAGATTTTAATGGACGGTTGCTGTCGCTTCTAACAGCACTGCCGCGGCGTGAATTGTCAAATAAAGCATCAACTGCTTCTTGAAGCATTCTTTTTTCATTACGAAGAATTACTTCAGGAGCTTTAATATCTATTAATCTTTTTAAACGATTATTTCTAATTATTACTCTTCTATAAAGATCGTTCAGATCTGATGTAGCAAACCTTCCGCCTTCAAGAGGAACCAATGGCCTTAATTCAGGCGGAATTACCGGGATGTAACTAAGTACCATCCATTCAGGTTTATTTGCAATTTTACCTTCAAATTCTTTAAACGCTTCCAACACTCTTAATCTTTTCAAAAGATCGGCTTTTTTCTGTTGAGAGGTTTCAACTTTTAATTGATCTCTTAGAGCTTTCGATAGTTTTTCAACATCAGTATTCTTAAGAATTTCTTTTACTGCATCACCGCCAATTTTAGCAACAAACTTTTTAGGATCATCATCTGTTAATTTTTCATTTCCTTGTGGAAGTGAATTTATTACCTCAAAATATTGATCTTCAGAAATTAAATCTAACCTACTTAATCCTGTCGGGCCAGGATTAATAACAACATAAGATTCATAATAAATTATCTTTTCTAATTCTTTAAGGCTTACGCCAATGATGTTACCAATTTTTGAAGGCTGTGCACGGAAAAACCAAATGTGCACAACAGGAACTGCCAGACCTATATGCCCCATTCTTTCTCGGCGAACACTTTTTTGAGTTACTTCTACACCGCATCTATCGCATATAATTCCTTTATAGCGAATTCTTTTATACTTACCACAGAAGCATTCCCAGTCGCGCGTTGGGCCAAATATTTTTTCGCAGAACAATCCATCTTTTTCAGGACGGAATGATCGGTAGTTAATTGTTTCCGGTTTAGTAACTTCGCCATATGATCTTGATAATATTTCATCCGGGCTTGCTAAACTAATAGTGATACTGTTTATATCACGCATTGCATTTTCTTGAACTCTATAAGGCATAATTTTTATCTCCTAATTTCTAAGTGAAATTTATATTCAATGATTAATTAATTGTTATGTCAAGACCCAAGCCTTGAAGTTCTTTAATTAATACATTGAATGATTCAGGAATATTCGGTTCCTGTAAGTTTTCACCCTTAACAATTGATTCATAAGCTTTGGCTCTACCAGCAACGTCATCACTTTTTATAGTCAAAATTTCCTGTAGAATATGAGAGGCTCCGTAGCCCTCCAAGGCCCAAACTTCCATCTCTCCAAATCTTTGTCCGCCGAACTGCGCTTTACCACCCAAAGGCTGTTGAGTAATTAATGAGTATGGCCCAATTGACCTTGCGTGAATTTTATCGTCTACGAGGTGGCTAAGTTTTAACATATATATATAGCCGCAAGTTACTTTTTGATGAAACTTGTCACCGCTTCTTCCATCATAAAGATCTGTTTTACTTCCTCTTTCTAATCCGGCTTTTTCTAACCATTCATCAACATCTTCAATCTTCGCTCCGTCAAAAATTGGGGTTGCAAATTTAACTCCCAATTTTTTGCCGGCCCATCCTAAAGCTGTTTCATACAACTGTCCTAAATTCATACGTGAAGGCACACCGAGAGGATTTAGAATTATATCCACTTGTGTTCCATCAGGTAAGAAAGGCATATCTTCTATTGGAACAATTTTGGCCACAACACCTTTGTTACCATGTCTTCCTGCCATTTTATCACCGACAGAAAGTTTACGTTTTTTAGCAACATAAACTTTAGCAAGCTGAACAATTCCCGGAGGAAGCTCGTCGCCGCTGGTGATTTTTATTTTTTCTCTTTTGTAATCTTCTTCCAATGAAGAAAGTACATTAAAGTAATTTTTGTATAAGGTATTTACATGATTGTTTTTACTTTTAGATTCAAACCAATCAAGCGTATAATCCAGCTTTGTAATATCGTCTAAAGAAGAATAGGTGGAATCTTTAATTAAAGTACCGCTCCTTAAAACAATACTTCCGTCCAAATCTCTGATACCGGTTGTAGTTTGGCCATCAGTTAATTTGGTCAATTTCTCTACTAACTTAGTGTAGTGTTCAGATAAAAATTGCTTATGATCATACTCTAAATTTTCAAGCTGTTTCTTTTCAATCTTTTTGGTTTCGGCGTCTCTCTTTTTTCGGCTGAACAATCTAGTTTTAATTACAGTTCCTTTTAATCCTGGAGGTGCTTTCAATGAAGCATCTTTAACATCACCGGCTTTATCTCCGAATATTGCTCTTAACAATTTTTCTTCAGGCGTTGGATCGGTTTCTCCCTTAGGAGTAATTTTACCTATCAAAATATCACCTTCTTTTACTTCCGCGCCTTCCCTAATAATTCCATCCTCATCAAGATTCTTAACCGATTCTTCACTCACATTCGGAATTTCCCTGGTTAATTCTTCTTCACCACGTTTCGTTTCTCTAACCTGTAATTCAAATTCTTCAATGTGAAGTGATGTATAAACATCTTCGCTTACAATTCGTTCACTGATGATAATAGCATCCTCAAAATTATAACCGCGCCAGGGCATAAAAGCAACCAATACGTTTCTACCAAGAGCTAGATCACCGCCATCTGTTGAAGTTCCATCTGCAATAACTTCATTTTTAACAACCTTTTGGCCTTCCTTCACAATCGGTCTTTGATTTATGCATGTTTCCTGATTAGTACCATTAAACTTTGCGAGCCTATATGTTACTCTTTTAACATCATCGAAAGTCGTTAAAGCATCAACGCTATTCGGGTTGATGTCATATCTAACTGTAATTTTATCTGAATCAACGTATTCAATGGTTCCATTGTCTTCAGCAATAATAACAGAACGTGAATCCGAAGCTAATTTTCTTTCCATACCAGTTCCAACAATTGGAGCTTCAGGTCGAAGTAATGGAACGGCTTGACGCTGCATGTTGGAACCCATCAAAGCTCTGTTTGCATCATCATGTTCTAAGAATGGAATTAACGCAGCGGCTGCACTTACTATTTGTGCAGGAGCTACGTCCATATATTGAATATGATCAGGAGTTACGATCGGAAAATCACCTCTATATCTTGATTTAACTCTTTCATTTACAAATTTCTGCTGATCTGTTAATAGAGCATTTGCCTGGGCAATTGTGAAATGATCTTCTTGTTCAGCAGTTAAATATTCAACTTCATTTAAAACTTTTCCTCGTTCAACTTTTCTATATGGAGTTACTAAAAATCCATACTTATTTACCCTTGCATATATTGTAAGAGAAGAAATAAGGCCAATGTTTGGGCCTTCAGGAGTTTCAATAGGACAAAGTCTTCCGTAATGCGTATAATGAACGTCACGAACTTCAAAACCGGCACGCTCTCTAGTTAATCCACCAGGCCCTAAAGCAGACATTCTTCTCTTGTGAGTTAACTCTGCAAGAGGATTTGTTTGATCCATGAACTGAGATAATTGGTTTGTTCCAAAGAAAGCATTTATAACACTGCTTATGGTTCTTGCATTTACCAAATCTTGAGGAGTAAAGCTTTCAGTATCTCGCATGTTCATACGTTCTTTAATAGTACGAGCCATTCTAGCCATACCAATATTAAACTGCTGGCCTAATTGTTCACCAACAGTTCTAATTCTTCTATTTCCCAAATGATCAATATCATCAACACTTTGATGACCAACTCTGAGCTGAATGATATATTTCATAATTTCAATTATATCTTCAACTGTAAGAACAGTTTTAGTTTCGTCGATATTAAGCTTGAGCTTATCATTCATTCTATGACGGCCAACATCGCCTAAATCATATCTTTTATCATTAAAAAAGAGCTTGTCGATTAATGATCGAGCAGTTTCGATATCAGGAGCCTCGCCAGAACGAAGTTGCCTATATATGGCAAATAATGCTTCTTCCTGAGTATGTGCTGAGTCCTTACGAAGTGTATTTACAATTAAATCCTGGTCAGGCGAAACAGCGGAAGTTATTACTTTAATAGAATCAACTTCAGCTTCATTTAATCTATCCAAATCTTCTTCGGTAATAACGCTGTCTTTTGTTAAAAAGATTTCACCGGTAGACATATCAAATACATCGGTAGCAATAGTTCTACCGATATAGTTTTCCATCTTCGCTTTTTTAACATCTATCTCTTCAATAAGATTAAAAAGATTTAAAATTTCTTCATTAGTAGCATAACCAAGTGCTCTTAAAAGGGTTGTTGCAGGAAATTTTTTTCTACGATCTATATAAACATACATTACATAATTTATATCGGTTGCAAACTCAACCCATGAACCTCTTAATGGAATTATCCTTGCAGAATAAATAGGTGTTCCATTTGGGTGAACTGTTTGAGAAAATGCTACTCCTGGTGAGCGGTGTAATTGAGAAACAACAACTCTTTCAGCGCCATTTATAACAAAGGTCCCTTTATCAGTCATGAATGGAAGATTACCAAGATACACTTCTTGTTCAACGCTATTAACAAATTCTTCAGTTTCTGCATCCTTGGTTGAAAGACGAAGTTTTCCTTTTAAAGGTGCTGCAAATGTTAAACCTCGTTCAACGCATTCCAAAACCGAATAACGCGGTTTTTCTATATTGTATTCTAAAAAATCCAAGCGGTAATTTTCCTTGTTATCAAGAATAGGAAAATTAGCAGTGAATACCATTTGAAGACCTTTGTTTTCTCTTTTACCTGGAGCAACATTCTGCTGTACAAATTCTTCAAAAGTATCTTTTTGAATGCTCAACAAATTAGGAGCTTCAAGTACAGTAGGAATTTTGCCGAAGGAAATTCTATTATTATCCAATTATAAACCTCCAATTAATTTTCATTTATCTTTTCAAATCTTTCTAATCAGAAACATCGATAACGTAACATAAAAAGAGATAAGACGGACTTCACCGACTTATCACTTTTAATTAAATCATGATAATATAAATACTTAATGTTATTTTAATTCTACAGTAGCGCCAGCTTCTTCAAACTCTTTTTTAAGTTTTTCAGCTTCATCTTTAGAAATTGCCTCTTTAACTGCTTTTGGCGCGGAGTCTACTAAATCTTTTGCTTCTTTTAAGCCTAATCCTGTATGTGCCCTCACAACTTTAATCACGTTAATTTTCTTATCACCTGCTGATAGCAAGATCACATCGAATTCAGTTTTTTCTTCAACGGGGGCGCCGGCAGCCGGTGCAGCTGACATAACTACAGGAGCTGCTGCTGTTACTCCGAATTCATCTTCCAATGCTGTCTTTAATTCAGATGCCTCTACTAGTGATAGCGCTTTAATTTTCTCAACGATTTCAGATATTTTTTCTGACATTTATAGTCTCCTAATTATTTAATTACTTTATTAAAAATTTATAATTACGCAGCTTCTCTTTTAGAAATTTGATCAACTACACTAACTAAGTCTCTCATAACTGCGTTTATAACTCCGACTATTCCTGATGCAGGTGCATTTATGCTGCTTAATATTCCTGCTATAATTTCACTCTTAGACGGAAGAGAAGCTAACTCAACGAGTTTACTTCCATCATAATATTGATCTTCTATATAGCAGGCTTTTAGGGCAAGCTTTTTAGTTGCATCAAAATATTTTTTAATAATTTTAGCCGGGGCTATGGAATTATCGCCGGATGCAAATGCATAACCGGTCATTCCTACTAAATGGTCTGCTAATTTATCATATTTTCCAGATTCATCTAAAGCGCGTTTAAATAATGTATTTTTAAATACTTTGTATTTGACGCCTTCTTTACGGAATTCGTTCCGAATTTCACTTATATCGGCAACTGAAATTCCAGCGTAATCTGTTAGATAAACAGCAGAAGAATTATCGATAGCCTCTTTCATTTCTGAAATGAGATCAACTTTTTCATTCTTGTTCATGTTTCTCCAATACCAGATTTTAAATTAAACAAGTCTAATAGAAGCATTTATGTTTTTTGAGTGCGTAAACTTTTATATTTCAATTCTTAAAGAGTAACTTCGTCTTTGGAAATTTTTAATCCAGGGCCCATAGTGCTGGATAAAAATAGACTTCTAATGTATAGTCCTTTAGCTGAAGACGGTCTAAGTTTAACTATTGTATTTAAGAATGCATTTGTATTTTCAATTAAATTCTCTGTTTCAAAATTTAACTTTCCTAATGAAGTGTGAACGATTCCAGCTTTTTCAACACGGAATTCAATTTTTCCTGCTTTCACTTCTTTAACAGCTTTTGCAACATCCATTGTAACAGTACCACTTTTAGGGTTTGGCATTAATCCTTTGGGGCCTAATATTCTACCAAGTTTTCCTAAATCTGCCATCGAATCTGGAGTTGCAACAATAACATCGATATCAGCCCAGCCTTCTTTTATTTTTTCCAGATACTCTTCAAACCCGGCAAAGTCAGCTCCGGCATCTAAAGCTTCCTGAGCTTTGGCTCCTTTGGCAATAACTAAAACTCTAACCGATTTTCCTGTTCCATGTGGTAATGAAACAGTACCTCTAATCATTTGGTCGGCATGGCGCGGATCAACACCTAGCTTTATTGCACAATCCAATGATTCAGTGAATTTAACTTTTGAGTTATCTTTTAAAATTTGTATTGCTTCAGAAAGCGAATATTCTTTTTTAATATCAATTGCTTCGCTGATAGCTTTATTTCTTTTTGATTTTTGCATTGCAACACCGTCAAATATTCAATTATTAATTTTCTTAATTAGTCTTCTACTGTTATACCCATACTTCTTGCAGTGCCGGCAACCATGCTCATAGCATGTTCAATATCAAATGCATTTAAATCCGGCATTTTTAATTCTGCAATTTCTTTTACCTGTGAGTTCGAAACCTTTGCTATTTTATTCTTATTAGGTTCAGCAGAACCGCTTTGAACTTTTGCTGCTCTTTTCAATAATACTGCTGCGGGAGGAGTTTTTGTAATAAAAGTAAAAGATTTATCACTAAATACAGTTATAACCACAGGGATAATCAATCCATCTTTATCTGAAGTTCTTGCATTAAATTGTTTGCAGAACTCCATTATATTAACACCTTTTTGCCCTAAAGCAGGGCCAACCGGTGGAGAAGGATTAGCTTTACCAGCAGGAATTTGTAATTTTATATAACCAGTGATTTTTTTAGCCATTTTATTTACCTACAAATAAATTCTAAATTATTTTTCTAATTCTGCTTGAACGAAATCGATTTCAACAGGAGTTTTTCTTCCAAAAATTGAAACCATTACTTTAATTTTCATTTTTTCCTCATTCACTTCTTCAACCGTTCCAGTGAAGTTATTGAATGGCCCATCAATTATTTTAACAAGGTCTCCGCTTCTAAAAATAGTTTCCATTCTTTCACTATTTTCATCCTGTGTTATTCTACCAACTATTCTTTTTACTTCTTCCGGTTGCAGCGGGTTAGGATTATTTCTTGTACCCAAGAATCCCATAACTGATTGAGTATTTAGTATAAAATCTTTAACCTGATTGTCTAAATCAGCTTGTACAAGAATATAGCCTGGGAAAAAGTTTTTAGTTTTACTTTTCTTTTTACCATCTTTTACTTCAAATACTTTTTCAGTAGGAACCAATATTTCATTAATTTTAGCTCTAAGCGGTTCATTTTCATTCAATTCAGTTTCAAGAAGATTCTTGACTTTATTTTCGTGACCTGAAAAAGTCCTAACTACATACCATTTTTGTTCCATAACTGATGCTTACCTAAAAATACCTTGAAATATTTGGTTAATCGCCAGATCAATTACATAAGTAAGAGCTGCAATAATTAAACAAGCGACAATTACTACGGATGTAGATTCCTTTAATTCATCGGTTGTGGGCCAGGTTACCTTTTTCATTTCTTTCATAACGTCCTGAAAAAAGGCAATTATTTTATCTTTCATAATAATATACTTTTATGTTTAGTCAGCACGCCAGGAGGGACTCGAACCCCCAACCTGCGGTTTTGGAGACCGCTGCTCTACCAATTGAGCCACTGGCGTAGCTAAAAAATTTATTTAGTTTCCTTATGAATAGTATGCTTCTTATCCCAACGGCAATACTTTTTAAATTCAACTCTGCCGGAATGAAGTTTTTTATTCTTAGTGGTAGTGTAGTTTCTTCTTTTACACTCAGTACATTCTAAAGTTATTATATCTCTCATAGCACTTTTATTTTAATTTTTAACTTTAACTAATGATCCCGATTCAATCGGGATGATCTCACATATTCTTTGAGCTGATGACCGGGATTGAACCGGTGACCTCATCCTTACCAAGGATGCGCTCTACCGACTGAGCTACATCAGCATTGATTTAAGCTGAGTCAGCTTTTAATTTTTCAAAATTTTTATGAACAACTCTTACTCAATTTTTGATTGGATGATCCTGATAAATCCGGACAACCAACCATTTTTGAGCGGGAGACGGGACTCGAACCCGCGACCAACAGCTTGGAAGGCTGTGACTCTAGCCAACTGAGTTACTCCCGCAGTAAACTCATTGAAGATCTCAGTAATAAAAAGAGCAAAAAAATAAGGGAACTATATAAAAAGTATTTTCAATATTCCCTTCGGTCAATATTCCATCAACAAAATTTTAAGAGTGGGCGGCGAGGGATTCGAACCCCCAAAGGCGTCAGCCAACGGATTTACAGTCCGCCCCGGCTCTCCAACTCCGGCGTCCGCCCATTTTTAGAAACGAGCATCAAATATATTTGTATTTCAAGAAAAATGCAAATATAAAAAGGTTCAATAAATTGGATTTTTTATTTCAGAAAGGAAAAATGAAAAATTCTTGGGGGAATTTTAAAGCTTTGCAACGCAAATATCAATTCTAAAAAATATATGATGGTATTATAAAGGTAAATATATTTTGCTCAATGTTTCCATAACTCCCTATCTAAACTTCTGTATTGAATTGCTTCGCTGATATGTTGCGGTAAAATGTTTTCAGAATTTTCTAAATCGGCAATTGTGCGGCTTACTTTTAAAATCCTGTCATAAGCTCTTGCTGATAAACCAAGTTTTGTCATTGCCATTTTTAATAGCTCAGCTCCGGCAGTATCTAATTTGCAAAACTGTCTTACTTCTTTAGAACCCATGTCTGCATTATTAAAAATGTGTTTTGTTTTTTCAAATCTTTTGTATTGTATTTCTCTTGCTTTAATTACTCTTTTTCGAATTTCTTCAGATGGTTCGCTTTTGGCTTCGGTTGATAGCTCTTTATATTTAACGGCAGGCACTTCAATATGAATATCAATTCTGTCTAATAACGGACCTGAGATTTTCGCCATGTATCTTTGAATTTGAGGTGGTGCACAGGTGCATTCTTTTGTGGGGTCTGTAAAATATCCGCATGGGCAAGGATTCATTGCAGAAGCAAGCATAAAGTTGGCAGGAAATTCTAAAGATAACTTTGAACGGCTTACAGTTACTTTTGCATCTTCCAAAGGCTGGCGCAAAACTTCCAATACATTTTTTTTGAATTCAGGCAGCTCATCTAAAAATAATACTCCATGATGAGCATAAGAAACTTCACCTGGTCTTGGGAAAGAACCGCCACCGACGAGCGCAGCATCTGACACTGTATGGTGCGGGCTTCTATAAGGACGCTCGGTAATTAATGCCTGGTCTTTAGGCAGAATTCCTGCAATGGAATGGATCTTTGTAGTTTCAAGTGCTTCATCAAATGTCATTGGCGGAAGAATAGAAGGAATTCTTTTTGCCAGCATAGTTTTTCCTGAGCCGGGAGGGCCAATCATTAAAATATTGTGAGAACCGGCGGCAGCAACTTCCAATGCACGTTTTACATTTTCCTGTCCTTTTACATCTGAAAAATCAAGGTGATACGAATTAACTCTTGAAAAAATTTCATCTCTATTTGTATAAACTTTTTCTTTTTGTATTTCTCCATTTAGAAATTGTACAACTTCAAAAAGATTGTCTATGCCATAAACTTCAATTCCATCAACAATAGAAGCTTCTTTTGATGATTCAACCGGGACAATAATTCTTTTAATATTATTTTTTCTCGCTTCAACAGAAATAGGCAAAGCACCTTTAACCGGACGAATCTTTCCATCCAATGCAAGCTCGCCTAAAAAGACAGTGTCTTCCAGCCAATCATCTTTTACTTTTTCAATTGCCGCAAGTAATCCAATAGCAATAGGTAAATCAAATGAGCTGCCTTCTTTTTTAACATCTGCCGGGGCGAGATTTACAGTTATCTTTTTTAATGGAAATTCAAAACCGCTGTTTTTGATTGCTGCTGTTACTCGTTCGCGACTTTCTTTTACAGCATTATCTGGCAACCCGACAATTGTAAAAGAAGGAATTTGTTTTTCGCAATGTGTTTCTACTTCAACAAGATAAGCATCAATCCCGTAAGTAGCGCTGGATATAACTTTAGAAAGCATTTAACAGAACATATAAATTATTATGTAAAACTAACAACGAAATTTAACCCTAAATTATTTATTAATCATTTTTAATTTAAAGATTATTTGATTGTTTCACTGCTTCATAGCCCAATTGTTTTAATTGTCAAACCATTGATTAAGAATGAATCTATTGAAATTAATCAATTAAGCAATTCAACAATTTAACAATTTAACAATTAAATTCATTCCTCAACCGGCAATCCATCAAGCTTCATAATTTTTAATGCATTTGTTGTTGGGCAAGGACCGGGATTTATCTTATAATCAAAAAGCATTTTCCCGTTTTCTACTTCTTCTTTAAAATGATAATTTTTTACTTTTGAAATAGTTTCAGATAACTTCACAAGTTCCAGGTCATGAGTTGCAATTGCCCCAACTGCATTTGTTTCTGCAAGTTTTTTAATAAACATAGAGCTTCCTTTGAGCCGTTCAATATTATTAGTTCCCCTAAATATTTCATCGATTAAAAAAAATACCGGATACTCTGATTTTTCAATTTCATCAAGCAAAGCTTTTAATCTTTTAACTTCTGCGTAGAAAAACGAAATACTTTCTTTTAATGAATCGTTTATTTTTATACAAGTGAATAAGTCGAAAAGTGAAACTTCAAATTCATCTGCATTTACAACACTGCCGGCATAAGCAAGTGATAAGTTTATCCCAAGGTTCTAATGAATGTACTTTTCCCTGACATATTTGAGCCAGTAATTAATGCAATTTCTCCGCCTGGATTAAATGAGAAATCATTACAAACTTTATTTTCATTTTTAATTAATGGATGTCCAATTTGTTTACCGTTAAAAATAATTTTGCTGGATTCACTATTTACTATTTTAGGAAAAGTGTAACCCGGATTTAAATAAGCAAAATTAGCAATCGAGCTAAGTGCTTCCAAATTGTACCAGGTGTCAAGCCAAATATTGAATTTATCTCTGATAATATATTTATACTTTTTTATTCTAAGTTTAAGAAAGATATCAATTGGGAATATTGCTCTTATCATGTACCATACTAAAGGATTTCCTTTTCTAATTCTTAAAAACTCGAAAGAGTTTTTTAATTTATTTATAATAAACGAAGGTTTTTGTTGATTGCTCACAAAAGGTTCACACATCCAGGATAATTTTGAACCTTTTTTATATCGATATTTTTCAAGAAACCAGAATACAGCTTCAATTTTTCCCAGCTCAACTAAAACAATATCAGTTTCATCTTTAAATTTTTCTTTATCCTTATTGTTATAACTGAAAAGCCCAATATAAATTAAAAGTGTAATTCCCCAAAAAGCCGGCAATAAATTGTAAAGATACAGAACAAATAATAAAACATTGATAGGAGCCAACATGGATAAAATTATAAAAATGACTTTTAAATACTTTGGCGATTTTTCAATGTAGTTCAATATATTATTTACTACTTCTCCATCAAACTCTATTCGAGAAGTAAACATTGAATATAAAGTCAGTTTGTCTCTGAATATTGTTTGCGGAATTAACTCCTTAATTAAGTTCTGTCTATTTGTAATTTCGGAAACATTATGGATTTTTGAATTTAACCATTCCCTCAACTTTAATTTTGCTTGTTTTGATGTTGCAGTATTAATTAATTGCAGCAGCGAATCATCACCGGCAATATCTAAATCAATTTCATTCGCTTGCAGTTTTTCAGAAGTAAAATTTAAAGTAGGAATATTGTCCCAGTCTAAATTTAGCCGGGCAACATGTGTTTTTTTGATTTCAATCCATACGTCTAATTTTTTTATTCCTCTATCAATATTTGAATGGTAATGTGCTGTAATTGAAAAAGCGATTATGAAAATTGCAAATGAAATTAATGCTGAAGTATTTGAAATAAAAAAGAAAAGAATGAAAAAAATTACTAATTCCGCTAATAAAATAGCCAGCCTGAAATTTGAATATCTTCTGCTAATCTTTTGAAGATACGTTTTTCTTGAGTTTAATTTTACAATTAATTGGGATAAATAATCTTTTCTATCCTTACAACTTTCGTTTGGTTTCATGTTAGTATTGATATTTCTATAAATCAATTATTCTAATTTATAAAAATATTGAGGAAGTATTTATTGTATTAATAAAAGCTCATTATATAACAGATAAATGATTTTTCGAACCCTCAGAGGTTAACATAGCTTTTAATAAGTTGTAACCCTTGAGGGCTTCTTAAGCATGCCCTCTTGAAATGTAAATGTTAAGCGACATTTAATTTATAAAATTAACTTCAAACAACCCTCTTCACCAATAATTATTTTAAAGCAATTTTTATATTTGTGGAAAATAATTCTGTTCGCTCTGCCTGTGCGAAACACCTTCCACGAAGGCAAGCTCACTTCAAACAGATATATTCTTTTATGTTAACCTTACATAAGAAAAAATATCTGCCTTAGTATAATTTGTTAAATGAATTTCTTTTAAAGTACAGATTGGCAACTATTTCACTTTAATTATTAATCAATCATTAGATATATCGCAAAAGTTTTATATAATAGTATTGTTCTAAAGCCTCCCATTTGGGGAGGTTTGGAGAGGCTGCTTTTTTATTTTGCCAAAATCATTTTTTTGGTTTGTGTATAGTAGGAGTAGCAACTTTGTACAAATAAACTCCTGAAGGAAGTTCGCTTCCGTCGAATGAAAATGTGTGTTTCCCTTTTGATAAATATCCCTTTTCAAGCTTTTGGACTTCTTTCCCTTCAAGATTATAAACTGTGATTTCAACTTCTGCATCTTCAAGCAGTTCAATTGAGATGCTAGTTTTGGGATTAAACGGATTCGGGAAATTCTGGTCAACCGTAAACGGCTCCATTATCCCCTGTCCCACTTTTACCTGCGATGAGTAAACAGCTGTACCGTCACTATTAACCTGCCTTACTCTGTAAAAAACTACATCGGAATTTTCATCAACTTTATCGAGATATGAATAAACTTTATCCGGAGTTTTATAAGATTGAAATGTAAATACATTATAATACTCTGAACCTTCCACAGATTTTTGAAGGACATAAGATTCAGCTCGATTATAATCTCCACCGCTCCACTCCAATTCATAAACGCTGCTTAGAATTGTAATATTCAATTCCGGTGCACGAGCAAAAATTGGAGCGGTTGATTTGATGGTTTGATGCCATCTGCATTAATCTCTGTTACACTTTTATCCAATGAAAGCTCGCTTTCATCAAAAGTATAACCGGGAATAATGGAAGAGCTATCGGAACTAAAATGAAGATAATTTGCATTTTGAATTGAAGTTTCAATTGTATTTCCGAAATCAACAAAACGAAGCAAATCTATTTGAAATGATTTAGTCTGGTCTTCACTGCCAATTTTAACTTCCAAGCTTGAAGGATTTAAAATTTCATTCACTTTGTTTTCAGAAATTAAATTTCCATTACAATAAAACTCTACCGTATTATCCTTCTTTGAAATTTCAATTGCGAAGTGATACCAGCTATCCTTGCTAATGAAAAACGGATTAATATAAACCTGGTCATTTTCAAATCCAACTACATTTAACATTTGGAAAGCATTTATAGAAAGCTTAAACTCTCCTTGTTGTGTTTCTTTATTTATGATATTAAGAAAATCAAAATTAGAATTTGAAGTTTAGAACGATAACTAATAGAAGCTTTTCTTTTTGAAAATTAGGAAGCGAAAAATCAAGGCTCGCTTCATTTCAAGTCTCA
>CAVZSD010000006.1:0-96536 GCA_963777615.1 uncultured Bacteroidota bacterium | reverse complement strand
TTATCGCTTCCTTATTCTTATTTCATCACTATGAATTGCGGAATTAACCTTTTTTGAAATTTTCCCGGGTCAAATTTCCACGGGTCTAAGCTTTTAATCTTCTTTTATTAACACCGCCAATTTGCTTTGCCAATTAATTGTATCTTTTGCTCGTTCAGCCTCTTTTTCCACACGGTTTATCGTTTCTTCCATTTACATTATGGTTGCTTCTACCTTACCGGCCATTGCTTCGGGCTGCAATATGACTGCTTTCACCTTATTTGTCTTTGCTACCAGTTGTTTTATCATTGCTTCCAGGCTATTTGTGATTGCTTCCACTTATTTTGTGTTTGCTTCCGGGTTATTTATGACTGCTTCGGCTTTATTTTTAATTGCTACCGGTATATTTATCGTTGCTACCAGGTTATTTATCTTTGCTACCGGTCACTATATGATTCCTCCCGGTAACTTTGTCATTCCTCCCACTCACTCAGTCATTCCTCCCTTACATTTAACCATTCAAACATTCATTTTACTCATTCAGATATTCATTATTTCCAAATGAATTGAATAGATTAATATTATACGCTATTTAATTAGTAACTTTTATTTATTTAAGATAGTTTAGTGCTTTCGTTTATCAGTTTTCAATAATTTGTCCAAACGCAATATCATGATCGTCAAGATCCTGTACACCAAACTCCCATTCTCATAAGGCTTAAGACCCAACCCGTAATCTATAATGGCACCACTTTGTTTGTACTCTTCATAAAGAGCTTCCACATCGTTTACCCAAAAGTAAGACGTCCCACATTTTCTCCACTACGTGCCAGTGCGGCACAAGCTCTGCCTCTACAGGAACCTGGCTGAGCATTATTGTAATTCTATCACGTCGTGCCATCCAGAAATTCGGTGGTTCACCCCATAAGCTTCCCGATCGTATTGGAGGGCGGACTTCTCCTTAAAATAATTTGCCGATGCTACCACATCATGTACCAGTAAGACTGGAGCCACTGCTTGAATCTGAGTCATACTTTTCCTCGTATTATGAAAGTTATCTAACGTTTTTTATTTAATAAAAGAAGGTCAAAAATTGATTGCTTTACAAAGAGAAAGTACAAAAAAGCAATAAAAATAACATCGGCCTTCCTTCACTTTTTTACCATCGCTGCAAAGTTCCAGGAGGCAGGTTTGTTTACTATTAATTTGTTTTTTTGGAGTGTTTATCGTCATCATTTATTCATCTTCTACAAAGATGTTGAACTAAAGAAAGATTATCTAACCTTTACAATAATTAAACTTATACAATGTTTAATTTTCATCGACCTCGTAGAGGTCAGATTATTGTAAAACAAAAACCAAACAAAGATTCCAATCCTCGTAGAGGATTTATAAGTTCTGTTGCCATTGAATTCAGCCTAAATGAATTGCGGAGTTAACCTTTGCACGTATTACCTTAAAAGTTAATAACTTGTGTTTACTTTCTTGAAATAACAATACAGTTATTATTAACACAGAGTCCATCATAAAGTCGGTTAAGGATTCAGCCAATCATGTTCATTTTTTTAATAAAGAAAGATTTTCTTTATTTGATTAAAATTAACTTTTTTGTTTTTGTGAAATCTTCGGTTGATAATCTATAGAAGTACACTCCGCTGGAAAGATTACTTGCATCCAATTCTACCTTATGATCTCCCGAATTTTGATATTCATTAACTAATGTTTTTACTTTCCTGCCAAGGGCATCGTAAATAATTAATTTAACAAAAATATTTTTTGTTAATTTATAGTTTATTGTAGTAGTTGGGTTAAATGGATTCGGATAATTTTGAAATAACTCATAATTATCTGGCTTCTCATTGGTTGGATTTTGAACCGAGACCAGGTTTTCAATAGGATATTTCCAAACACCTTTACCTTTAGTGCCGATAAAAAGGTAATTATTGTTAACAACCATATCATTTACTTCTGGAGCAAATGGACCATGTGCATTACGTTCATTTAATGAATCTTCTAAAATGCTCCATGATATTCCGTTATCTTGAGAAAAGTACACACCTAATGACATGGTAGAAATAGGATAAGTAAGATATCGAGAGTTATAGGCAAAAATATAATTAGCATTATTGGTAATTGATGTGATATATACAAGGTTGCCATTATTAATATGACTCCAACTTATTCCCATATCTTTTGATACGTATATTCCATAATATGTTCCCACAAAAAGCTTATCCTCGTTTTTAATCATTGAAAGGAGTATAAAGAGGTAAAGGCTGATATGGATCAGGTGAAACTAATCCTGAATCACCTTTAGTCCACGTTATTCCATTATCGATAGAGCGCATGAGTCTAAATTGAGTTGTAAAAATGCAACTATCTATGGTGAATATAAAAGGTATTTGATAGCATTCCCGAGTCTAATACTGTGGACCAGTTATTTCCGTCATCAGATGAACGATATATAAGAATACTATCGGGCCAAGGGTAAGGATAATAAATTGTTCCTGGAGTAGGGCTTGGATAATTTGGTGGTAAATTAGTGCCAGCAAAAATATAATTATTATTAACTGCCAAACTGTAAATATACTTTTGATATATACCCGAATTAACTGATTGCCAAGTTGTGCCACCATCTTCAGACCGATAAATTCCACCACCATTTGTTCCTGCAAAGATATTATTTCCTTTAACTGTTAGTGCTTGAACATCTAAATTTGATAGTCCTGAATTTTTATCAATCCAGCTAACCCCATCATCTGATGAAATAAAAACCCCTCCGCCTTTTATTGCCGCATAAAGGTTATTATCCTTCTTTATAAAAGATGTAATTTCTGTCGCTGATAACCCGTTATTAATCGGAGGCCCAGGAAGTGTTAAATATAAAGACCCCGCTTCCATCCGTTCCAACTAATACCTGATTTCCGTCAAAAGCTATAGAATTAATATTTAAGTTAGTTAAACCATGTATTCATTGGTTTCCAATTTTCACCATTATCGGTTGAAATAAAAACTCCGCCGCCTTTTGTTCCGGCATATATGTTATTTCCTTTTATTGCAAATGTTTTAATGTAAAGTGTGGTTAATCCGGAATTCATCTGGGTCCAGGTTTCGCCATTGTCGTCAGAACGAAAAACACCAGCGCTATCTGTACCTGCAAAAACATAATTATCATTTGCTTTTAAAGTAGTAACATTTTTATATGTTAACCCCGAATCGATATTTTTCCATGTTTTTCCCGAATCAGAGGTAATAAGTATTCCTTCACTTGTTCCAAAAAGAATATTCCCTCCACTAAAAGTCAGACATTGTAAAACTGTATCATTAGGCTGGTTATTTATATAGAAAAAATCACGTGACCCAATCGGATTAGTAGAAAAATTATTTCCGTTAATGTTAAAACTATCTATATGTATATAGGATTGGTAATCTATATGAACTAAGATATTATTCTTTATTTCATAAATGGGTGGTGCTTCTTATTCACACCCGTTACATCACTAGGGTACCAGGTTGTACCATAATCAGTGGAAAAATGCCACCAACCATGATTTGTACTTACAATAACAATACTATCATTGACATGGAGATTGTAAAATCTTTTAAATAAAAATCATTAGGGTTTCCAACAGAATCAATTTGCCAACTCTCTCCATGATTGATTGAATAATACAAACCGGAATTTGTACATGCTAAGAGTCTTTTACCTGTAGAAGCTACACAATTTATTTTTCCTCCGTAAGGCCCATTTGTAGGATTCCATTGTGCCATAGTTTCAAATGAAATGAAAAAAGCAACAAAAAATATTATAACTAAAGAATTAATTATTTTCATCTTGACTCCCTTTAATATTAAGTCTATTAAAAACTCATTAATTATGCCGTAAACAGGCGTTTTTAAACTATCAAGTAATCATACTGATTTAGAAAAATTTTTTATAGTTGATTTACAATAATTTTATTATCATAAATCAACTCACTTAATTTAATTCATTCACTGCTAGTTATCTTATATTAAAATCTCAAGGATTTTCCCTTATTCATAAAGTCTTCCCCTTCAAATGCGATGACAGATTTCTATTTAATAAAAACTGGTGAGAATGTACATAAAAAGCATTTTAAAAAACATCGGTATAAGTACGATTAATTTATTTTGTAACAGAACATCCTCCTAAATCCTCCTTCAAGGAGGACTTTTGTTGGAGCGTGAATTCCTTTAATGATTATTCTTATCGCTGTATTATAAAAATTTCCTAAATGTATTATTCCCCCTTTTCGCAATGCGATGTCTTTGGTAGAAGAGGAACGAAAAGGGATGTCAAATTACTTACAATATATTTATTGATTAAACCATGTTTCAGAGTACATATATTTAATTATGTATAATTTTGCCTCTTACTATTCTTCTGTTCCTATTGACTTTTTAATCTACCTTTCCGGATTTAACGGATTAAAGATGTTATTCTTTTAAAAAAACATAAATCAATCGACTAACATATCTCTGATTTTAATTAATCAGATAACATGTTGATAACTAGTCCAATAATCTAAATTTAATTAGTTCTAAATCTCATTCTATATTAGCGTACCTCACCAGCAGCATTTATAAGTACTACATCTGAGAGTATTGCTGTATCAGCTTTGTCCGGCACATGAGAGCAAAAACCTATTCCAACATAAAACGGCTCTTTAATATACAACTCTATTGGAGAGCCGAATTGGTTCATTGGTTCACCGTTCATGCTTACAAAAAGTGATATTGAATTGCCGTGTTTTTCAATCCCAATGCGTTTTGCATGAGCAGTAACAAGATCATCCGGTGATTTACCGCCGGGAAGTCCGCCTCTGCTGCCGATGCGATACTCCATATCTTTTATGCGCTGGCCTTTTTCTGGACGCCATGCAAGGTGAATCATACCATCACCATGAAGTGCAACAATTGCTTCTTTTGAATCATCTTCAAGACTCTCACGAATTACAAGCACAGCCTTGCGGTCAAAGTAGCCTAATGAATCCGGATAGTTTATATCCGCCGCAAGTGAAATATCACCTGACATTTTTTTCCACAGAAAACGAAATTCATCACGCACATACCAAATGTTATAACCAGCAGAAATAATTGTGTATTGTTTTGTTGTTGGGTCATAACTTGAACTGCCATGCATTACAGCTGCGCCAATATCTGACTGTCCTTCAAATATTCCAATTGGTATATTAGATGTTCTTTGCAGGTCTGTGAAAATCTTTTGGCGGCGATACTTGCGTATGCGTTTCTGATCCAGGCTGTGCCCACTCAGGCACTTCTTTGTTTTGAGCAAAAACAAAATATGGCGAGGCACAAAGCATTAATCCAAATATTAATTTCATAAATATTACCCTTCCTTTTATTTAAATTATAAACATTATGAAGTTACTTCTTCACAAAATTCAATTAAGTTCGTAAAACTCTTTAATGCATAATTGTTTTTTCCTCCACCAACAAGTATACAATCAATACCAGCTGCTTTTGCACCACCGAGATCTCTTCTGATTGAATCGCCCACGACAAGACAATTTTCTTTTGCGATATTTAATTGATTAACAACAAGCTCAAAAGGTTTTGGTGATGGTTTAACCATTCCGTGATCAGATGAAAAAGATATAGAAGAAAATAGATTATTTATTCCCACTTTTTTAAATGTTTCCAACCATCTCTTCTTCGGAGACCAAATATCAATTAGTAAAGATAATTATAAATATCCTTTTTAACTTAAATAATGTGTTAATATATTCTTCTGGAATATAACCGTGCTCATGGTAAGAAAATGTTCCGACAATTTTTTCCATCTCGGTAGATGAAATATTAATATTTGTAACAGCATCAATTGCATTTTCAACAGATGGGAAATTATTTCTGTATTCTTTCTTTGGGTAGCGCTTTCCAAGATAGTTAAGAACTTGTCTAATTATTTCATTTATATCTTTATCAGAAAGTTTGCCGCTAATTTTTTTATAATAAATTGAGTAATCTTCATTCTCATTAAATCTATCTTCACCAAACATGAAAGTATTGTTCATATCAAGTAAGAGTGCTTTCTTATTTTTAAGTTTTTGGTGAATCATTATTTAATAAGTTATTTTTTTATTTATAGATTTTAAAATGATCAGAAACAATAATTGTAATTTAACAATCATTCTGTTCCGGATAAAACATATTTAACTTTGTAAATATCCAACCTGCCTTTTGAATTTTCTTCTTTGTGTGTTGAATAATAAAAATATGAGTGATTTATTGGATCAAGTGAAGAGCCAAAATTCCATGTGTTAGGAATATTAATATCCTTTCCTAATTTTTCTGGTTTTGTATATCCATCTTTTGATAAATAACTTATAAATAAATATGCTTCATCTTCGCTATATTTTTTAGTAAATAATATTGTCTTACTATCATTTAAAAATATTGGATCAAAATCATCTTCTGAAGAGTTAATTTCATTGATTTCTTTCGGCTGGCTCCATCCATCATTAACTTTTTCGCACATAAATATATTGTGCATCAGCATTTGAAAAACAAATAGTTGTTAACAAAATAAAAGTCATTAATGATTTTAACATAAATCCTCCCTCTGAAATAAATGATATATTAAAATTATTAAGATGAGTTAAAAATATTATAATAAATTCTTTATAGTTTCACAAAAGAACCTTTCTTATTAAAATGTCTTAATCGTTATTTATATATAAATCTCTGAAAATCTTAGGAAATTTGCTTCGTAGATTTGAAATTTAATAAGGATTTAGGTAGATTTATTTTAATTACTAATTATCTTTTTAAGATTTATGATTATGAAATAACTATTTATTATGATAGAACATATCAAACTTATTTCAAATATCTATGCAGTAAAGCTGTTTTATAACATCTTCCGGGTATATTGCATAATATTAACCCCAGTTTTAGCTATTACTTTTTTTTTAGGCATAATAAGCATAAACCCTCAAATATTTGAGAGTGGTATACTTGAACCTTACCGCAGTTCATTATTAATAGCAATTACAATATCAGCAATTGTTTTTTCACCGTACTTTCTTTATATACTTTTTATAGAAAAGAAGAAAAAATGGATTTTATCATTTTTTATTATGGTTGTTGTACCATTCACATTAGCTTATATGATATTTCAGCAGTTTATTTTTAGTATGATGGGTGCATTTTTTCCTGTTTTGTTTTATGGGATTTATTGTCTTTTTCTAAAAGCAGAAGTACAAAGATGGCTAAGTCGTTATGACTGGATTCAGGCACGATTAGAAGCAGAAAAAGAAAAAAAAGAAATTGAAATAATGGGCCCATTTTAAATAAATGACATGGGATTATTATAAATAATAAAAGATTCATTAAAGATGTTGTTGCAGTTCAAAGATTCAGGGATATATTATATTATCAAAGTCATATTTCAACATCTACTTACTTTCTATACATCTTAATTAGATACCCGCTTTATGTTCTTCTTACTATAATAACTAATGATCCTCTTTTTATAATAAAATTATTCTTGTGGTTAATAGTTTCATGCTGCAATACTTTTTACTCCTTACATCTTTTATGTTTTAATTAAAGAAAGAAAGTTTGGCTGGATAATTATTTTCTTTACAATGATAATAATCCCACTCTTATTTGTACACTTTTTATTTCTTGATGCTTTATTTCACGATGCAATTATTATGATTCCTCTTGCTTTCTTTTACTTCTATTGTTACTTGATTAAGTATGAAGTAGACCGGTGGTTGAGTGAATATTATTCACATCAGGATTTCTTGCAGCAAAAGAAAGAAAGAGATGAAAGAATGAGACAAAATTTGTATTTAAAATAAGTCATTTCACTAAAACCACTTTCAGTTTTAACCTCAATATAAATTAAGTCTTATTGCAAATTATAGAGTAAGTATAACTATTAATTATACTGAATTAAATTTACCGTATTTGGTTGATATACAAGAATTTTATTCTCATATATCAACTTCTATAATTTAATTTATTCAAATTTAATTATCTATTAAAAAATAAATTAGGAATAGTTCTCAGTATAAGTAGCAGTTAATATTTCTTAAATTCTTGTTACGCCTATCCCCGGCAAAGAAGAAATATTCACCTTCCCATTTTCAATTGCTGTCCCGTTAACTATATTGTTACTAATTAATAACGAACTCTTTTCTGTCAACCAGACTATAACATCAATTTAGTTTTTCTGCTTCATTATTGTTTTTCATTTTACTGGATCATAATCTCATCAGCAAACAGCCAGGCTTTCCCGCCGGCACCTGCATGCCATTGCGGGCAAGTTTTAATATTTTTTGCATGAACCCTAATAAAGCGTGTATCAACTTTATCAAAATTCAATAGTAACATTTTTAATTTGTTTTAACTTTGATGGTTCTTTAGCATTTAAAACCATTTTCTTTAACGGTATAAAATCTTTATCGTTTTTAGAATAGAAAACCTCAACCTCTTCAGGCAAAAAAATCCAGGAGTTTTGATCTTGCAGAAAACCTATGGTTACCTGTTTTACATCCACTGATTTACCAAGATCAATATCCGCTTGCAAATCCCTTCCTTCAAATCCCTGCCATGTACTATCTTTATAATTAACTGTTCCGCGTTTATTATCAATAAGTGCATCTTCTCCCCCGCCGCTGTATCTGGGATCAACTCCCCCTTCAATCTTGAATTGTTTTTCTCGGAAGTGTAAAAAATATAGTTTGTTCAGCAATCGAACTTGGTGCCCAGCCTTTTTCATCGCAACAGCTTTGACTGTGGTTTGTTGATTAACCAAAATGGGATTTTTATATAAGGTTGATTCCTCTGTTGGATTAGATCCATCAAGTGTATAATAAACTTCTGCTCCCGGTGTCTGAGGTTTGATTTCGATTTCTGCATGTCCGGGCTCCTCTACAAGCATTTGATCCGGAATTATATTAGGAGGAGAAACAGACAATTGATTTAAGACGGCTTTAGTCTCCACACTCTCAAGTCCGTCAGCAGAAAAAGTTTTAGCTCTAATTATAGCAGCAGTTACTTGATTAAAGGCTTTATCATATTTAGGTGAATTAATATTTGGTTGGCTGCCATCTGTTGTATAATGTATTTCACAACCGGAATCTGCACATGTAATTTCTGTTTGCCCGGTAATTTTATTCCTATATATAATAGGTGCGGAAACTATTTTAATTGGATTTGATATTTCAAAAGAATAAGAGCCTGAACCCACTGTTGATGAGAATCCGGCCATTTTCTTTTCCTATAATTTCCACTCCTTCGGAACTATTTAAAGCAGTTCCGCTTTCAGAAACATCTTCTGTATCAGTACACGGTAGATAAATGTCAGCAGTTGAATTCACAGGAATATCAACTTTCCAGATCAACCGGTTATCTTGCTGCTTCCAGTAACTGCCTATCTGCCCGAATGGTGATTCGTGGGTGGCATTTACAAATTTAAGATCAGAAAGTATTTGAGGCCTCATTATAATTTTTTTAAATCCCGATGATTTCTCATCTGATTTAATCCCTGCTAAGTCTTCATACATCCAGGTAATTATATCGCCTGTAAGCATCACATGATTTTGAGAGTTCATACTTGGATCACCGGTATCACCATTCCACAGTTCCCAGATAGTTGTTGCACCTTTTTTTATCATGTAACCGAAACTTGGATAAGTATTTCTGGTTAGGATTGTATATGCCAGATCGGGCCTTCCGTTTTGATTCAAAGTCCGCATAAGCCATTGACAACCAATAAGCCCAGTACAGGCATGGCCTGAATCTACTGCTGAAATTTGATCTGTTCAAGTTTTCAAAAAGCTTTTTCACATTTGATTGTTCTGTTAGCCCAAGTGCAAGAGCAAGTACTGTAGAAGTTTCAGATCCATTATCATATCGATTTTGTTTCTTATTAAAAAACTTATCATTAAAAGCTTTTCTTAAACCGCCAGCTTTTTCAGCATAATAATGACTATCATCCGGCTTGCCAAGAATATTTGCATACTTTGACATCAACTTTGAGATATAATAATAATAAGCAGTCCCTATAAGCTTACCATTAGTTATCGGTTTGTATCTTCTGTAATAATAATATTCCGATTTATGGGAGGAACACACCAGTCTCCATAATTATCCCGCGGCATGATGCCTTTGTCAAGATAGCTGTCCATGTGAGTAAACCATTTTTTCATTGAGGGAAAATTCCGGGAAAGAATTCGTTTATCTGCGAATTGATTGTATAACATTTCAGGAATAATATGATATGTGCCGCCCCAGGTGATATTATCATTATAGAATGACCAGTAATTAGGTGCAAGGTCAGGCAGGCTGCCGTTATCGAGCTGGGCATCATGTATATCCTGCATCCACTTGGTGTACAGCTTTGAAATATCAAAAACAAAACTTTCTCCTCGCGATTCTATAGCGCGATCACCCAGCCAGCCATGGCGTTCATCTCTTTGCGGACAATCAGTTGGAATACTTCTATAATTTCCACGTATTCCCCAAACAGTATTATTATAAATCTGATTAATCAAATCATTTGAGGTTTGAAAAGTCCCGGTCTGTTCAAGGTCGTCATTTACAACTCGGCCTGTGATTGATTCAATATCAGGTTTGCCGGGATAACCGGTTACTTCAACATACCTAAAACCATGATAAGTAAATCTCGGTTCGTAGTATTCAATTCCCTGTCCCTTTAAAATATAAGTATCAGTTTGTTTTGCACTGCGTAAATTGTCTGTGTATAATCCGCCATCTGTTTTTAATGATTCTGCAAAGCGAAGTTTAACTTAGTTCCCGCCTAGCCCTACAACCTTCAATCGAACCCAGCCAACCATATTTTGTCCCATATCAAAAATAAAAATTCCCGGTTTCCATTCAGTCACACCAATTGGTTTGATTTCTTGCGTCACTCGTATTGGCTCGTTCATTTGCGCTGATAGTTGTGGAGCTGCCGGTTGCACCAGTTCAGCATTCATCCATTTATGATCATCAAATCCCGGTTCATTCCAGCCGTTCATTTCCAAACGAGCATCATATTCTTCTCCGTCATATTCATTATTTGCTTTTATAGGGCCGTTGGCAGTTATTTTCCAATCTTGTCCGGAGGTGATATAATCTACAGTGCCGTCATCATATAATATGCGCATTTGAAACAACAGCTTTGGATAGCCGAAGGACATCGTTTTTACAGGCAAAGTTAGGCGAGGTGCAAAAAAACGGCCGTTACCAAGTATCACCCCAATGGCGTTCTTATTTTCTTCAAGATACGTTGAAATATCAAACGTCATGTAATAAGCTCTTTTATTGTATTGGGAAAGTGCCGGTGCAAGCACTTGATCTCCAACTTTTTTTCCATTGATATAACATTCGAACAAACCCATCCCGCAAATAAACGCTTGTGCATTTTTAACATGCTTTTTAATTTCAAATTCTTTGCGAAGCATTCGAGCCGAGAGACGGCGAAACTCATCAGCAGAATTATCGTCACCTACATCTTTATCTAAACCAATCCATTTCCCTTTCCAGTCGGAAGGATTTAATAATCCCATACTCCAATGCTGTGTTTCGCTCCAACCGGATGCAATGCTATCTTTGTCCCAAACTTGAACTTTCCAGTAAATAAATTCTTCTGAATGTAATTCACTTCCTGAATAAGCTAACTGAATAGATTGATCGGACATTATTTTTCCGGTATCCCAAAGATTGCCAATTTCTTTTTCTAAATTTTCAGGATTATCCGAAACTAAAATTCGATAAGCAGTTTGTTTTTGTCCTCGAATTGATGATTGCATTTTCCAGCTTAACCTGGGATTTACAACATCGATTCCAAGCGGATTTATTAATCCTTCGCAGCGTAAATCATAAATTTCAATATTTTGGTTTTTATTCACATTCCACTGGGCAGGTGTACTTTGACCTAAAAAGAAAATTGAAAATAAAGAGGTAATAACTGTGGATAAAATAATTGAATTCAGAAAAGATTTCATTAGAAGAGCCTATATATAAAATTATACATCATACTAATTTTGATTCTACATATTAGTAATGCCTATCCCCGGTAAAGAAGAAATATTCACCTTCCCATTTTCAATTGTTGTCCCCTTAAAAATATCATTGCTAATTAACAATGCGCCGTCAAGGTCTGCCCAATCTACCATTGGAGAAAGATGAGAAGCTGCGGAAATTGCACATGAAGTTTCCGTCATGCAGCCCAGCATTACTTTTAATCCCAATGCACGGGCAAGAGTTATCATCTTATTTGCTTCACGCATGCCGGTGCATTTCATTAATTTAATATTGATTCCTGAAAATACATCTTTAATTTTATATATGTCTGAGAGTCTTTGTACAGATTCGTCAGCAATTGTAGGCAAGGGACTTTTTTCTGTTAGCCATGCCATGTCATCAATTTGTTCCTTTGGCATGGGCTGTTCAACAAAAAGAATATTTCTTTCATTTAGCCACTCAATCATTTCCAAAGCGTAATTTTTATCACTCCAACCTTGATTTGCATCTACAGAAATCGGCTGGTCGGAAACAGAACGGATTACTTCAATCATTTCTTTATCATTGTCGCGTCCAAGCTTTCACTTTAATGATTTTAAATTCTTTTGCTTCTTCAACTTTTTTTCTAACTACGTCCGGCTTATCAATCCCAATTGTGAAAGAAGTATACGGAGCTTTTTCTTTATCATATCCCCAGATGTTGTACCACGGCTGGTTCATCATTTTACCAACAAGATCGTGAAGTGCAATATCAACAGAAGCTTTTGCAGCACCATTGCCCGGGGCAATTTTATCTATGTCATCTAAAATAGTTTCAAGTTCAAATGGATTTTTATATCTACTTAAATTAACCTGGTTCAAAAAGTTTGTTACGCTTTCTTGTGATTCTCCAAGATATGGCGGCATAGAAGCTTCACCGTAGCCAACTATTCCTTCATGTTCAATTTGTGTTAGAATAATTGGAGTGGTTGTTCGTGAATTTTTTGAAACTGTAAATACATGCTTTAATTCAAGTGTGTAAGGAGAAAAAGTTAGTTTCATAAATTTTATTTTGAATAGTATTTTATTGATTGAAGCTTTTCAACTCCGTTTTTATCCAGTGAAGTTAAAATTCTTTTTGCGCTTACAAATTGGTTGAATCTGTAATCACTGTAATTAGGCCTTGTTTTATCAAGACTATTTATTCTTACTCTGCCCGATGCATGAATAAATTCAGTATTGCCTATATATAAAGCAACGTGAGTTATTTTTTCCGCAGTTGAGTCTGTTGCTTTCTTTACCAAAGAATAATAAATCTCCTGGCTTAAGATTTTGAAATCCGTTTTTAGTATCCACTGGATCACCGGTATGCACTTGCTGTGAAGCATCTCGCGGAAGTAGAACGCCGTTTAGAAAGTAAACTGTTTTTGTAAAGCCGCTGCAATCAAATGCTTTGGTTGAAGTTCCTCCCCACATATAAGGAATTCCTATAAAAGTTTTAGCTGTTTCTATTACATCATTTGCATTTATTTTTTTACTGCTTAACCAATTGGAATAATTCTCAACTTCATTTGAAGAAATAAATGCAGTTCGTTTATCGGGGTATTCAACTTTAACAAACTTCCCTTCTATTCCAAGAAATTTAAAAATATCTCCAGCAGTGATATCTGAGACAGGTGAAGATTCAATATCATTTTTTGAATGACTGAATCCATAAATAGAAGTAACGATAACTTTTTGCGAATTTTCCCAATCATTAAACTCCGATTGATTCATTAATTCAATTGCATCAAAATCCGTCCAGCCAATATATTTATCCGGAGTTTGTACAAGGAACCATCCTTTTTCTTTTTAAAAACTTTTACAGGAGTTCCGAGTAAAGCTTGCGTAGCCATCTCAGCAGCGTTCTCCGGCATTGTTCGAATGTTTGCAACTGAAAGAACAACCACTCCATAAATTTTATTACCCAAAGATTTTTCAGGAAGAGTTTGTATTTCATCAATAATATTTTTGTCATTAATTTTTGAGAGCAGTTCTTCTTTTGCTTCGGGAAGATTTGTTTCTCCAGTTAATAAAATTTTATTGCCGGATTCTTCTACTTCAACATCAAATATTGCAGTACGTTTATCCTGGGCAAACTCCTTTTTTACTTCATTAATAATTTCCTGGTATTTTTTAATTGAGTTCATTTGTTGAGCGGTTAAATTGGTGATTAAAAATAACAACGTAACAAAAATTAGTTTTACTTTTAACATTACATCATTTGGTTTATTAATCAATTAGTTAATTGACACAAACTTAAAAATTTTTTGAATGAATATGTAATATTAAAAATACAACCACCTCGCCCTCTTTTCTAAGGGGCAATTTAATTTTCTATTTCAACTATTCATTCGAACCTATAACATTAAACTTTATTATCGAACTAATAAATTACTCCATCTTGAACTGTAAGGGTTTAATATGTTAATCCACTACAAAAATATGTTGATAAATAAATTTCCATTTTAATATTTTATGAAACAGTATATAAAATTGAAAATCTTCTTATTTATTGAAATAATACCTATTAAAAAACTTCAAAATAAAATTGCTTTAGTGGTTGATATTAAAAAATTAAGTTATGATATTTTAAACCCAATACACAAAATCCTTTTAATAATATTCTTTTAATGGAGGGTCAATGCCGGAAACCGCTGAAAGAGAGCAATGGGCGAGTAAAATAGGATTAATTTTAGCAGTTGCAGGTAACGCAGTTGGCCTGGGAAATTTTTTAAGATTCCCGGTTCAAGCAGCACAAAACGGCGGCGGCGCTTTCATGATTCCATATTTCATTTTCTTTTTAATTCTTGGTATTCCATTAATGTGGATTGAATGGGGCATCGGAAGGAACGGCGGAAGATACAAGCATGGCAGTGCACCCGGCATGTTTGATGTAATCTGGAAAAATAAATTAGCAAAATATTTCGGGGCTATCGGCTTATTCATATCTCTCACTATCATGATTTATTACACTTACATTGAATCATGGACACTCGGCTTCAGTCTTTTCTCAATTAACAAATTATATTTTGATGAGACTACTTTCAGTGCAATGAAAAACTTTTTATACAGTTATCAGGGCAGAGAACCTGGGATTCACTTCTCTGGATACTGGATTGCCTATATTTTAATGATAATTACTTTCGTTTTAAATTTTTGGGTTTTATATAAAGGAATTTCTAAAGGAATTGAAAAGCTTGCTAAAATTGCGTTGCCAATGTTATTAGTTTTTGCGGCTATACTAGCAGTAAGAATTTTAACACTTGGAACCCCTGATCCTTCAATACCTGAAAACTCTGTTTGGACCGGATTAGGATTTATATGGAATCCGGATTTTAGTCAGCTTGGTGATCCTAAAATTTGGTTGGCGGCGGCGGGGCAAATATTTTTCACTCTTTCTGTGGGCATGGGAACTATACATGCTTATGCAAGCTATCTTACACCAAAAGATGATATTGCATTATCCGGTTTAACCACAGCAGCTACTAATGAATTTACAGAAGTAATATTAGGCGGAACTATTGCTATACCAGTTGCGGTGGCTTTTTTCGGACTAAGTACTACACAAGAATTTGCTAAAGGTGGAGCGTTTGATTTAGGCTTTGTTTCAATGCCATTAATTTTTCAAAGAATACCTTTTGGGGAATTTTTTGGTTTCATCTGGTTTTTACTTTTGTTCATTGCAGGTATTACTTCTTCTGTTGCTATGGGCCAACCGGTAATTGCTTTTATGGAAGATGAATTTGGTATGGATAGGAAAAAAGCTGTAGGAACGCTTGCCATAATAGTTCTTATTGCGGTGCAATTTGTAATCTTCTTTTTAAAATTTGGTTTTCTAGATGAAATGGATTATTGGGCCGGAACATTTGGTCTTGTTGTTTTTGCTTTAATGGAGACTATATTATTTATGTGGGTATTCGGCGCGGACAAAGCCTGGGCTGAAATGAATGCAGGCGGTGATTTCACTATTCCAAAAATATTTTATTATATAATGAAATATGTAACACCGCTGGTACTATTTGTAATAATGATTTGGTGGTTTGTTAATGATGCATTACCGATTTTATTATTATCAAATGCTGACCCTGCTGACGTGCCTTACATATGGGCATCAAGAGGGCTAATGGTATTATTATTTTTGGGACTTGCATACCTGGTTAATAAGGCCTGGAAAAATCATTCTGAAGAAGCAATAAAATAATTCAAATATGATAATAACAAATCTTGAATTGAGGAAGTAAAAAATATGGGAATAAACACTGGCGGTATTATTTTTCTTATTATTGCCTGGGGTGCAATAACGATTTTAACAGTTTATTGTTTTTACAAAGTATTTAAATCAGAACGAAAAAAAGGCTGATAGTTTTTATTAGACATTAATAATTTGTATTGTGATATTCATTTTGTAAAAAAGTTTTGAACATATTTTTATTTTTATGTTGACATAACAATTATCAAGTATTATCTTTGCCCAACACTAATGAAAATTTTAATTAAAAATATAATCAAAAGAAATTTTGAAATGGCAATGTGTATCTGTTGTATGTGTATCACATCATAATGGAAGGACATTGTTTAAATAAAAATTAAACTTAAGCCCTTCTAAAATCGAGAAGGGCTTTTTAATAGGAAATATGACATAAATAAAAATTAAATATTAAAGCTCTTATCGAGAAAGGTCGAGGGATCAGGCCCGTTGAAACCTTAGCAACCTCTCCAACACAATTGGTGGTATTGGTGCTAACTCCTGCCCGTTCCGGTTTAAATCGGAAGTAAAGGGAAAGATGAGAGAAGAAGTTTTGCAAAAAACCTCTTCAGGCAATCTTTCTGAAGAGGTTTTTTGATTTTAAAGATAACCCTCACCTTAAACCTCTCGCAAAGTGAGAGGAAATTGAGACTACTTGATGAGGCAAAGATTAAAATTAGAAGAATAGATATTCTTGTCTGTTCTTAAATAATGGTTAAAAATAGTGACAGATAGAAAAATCTGTCCTACATAGTTAAAAAAATTCATAGCCATATATTATAATAAATAGAAAGGATACTAGTATGAGCTCAAATGGAAAAGAAAGACAGTACAGGTTCGAAACTTTGCAGCTTCACGCAGGACAAAAACCAGATTCTGCAACAAACGCACGTGCGGTGCCAATTTATCAAACGACATCATATAACTTTAATGACGCACAGCATGCGGCTGATTTATTCGGGCTGCAAAAATTCGGAAACATTTATACCAGGATTATGAATCCAACTTCTGATGTTTTTGAACAAAGAGTCGCAGCTTTAGAAGGCGGTGCTGCCGCATTAGCAACTGCATCCGGGCAGGCCGCACAATTAATTGCAATAACAACCATCGCTCAAGCCGGCGAAAACATAGTAGCAACCAGTCTGCTATACGGAGGAACTTATAACCAGTTCAAAGTCACATTGCCTCGATTGGGAATAAATGTAAAATTTGTTGAAGGCGATGATCCAGCCGAATTTGAAAAATTAATTGACCAAAAAACAAAAGCTTTATACATTGAAACAATTGGAAACCCAAGGTTAAATGTTCCGGATATAAAAGCGATTGCTGAAGTTGCTCACAGACATGGAATTCCTTTAATTGTTGATAACACATTCGGTGCAGCAGGTTACCTTGCAAGACCAATTGATCATGGTGCTGACATTGTAGTTCAATCAGCAACAAAATGGATTGGCGGACATGGAACTTCTATCGGAGGTGTTGTTGTAGATTCAGGAAAATTTGATTGGGGAAATGGAAACTTCCCTATTTTTACTGAACCCGCTCCAGGATATCACGGAATAAACTTCAATGAAATTTTTGGCAAAGGTTCACAGTTTGGAAACATTGCTTTTATAATTAGGGCAAGAGTTGAACAACTAAGAGATCTAGGCCCTGCATTAAGCCCATTTAACTCGTTTCTATTCTTACAAGGTTTAGAAACTCTATCGCTTAGAATTGATAGACATGATGAGAATGCACTTAAACTGGCCAAATGGCTTGAAGCAAATCCATCAGTAGATTGGGTTTGGTATCCGGGTTTAGAAAGTCATCCTTATCATGAAAATGCAAAAAAATATTTACGCCATGGGTTGTTTGGTTCCATATTATCTTTTGGCATAACAGGCGGCATAGAAGCTGGTAAAGCATTTATAAATAATGTTAAGCTATCCAGTCTCTTAGCAAACGTTGGTGATGCAAAGACTTTGGTTATTCATCCTGCGTCTACAACTCATCAGCAACTTTCAGATCAAGAACAGAAAGCTTCCGGAGTTTTGCCTGAACAAATTCGCGTATCGGTTGGATTAGAACACATTGATGACATAATTGAAGACTTTGATGAGGCAATTAATACTGCTGTAAAAGCTGAAGCTCACGTTTAAATAAAAAATTACTAAAGCAGGATGAATCAAAAATTTATCCTGCTTATATTTCTTTAACAATATGAAGAATTTTTATGGAGATAAATATTAAAGAGCAAACTGAGATAGCGGTACTAACAAAATTCTCTAAGCTGTTCACCAAAGAAAAACCACTTAATTTAGAATTGGGTGAGAGATTATACGGAGTTGATACAGCTTATCAAGCTTATGGCAATTTAAATGATGAAGGCTCAAATGCTATATTAATTTGTCATGCTCTTACGGGCAATTCCCATGCGGCTGGAATTATAACTAAAGAAGAGATTAATAATTCGAACAACTATCCATTTCTTTATAAATATAATAAAATGTTTTTGGGAAAATCGGGATGGTGGAACTCCTTAATTGGGCCGGGGAAAGTTTTTGACACAGAAAAATATTTTGTTGTATGCACTAACTTTTTGTCCGGTTGCTATGGAACTACAGGACCGACAAGCATAAACCCCAAAACTAATAATGAATTCAGATTTGACTTTCCAACTATTACTGTCAGAGATATGGTTAAGGTTCAATATGAATTATTAATAAATTTAGGAGTAAATAAACTTGTTACTATTGCAGGCGGTTCTTTAGGCGGTATGCAAGTTTTGGAATGGGCAGTGATGTACCCGGATTTTGTCGAGAGTATAATTCCAATTGCAACTGCTTCAAGCCATTCACCCTGGGCAATTTCTTTTAAATCAAGCTGCGCGTGAAGCTATTAAAAATGACAAAGATTGGAACGAAGGTAATTATAGTGAACAGCCGTTTAACGGTTTAAGCCTGGCAAGAAAGATAGCTATGATTAGCTATAGGAGTGACACTGCTTTCAATGCTAAATTCGGAAGAGAAAAAGTTGATCATAAAAATTTTCATTCAAAAGAAGAATCTAATTTCCAAATAGAAAGTTATCTTGATTACCAGGGAAATAAACTGGTAAAAAGATTTGATGCTAATACATATTTGTATATTACACAAGCCATGGATTTACATGATGTGTCATTCCAGAGAGGGTCAATGAAAGATGTTTTGGGCAGTATTAAAACACAAACTTTAAATATTGGAATTTCCTCTGATGTATTATATCCCCCATCCGAACAGATAGAAATTGCATCTTCGATACCTAATGCTAAATATTCTGAGATAAAATCAATATTTGGTCACGATGCATTCTTAATAGAATTCGACCAAATGAGAAAAATGATCAAAGAATTCTTAAATGAAATTTAAAAAAATAAAGCACGAATTAAGTTCGATTTTAATTCGTGCTTTGGTAGGTTTATAGAAAGGCTATAAGTTTTAAAGTTTACTTACTGTAGTAGTAGTTTGAATAGAACTTCCTTATAATAAGATTATAAGTTATTTTTTAATTATCAATCATTGTTCCATTCCAATTTCAAACAATTTATTTACAAATCATTTAAATATCTTCATTTTTCATTTTTATTATTGTCAAAAATTTCTCATTTTTAAGAACACTGTTTTCTGATTATATTTATTGAGAAGTAGTAGATTTATAATTGTCAAGTTCCCTTCGATTTAAATAAATTTTCAACTTAATATTTAAAGATTTCTTTAACTTTATAAGTTATTATATATTTTTAAGTAGGCATCGAAGTGAATGTAATTAAACTCAATTAAGCATTTCAGAAAGATTTATTATACAATATAGTTTTAAATATGGCCAGCCCAAATGTTTTTAGTTTTGATTTGTTTGATAGCTTCCCGGATTTGTGCTTTTTAATTACTGAAAAAGGTAAAATTGTTGAAGCAAATTCCATAGCAGTAAATTTAATTTGCGAAGATAAAAATCAAATCATAAATAATAATTTTTTTGACTTTATTCCGGATGCAGAAAAACTTCACGTTAAAGCAAAATTTGAAGCGACAAAAAACAATCAGGACTCTGAAAAGTTCTACACTAAGTTAAAATCTGAAAAAAAAATAATCGAAGTCAGTTTGTTCTTTGCAATCTTTGATTCAAGTTTAACTGATAATAATAATGAAGCCATATATTTTGTTTTTGCTAGAGATATCTCAGAGCAAATGGCTAAAGCACGAGAACTAAATATCTATTATACCGTCGCTGAGAACACAGTAAACCCTTTGCAGATAACCAGCACTGACGGAAAAATGATTTATATTAATAAGGCTTTTCAGCAGGCAAGCGGATATTCAAGAGAAGAATTGATTGGGAAAAACCCGAATGTTTTTAGCAGTGGAAAACACTCTAAAAGATTTTGGAATAAAATGTGGACAACAATTAAAAGTGGAAAAGTCTGGGTTGGTGAAGTTGAAAATAAAAGAAAAAATGGGGAACCATTTTATGCTCAATTATTAATATCTCCTATCATTGATGAAACCGGTACATTGACAAGCTTTTTTGGAATTCATAGAGACCTTGGTGAAAAAAAGATACTTGAAAAACAATTGGTTCACACACAAAAAATGGAAAGCATTGGAACTCTGGCTGCCGGAGTCGCACATGAAGTCGGAAATCCTTTAGCTTCAATTTCTGCACTTGTACAGGTTATCCAGCGATCGACATCAGATAGTTTTGCTAAAGAAAAACTTGATTTGGTTAAAAGCCAGGTTACGCGCATTTCAAAAATAATAAGGGATTTAGTGGATTTTTCAAGGCCTTCAAATTATGAACTTCAATTGACCGATATAAATAAAAATTTAGAAGAAGCGATTGAAATAATAAAGGTAGGAGCAAAAGCAAAAAATATAATTTTCAAAAAAGATCTTCATAAAAACCTACCGCTTCTTCCCCTGGTAGCCGATCAAATCCAGCAGGTATTTGTAAATATTTTATTAAACGCAGTGGATGTAATAATTGAAAGGCCAAGAATGAATGGAGATACTATCTCCGTTGATACTGATCTGGAAGAAGATAATATTGTGGTAACTTTTAATGATTCCGGGAAAGGTATTCCTGAGGAAAATTATGCAAAAGTTTTTGAACCATTCTTTACAACAAAAAAAGAGGGCAAAGGCACCGGTTTAGGATTATGGGTTAGTTATGGAATAATAAAAAGTTTTCAGGGAGATATAAAAGTAACAAGCAAATTAGGTGAAGGAACTACTTTTACCATTAGTTTACCTATTCATACCTAAAAAAGGAAATTAAAATGGCAGAAAGAATATTAGTCGTTGATGATGAAGAAATAATAAGAGAATCCCTTTCCTTTGTTCTTAAAAAAGAAGGCTATTTTGTGGATGAAGCGGAAAATGGGAAAATTGCTTACGATATGGTTTTACAAGATTCTTATGATCTGATTATAACCGATATTGAAATGCCGGGAATGAGAGGAACACAATTACTTGAAGAAGTAAAAAAAATAAATATACAAACTTTGATAGTAATTATAACTGCTTATGGATCGCTTGAAACAGCTATATCTGCTCTTAGGAATGGAGCCAGCGATTATATACTTAAACCTCTTGAATTTGATGAACTGCTTATTAAAATTGGAAGATTGTTTGAGATGAAAAGCCTTCTCATCGAAAACAAAATCTTAAGAAAAGAGCTTCAGCGTAACTATGATTTTGAAAATTTTATTGGTAAAAGCAATGCTATAAAGAGAATTTATGAAATGATAAATACTGTAGCCGAAACCGACAGTACCGTATTAATTACCGGGAAAAGTGGGACGGGTAAAGAACTAGTTGCACGTGCTCTTCATTATAAAAGTAAAAGAAAAGATAAATCCTTTATTGCTGTAAACTGCGGAGCTATTTCCGAAACATTAATTGAAAGTGAATTATTCGGACATAAAAAAGGAGCATTCACTGGTGCTGTAGCCGACAAAGAAGGCTTAGTAAAAGCTGCTGATAACGGCACTTTATTTCTTGATGAAATAAGCGAACTCCCTTTACAGCTTCAAGTAAAATTTTTACGCGTGATTCAGCAAAGAGAATATACTCCGGTAGGAACGACTCTTTCTCTTCCAATCAATGTTAGATTTATAGCATCGACAAATAGAAATCTTAAAGATGAAATAGCTGCAGGTAATTTTAGAGAGGATCTATATTATAGGTTAAATGTTATTGAGATCAACCTTCCGCCTCTAAATGAACGAGAAGAAGATATTCCTATATTAGCCGACCACTTTCTGGATAAATATAGAAAAGAATTAAAGAAAAATATTAAAGGTATTGATAATGAAGCCATGAGAGCCTTGATCAGCTATGAATGGAAAGGCGAAGTGAGGGAATTAGAAAACGTTTTGGAAAGAGCGTCAATTTTCTGCAAGGGTGAATTTATTACTTTAAATGATTTACCGGGAGGATTCAGTCATGTGCAAACAAATTCTGATTTTACCAAACTAGGTTCACTTGATGAATCTGTAAGAAAATTTGAAAAAAATTATATACTTCGTGCTCTTGAAACTAACAATTATGATAAAGAAAAAACCGCAGAATTATTACAGATCGGGCTTTCAACTTTGTATCGAAAGTTAAAAGACCTTGAAATAGCTGATTGATTTTAACACGTAACTGCATTAGAAACAACCTTTTGCATTCTCAATAATTGCAATGTTGCTATATCATTTTCCAATTAAGAGAATATTTTTAAGACACAAATTTACTCTTGGATTGAATAACCCATCAATATCACAATATTTTACATCATATCCTTTCCCAGGGCCGTATCACCATTTGGCATATAAATAGTAACTATCAAAGAGGTAAATCTATTCAAAGTGAAACTATTCTCTGTTTATTAATAGGTGAGGTTTTAATATTAAACTTCCAATTATATATTTATTATTAAACAGAATAAGCCATTATTAGGGAGTTTTGTTGTTTGAACAATAGGAAAAAAATAATCTTCTACAGTCAAGATATTACCATTGGGTACAGTTTTTTAATGTATCTGCAAAATATTTATGATGTAACAGTTACTACTGATTTGAATGTAATAAAGATGCTTTCACATAATTCAAGCGTGGATTTACTAATTATTGATTCTGATCCGGACAAAGAGATTGAATCATTCTGCGAAGGCTTAAAAGAAACGAAAAAAAAATTGCCAGTAATAATTTTTTATGTTTATAAAGATAAGATAAAAGAGCTGGATAATAGTATTCGAAAACATGTTAATTCTATTTTTTATAAACCATATGATTTCAATGAAGTATCAAAGTTAGTCAGCTCATTGACAATGTCATAATTTTTCCTTACACTCAATGTAAATTATTTAAACATATGTAAAAGATATAAACAACCACAAAAGAAGTAGGAGGTAAAATGCTGGGTATTAAAAATATTCTGGTCCCAACCGACTTCTCAGACAACTCTGTTCAAGCTTTCGATTTTGGTTTATTCTTGGCGTCTCAAAATTCCGCTACTCTTCATTTGCTTCACGTAGTAGTTCCAGACATTATGGGTTCATTTAATATGAACCAAGAAACCAGCGACGATAATTTGCACAGCAGAATTATGGAATCAGAAGAGGAACTGAGAAGATTCATCGCAAAAATCCCACCATGCGACATTAGGATCATTGAATCTTTAAGAGTGGGTGATCCTGTCGAGCAGATAATTGATTATTCAAAAAATAATAATGTAGATATGATTACTATTGCATCTCATGGATGGAGCAATCATTCTCACCTTCCAACCGGAAGTATTACAAATAAAGTTCTAAGCTATTCTGAAATTCAAGTAGTTTGCTTTAAAACAAATAAAATACAGCCTAAACTGGTAAGGCCTAGAATACGCTCTGGCTGGGCTGAAAATTGGGTTGGATAATTATACAAGTTTAAAAATATAAGCATTAGAGTTTAAAATTTTAAAGATGAATTACACCTAATATTTTTTGTGATCAAACCAGTTAATTTAATTTTTTCTGTATTATTATAAGTAAGTAATTTAATTATTTTTTGCGAAGTTATTTAACTTTTTGAATTATATTAATTTAGAATCGGGAATAATTAAAAAAAATTTATTCCCGATATTGTTGATGTAGAAAAATCTGGCTAACCGAATAATTGATTGTTTACCCAGTTAAAACAAAAAGATAAAACTAATTATCAATAGTGATTTATTAATAAATTCATCTTATTATTTTTAAGCTATCAATTCGGAAAGTCTAACTTTATTAAAGCTTTTATTTTCACTAAAAAAATAATTTTACTTGATTGGTTTCAATATTAATTATAGCCGCGTGACGATTAATTAAAATAAATCTTTTAGTTTATCACCAAGTCCTGATTTAGCGAAATCTCCCAGACTTCCTAGATTAAATCCACCTACCCCGAGCATACCTGATAATCCTGACATGATACTTTCTGAATTACCGCCAAGTTTACCTGATAATTTTGAAAGTATAAATGGTACAATAGCACTTACTACTGTGGAAGCTATTGAACTTGAAATGCCTAGTTTAGAAGTAATATTTTGAATTGCATTGGAACTAATATTACTAACTATCGGATTACTTGCGTCAGTTTTACTCTTTCCATTGAATAGTCCTAATATACCTTCCAAATTATTATTCTTTGCTTCCGATTTTAATCCATCGGTTATTGAATCACCTGCTATCTGAACCGACTGATCTAATTGTTCTTTTGATAATCCAGTACTGCTAAGTTTACTTGCAATCTCATTTTTAGCTAAATCTAATATTTCATTCAACATTATGTCCTCTCTTTTTTTATTCTGATTAATTCGAATTATATGATCAATTTTGCATAATTAAAAAGTTGTGCCTCTGACAAAATCAGAGACACAAAACAACTTATTTTATTCTTTTAAATTCTATCCGCCGGTTCTTTCTTCTATTATCCTTGGAATCATTTGGAACAATAGGATTATCTGAACCATACCCTTTAGCAATTATTCTTGTTTCATTAACACCATGATCTACCAGCCAGCTTTTAACTGCTGCAGCACGGTTTTGAGATAAAGTTAAATTTCTTGAAGCGCTTCCAACATTATCTGTGTACCCGGAAATTTCAACTTCGATATCCGGATAAGTTGTCATAGTCTTCAAAGCTTTCCTAAGAACATCTTCTGACTCAGGTGTTATTTCATATTTACCGGATTCAAATGTGATACCTTCAAGTACTATTGGAACTCCTATTTTAACAACATCATCATTTGGATTTGTTGGGTCGGTTCCACGGTTTACTTCAATACCATCGTCAACCGTCCCACCATCAGAGTCTTTTTTAATAGGGTCAGTCTTATATTTTAAGACTTCGTCTCCATCTTTCAAACCGTCTCCATCAGTATCAGAAACTATAGGATTTGTTTTATAAGTGTCTATTTCATCACCGTCTTTTAAACCATCCTTATCTGTATCTGCTTTTAACGGATCAGTTTTATAAGTCTTTATTTCTTCTCCGTCTTGTAATCCATCATGATCAGTATCTGCGTCATTCGGATTTGTCTTATAAATATTTATTTCTTCACCGTCAAGTAAGCTATCATTATCCGAATCACTTGCTAACGGATTGGTTTTGTATAAATATATTTCGTCATTGTCTTTTAATCCGTCACCATCACTGTCATTATTTAATGGATTGGTTTTATATTTATTTATCTCTTCCCCATCATTTAAACCATCCCCATCTGTATCAGCTTTTTTAGGATCTGTCCCGAGAGCTTCTTCTTCATCCAATGTAAGCCCATCTTTATCATCGTCGGATGCTCCCCTATTCTTTTGAAAAGTTAAACCGACACCCAAAGTTAAATATGCATCAAAAGGGGTCTCGTTAATCTTAAAATAATTTAAATTTTCTGTTAATGAATATGAGAAACCACCGGATATTTCCATTAGAACAGTTTGACTAAGTGCAAACTGTGCACCTATCCCGGCAGGAATTACTCCTGTCCAACCATCTTTTTTAACGTCGTTTTTGGGATTCTGTAAAGTATATGATAGTGGTATATCTTTTACTGAATAATGAAGCGCTCCAAATCCAAAATAAAAAAATGGATTCCAGGATTCAGTATTAAAAGGGCTAAGTACAAATCGAAGATCAATAGGAATTAAATCGGTACTGTAGTTATCAGAATGAAAATCTACACCTGAATATTTTCCAAAACCTCCACCCAATTCAATTTCTAAATTTTGGCTGGCATCAAACCTCAAGAATCCACGAGCTAAAAAATTTAATTTGACACCATTATTGAATCCGAAATCATCATCAGGTAAAAGTCCATTTATTTGCAATCCAAATTTAGTTCCTTCAGATCTAATTTGTCCCTGGACAGGAATACAAATTAATAAAATAAAAACAGCAAAAGTTAATATGATCTTAAATCTTTGCATCATAGTTTCCTTCAAATATTTTAGTAAAACCAACGTTATCATTTTGCTTTCAAAACATCGCGAATCTCTGTTAAAAGAATTTCCTCTTTAGATGGTGGAGGCGGTGCTGCCGGTTTTTCTTCTTCTTTTTTCTTTAAGTTATTCATACCTTTAATAACCATAAAAATTGCAAACGCAATTATTATAAAATCGATTACAGTATTAATAAAAACACCGATATTAATTGTTACTGCTTTTGTTGTTTCAGTAGCATCCTTTAGTGTCCACATTATATTACTAAAATCAACTCCACCTAATATTAGCCCGATTGGCGGCATGATTACATCTGCTACAAAAGAACTGACAATTTTTCCAAATGCAGCGCCGATTACAATACCAACCGCCATATCAATTACGTTTCCGCGCATTGCAAAAGATTTAAATTCTTTTATCAATGACATTTTAGCCTCCTATTATGTTGTAGATTATTAAATTAACTAATGAACAATAGTTATAATATTGTATATGTAAAGCCTAATTGTAAAGCCTCTTTAATTTGAGTTCTAAGTGATTGATTCTTCTCGTAAATTATTAAAACATTAAAATTCACATTAACAAAATCATTAACTTTTGCAGTAATGGTATTATCCCATCTCACATCCCAAACATCAAGCATATTAAAGCGTGTAAATAATCTAAGTTTGGAATTTAAAAGCATGTTTTGTGCAAACTCTACTTCTCCTTCTGTTACAGATTCCAAACCCGTTTCAAATTTAAATTTTTCTATCTCGTTTGGAGTATCAGCATCATCTGAATATTGATTAAAATCCTTTGTTATAGTTTCCTGAATGGCAAGGCCTAACCGTGTTTTAAATCCTTTTATTCTATCATAGTTAAGGCCTAAACTTTGCGTAATATAACCGGGGTCAAAGAAACTGGAAATCTGCACTGCAGGATCAACCTTATAATCAAATCCTTTAGATAAAACAGTTCTAACGGTATTGCTAAAATATGGGTCTACTTCCCATCCCTGCACATCATAAGTTAAAACGTTTTCAAGATATAACTCATTATCATTTGTTCTAAATGAATTTTCACCTAGTTTTGTTCTGCCGTAAGCAAGCTTTAGATTGTTCTCCAATTTCCAGGGCATTGCATAATAATTTGCTCCTAATAATCCGAATATTGTAAATGCGATAGAATTATCTCCGCCCTGTGACCAGTCACTAAAAGCAACCTGGCTCAAATTCAAGCCGGTAACTGCTGATTCTTCCCAACCTACTTTTATTGAGTCTTTTTTATCTTGCGCAAATAAAGTAGACGATACAAAGATTAATAATAAACAAAGAATGCTTTTCATTTTTGCTCCTAATATATTTATAGAATTAAATTTTGATAAAATTGAATTATATGTTGTTTTAAATAACGATTAATGGATTAAGGTCATACCCCTAAAATGAAGTAGAACCATTTTTGATACAATAACAGTTTTTAACTCTGTTGCCCTTTATTGTTTTAAAAAATAATTCTGCTATAAATTGGTTTTAATAGATTTTTTAAAAAGTTAATTTTAAAATAGAAATAATTTTATTGCAAGATTTTTTTAAACTTATAGCAAGGCTAAATTTATAAAAATTTTATGAAAACAAATATTAAAATTATCAACTATTTTGGGACACAATATTTTCAGGAATTGGCTCTTAGAAATGAAATTTTAAGAAAACCTCTTGGTTTAAAATTCAGTTTAAATGATTTAAAGGATGAAATAAACCAGCATCACATTGGAGCTTTTTACGAAGAAAAATTAATTGGCTGCCTACTATTAATGCCAATAGATTCAAACATAATTCAAATGAGACAGGTTGCAGTTGATGAAAATTTTAGGGCAAAAGGTATAGGAAAAGAGATGGTTTTATTTTCTGAAGAATATTCCCAAAAGCTGGGCTATAAAAAAATAATACTTCATGCCAGGGAAACGGCAACAAAATTTTATGAAAAGTTAAATTATAAAAAAGTAGGAAGCGAATTTATAGAAGTAAAGATTCCACACTGGGAAATGGTAAAGCTTATCTAAACGGGATGACCTACGGCATTTAAATAATTTATTTCTGTTTTGATTTGTATTAATTCTGAATTGGACATTTTCTTTGGATATTTTACATCTTTATCAATAGATAATATTAAAAACAGTATAAACCCTATTAACAGCAGCAAAATCAGTGCAAAGAGCAAAATAATATTCCCATCGTTCTTTGTAATTTTCATTAATTCCATTATTAATTCTGCCGATCATTTCTTATTTAAACAAATTGGTTTTATAAAGTAATAAATAATTTTACGATATTTGTTTCCCAAAACACAAACATTGCTAAGGGCAAAATATTTACACCGAAGTTCAGGTTAAATTATAAAAAGTGTTATCAATTATTTTGGTGGTATTCTACTTTATATTTTGAGAGAGCATCATTGATGGTTTTATGAAGTTCGCTTTCATCAAATGGTTTTCCTAAAAATGCATATGGTTTTGTGTTGTGTGCATTTAAAATTGTTTCATCATCTGTAAAAGCTGAAATAAATATTATAGGAATATCCCTTTTCTTCGAGATTATATCCGCAACATCAATACCATTCAATCGTCCTTTAAGCATAATGTCCATCAGAATTAAATCTGGTTTCTCCCTCTCTGTTTTCATAATTGCATCTAGTCCATTATTTGAAATTTCTACTTCGACATTCACGTACATTTCCAGATTTTTTTTGAGATCCAATGCTGTAATATTTTCATCTTCAACAATTAATACTTTTGGCTTTAGGTTTTCCATAATCTGCCTCCATTTCTTAACCAATTCTAAAATGATTTATCCATGTTTTAATATTCCTTCTCCGGTTTAAGAAAGGTTATATTAATACTTGTACCATTCTTATCATCTATTACCAAATTTCCTTTTAATTGCTGCGTAAAAGCTTTAACTAACTGAAGACCTAAAGAATTAGTATTATTTAAATCAAAATCAACAGGGAAACCAACACCGTTATCCTGCACACTAAGTTCCAGGTTCTCATTTTCATTACGTAAATTTATAGAAATATTCCCATTGACATTGTTAGGGAAAGCATACTTAAGGGAATTTGTGACTAACTCATTTATTATTAATCCCAGACTTATGGCAATGTCCATATTCATGTAAACATCATCTATTTCGGTTTCAAAAGATATTGATTGATTCTCCTTGCTGTACATAGATGATAGATATGAAATTATATCCTGAAGATATTCAGAAAAATTAATCTTAGTTAAATCTTTAGGCCTATATAATTTCTCGTGAATTAACGCCATTGATTTTATACGGTTTTGGCTTTCTTGAAAATACCCAAAGGCTTTCTCATCTTTAATATAAGACGATTGAAGATTCAATAAACTAGATATTATTTGTAAATTATTTTTGACTCTGTGATGTACCTCTCTTAATAATACCTCTTTTTCATGAAGAGAAGCCTGTAGATTTTCTTCGGCTTTTTTTCTGTGTGTGATATCCTGAATTATGGAAACAAAAACCGGGGGGCTTTGAAGATTAGAATATTGGGTATGAACTTCAACATCATAGTATGTTCCGTCTTTCCTTTTCTGTTTGGAAATAAAACTAATTCTATCCTTTTGTCCATTCTTAAGTGTAGAAATAAGATTTTTATATACTTCAAATGTAAATTCAGGTTTAAGATCTATAGGAGTTAATTTTTTTAACTCTTCCAAAGTATACCCGGAATTTTTCCTGGCACCAAGATTAACCTGTGTAAAAAGCAAAGTTTCGGCATCAAAAATATAAATTTCATTTAACGAATTTTCTAATATTCTACCTAAATGCTGAACACGCTCTTCATCCTTAATCCTTTCACTAATATCCATAGTAACGCCGCGTAATCCAACGGGATTATTATTTTCATCAAGAATAGTTGTTGATTGTGCCTCTACCCAAATCGACTTACCTGATTTGGAAATCCATCTAAATCTGCTGATTCCATTCCCCTTGTGCAAAAATATTTGTTTTGCTTCTTCTGCAGCACGTACTTTGTCGTCAGGATGCACAATTGTAAGCCAAAAATTCGGCGTCGACAACCATTCGCTAACTTTGTATCCTAGCAACTGTTCAACATATCTGCTCACAAAGTCAATCCTTTGATTTCTTTCATCGGGCAACCCCCAGGCTTCCCACACAACACCCGGCAAATCTGAAACAAGTGTATTAAGCCTTTCTTGTTGCCTTTCAATTTCTGCCAGTAATTTTAAGTTTTCTTCCTGTGCGTTTTTACTTTCGGTAATGTCAATTCTAACTCCATCAAATCTAACCGCAATATTTGAAGAATCATAAAAAGCCTTTCCTAAAGCTTTAATCCATCTAATTTCTTCTGATTTTAATTTTATCTTATATTCAATATCATATAATTCTTTTTTTTCTATAGCACATTTAATAGAGTTTCTAACAAATTCTCTATTCTCCGGGACAATTGTTTCATAGAATAATTCTATGGTTTCTTTGTCTGTTGGTGATAAACCAAAAAGACTTTTTGTAATATCAGACCACTGAAGTTCATTATTTAATAGATTCCATGACCATGTCCCAACTTTGGTAGCATCCAAAACAAGGCGAAACCATTCTTCACTTCTTTGCAATTTTATTTGATGTTCTTGTGATTTTTTTTCCGCCAGTTTTCTATTTTGAATCTCAGTTTTTAGTTCATCAATCTGCTTATCAAGCTTTTGGTTTAACTCACTTTCTTTTTTATAAAGCAAAGAGTTCTCAATAGCAATTGCAGCACGTGCAGCTAAATCTTCAGCAAAAATCAAATCATCACTGGTATAATTCAATTTTGATTCAGCATTTACAAAGATTAAAACCCCTAAAACTTTTTCTCTTATGAGCAACGGAACAATCATAGCTGAGTGCAATCCCAATTTTTTTAAAATTTTAAATTGCTCGTTACTAACCACATTATGTTTAATATCATTTGAAGTAACATCTGCAAATAATATTGATTTCTTGGTTTTTATGGCTTGATATATTGCAGAATCTTCTCTTTGCTGAAATGGTATTGCCTGCATGAACTTTTCAACGAACTTGTACTTTACATATTTTTCATGAGAAACTGTGAGCCTTACCAAATTATTATTTTCGTCAAAAAGATCTACTGCAAACCAGTCAGCTAGCTTTGGTGTTACAAGACTTCCTAACGCTGCTAACGTATCTTCATAATTAAGAGATGAATTTAAAAGGTTACTTGCTTCAGCTAAAAATTTTAATTTAACTTTTTGCTCTTCAGTTTTTGTCAGTGCAATTTTTTCACGTTCAAACGCTTTTAAAATATCTCTTTCATTTTTTTTCCTCCTGGTAATATCTCGTGATATTACTGCAGATCCGATTAATATTCCTTCTTTATTAAGAATTGGAGAAAAAGTTAATGATACAATTACAAAATCATTTTTCTTTGAAATATGCGTGGTTTCAAATTGCCTGATATTTACCCCCTGCTTAATTTGATTAAATATCTGAATTGATTCTGTTCTGTTGTCAGGCGGATATAAAATGGAATCATCTTCCCCAATTATCTCTTCTGCTGAATATCCATAAATCTTTTTTGCCCCTCTATTCCAGCTAATTATTCTATTATCCAAATCTTTACTGAATATTGCATCATCGCTTGATTGAACAATCGCTGCTAATTGAGTAACATTTTTCTCAGCTTCAATTTTCTCGGTTACATCTGTAAGCAGCACCAGCCGGCTAATTTTTCCATTATAATTAATATTGTTTGAGGTCACTTCTACACTAATAATACTCCCGTCCTTTTTCTTATGAAGCCAGGGGCCGCTTTTTTCATAATGTGAAGGAGTTCTTTCAACATTTTCAAAGAATTTAGGGAGTTCATTTTTAGGGCGCATATCCACTAAATTTTTAGCAAGAAATTCTTTCTCACTGTAACCGTACATTAAAATTGCAGAATTATTTACTGCGATAATATCCAAAGTTTCTTTATCGTAGACCCACATGGGTTGTGGACTACTTTCAAACAGTATCTTATATTGTTCTTCAGAAATTGTGTGCATAGTTCCGAGAAATAATAATATTTAGGATTGAATAATTTGTTTGTGGAAATTTACTAAATGTGGCAATAAAATAAACAGTTTGAAATTAAATTTAAGAGATTTTGCATCTCGCTAATTTTTAATAAATACAAATGCGGAAATGTTATAATCTTGTTCCGCAGTGAATACAAAATTTGTTATTTGGATATATTCTTGAGCCGCAATTAGTGCAAAATTTTAATCCATTATTATTTACATAGACTTTGGCTTCAGTAACTTTGGGGACAACTGTTCGTGGTTCCACAATAACTTTTTTTACTTCAGCCGGCTCAACTAAATTACGAAATTCAACATATTTATCTAACGAAATATCTCCTTTTAAAAGCAGCTCAATAAATTTATTAATATCCTGTTCTTTATTAGTTAAAGAATTGGCAGGCTTCTTTATTAAATTTAATGCTTCATCAAGCACTGATTGAGAAAGCATTCCATAATATTCCAAAAGCTTAATTCTTTTTTGTTGATAATCTTGATCACTTTTTAGCCTGAGTTCCTCTAGTATTTTTGCATTAACAGTTAATTTTATATCTCCGGAACCTTCTCCACTCCAGTATGGAATTTGATCTTCATTAACATATTTTCTTGCACTATCCGGCACTTTTCTTTTTAAATAATCGATTACTTCCCAAACAGTAATTTCACCGTTTTTATCAGCATCTGCTGCGCCATTTAATGCTTCCAGGAGATGATAGGTAAATATTCCATGCCCTAATTGGTCATATTCCCACGAGCGTTGATTTGGTTGAGAAGCCGCAATTACTACTGTACCTTCTCCTCTGCCTAAATTTTCATAAGGATTGTCAATTATATTTAAATCTCTTGAACCTTGTTTAGCAACACCACCGGAATAACAAGCATCCATGAAAATAACTTTTCGTTTTACATTTATTCTATTTAACAGTTCGTTAAAAGTATTACAAGAAATTGCAGAGGCAAAAAGATTAGAAATGCGTGTATCCCATGGTAATAAGTATTTATCAGTTTTATCGCTGTCTATTGGAGAAGCCTCGCTGCCGCCGTGCCCTGCATAATAAATGATTGTTGTTGAATCTTCATTAACCCTTGTTCGTAACCAACCGCTTATTGCATCCTTTATATTAAAATTAGTTGCATCTTTACCGAGAAGAAGTTTCATATTGCCTTCAGGAACCCCGCACTTATTTTCATCCAGAAGAAGCTTATAGAATGCTTCTGCATCGGCATCAGTATATTTTAGATGAGAGACAGTTGTATCTTCGTATTTACTTATACCGATAATTACGGCAAATACATTTTTGTTTTTCATTGTGCCACCAAATTATTTATTCTTTAATATCATTGTCTTAAATAAGTTATTCATTTTTGTTTTAGAAGATTCAATTATAAATAACAAAATGTTTGATATAACAATTAACCAGCCTACTATAACAACATTTACAAAAAAATTATATGTGAGAATTGAATTAGTATTTACAAAAAGATAGATAGAGGAAAGGCCGAGTGAAATTGGGAATAAAAAATCTTCAATCAATAAATTAGAATTTGACACCTCTTCTTTTTTTAAAATATTTGGAATTGAGATTAATGTTAGACTGATAAAAATTCCCAGCAATAAACCGGTAATCATCCTAACTTCGCCCGATGAATTCCATAAATTAAAGCTATCTCCCAAACCATCAACAGCCAGGGGAATTTCAAGTAAAATTAATAATAAACCGGTTTTTCTATTTGGAGAAATTTTATTAAATCTGCCTGATAACAAAATAGTAAGATGGCTAATAAATATTCCTAAATAAATTCCGCTGCATCTAAAACATAATGGAAAAGATTCACCTCCATATTGAAGTGAACGGCCCGGGATTTGGTGACAAAAAAATTGAAATATATGCTTTGCTATTATTGTTTCCATTTAATTTCCGTATTAATAACTGTATCCGTTATTAGCACTTCCAATGGCATACAGAAGACAATATATAATTAATAATCCAACTCCTACATATAGCCAGGTCTTTCCAACTTTTTTCTTTTCAATATTTAAATCAGTCATATAAATCCAGCCCATTATAAGTCCGATGAAGGGAATAAAAATCGTGGCTACAATAATTCCAATTTTTAATTCTCTTGAAACAGGCTGTGAGTTGCCGGCTGGCTGGAATGTATTTGAAACAGGCGGAACCTGCTCTCTAACAACCGTCATAGAACCACCGCAGCTACCGCAAAATTTTGCATTGTCAGGATTTTCTGAACCGCATTTTGGACAAAACATATACCTTCTCCTATTTTTCAAATAAATAACTAAACAATAAAATTATTCAATGCCGCTTTTTATAGTAGTTAAAGCCTTAAGATGAGTATCAGTAAACTGAACTTCAAAAGGCCTGCTTCCAAAAACATTTTTTTTCAATAAAGCTGCAGTTGATTTTGCACTGCTTAAAACCGCTCTGTCTTTTTCCAATTCTTCAGGGATAATCTGCTTAAAAACATAAATGCTCTGATCCCGTGAAAGTTGAATTGTTTTTTTGGTATTGTCAAAAAATCCTATTTTATCTAGTGCTGCACCTATTCTCCTTGCTTCCTCTGCTTTCATTGAATTTGCTGAATACAGTTTTGCCCCTTTGACATTCATCACCAACTCACCATAATCAATTGAATTTGTTCTCGTGTAATTTGAATTTTCATTACCCGGTTTTTTAACGTCCGTGTTGCCGGATTTGGAATTATTGTTATCTGAATTAGTTTTATTTGGAATATTGTTTTCTGAAGTTGCAACAGTGCCATTGTTAAGATTAAAAACAGAATATTTATTTACTACTCTTAATGTATTAAATCTTGAATCTGTTAAATTAATTTCAACCGGCGCATTATTGAAAACCAGGTTGGAAACTTCATTCACCATTTGTTTAACTATTTCGAGGTACTCATTATTATTTTCAAAACCGGTCTGTATGACATATCTCAAAATAAAAGTACCTCCCTTTTTATCAATTTGTGCTGATATTGTTCTGTCCGCAAAAAACCCGGAGGCTACGAGATATTCACCTAATTTTTCAGCTTCATTCTTATTAACATTTGTGGTATAAAATAATTCTGAATTATTAAATTCCAATCTGGTTCCATATTCTGTCGTTGCAGGATCAGTAGTAGTAACATCCGGATTTTCATAGGCAGTTTGGCCTTCTTGAGATACAAAATAAACAACAGGGATCATTATTATCAGAATTATACCAAACATAACTATCAATTTTCGTTTTCTTCCGATTGAAAGAAGTAGTTTGAAAAAAGGAGTTTTTTCTTCCTTGGTATGATTTTCCTTAGTGATTTTTTTTTCAGGCTGTTCGATTACAACCGATAAATCTTCTCCACAGTTTCCACAATATTTTGCTTCCGGTAAATTTTCAGATCCGCAACTTGGACAAAACATGTCTGACTTTCTCTTTATGGTATAAAAATAATTTAACCAACAACTTCAAACTCGAAGTATGCTTCATTCCATTTATGGCCTGGTATATCTAAAACTTTTTTTTCAATAATTGATATATCTCTTGCAGCAGCCATTGGCTCAACGGTTTTAAACAGAGAACCGTCAGGTGTGAATTGAGATTCCATTAAATTTATTTTTTCTTCAGTTACTATGGCTTTTAATTTTTCTTTACCGGTTGGCCCTTGAAGCTGGTATTCAAACCCGTAATCGCTGCCAGGGATTTCATACCGTCTATTCGCTTCAATATAATTGTTGGAATAAATTTTATTTGGGAAAAGAATTGTAAGCTTTCCGCTTGTTCCAATATTTAACAAAGTTAAATAAGAAGGTTTTGAAACTTTGAAGTTAATATTAATTTTATCCCCGATTTTAAATTTATCTCCCGACGAAGTGGGAACGAAAGCAATATCTCGGCTGCCTGAAGGTGCTGCTGATTTATCAACTCCCAGTTCAATATTTAATTTGGATTCACCAGCCGGGGTTTCGGTAGTTATATTGGATATATTATTCATTTTATTTTCTAATACTTTGTTAATTGCTTTTGATTCGCCGTTTTCAACTTTTTGTTTTTGTTCAACAAATAAATAACCAAACGCCCCAACTAAAAAAATTACCAAAATTAATATTGTTGGTATCATTCCATCACTTCCCCAAATTGAGTAAGCGATTAATATTAGAACCACGATAGCGATACTAAAAAGAAGTATTTGACTGGATAATTTTCCAACCACCAGCTTAAGGATATCTTTTGTGTCAATGAAACTACCTAAACCAATGCCCACTTTATTTTCAGGCATAATACTCCACTGATTGTTGATGTATAATTATTTAGGACCAAGATAGCAGCGATTTACTTTTCAAAAAAAAGGAATACACTTTTTCACACGACAAGAATCTTACTTTCTAACGCCCACAAAAGTTAGAATTTAATTAAGATTTTACGAAATAAGAATTGATTTACCGCATTTCAGTTTAAGTAAAATTTGAATTTAAATCAAGAAATTTTTAAGTCTAATTTATTAAAAGTGGAGGGTGTAAAAATCAAAAATTTAATGTAAACTGCGCCGGGATTTCATTTGATTGATGATCATTCAAATTGGAAACGCCAACTCCGATGAGCCTTACAGGTTTATCAATTTTATGTGGAGAAATTAAAAGATCATTAATTGTTTGTGTTAGAATAATTTCGTCATCAAACTCTTCATGAAGGGTTCTGCTCCTGGTTTGAGTAACAAAATCGAAATACTTTATTTTTAGGGTTACAGTTTTGGCACTAATATTATTTCTTTTCATCCTTCTAACTACCGAAGCGGAAAGAGAAAACAAGGTTTCTTGTAAAATATCTTCGTCCAAAGTGTCATCATCAAAAGTAGTTTCATTACTTATTGATTTCAATTTTCTCTCTGCAACCACCGGGTCGTTATTCAAGCATGTGAACAATGTTATAAAAATGCTGGCCGGATTTACCGAATTTTTTTATAAGAAATTCTTTTTCTAATTTTCTAATATCACCACCGGATTTTATCCCAAGTGCAATCATCTTTGAAGCAGTAACTTTCCCTATCCCAGGAATTTTTTCAATTGGCAATTTTTCAATAAATAAATCTGCCTCTTCGGGACGGATTAGAGTTAATCCATCCGGCTTATGCATATCGGATGCAACTTTAGCTAAAAATTTATTTATTGAAACCCCTGCCGATGCAGTTAAGTTTAATTCATCTTTAATTCTCTGCTTAATTTCTTTAGCAATTAAAGTAGCTGAAGGCATGTTTTGCTTATTATTTGTAACATCAAGGAAAGCTTCATCAAGCGACATAGGTTCTACCAAATCCGTATAAGATTTAAAGATGCTCATTACTTTTTTAGAAACTGCTTTGTAGGCATCAAATCTCGGCCTAACAAAAATTATATGCGGACATTTAAAGAATGCTGTTTTTGAAGGCATAGCTGAACGTACTCCAAATTTCCTGGCTTCGTAACTTGCAGTCATTACTACTCCCCTTTTTTCAGAGCCTCCAACGGCGATTGCTTTTCCCTTCAATTCAGGATTATCACGCTGTTCAACAGAAGCATAAAATGCATCCATATCTACATGAATGATTTTTTTTATTCCTGATTTAGCCTGAGTCATTTTAAACAATAATTTTTGAATTCAATGATTAAAATAAAAAAAGCCTTAACAAATAATTAAGGCTTTTATATATTTATATTTTCGAAAAGTCGCTTGTTCATATGGTTATTTACAATTTATTTAAATCAACTAATTGCTTAGTCGAAAACCCATTGCATGACAATACAACATCATTATTCATCTACTTTTTAGTAGTTCCCTTTTTTGATTTAGAAATAGTCTTTTTAGTAGTTGTTTTTTTGGCAGAAGTTTTTTTAGTTGATTTTTTCTCAGTTGTTTTTTTCTCTTCTTTTTCTTCTGATTTTTTTGTTGACGATTTTGCAAATCTGCCTTTTTTCAATCTGGGGCTTCTTCAATCAATTTTACAGTTTCTTCGTATGTCAAACTTGCTGCTTCCACAGCTTTCGGAATTCTTACATTCCTTTTTCCGGCTTTTATATATGGACCCCAGCGGCCATTTAATACCTGGATTTCAGGATCTTGCTCAAATGTTTTTATAAGTTTTTCTGCATCTTTTATTCTTTTATCCTGAATTACTTGAATCGAAGTTTCAATATCAATTGTATGAGGATCATATAATTTACCAAGCGAATAAAATTTGCTGTCGTGCCTAATATAAGGCCCAAACCGTCCAATTGCTGCCACAACCTTGTGCCCTTCAAACTCGCCTACATCGCGTGGAAGCTTAAATAATTCCAAAGCATCCTCTAAAGTGATGTTCTCTAATTTCTGCGTATTTCTTAATCCGGCATATTCTGGTTTTTCATCAGGATTATTTAAATCAGTTAATTGAGCAACTGCGCCGAACCTTGCCATTCTTACCGAAATTTGTTTTCCGGTTTTTGGATCTGTTCCAAGAATTCTTTCTCCATAAACGCGATCACTTGTTTCTATAGTTTCATCAACACGTTTTTTAAAAGGATAATAAAATTCTTTTAGCATCTCGTGCCAGTCAATTTCACCGTTTGCAATTTCATCTAATTCATCTTCTACATGAGCTGTAAATTTATAGTCCATAATTCGCGGAAAATTTTCAAGAAGAAAATCATTTACAAGCATGGCAATATCTGCCGGATACAACTTGCCTTTTTCTGCTCCCGTAATTTCCTTTCTCATTTCTTTTTCAATTTTCTTTTGCCTATTAAGAATTAGAACCCGGTAATCTCGTTCATTCCCCATTCGCTCTTCCTTAACAATATAGCCGCGTTTCTGAATTGTACTGATAGTTGGAGCGTAAGTTGAAGGCCTACCGATTCCAAGTTCTTCCAATCGTTTAACAAGGCTTGCTTCGGTGTATCTTGCCGGTGGACGTGTGAATCTTTCCATTGCTGTAATATTATCTGCCTCTAAGTTTCTCACCGATTTTAAGCGGCGGTAATATTCCCGAATCTTCCTTCTCAGCATCATCTTCATCACTTGATTCCAAATAAACTTTTAAGAAACCATCAAATTTTATTACTTCGCCTTTTGCTACAAATTGTTCATTCGCATTTGAAATATTAATCTTTGCTGTGGTTCTTTCAATTTCAGCATCGCTCATTTGAGATGCGATGGCACGCTTCCAGATTAAATCGTATAATGCCTGCTCGTCTTTTGATCCTTCAATTTTCTCTGCATCAAAATATGTGGGGCGAATTGCTTCATGAGCTTCCTGAGCAGTTGAAGATTTAGTTTTAAATCTTCTTACATTGGAATACCTGTCACCATATTCTTTTCTAATCTGCTCCTCTGCTGCTTTTATTGCATCTTCGGATAAATTTACTGAGTCGGTTCGCATATAAGTGATTTTACCGGCTTCATAAAGTTTTTGTGCAATAAGCATTGTACGTCCAACCGAATAACGAAGCTTTCTACTTGCTTCCTGTTGTAGAGTTGAAGTTGTGAATGGCGCAGAAGGTGTTTTTTTAACAGGCTTCTTTTCAAGGCTATCAATTGTAAATTCAGCATTAATACATTTATTTAAAAACGCATTCGCTTCATCTTCAGTCTGAAATTTTTTCGGCAGTTCGGCTTTTAAATTGTACTTGTTTCCTTTTTCATCTTCAACAATAAAATTGGCTGTAACTCTAAACTGAGATTCGGAATTGAAAGCATCTATTTCTCTTTCGCGCTCAACGATTAATCTTACTGCAACTGACTGTACTCGTCCCGCAGAAAGTTTTGGCCTTACTTTCCTCCACAAAACCGGGGAAAGGTCAAAGCCCACTATTCTGTCAAGTATTCTTCTTGCCTGCTGCGCTTCCACTAAATTTATATCTATATCTCTTGGATTTTCAATCGCTCTTAAAATTGCATTTTTAGTAATCTCGTGAAAAACAATTCTTCGTGTTTTCTTTGGCTCAAGTTCTAGCACTTCTTTTAAATGCCAGGAGATTGCCTCTCCTTCGCGGTCCTCATCCGATGCCAGCCAAACCAATTCAGAATCTGCAGCGAATTTTTTTAATTGCTTTATTACATCCTTTTTGTCGGGAGAAATTATATAAAAAGGTTTGAAATTATTTTCAATGTCTATTCCCTTTTCCTTCTTTTCCAAATCTCTAACGTGGCCGTAACTTGACATCACTAAATAATCTTTGCCGAGAAATCCTTCTATCGTTTTTGCTTTTGCAGGAGACTCAACTATAACTAAGTTCTTACTCATTTTTACTCAATAATAATTTTTCAAGAAATTGATTTATAAATTAGGGCGCTAATTTAAGGTAATTTTTTACTTACAATCAAATTATTCTTAAATGACTCGCTAAGCTGAACACAAATAAATGACTACATAGAAGGCGTTTAGAAGGGAAATAAATTTATTTAATTCCATAAATCTAAGGTTCATCTCAAAGATGAGCATCACAAAAAATCTTATTTTTGATTCTAAATCTTTTTATAGATTGTAAATTTTCTTTTTATCGCCACCCAATTAATAATTTGAAGTAAGAACAAAAAATTCATAGTTTAAGATTAACAGATTTGAAAATTTGTCTAAGCTAAAAATTAACTATTAATTTTTACGGTATTCAAAATATTACTCTTCAAATTAATTTAAGGGGTTAGATCATGAAGAAAAACTCAATCTTAGTAAGTATCATTTTTATTTTATTTTCTTCAAACATTTTATTTTCGCAAGATTCTCCAACCGGGTATCAAAATCAAATTAAAGAGGCTATCCTAAATTCCAATAATATTACAACCATCATTTATAATTATGGCTCGATTGGGAAGCCCAATACATTAAGCAATATTTCAGATTTTGTTTGGGATAGTCTTGGTTATATGTTTGAATTCGGACCAATTGCAGCGGGTGAAATTGTAAGCGATAAAGGCGATACTCTTCATATCACTGACGATTCGTTTGTACTTCTCTCGCAAGGAACTTACAACCTTGATGGATCACAAAAGTGGGGGTGGCTCCCCGATTCCGGTTATGCTAATCCAGATCAAAATGAGATTGCTACAAAGAATAACCCATCTTCATGGCCAGGGAATTGGACCAATTGGCCTGAATTCGATGGTGATAGTTTACTAAATGCAGCAGATGAAGCTTATTACGTGATGAATGATAATTCAAATGAAAAATTCCCATATTATCCATTTCCAAATGATTCATCAAAACGTGGACTAGGGTTAAAAGCTGAAGTAAAAGTATTTCAATTTGGCGGATCATTAAAAGATGCATTAATTATTAAATATAAAATCTCAAATGAGAGCCCGAAAGATATTAATAAACTTTATTTTGGATTTCAGGGGGATCCGCACATTGGCGGAAGCTCTGATTATGGGGACGACCGCGCACATGTTTATTTCAATAAAAATATTTCTGATCCAAATTCATTTGCAAACAATACAGTCTATATGTGGGATGATGATGGAGTCGGGGCGTTTGGAAGACCGACTGGTTATTTAGGTTTTAGATTTTTAGAAACGCCTGGAAATATTGGATTGAGTTCTTTGCACATTGCGCCTTATACAAATTCACTTCCCAATGTACCTAAAAATTCGGAACTGATGTGGCAATGGTTAAGCGGAACAATCGATTCAAGTTCTGATCTTTATTCTAAGGCAGGTGATAATATAATAAACTTTGGGACAGGTGCTTTCAGCCTAAATTCAGGAGAAACAAAATATGTTACTCTCGCAATATTTTTAGCTCATGACTATGCAGGCATGTTAAAGAATTCCGTTTACCTTTATTGGAATCATTACTGGCCGGATATTTCTTCCGATACTTCTGCCGCTGGTGGAACTAACACATATAAAATTAGTTCTCCAGTCATTCCAACTTACGACGGAATAAGTGGGAAAGTTAATATCACCTGGGATTATTCCGGTTCTGATGTTAATGCTAAAACTATAATTGAATATTCTTCTGATTTCGGGAAAAATTGGAATATACTAACAACTGATATAGACGCTTCTGCAAATACATTTGAATGGAATACCGAAAATAATAGAGACGGTGTAAACTACCTTTTAAGATTACTTGCCTATAATCCTAACCATAAAAGGCAATACTATTACGCAGTCGGGCACAGCAGATTTTCAGTTAATAATAGTGTAAATGCCCAACCGGAATTGCAGCTTTATTCACAATTGAAAGACACAACTATTACTCAAAAATATATTACTCTTTCATGGCTAATGGAAGACGCAGATAATTCCAATCTAACAACTCAAATTGGATACTCTTTCAATAAGAACGGTTCTTATACAAATATTTATAACAACACGACAGAAACTGGTTTAAGAACATTTAATTGGGATATCAGTCAATTACCGAATAGTAATTCCTATTATCTGAAGTTTAATGTGAGTGATAGCAATTCAGATTCTATTTTAGTAACTGGTCCATTTACAATTAACTACTTAGTTCAAAATGAAGCATCAAACAACATGGTACATGTGAAAGGATATGCCACTCCAAAATTTAATATTCAAATAGTAGATTCTAGTTTATTAACTTCTGATACTTATGAATTAACTTTTAATACTGATAATCCGGAAGCTAAGACTTTCAGCCTTTTCAAGGTTTCTACAAATAAAATATTGTTCTCAGATTATCCTCTTCAGGAAAATTTATCTACACCAATTTTTGATGGAATGAAACTCTCTATTAAAGACTCTGAAAACGGAATCGATTCTGTTAAAACAACTTTTAATAATCCAGCTCTCAATCATATAGTGACTTTTATGTATCCACCCGAAATAGGCAATCCTAAAATTGCATTATCTTTTGATTGGAAAATTATATGGAATAACCTTGATACTACATATGACGGAAATTGGGCTAACCCTGGAGATACAGCATTAAATCAATTAAATAAACCAACAGTAACTCCATTTAAAATATATGATATAACTGATGGACAATTTTTTCATGCGACCTATAGAATTTTCGAAAAAAGCATTTCAACAAGAAATCAAATCTGGAACTGGACAGAACCAATAATATTACAGCCAACATATGTTACCGATGCAACAACAACCTACGAATTAAAATTCGATTTCAGTCAAGGCCCTTTGCCTGGTGAAGGTGATACTTTATATATAATTACACATAAGACTATTACTTCAAATGATGTTTTCCGGTTTGCAATTGGGAATAATAAAGTTGTTGTAAGTGCAAATGACAAAAATATTCCAACAAAATATCGATTAAGCCAGAACTACCCCAATCCTTTCAATCCAACTACAACCATAAATTATCAATTAGAAAAAACCGGATTTGTTAGTTTGAAAGTTTACAATATACTCGGACAAGAAGTTACTTCATTAATCAATAAAGTAAAAAGTCCAGGAAAGTATAATGTTGTTTTTAATGCTTCTAATTTGGCTAGTGGGGTTTACATATACAGACTAACCATAAACAATTTTGTTGCTGTTAAAAAGATGGAATTAATAAAGTAATTGATTTTATAAGTGAGGCTCACCTTTAAGGTGAACCTCACGTAATTATTCATTATAAAAATGATGTGGTATTTTTTAATAATAAAAAGGGAATCATTATCATGAAAATAATTAAACATGAAAAAGAAATTTCTTTTATAGCTGCGTTATTTATTTTAACAATTATTTTTTCCGGCTGTGTTGCTTCAAGCAGCTACTACAGCGGACGTACATTAGAAAAAAGTAAGTTTGCTCTTTCGGCAAGTGCTGATGATATAATTATTAAAGATGTAAAATCTTCAAATACAAGTATTGGTATTTCAAAAGATTTACCTTTTGCTCCTTCCGTTGGTTTTGCTGTTGGATTACCTTTGCAGATTGAAACCGGTGTACGCTGGTATCTGCCAAAATTTATTGAATTATCTTTGCGCGACCAGGTTACTCCTAGGAATTCGATATGTTTGATGCAAGTGTAGATTTTAATTATGCCGGCTTAATCGGCGCATATTCTTATATAAAGTACGGTGCAACTGTTAGTAAAAATATACATGAGTTTGAACCTTTTGTACATTATTACCTCTATCATTCAGTTGGGAAAATGGTTGGTTCGGGCTCAGATTCCTTTGATGGTTTTATATCTAATCTTACCACCGAGTTTATTAATAATAGTCGGACTGTTGGTTTTGGAATTGGAATTCCTATCAGCAAAATAAAACTATTCCCTGAAGCTGATTATCAATATTTCAATAATAGCATTGCGAATGGCCTTTGGCATTTTGGAATTGGGATGAGAATTTATACGAATTGAAATAATATTAATTTTATAAAACAGTTTAACATGTGAGGCTCATCCGGCGGCTGCCGGATGAACCCAACTTTTCTATCAAATGTGCTTAAAGCAATCCCCACTCAACTACTACTTATTTATTTTCACAACCTCTCACACAATTATTTTTAATTAAAGTTTTTATATGACTAATTTTGTACCTAAAAAAATGGTGCACAAAATCGAAATAGATAATTATCTTCCTGTAATCGAAGTAAATAATATTCATAAAACATTTTCCAAAAAATTTGGCTCCAATAAAACTGTAGTCAAAGCAGTTAACGGCGTAAATCTTAAAATAGAAAAAGGACAGTTTACTGCATTGCTTGGCCCAAATGGAGCCGGCAAAACTACTCTTGTGGAAATGATTGAAGGCATTCAAAAACCCGACGAAGGTGAAATCTTAATTCTCGGTAAAAAGTGGAAAGGCAACGAAGACGAGCTTCATCATGCAATAGGACTATCTTTACAGGAAACAAGATTTATGGACAAGCTTAATGTTGAAGAAACTTTACGACTATTCGCAAGCTTTTATGAATTGGGAAAAGACAGAATTGAAGAAGTAATAAAACTTATTGATCTTGAAGATAAAAGAAAATCATACACAGTTAATCTCTCCGGCGGACAGCGGCAAAAGCTGGCAATAGGAATTGCACTTTTAAATAATCCCAAAATATTATTGCTGGATGAACCAACCACCGGGCTTGACCCTAATGCGCGAAGAGAAATTTGGTCAATTTTATTAAAGCTTAAAGTCCAATCTCAAACTTCAATGATTCTTACAACACATTACATGGAAGAAGCCGAACAGCTTTGTGATTATATTATCTTCATTGACAAAGGTAAGATTTTAAAGGAAGGCAGCCGAGAAACAATTCTAAATGGGAGCAGTGAAAAAATAATTGAGTTTACGCTTGATGGAAATTATCAGCAAGCCAGAAGCATAATTAACAGTGATTCTTCTTTCCAAATTGAATGGGATAATGCAAATGAAAAAGGAGCTATTATAATTAATAATCTTGATACAGAACTGCCAAAATTTTTAAATTATCTAAAATCTAAAAATATTCTGCTAAAGAATTTTGAAAGCCGGAAGAAAACATTGGACGACTTATTCACTTCATTAACCGGAAGACATCTAAATGAGTAATGTTTTTAAGAAGCAGCAATTATTTACATTGTTTATTGTTCATACTAAAAATTTAATACGTGAGCCGGCGGTTTTATTTTGGGGAATTTTATTCCCTATTCTAATGGCGCTGGGACTTGGATTGGCATTTACACAAAAGAAAGAAGCTGTTCATAATATTGCCATTGTTCACAATCAAAAAAATAGCTCCCATACCATTGATAGTAAGTTCGAGTCTTTTCTTCAAACCAGAACAAAAAAAATAAAAAGTGAAAAAGAAAGTAAATTTATTTATCAGCTAAAAATTAAAGATGAGAAATTAGGCAATTCGGTTTATAATTTTCAAAGAGATAACTGGAAAGATGCAATCGTACAATTGAAACGCGGAGAAATAAGTTTAATAATAGAGGAAACTGATGTTGAAATAAAATATCATTTTGACCCCGTCAATCCTGATGCACATTTAACTTACCTTAGCCTTTCAAAAATAATCCGGCAACCGCCGGATGAAAAACAATTTAATAATAGCGGCGAAAGTATTGAACCGCTTACTTTGCAAGGTACTCGATACATTGATTTTTTAATTCCGGGAATAATTGCGATGGGAATATCAATGTCGTCTATTTGGGGACTTGGATATGGTATAATTGAAACGAGATCCAAAAAACTTTTAAGAAGAATGATTGCCACTCCGATGAGAAAATCTTATTTCCTTATCTCATTAATTACAGTCCGAACGATAATGAACTTTATTGAAGGCTCACTTATTATTTCTTATTCTCATATTTTGTTTTTGGAATTACTATTCAAGGAAGTATATCAGCACTTATTTTTAATTTTTATCGCCGGAAATATAGGCTTTGCGGGCCTGTCTATTTTAATTGCATCAAGAACGGCAAATCCGGAAATTGGCAATGGTTTAATTAGTGCTGTGACTACTCCTATGTTTGTGCTTTCGGGAATATTCTTCAGCTATCATAATTTCCCTGATTGGGCAATTGGATTTATCAAAATTCTTCCGTTGACTTTGCTTGCTGATGGAGTGAGAAGTATTTTCATTGAAGGTGCCGGTTTTACTCAAATTGCCATTCCTTTTTTTGTTTTAGTTTCGATGGGAATTGTTTTCTTTGCAATTGGTTTGAAAACATTCAAATGGCATTAAATTTTTACCCCAGATTATCACTTCTTTGTGAAACTTCGTGACCAACTTAGTGTAACATTGTGTAACGAAAAAATATTACACAAAGGCGCACTAAGGAATCACAAAGTAACACAAAGCGGCTTTTGAATTTTGATGTTTGACTTTCACTCTAAAAAATACATTTAATTACTTCTCGGCGCCTCATCCTTCACCCAAACAGAATAACTTCGCGATGGTAATTCAATATAAATCATTTTATTCTTTACAACCGCATAAGGAAATTTTGAATTGCCGATTACATCTGTAAATGTATCTCCTTCTTGTACATTACTCAGATTTATTTCCTGGTCAATCTTTAAAGTTTCTCCTGCGTAATTTATTGCTACAATTACATCACGATTATTCGGGATTCCCATTAATTGATAGATTAAAGTCGTTGAACTAACACCGGATATAATATTTTGAAAATATGGAGTGTTGAGTCTACTTAAATAATCCCTTGATGAAGCACCAATATATAAATTGCTTATGAATCGATATTAATGAATCAATTTTACTCTTTCAATCCTGAATAAAAATAATCAGGATAATAAACAGTTGGAATCCCTAATTGATTATTTGTTAATATATAAGCGTAAGCTAAAATAGGGTCATGTTCTATTGGCTGTCCCTTATCTCTAAAATCATGGTTATTTACAAATGTAACAACATTAAAACCGCTGCCACCATTGTCCGCAATGCTTGAAGTAAAAATATTTCTTGCGTCATATCCAAATTTATCTGAGGCATTCTTTAAAGCATCACGAAGTGCGAAATCAAATATCCTTGGATGAATTGAAGACAAAGTAACTTTATTCATTTTTGATTTTACATCATTAATCCAATTTATTAGAACGAACGGATTAGAATCAAAATATTCTCCCACAACTAAACCTGGAGTAATCTTTTTTCTATGAAGATAATTTAACAACTCTCCTACAAAAGATGCCGGAAAATGTTTTACTGCATCCATTCTTAAACCTCTAATGCCTACGTCGTCCCAAAGCCATTTGGTCCAGGCAAATAAAGTATCTTTTGTGCTTTTTACATTCTGGTCATAATCATAATAAAAATACATGGCATCCAAATCTCCGGATAAGTGTGTTGTACTTCCATTTGGCTTAAAGTTATGCCAATCCATCCCTCCCCTTTTGCTGGGAAGCTTTTTAAAATTAGTGTAAGTCTGATATTCAATATCGTTTTGAATATTTGAACCGGTAGCGCCATTATCATACCACAAACTATAAATGTATTGGTCTGCATATTGCCCGCCTGTGTCAGATAAAGTCACATATATCGTGTCACCTGATGAATTATAATCAGTTGATTTAATGTTAAGTGCAAATTCATCAATTCCGCATCCTCCTTCATCTACTTTCGAAAAATAGTTCCTTCCAAGAATGACTTTATTATCCGGCTGACCACAATCACTACCGCCATTCGGTTCCGTTTCTGTTGTATCACCTAAATTTTGCCATCCAACTTTATTTGTGGATGCATTGAACTTATATATCTTATTATAAAAATTAGGATTGAGAGAAGCAGAGCGAATTTTAAAATAATAAGTCCCTAAACCTTTTCCTGTACTGCCGCCAATTGGTAATATATATTGAACTCTATCTGAAGGATAAACGCTGTCTCCATTATTTAATTTATCAGAATTATAATTTTCAATCCAGCCTTTTACCGAAGGATTATTTTCAGGCACCCCGCCGTCTCTATGATTATAAACAACGTCTGCTACTGCCTTGATTCCTAATCTTTTGAAAATTGCAATTACGCTATCTACGTCTTTCCTTGTTCCGAATTGAGTTGGCCCTAAGCCGAATTCCCCAAGGTCAAATAAATCTTTTGGGTCATATCCATTGCTGCCGCTGCCTGAACTGGTTCTTTCAAAAGGCGGCAGCCATACATAAGTATACCCGACGTTTGATAATTCATGAGCTTTTGATATTAAAGTATCAGCCCAATTATTACCATCTTTAGTTTTGGGATAATCCCAATACCAACCTTGAAGCATAAAATCTTGCGAAAATATATCAACCATAGAAAAAAGATAGAGTACGATAAGAAACACCAAGTAGAATCTTTTATACATAATCTCCTCACATTATTAAATAAGTCAAAAGATTGAAAAAATTAAATTGCTCTGTAGGGGGAATACTCAAAAAAAAGAGTTGCAATTATAATAAAAATCCAACTGATAAAGTCCATAATTGTTAAAAGAAAATAATTTAGCGGCGTTCAGTTTACATTATTTTTTGATTAAATTAATCCAACATCATTTTGGTTTTCTATGATTGAATATTATTTGCCTCTAAAAAAAAAGTTTAATTTGTTTTTTCTTATTACAAATAAACCTTAAATGACTCCCTTAATTGTTTTTCTCATTATTTTAATTTTGGGTTATGTTAGCACTAACCTGGTATTTAATAAAATACAAAGCCGGTTTTATGTCCCTTCCGGTATTGAATATATTTTTTTAGGCATATTAATCGGGCCGTCATTTTCAAACTGGGTTACAAAAACTTTCCAGATAAATTACCCTGAAATAATAACACATGATATATTACTCCAGCTTAGCCCCGGTATATCAGCCGCAATTGGATTTATTGGGCTGGCTTATGGATTAAAGTTCAAATTTAAAAGTTTGACAAAGGTTGAACCTGAACATTTCCGGTTAGCATTTGCTGATATATCATTCAGCATCATATTGATAGGTGGAGCTTCATTTGGAATTTTATATTATACTTTTTTTAACGGGAAAAATCTTCTTGAAATAATTGCAGCTTCTTATGCTTTAAGCATAATGGGCGGAGTTACTTCTCATTTTATAATTGATGCGGTAATTAAACGCTATAAAATCAGTGGAAAAATTTCTACTGCATTAAGCAATGTCTCTGTGTTAAATGTTAATTTCAATATTTTTATTTATGGAATTTTGTTCAGCGTTATTCATTTAGGCGCGAGTGAAAAAGTCAGGCTATCCCCACCGAATGGGTTGTAGTAAGCATTTTACTTGCTGTAGTTATTGGGATATTGTTTTTTATTTTTATCGGGCGTGAACAGGATGAAAGTAAATTATTTGTTGCTGTTTTAGGAATAGCAATATTCACAAGCGGTGTCGCATACTTTTTAAATTTTTCACCATTGTATATGAATTTTATCCTGGGGGTTATTCTAACCAATCTTTCAAAAATAAGTGACAAGATTGATACTTCATTAAATAGGCTCCTCCATCCTTTTGGAATTTTAATTGTGATTATGGCAGGGTTTTATTGGGCTCCAACAGGACTTTTGATCTTTATTTTAGCTGTTTTGGGTTTTATAATTTTAAGATTTTACACAAAAAAGATTGCCGGGTATTTAGCCTATAAATCATCTTACGACCATGATAAGCTTCATTATGAAATTGGACGTGGATTATTCTCTTCAGATATTATCGTAGCTGCTATGGCAATTGATTATGTAAATGTTTATCAGAATCAATTCACTCCAATTGTTTTAAGCTGTGTGCTTTCAGCTCTTATTTTTTATTCAATCATTGGGTTTTCAACAACTAAGAATTATCTGATAGATGTTGGTGAAATAACCGGAGAGAAAAAATGATTGCAATTTTAAGAAAGCTCTCCATAATAATTTTACTGTTCGCTGTTTTTATTTTTATACAGTTAATTCAAGTAGAATCAACCGCTGTAGTTAATCCAAAAACTTTGGTTGTATTAGGCTTTCTAATTTTAGCTTCATTTACACTTGGTGAAATTTTATCTCTAATTAAATTGCCGAAAGTAATCGGCTATCTATTAATTGGTATAATCTTTGGCCCATATTCCGCCGCACTTCTTGGTGTTCATTTGCTTGAAGTCTTAAGCATTGATGTAATAAAGCAATTAGACCTTGTTGTAAGTGTTACTTTAAGTATTATCGCTTTAACTGCCGGGATGGAATTAAAGATAAGCGGAATTAAAGATTTGATAAAACCAATTTCATTAATTCTACTTTTTAAAACAATTTTGATTTTTATTTTAGTAGTTGCTGCTGTCTTTGCTCTTGCACCTTTTATCCCTTTTCTTTCACAAGCTAATTCATTGTATGTATTGGCTGCCGGATTAATTTTATCTGTTGTAGCACTTGGAACTTCGATTGAATTAATTCTTGTAGTTCAAAATGAAACCAATGCGAAAGGAAGATTTATAGATTTAATTTTAAGTACGGCAATTGTGAAAGACGTACTTGTTATTCTTTTACTTGCTTTAGTGCTTGCCATATCTTCATCATTGGTTTTCCCGCAAGGTAAAATTGAAGGCGGAATATTCCTTGACCTCGGTAAGGAGCTTTTATTCTCAATAATATTCGGTAGTGCTTTAGGCGGACTCACAATTTTATATTTGAAATATATCCATAAAGAGCTGCTGCTTTTTATTTTGGCACTTGTAGTTTTCGGCAGTGAGCTTTCCACTAGTTTTCACCTTGAGACTTTGGTTGTATTTGTTGCAGCCGGTTTTGTGGTTCAAAACTTTTCTAAATTCGGTAAAGATTTTCATCCCCCGCTTCAAAAACTTTCGCTTCCAATTTTCATTACTTTTTTCACTGTAGTTGGAGCATCAATTAATTTCCTTTCAATTCAAAATATGCTGCTGATTGGATTAGCCATATTTATTATCCGGGGAATTGCACTTTATTTTTCAATTAATCTTGCAGCAAAAATTTCAAAAGAGAACTTATCGATTCAAAAAAATGCATGGATGGGTTTTCTTCCAATTGGCGGATTAATGCTGGGCCTTTCAATTGTAATTGGAGAAACACTGCCGGGGCTTGGTTCACAATTAAAAGATTTAATAACCACAGTGGTTGCTTTGAATTTATTCTTAGGCCCTATCTTACTAAAGATTGGAATCAGCAGGGATAAAAAATTATCTGAGCTTAAGGTTGAAGAAGAAATTGTTGAAGAACAAGAGAAAGTAATTACTAAAGAAGCCCAGGATAAAATTTCAATAAAGAAAAAAATAGCTGAGATAAAAACTAAATTTGCTGAGCCTAACTTTGCTGATGTAGAATTAAATAGGTCATTATTCGGGATATTATTTAAAATATATCAAATACTAAAAGAGTTTGATAAAAAATTTATTTATTTCAGAAGCGAAGAATCACTTGAACTGGTAATCAGCTTTACTGAAAAATATACAGATGAATACATAAGGCTGAAAGGAATCTTAACAAAACCAAACATAACTTCAGCGCAAATAAAGGAAGAAATATTAACTACTAAAAAGACTCTTTCCGATTGGATAATTCAACTTTGCGATGAAAGAAAAAACCGGGGAGAAAAATATTGTTTCATTAGAGCCTCTGATTAAAGAGCTTTTTATTTCATTAGTTGATTTAACGGATGGGCTTCAATCTAAATTATTAATAAATCTTGAACCTGAGTTTTATGAAAAAAACAGCAATGATAATTTAAAAGCAAAGCTTGCAAAATTATCCACAAGAATATCAATTCGTTTCAACAAACTATTAAATAAAAAATATATTCCTCAAAGAGAAATCAATTATAGAAATCTTACAAGATATTATTTGGTTGGCGAATCTTCCGGCGAAATTTTAGAGACAGTCAACCTGGTAGGTAACGAACGCCTTACTACCTTAAGAAAAATAAGAGCATTATACACTGACTTACTAAAATATTTTGAGGAGCTAACAGGAATAGCAATTGCAGAAAAAGATAATATGGCATTACCAACTTTAATACTTGCCAAGTTTGATGAACTGCATCATCAGTTTGTAAATGAAATGAATATCTACCAATCGGAAATAAATGAAACCACTTCCGAAATTAGCACGCGGCTAAAATATGCTCTTGCAAATCCCTTCAATAAGCTGATATCAACCTTAAAGGTAGCCGGCACCTTTAAATATAATAAAAAAGATTTCCGCTTCTCAAAAGTATTTAATGAAAGCGAAATTGAAAAAGAAAATGCACTTCAAACAATTCGCTATTGGGTAAACTACTATTTAGGATTTTTAGGATTATTTCAGAAAGAAGCTTTTACTAATAAGATTAAAGTTCAGCTAAACCAGTTAGTAAATAAATCGCTGGTTAATATTTCGGACGAAATAAATTTTAGTTTGCGTTCTGTCAGCAAAGAACTAAATAATAATATCAATACATTCAAGAAAAAAATAAGTGAATCAAAAAATGACGACAACACAAAACTTAAAGATTACCTTGAATCTTCAAGAAATTTAATATTTATAAATTCTATTAATAAACACAGCCATTCTCTTGATGAAATATTCAGAAGCAAAAGAATGAACATGCTGATTGAAAATTTAATTATTGACTTTTCAAAAATATCACAGCAGCTCCCGGAAAAATTGTTATTACTTGAAGAATCAGATTTACATTTGAAAGAAAGACTGCCTGAGTTCAAAGACCTTCGTGCTGTTCCTTTAAAAGAGATTGCACATTCCTTTTTAGAGAAGAAGCTTCCCAGGGAAATCGGCGAAATAAATGAGCTGCTTATAAATCATTTGAATATAACTTTATCTGAGTTAAACAACTTCCCTACTATAGTAAATTTTCATATTAATACTGCTGTAAAAGAGCTCGAAAATAATGACGAAACTGGTTTTGAAATAGCCGTAGACCTTGCAAATTCACTTTCGGAAAAACTTCAAGAAAGATTAGCACAATTGAATCAGCAGATTGACAGGCTTGAACAAAATGTAAATCAAAAAATAGTAGAGAAAGTTAATATCAGTATTAATCAAATAAATGAATTAATTATTGACAGCTCACTGCGCCATGCAAATTTATATGTTGGCAAAGAGGCAACAAAGCAGAGATTCATAAAATCAATTGGTCTGCAGCAAAATAAATTAAGTAATAAATCAAAACACTATTTGTCAATAATAAAAAGAAATTATAATCTCTACTTTAAATCTTTAGTGAATAATACTCTTGTTAATTTAAAATTAACAAACGCCAAAGAAACTGATTATCAAACAGAAGACGCATACTTGAATCAAGAGAAGCTGCAAAATCTTCCATTCATATACAGAAAACTATTTGATGGGACACCGCTTGAAAGTAATGATTTTTTTATCGGGCAGGAAGAATTAACAAATAAAATAAATTCTGCATTGAATGATTTTAACAATAATAAATCTTCTTCAGTTATCATCATTGGCGAACCAGGCAGCGGGAAAAAGAGTTTGATAAATACTATCATCACAAATTCTCTAAAAGATAAGGATGTTCTTCAATTCCAGTTTAAAAATACTATTTCTAATAAAGAAGAACTTCTTCAAGTTTTTTCAAATCTTTTGGGGTATAATAGAACGGTTTCGTTCGATGAACTGCTTGTTTACTTCAATGATAAATCAAGAAAAAAAATTATTGTATTGGAAAATATAAACAAGCTTTTCATAAACCAGGTAAATGGTTTTTCTGCTTTGAAAAATTTTATCTACCTTGTTTCTATGACGAACAGAAATGTTTTTTGGCTGTGTTCAATCGGCAAGCATCCCTGGAATTATTTGAAGCACAATTTTGAAATGGAATCTGCTTTTAAATATAAAATAATAACAGAGGACCTTCACAAAAAAGATATTAAATCAATAATATTAAGCAGGCATGGTGCTACCGGTTATGGATTAAAATTTTTGCCCTCTGATATAAGGCAATTCAGAAGCAGAATTTTCAAAGCAAAATCAGAAAAAGAAGAACAGGAAAAACTCTCTGTCGAATTCTTTAAAAAGCTGGAAGAATATTCTGAAGGCAATATTATTTCAGCAATGTATTATTGGCTGCAATCTATAGACAAGGTTAAAGGGAATTTGATAACAATTAAGCCGCCGAGAAAATTAGTCCTTGGCATTCTAAACAATATTGATCCGGTTTATCTTTTGACTTTGGCTACAATATTAATTCACGGCTGGATAACTGCTAAAGAGCATGCAAAAATTTATAATATGTCCATAGAAAAAAGTCGCGAAATTTTAAATTACTTAGCATCGCTTAATCTTATTTATCATGATCAATTTGAAATGTACAGCTACAAATATTTTCTTAATAAGTTTGTTTTCCGTTCTGTTGAAAAAGAATTAATTAAGAGAAATATATTTTAAATATTTTGAAATCTTTATTAAAAATACTGCCTATCGTTTTATTAACTGTATCAATTCATTCACAGGTACTTGATACACTTATAAATAAAACAGTTCAAGATTTTCTTTTGCATGACACAGTCTATGTAACAAAAACCGAAACTACTTTTGTGACTAAACCGGAAACAGTTATTACCAAAACCGGGGATATTAAAAAGAAGGATACAAGTTTAGTTAAGACTGTTACTCCGATATTAAAGAGTCCCAAAACTCAGGTTAATGGAAACTTCTTAACCCAATTAAAGATTGTGGGACAAATTACTTTTTGGACAATATTAGAAATAATATTTATCATTCTTGCCGGATTATTTACTAATTAAACTTTTGGATACTATAAAGAATTCTCCGTTAGCAAAGGAAAGATTCCCTTTCCTTCAATCTGTGCTGTATTGCTGCCCGTGCTTTTATTTGGGTGTTTATCATTTACGTAATTTTAAATTTAGTTTTAGGGGACACAAAAGAAATTAACTTTGATAATTATTGTTGTGGCAATAATAATAGTCGGTGTATCTTTAATTCCTTTAATTAAAAATTTTATCGGCGGGATATTTATTTCAGTTGTCCGGCCTTTTGAAAAAGGAAATTACATCAAAATATTGGATCACTATGGTGAAGTTCAAAATATAGGCTGGAGATCAACAAAGGTTTTAAGCGGCGAAAATAATGTTGTTTATATTCCAAACTCATTATTCCTAACTAACATCGTTGAAAATATTAATATAGGCAAAAGAGAACAGCTTATTACTTTAGAGTTCGAATTTCCTTCTACTTACGACAGCCATCTTATTGCTTCTATACTTAAAGATGCAGCTATTTCTTCACCTTATACTTTTAGTAAAAAAGGAGCTAAAGTTTATTTATCACAATCAGACTTTATTAATAACATTAATAAATATCATAGTTAATTTATATTTGTTTGACGCCCGGTATGAAGATGAATTGATTGATTCTATAAATAATTATTTATTAAATGAATTAATATCAAATAATGGTAATAAGTAGTTCTAAAGCATGCTTAATTATAATTTTCAAATTTATTTTATATTGATATATTATTATTAATGACAGATCAAACTAGATTAAAGCTTAACCGCATATCAAGAATTATTATAGTTATTACTAGTGTAATTGGACTTGCGGGAATAGTAATTGAATATGGTTTTCAAGTTTCCAAAGATGATGCTGTAATATTGCATTATATCTCAATCTTAGTTGTAACAATTTTTATTTTCTATCAGTTTATTCAATTATATCTATCTGAAAATAAAATAACTCATATCAAGTCTCACAAAATTGAAACACTTATTATTCTATTTATAGTTGCAGAAGGAATTCTATTAATATTTGGCCACAGTATAATAAAAAGCCTGGGAACAGCTTTGCATTTTAAGGATATTGCATTTCTTTATATTGTTTTTGCACAAGTATATATAATTATCGGCTTAATATCAGGAGGTTTACGTTACAATAAAAAAGTCCTGCAATTAAAAATTCATCCTTCACGCTTGTTTGTTTTGAGTTTTGTTTTTTTAATTACGTTTGGAACTTTGTTACTTCTTCTACCTGCTTCTACAGTTAAAGGAAGCATGTCTTTTATTGATGCTCTATTTACTTCCACAAGTGCAGTTTGCGTAACCGGCTTAATAACTGTTGATACCGCAACCTACTTTACCAAGTTCGGCCAAATGGTAATTATGTTTTTATTCCAGGTAGGCGGTTTAGGTTTAATGACTTTTACAACATTCTTTGCTATTTTTTTATCCGGCGGAATGGGAATAAAAGAAAGAATACTTCTACGTGATTTATTGGATGAAGATAATGTCGGAGCAATAACAAGAGTGCTTTCTTATTTAGCTTTGATTACTTTTATTATTGAAGGAACAGGTGCTATAATATTATTTCAAAGTATTGCAGCCACAAATAAAAATATTGGGGATGCTTTATTTACTTCTGTATTTCATTCGATCTCAGCTTTTTGTAATGCAGGTTTCTCTTTATTCACCTTTAATTTATACGATCCCCTGGTTCGCAATAATATTGTTTATACAACTACAATTAGCTTTCTAATAATTTTGGGTGGAATTGGCTTTCCTACTATTATGAGTCTGCTTAGTGTTAAAAGCTTTAGAACAACATTTGGAAAGTTTAGATTTAAATTATCACTGCAAAATAAATTAATAATTTATACCACTATTATTTTAATTGTTGCCGGAACTATTTTTACTTTTCTATTAGAATATAATAATTCACTAGCGCAATTTAGTTTTTGGCAAAAAATTGATGCCTCTTATTTTCAATCAGTAACAGCTAGAACTGCGGGATTTAATACAATTGATATATCAAAATTTTCCATAGCTACAACGATATTATTCTTGTTTTTAATGTTTGTGGGTGCTTCTCCTGGCGGGACCGGCGGCGGAATAAAAACTACTACTTTTTCAGTTTTAATTTTTTCAACTCTTTCATTCCTAAGAAATGAAAAACATGTTACAATTGGAAATAGAACTATTCCTAATGAAATTGTTTTAAGAGCATTGATAAAAACTTTATCAAGCATTGCTATTATTACATTAGGTATATTTTTATTAACTATATTGGAAAGAAAAAGTTTATTGGATATTGCATTTGAAGCTTTAGTGCATTTGGAACTGTAGGTTTGTCCAGAGGAATCACATGCAGCCTATCTGATGGCGGAAAAATTATAATTACTTTTTTAATGCTAATTGGAAGAGTTGGGCCTTTTGCTTTTATTTATAGTATTCTTAAAACAAAGGAATCAAAAGGTTACGATTTACCAAGTGAAAATATTTCCACTCTTTAAAAGGAAAATAAAATGAATAGAAAATTTGCAGTAATTGGTTTAGGGGATTTTGGAATGAGTGTTGCTACATCACTTGCAGAAAACGGTTCGGAAGTTATTGCAATCGATAATGATATGGAAGTAATTGAAGAAATAAAAGACAAAGTTACTTTGCAGCTAAAATGGATTCAACCGAAGAAAAGGGACTAAGATCATTAGGGATTGATAAAGTGGATGCTGTTATAATCTCTATCGGAACTAACTTTGAAGATACAATTTTAACATCTGTTCTTCTGCTTCAAATGGGAATAAAAAAAGTTATTGCCCGGGCTTCATCCAAAATTCAGGAAAAAATATTACTTAAGCTCGGTGTGCATAATGTTATAACGCCTGAATTTGAAATTGCCAGAAGAATCGCGACAACTTTAATAAATGATGAAGTTCTGGACTTCTTCCCATTGGTGAGGATTATAATATAGTCAGGTAAGAACCCCAAAATCTTTTGTTGGTAAAACTCTTCAAGAAATTGATTTGAGGATTAGATATAATCTTAACTTAATTACATTAAAAAGAAGCTACGTTGTTAAAGATGAAGACTCAGGCGATGAAATTGTGAAAGAAAGAATTTACGGGGTACCAACTGCAAGCACTGTTGTTGAAGAAAATGATGTACTGGTTGTTTTTGGAAAAGATAAAGATGTGAAGAAAATTTTAGAATAAATCAAAAATTAAATTCTATTATATTCTTGAGGTTAATGAGTTTACATTTCTCTTCCGCTTATTTCTCTTGCCTATTTATAACATTTCACCAAATGATAAATTAAATATTTGAAATATTTTTTCGATTATACTTTGGAAATCAGCGCAAAAACCGTGGATAATTAAGTTATTATAAATAATAAAAAATTATTGCCTGTAAATGATGTTTTGGCATTAGAAAACTAATTTTAGTAATCTCTGTTGTATGAAATTAATTAAATCTTATATCTCTTCTCTTATAAAAATAATCTTCTTTGTCCCAATATTTTTTGTAGCAATGCATGCACAGGCTGATATTGATACTATTAAACAGAACGACTATGGCATGGCATTTATTAAAAATATTCTTTTAAAATGTTGACGTAAATGATGCATTTGCAGCTATTAAAGTATGGGTAAATGAATTGAACAAGCATCAAGGTTTGAATGTGAAAATGTTCCCGGTTATGTATGATAATATGGAAGAAGTCGCAAAAAATTTTAAGAAGGATAATGTTTGTACTATTATTTGTAATTCAATTGATTATTTAAAAATAAAATTAATCTGCCCATAACGCCGGTTTTAGTTGACCCCGGTGAAAATGGAAATGAGCTACAGTTCATTATTCTGACGAGGAAAAAAGATAATATAAAAAATATAGCCGGGCTTAAAAAGAAAAAGCTTTTAATACAAAAAGAAACAAATATTGAAATTATTAAATATGTGGCTAACAGTTGAGCTTCATAATAATAAATTGGGCAGTAAGGATAAATTCTTCCAGGAAATTAAAGAAGGCGGATTGCCTTCACACACGATTCTTTCTGTTTTTTTTGGTGAGAACGATGCTTGTATAGTCACAAATATTGCTTATAAAACAATGGTGGAATTGAATCCTCAAGTGAGCAAAAAATTGGAGATTCTTCAAACCTCTCCCTCTTTTATAGAAGGACTGGCTTGTTATTCAGATGATTTTATGAAAATGAAAATTAAGGATAGTATGCTTGAATCGGTTGTTGATTTTGACAAGTATCCTTCCGGTAAACAAATATATAATTTACTACGTGTAAAAAAGCTTTTGCCTTTTAAGGAAGAGTACCTTAACAGTGCAAGAGAATTATTAAAAGAATATAATTCAATTAAATAATTCAAAAAAGACTTCTAATTAACAATGAAAATTCTTTTTTTTATTTAAAATAATTTCCAATTGCATTGCTGCAAAGGAGAATTTTTACCGATAAAAGAAAACTTTACTACTTCGCATCCAGCCTATAACTCCTATTTTTTAATGAAGTTATTAAACTCAAATGAAACGATGTTATAAAGTAAAGCATTCATCAAACTAAATATTTCAATAATTTCATCGATAATAAAAAGGTGCCTGGCGCATTTTTTGAAATGATCTGTAGCGCACTTGGTTTTTAAACCATTCCGGGGATATCTATAAACCATTTCATCGGCCGGACAAATAATTGAAAACTAATATTTACTAATAAATGATGCTATAGAATGAAAACAGTTTATTTTATTATACTCGCCATAATTTTTTATTTAGGGACAAGTGCAGCTCAATCTGTTAATCCTGATTCAACCAAGACATCTAATATTCAAATGCTTACTGTAACTGATTGCATTAAGATAGCGTTAGAAAATAATCATAAAATTAAAGCAGCAAAATACGGTGTAGAAATAGCAAAGGCACAGAAGAAACAAGCTGAGTTGGGCAATACCGCAAATCGATTTAAGTGCGGCAGCGACTTTGAATGATCAGGATCCGCTTTTTGTAATGCCTGCTTTTAATATTGAATTACCTTCTATTCCAATTCCAGGATTATATTCTTAATCTTGGCACATTTGAGGTGCCGCAGCAAAATGTTAAACTGATGGATAATAAAAATGTTCATGGAAATATTGAATTGGTATATCCGATATATACAGGCGGCAAAATTCAATCATTGAATGAACAGGCTGAAACTGGAGTTGAGGTTGCAAAACAGGATTTTAGAAAAAGTGACCTTGAAGTGGAGTATGAAACCATAAAATATTACTACGCTTCTGTTCTAACAAAAAACCTTTTTAATATTGGTAATGAAGCATTGGAAAGAATGAAAGGAACGTTAACCATAACAGAAAGCATGTATAAAAACGGTTCTGGTTCTACTACAAAACTGGATTATTTGAAGAACAAAGTTATTGTAGATCAAGTTAAATCATTTGTAAATGAGATTAAAAAAAATGTAAAAACAACTAAAGATGCCCTGATATTTACTCTTAATTTAGAAAATAATTTCGAAATAAAAACTGATTCAATTCCATTTGATACAACTGAATTTGAACTAAATGCAGTTATGACTAATGCCTACTCACACAATACAGATTGGGCAAAAGTAAAAGCTGCCGTACTTGCTTACTCTGCAAAAATTGATGAAGCAAAAAGCGGTCATCTCCCTGCCATAGCTCTATTTGCAAAATTCGATCAAAATTTTAACCCATATAAATATGGAATAGTTAATAAGGATAATAGTACTATGTGGACTATTGGAGTAGGGATGCAATTACCTATTTTCAATGGTTTTAGAACAACTAATGAAGTGAATGAAGCAGAAGCCCAATTAAAAAAATTAGATGAACAAAAAAATTTATTACATGACGGTATAATGTTTCAAATTAAAGATGCGCTGAATAAAATAAATATCGCCAAAGAAAATGTTATAAGTACATATCAAGCAAAGGTCTCAGCGACAGAGAATCGAGAATTAAATGAACGTGCTTTTAACCAGGACATGGTTGAAGCCAAAGATTTTATTGAATCGCAGATCATTGAGTCATTAATGGAAGTACAATACCAAAAAGCTTTATATGACCATATTGAGGCTCAAGCTTTATTAAACTGTGTAACAGGTAATTTGCTAGTAAAGATAAAATGAAAAAATAATTGGAATTGCTTCATTTTAGTTTTTATAAAATTGTACAATGTATAACATGATTTAAATAAACATGAACAATATCTTTCAAATAAAAAAAATAAAGGATTATCTCTCGATTAGTTTTAAAGTGATTATCTTTTCATTAATAGTTATAGCCTCAACTAGTGCACAAGAGAAAATTGACAACTATAAAGACAATGAATACGGTATTGCATTTCTAAAAAAAATGTTAATAAACGTTGATGCTAATGATGCATTCGTCGCAATTAAAGTTTGGATAGATGAGTTAAATAAACATCTTAATACCGGCATAGTGCTAAAACCATCTATCTATGAAGATATGGATGATTTAGCAAAAAACATAAAAAAAGACAAGCTTTCCATAATAATCTGCAATTCAATTGACTATTTACAATACAAATCTAAGCTTCCAATTACACCAATATTTACAAGTTCAATAGAGAGTGGTGAAACTGACCAGTTCGTCTTGCTAGTCAAGAATTCTGATAATATTAAGGAAATTAGTGCGCTAAAAGAGAAAAAACTTATAATCCATACAGGTGCTAATTTAGATTTTACAGAATTATGGTTAGGTGATCTTCTTTATGAAAATAATTGTGCAGCCAAAAATGCATTCTTCAAAGAAGTTAAAGAAGGAACTTTAGCATCACAAGTTCTTCTTTCAGTATTCTTCGGGCAGTATGATGCATGTATAGTAACAAAATCATCTTTTGAAACTATGAAAGAATTGAATCCGCAAGTAGGAAAATCGCTCCAAATTTTAGACACCTCTCCTCCATTTATTTCCGGATTAGCGTGCTTTACTGATGAGTTCTTAAAAATGAACATAAGCGACAAGATTCAAAAATCTGCATATGAAATTGAAGACTATCCATCCGGTAAACAAATTTTTACTTTGCTAAGAATAAAAAAGTTATTGTTTTTTAAAGAAAAATATTTGAATAGTACAAAAGAATTATTAATCAAATCTAATACAAATGAAAAAAAACATAATGTAACTTTTAAACGAATACATATTTCTTAAATATTTTTAAAAGATTTTCATTAGTTGTTTTATTCTTATGTATTTACTTGCAATCAGTATTTCCCCAAATAGACAACCGTTTAAATAAAACTACTTACTCAGCAGGGTTTTTATAAAAATTTTTTTGATATAATTCCTGCAAACGATGCAATTGCTGCATATACGGTTTGGATTAGAGAAATTGAAAAATATGCAAAGTTAAATTTTACATTAAATCTTAAATTGTACAATGATTTCAATGACATGATATCTAACTATAAAAATGATAAACTTGTTATTTCAATTATCTCATCATTCGATTATTTAAACAATGCTGATACAATAAATTTCAAACCTATTTTTGCTCCATCAATAGATAATCAGCCAGGCAGTTCATATTACTTAATTGTTAAGAAGAATAGGTACTTTAAAAGTATAAAAGATCTAAAAAATATGTCCATCGGTACTCCCTCTTCATACTTACACAAGCCGGCTATTATGTGGTTAGATTTGTTATTATACAGGAATCACCTGGCAAGTAGAGAAAAGTATTTTGGTAAATGTTCGCCAAGCCTGAATGAGTCAAAAAATATTATGGAAGTATTTTTTGGTAAGCTTGATGCCGTATTAGTTCCTAAATCATCATTTGAATTAATGTGTGAATTAAATCCGCAGATTGGCCAGCAATTAACTGTAATAGAAGAGTCCCCGGTTTACACAAACGGCTTAGTATGTTTTACCAGCATACTTAAGGATAAAAAGTCGCGTAATGAATTACAAAATAAAATAGGGATTATTAGTGATTATAATTCCGGCCAACAAATGCTAAAATTAATGAAAATAGATAATATTATGCCATACAAAGAGTCATTTTTGGATCCTTATAGAAAGTTGTTGAAAGATTATAGCGAGATAAAAAACAAGAATTAGCAAATAATTAAAGCTCAATGAACAGTATAAAAAAAATAATTCATAATAATAGTATTACCATAAAAAAAACTATCTGGCATAAAAGTATAACCGTTAGGGCTGCATTATTAGCCTGGATATTGATTATTGGTAATATATTGATTTTTGTAATAGGGATACTTCCAACCCAGAAAAAAATAATGGAAGAAAGAATGTCTTCAGAAGCTAATGATATTCGCTAGTTCAATCGGACAAGTTACAGCTACCGCTATTATAAATAATGATTACGCCTTTACAGTTGAACATTGCTTAAAAATCATAAAGGAAAGTAATTCAATTTTGTATATTATAATAACACGAAAAGATGGATTTTCACTAGTGCACACTTCGGGTGAATGGCGGTTGGACACATTAAAAAATGATTTAGTTCTCCCCAATTCAAAGAATCCGGTTGAAAATTTTTTATATAGCAATCTGGTAAAACAAAATGTATTTCACTATTCATATCCTTTCAACTACAGCGGAATTGATTGGGGTAGAATTAATGTCGGTTTATCGTTAGATAAATATAATCAGAGCATGACTGAACTTAAAAAGCGTACTGTATTCTTAGCACTAATATCAATTGTTTTAGGATTAATCGCATCATTATTTTTCGCTAGAACCTTAACAAAACCCATACTTCAATTAAATAGTGTATCACAAAGTATTGCTGAAGGGAATTTAAATGCAAGAGTTAATATAAAATCTGCAAATGAACTAGGAAATTTAGCGGCGACTTTTAATAAAATGACTGAATCATTAAAAGCTTCGCAGGAGGGACTGGAAAATAAAGTCGAATTACGCACAGCCGAATTAGCTAAAATAAATCACAAACTTCAAAATGAAATAAAAGAAAAGCTTTCAGCTGAAAAAACACTAAAAGAGTATAATTCTAGATTGGTGATATTTGATAAAATTTATAGGGGTATTATTTCCGCAAAATCTCTTGAAGAAATTACGAAAGAAACATTAAGCCAAATGCCGATTCTTTTCAATTTTATAGATAACGCAGCGCTTGCAATTAATGATATAAAAACTGATTTCGTAAATGTTACAGGAATTAGGCTAAATTCTTTGTCCGGCAACACTTTTTTTAATTTAAAATTCCCGATTAAGGAAGAATTTGACTTAGCAGAGGATGCTCCAATAAATAAACCATGTATTGTAAATGATATTCGGTTGCTGGAAAATAAAAACCCTATGGAAATAAATATTCTGAACGATGGATTGGTTGCATATATATCCGTTCCTTTAGAAATTGAAAAAAGTAAAATTGGAATATTATCTATATCTTCATATACGCCAAATGTATTTAATGATAAACATAAAGAAACTTTATTATATTTTTCCAATCAATTGGCAGTCGCCATCCATCAAGCGCAGCTTCAATCGCAAATAAAAATAAATACTCAAAGTCTCCAAAACTCGCTTTCCGAAAAAGAAGTGCTGCTAAAAGAAATACATCATAGGGTTAAAAATAATCTCCAAGTTATTTCAAGCTTGCTCTATTTAATTACAAAAAAAATAAAGGATAAAGAGGCACTTGTAATGTTTAAAGAAAGTCAAAATAGGGTAAAATCGATTGCATTGGTGCATGAGAGATTATATCAATCAAAGGATTTGGGGAAAATTGATTTTAAAGAATATGTATTAAGATTAACCAATGATTTATTCCGTTCGTTTGCAGTAAACACTTCACTTATCAAGATTAGAAATAAATATAAATGATGTCTTTATTAGTATTGATACTGCTGTACCATGTGGATTGATAATAAATGAGTTGGTTTCAAATTCACTTAAATATGCTTTCCCTAACTTAGAAGCAAACCCACACCCGTGTGAAATAAATATTGATTTTAATAAAAACGGCGCGAATGAACTTATATTGATAATATTCGATAATGGCATAGGCCTGCCCGAAGGTTTGGATATAAGAAAAACCAATCTTTAGGCCTCCAGTTAGTAGATACTTTAGTTGCTCAGCTTGAAGGAACATTGGTATTAAAAAATTTTAATGGTGCAATGTTTACAATAAAGTTCAAAGAAGAAAATGTTTAACCACTTTATGAAAAAAAATTATATGAAAATATTTTTGATAATATTATTCATCATTTCTTTCCTTTCCCAGGCATTTTCACAAATAAATGATACTTCCGTATCCTCTGATATCGATTCTATCCTTGACACCAAAATTAATGAAGCTACTTATATAAAATCAGCTTCAAAATATTATCAAACGGAAGAAGAAGCTCCCTCTTCAACTACTATTATTACCTCTGAAGATATTGAAAATTTTGGTTATCAAACATTAGATGAAATATTAAGAGCCCAAAGGGGATTTTATACTAGCTATGACCGTAATTATGTATATGTAGGGGTAAGAGGGTTCAGTAGGCCATCAGATTATAATAATAGAATTTTAATTTTATATGACGGCCATAGGTTAAATGATTATTTTTCCGATGCAGCAAATCTTGGTTCAGATCTTGGATTAAATGCACATTTATTTGATAGAGTTGAAATTATCCGGGGGCCTGGTTCAGAGTTGTATGGGACAAGCGCAATGTTTGCCGTAATAAATATAATTCCTAAAAAAGAAAACACACCTACTGTTCCAAATGTTTATGCACAACTTGGAAGTTTTGATTCTAAAAGTATCGGCTTTAGTTACGGCAGAGTTTTGAATAGTGGAATTCGTTTCAGCTTAAATGGAAATTATTTCGACAGCAAAGGTGAGAATTTATATTATAAAGAATTTGATTCAGAAGAAACAAATTTTGGAAAAGCAATTAATAGAGATTATGAAAATTACTATGGCATCACAACTTCTTTTTCATACAAAGACTTTGAACTTTTTGCAGGAGGAACATTACGCAAAAAAGGTGTTCCTACGGCATCTTTTGAAACTGACTTCAATGCTGATGAAGTAACCTTTGATGACATGCAATTTGCAGAAGCAAAAATTCATCATGATTTTAATTATAAAAGTCAAATAAATTTACGCACATATTTTGATCATTTTAATTACAGGGGAAAATATTTATATGATGGTTATTTAAATGAGGACATGAATGATGCTTTAACTTCCGGATCAGAATTACAATTTATATATGACATTCTCTCAAATAACCGGATTACTATTGGGGCTGAATTCAGAAGAACCTTTCATTCTATGTACGAAAATTGGGATGATGATACTATATACACAAAATTTGAAGAACCTTATAGCGTTTTCTCTATTTATGCACATGACGAATTTCAGCCGACAAACAAATTATCACTTACCTTAGGAATAAGAAGAGACGAAAATATTAACAGAAACCACTCGGTAAATCCACGAATTGGGATTGTATATTCTCCTCTTGTAAATCATAACTTCAAACTTATAGCAGGAACAGCATTTAGAGATGCCAATGCTTATGAACGTTTGTATTCTGATGAATTATCTGGTGTAAAAAATAATCCTGCCCTTGGCCCGGAAAAAATTATTACATTAGAATTTGTATGGGAATGGCAAATTTTTAATCATTTAAAAAGTATTGCTTCAGTATATTCAAATAAAATTACAGGGTTAATTTCTCCGGTCATCGACCCCGAGGATAGTTTGATCTTTAACGATAATGTAGGTAGTACAAAAGCTATTGGTTTCGAATATGAAATTGATGAGCAAATTAACAATTATGCAAACAGTTTTCTAAGGTATTCCTATCAGCATTCAAGAGAAGAAAGCAACGATGAATTATTAACGAATTCACCTGTTCATTTATTAAGAGCAGGTATTTCATTCTTTCTTCTTAATTGTGTCAATGCCGCAATGGAATATCAGTACGAATCTGAAAGAACTACATTAACCGGTACCAAAACCAATCCTATAAATTTAGTAAATCTAAATATTACATCAAGAAAGTCTTTCAATAATTTCATGCTCTCGTTCCTAATAAGAAATCTATTGAATAAAACAATTACAAATCCAAGTGGATACGAACATATCCAGAGCACTATAACTCAATCGAAACGAAATTATTTATTCACTGTTAGTTACGGGATGTAAAATGAAAACTATCAGAATAAATAAATATTCAATGGTCGCTTTAATTATCTTTATTTTATTTTTTACCCAAATAGGAATTGGGCAGGAAATTAGCGTTCCAATTGATATACAAATGGAGCTCATTCCTAAAATTTTGACTTTGAACAAAAGTTTTACTTCCAATGAAAAAGAAACTCAAATAAATGTAGGTGTATTTTACAGCAGTCAATCAAGGAGTTCAGTTGAATTAAAGCAAGAAATATTTGAAAAATTCCCCGGTGATGTTCTCCAGATAAATAGATTGAAAATCAAATTCATACCAATTGATATTTCAGGCAGAAATGATTTCAAAAAGCTAATACAAGATAATGATATTCATGTCGCTTATATCAATCCTATTAGAGCTTTCAATATTTCGCGGCTGACTCAGATATGTAAGACTGAAAAGGTACTTACTTTCTCAAGTACACCCGAATATTATGATCAAGGAATAAGCATATATTTTGATATTGTTAACAGTAAACCAAAAATCTTTATTAATCTTGATTCTGCCAGGCAAGAAGGAGCTGTGTTCAGTTCACACTTATTAAAAATTTCTATTGTAAGCGGTTCTTTGTGAAAATCTTTAAAACAAATACTGTCAAAAAAAAGCTGGTTTTACTATTTGCATTCTTAGTGGTTGCAATTGCATTATTTGTTTACCTTTACTTCCCCGTCAAATTCAAACATCAAAGAATTCAAGCAATAAGTGATAAAGTCCATACCGTAGCAAAACTAACTGAATTAAGTATTGGAGCTGGGATTTATTTTAAGGATACAGATGTTGTAAAAGAAGAAATTAAGCCGCTTCTAAAAAGTAAAGATATAATCTTTATTGTCGTCAAAGAAAAAAATGGTTCCATGATTTATGAGAACAATATTAATAAAGCAATAAGATATAATTATCAAAAAACTAACCCATCTCATATTTCTGGAGACGGATCATTATTTTTTGAAGAAATAAAAATAATCTTTAATGAAAAAGACATAGGCACTTTATATTTGGGCTACTCTCTTTCTAGTTTGCATAGAGAAGTCAACGAAATAAAAGCAAATGTAGCACAGGTCAGTCTGTTAATTCTTATAATAGGAATAATATGCATTAATTTTATTGGTAATCTAATAACCAATCCGCTTAAAAAAGTTGTTGATACAGTTGAGAAAATAAGTGCCGGTGATTTTACACAAAGAGTTATGATTAGTTCTAATGATGAAATTGGCTACCTAGCAAAGACATTTAACCAGATGGTTCAAAATATCAATTCAGTTACGCTTCAGCTTGAAAATACAAATACAGGATTGGAAAAAAGGACAATAGAACTTGAAGATGTCAATTGTTCTCTGAAACAGGAAATTGAACAAAGAAAGCTTGCTGAAGAAAAAATTCAACATTCTCTTTGTGAAAATGAAGTTTTATTAAAGGAAATTCATCATAGAGTTAAAAATAATCTTCAAATAATTTCCAGCTTACTTTATTTAAACTCAAAAAAGATAAAGGATGATGAATCGCTGATAATTTTTAAGGAAAGTCAAAATAGAATTAAATCGATTGCATTGGTTCATGAAAGGTTATATCAATCGCATGACTTTAGAAAAATAGATTTTAATGAATATGTAAAGAAGTTAACTACTGATTTATACCATTCGTTTGCTATCAACGGCTCAGAGATAAAACTTATTTTAGATATTTATGATATTTATATTAGCATTGAAATCGCTATCCCTTGTGGCCTAATTATAAATGAACTTGTTTCAAATTCACTTAAATATGCTTTTCCGAAAACAGATCAACAAAATAATAATCTTGAAATAAAAATCTACTTTATTAGGACCGAAAATAATGAACTATTATTAGAAATTTCCGATAATGGAATAGGGCTGCCAGAAGGGTTTGATTTAAAAAAATCACAGTCGCTTGGTTTGCAGCTAGTTGATACGTTAATTACGCAATTAGATGGAGAACGGGAAATAGATTTAACAAATGGGACACTGATGAGAATTAAGTTCAGGGATGATGAATCCTGAGGCACTTTGGAAAATGAATAAAGCAAATATTTTAATAGTTGAAGATAATAATATTGTAATGCTGGAATTAAGAGACCGGCTTACGGAAATGGGTTATGTTGTAGTAGATACTGCATCTTCAGCTTTAGAAGCAATTGAGAAAGCAGAATTCCATACTCCTGACTTAACTATGATGGACATTCGTTTAAAAGGGGAGATGGATGGAATTGATGCAGCAACCATAATAAAAAAAGCACTCAATATCCCAATAATATATCTTACTGCTCATACAGATAATAACACTCTCGAAAGAGCCAAAATAACAGAACCTTATGGTTATATAATTAAACCTTTTGAAGAAAGAGAACTGCATACCACAATTGAAATGGCTCTTTATAAGCATTCGATGGAGAGGAAATTAAGAGAAAGCGAACACTGGCTTTCCTCCACTTTAAAAAGTATCGGCGATGCATTAATAGCCACAAATCCTGATGGTGTGATAAAATTAATTAACCCGATTGCTGAAAATATTACTGGATGGAAATATGATGAAGCGTTTGAAAGAGATATAAATGATGTATTTACTATAAAAAGTGGAAATGATCATCCAATAACAGATAACCCTGTTTCATTATCATTAAAAAATAATTCAATAGTGGGAGCCTCAAATAAAATTTTGATTTCAAGAAACGGGAAAGAAATTCCGATAGATTTTAGTGCTGCCCCCATAAATTATAATTCTATGTCCCCTGCCGGAGTTGTCCTTGTTTTCCGGGATATTAGCGAAAGAATAAAATCAAAAAGGATTATTGAGAAACAGAAAATTTTTCTCAGGAATATAATAGATACAGATCCAAATTATATTAGTGTTAAAAACTCCAATGGAAAGTTTGAACTTACAAATAAAGCGATCGCTGAAGCATTGGGTGAAAGTACAGAAAATATTCAGGGCAAGTATGACACTGATTTTTATAATGAGGAAGAGGTAAAATACCAGAGAAAAATTGACCAGGAAGTAATAAATTCTCTTCAAGAAAAATTTATCCCTGAGGATAAATTAATTGATTCTGATGGCAAGATTCATCTTCTCCAAACATTTAAGAGAGCGATTGACAGTCAGGAAGGAAATGAAAAATTAGTATTGTCTGTTGCATCAGATATCACAATTTCAAAACAAACTGAAAAAGCTTTGCGCGAAAGCGAAGAAAGAATTAAAACATTATTAAAAGCAATTCCTGATATTGTAATTCGTTATCAAAGGAATGGAACAATTTTAGACTACCATATACAAAGCCAGGATGAGATCATTCCTAATAGGAATATAATTGGTGAAAATATAAATGCAATACTTGAGAAAGGCCTTGCTGAACAAATTTTATTACATTCTGTAGAAGCTGTTAAAACAAATCAAGTACAAATATTTGAATTCGAATCGACTTCAAACAATCAAATATATTATAGGGAAGCGAGAATCGTAAATTTACCTGCTGAACAACCTTTAAGTTCTCAGGAAGAAAGTATTGTAATTCTTAGAGATATCACCGAACGGAAAACTGCACAGACCGAAATGGTTAAATATTTGGAAGAGATTGATAAAAGTCAAAATAGGTTAGAACAAAAATCGGATGAACTCTCGCAGCTAAATAAAAAGTTGAGTGAGTCAGAAAAAGAATTAAGAGAACTTAACGCTAGTAAAGATAAATTCTTTTCTATAATTGCACACGATTTACGCGGCCCATTCACTACCCTTTTAGGCTTTAGTGAATATTTAGCAAATGAAATAGATGATATCCCCGAAGATGAGTTAAAAGTAATATCCGAAAATATGTTGAAAGCGTCTAGGGCGACTTTTAACTTACTGGAGAATTTGCTACAATGGTCCAGAGTTAAAACCGGGAGATTCAGTTACGACCCGGAGGAAATTATGATTGGCAATGTCATTAGGAAAATGATTGATCTTTATTCCGCAAATGCTAAAAATAAAAATATTACATTATCAATAAATATTCAGGAAAACTTACTTGTATTTGCAGACATGAATATGGTTGAAACGATACTTAGAAATCTAATTTCAAACGCTATCAAGTTTACAAACATAGGGGGAAAAATAAGCCTAAGTACTTCTACCGAAGGAAACTTTGCGGTCATAAGCGTTCAAGATAATGGAATTGGATTAAATGAATCAGTTAAGGAAAGAATCTTTCAAATTGATCAGAACTTATCTACCCGTGGGACTCAAAATGAAGAAGGATCAGGGTTAGGTCTGATTCTATGTAAAGAATTTGTAGAAATAAATAAGGGAAAGATCATGGTAGAATCGGAAGTTGGCAAAGGCTCTACTTTTATCTTTCATTTACCTGTAAAATATGAAAACTAATATTAACAATATAAAATGATTAATATACTTATTGTTGAAGATGAGCACATTGTTGCTATGGAATTAAAAAGCAGATTGAATGAATTAGGTTATTCTGTTTGCGCTGCTGTTGCGACCGGGGAAGATGCAATCACAAAATCGATTGAATTACTTCCTGATTTAATATTAATGGATATTAATATTAAAGGTGAATTTGACGGTGTCGAAGCCGCTAAGCGAATTAAAAATCAATACGAAATCCCAATTATATTCCTAACTGCTTTTACAGATGATAAAACTTTAGACCGTGCTAAAGTTGTTGAACCATATGGATATATTGTTAAGCCGTTTGAAGAAAGAGAATTGCACACGACAATTGAGATTGCAATTCATAAATACAATATGGAAAGAAAGTTGAAAGATAGTGAACGCAAGCTTTCAACTATTTTAAAAAGCATTGGCGATGCTGTTTTAGCTACTGACAAATATGGCAATATTAATTTCACAAACCAGGCTTTTGAAAAAATAACTGCATTTGAAAGCAATGAGGCTTTCGGGAAAAAGATATTGGAGGTTTTCAAAGTTGAAGATAAAAATGCGTTAAAATTAATTGAACAAGGCATAAAAACAATATTAAATAATAAAACTTTCAATGACTTTCCTTCACAAATAAATATCTCAACAAAGCTAAATGAAACTAAGATAATTGAATTTAAAATTTCTACTCTTTATGATGATAATAATTTAATTAACGGAATTGTTTTAATATTTAATGATATTACAGAAAAATATCAATCCGCTCTTGAAGTAGTTGAATCTGAAATGAAATATAGAAAAGTAATAGAAAATGTTTCTGACATAATTTTCACTATGGATATTAACGGCCATTTTTTATTTGTTAACTCCGCAGGCCTAAAGATTTCAGGATATACACTGGATGAGCTTCAAGGTGTTAGTTATGAACAAATTATTCTTCCCTCTCATCGTGCTTCTTGCATTAGAATTTTGATTCGTCAGTATTTAACTAAACAAAAGAATAGTTATATGGAATACCCTTTCAAATCAAAAAGTGGAAAGATTATTTGGTTTGCGCAGAACAATACCTTAATTTTTGAAAATGAAAATATTATTGGGTATGACGTAATTGCTAGAGATATAACCGAAAAAAAGGTGGGAGAGAAAGTTTTAAATGATCGTAATAGATTTATAGAAACTGTATTAGAGAACATTCAAATTGGTTTGAGTGTTCATGAAATAGGCAGTGGTAAAATAATTTACACTAACTCAAAGTTTAAAGATATATTTGAATACTCTCATTTAGAGGTTAACACTACAGAAAAATTATTTGAACTAGAAATTCCAGATCCGAAGGTAAGAAGAAATATTAGATATAAAATTCTGCGCAAATTTTCCTCATCAAAATCTTTTAGTGGGAAATGCGATGATATAAGTATTTACCCAGATGGGAAAAATAAAAAAATAATTTCTCTGACAATGGTTTCCTTACTCGAGCAAAATATTGTCATAGCCACAACACAAGATACTACATTACAAAAATCGGCTGAAGAGAAAATTCTAAGGTTGTCTTATGCAGTTGATCAAAGCCCTGCTGCAGTATTAATTACAAATCCATTTGGATTAATTGTATATGCAAACCCAAAATGTTCAGAAATGACAGAATACACTTATGATGAATTACTTGGCAAACGTCCATGTGCATTTCACTCGCCCAATGGAGAGCCAGATGAAAATCATGATATAACAAAAGCAGTAAAAGCAGGAATAGAATTAAGAGGTGAATATTTAAGCTATAGAAAAAGCGGTTCATCTTATTGGGAATTTGTAATTGTTTCCCCGATCAAAGATATTAACAATGCTGTAACAAATTATTTAATCATAAAACAAGATATCAGCGATCAGAAAAACTATGAGCATGAAATAATTGAAGCAAAAGAAAAAGCTGAAGAAACAAGCAGACTAAAATCAGTATTCTTGGGAAATATGAGTCATGAACTTCGTACTCCTATGGTTGGAATTTTGGGTTTTGCACAGATTCTTAAAGAAGAGTTGTCAAATGCAGAACAAAAAGAATTAGCCGAACTACTTATTAAATCCAGGCAAAAGACTTTTAAATACTTTAGAATCCATTCTAGAATTTTCTCAATTGGAATCCAATCATTCTAATCTTAAAATAACAGATTTCAATCTTTCAAGCTGTGTGGATTATTTATCTGATATATATAAAGATCAAGCATCTGAAAAAAAATTGGCGTTTAACATATTGGTATGTGATGACGGAATTACAGTTCTGGCAGATGAAAAATTATTAAAACAAACTTTAAATAATATTACTGAGAATGCCATTAAATTTACTTACAAAGGTGAAATCAGAATTGAGATTGATAAAGCAAACTATGACGGAAAAGAATGGGGCTCAATTTCAATATCAGATACGGGAATCGGAATTTCACCAGAACAACAAAAAATTATTTTTGAAGATTTTCGGCAAGTGAGTGAGGGCACTTCAAGAAGTTTTGAAGGAAATGGATTAGGCCTGGCAATATCAAAGAAAATTGTTCATTTAATGCACGGAGAAATTATTGTAGAAAGTTTCCCCACTAAAGGATCTAAGTTCACAGTTTTAATTCCATTATCCGAAAATAAAATAAATAGGAATGAGAATAAAAATATTAAGCCCACAAATGGATCTAATGGAAAAAAAGAATTTGTTCCAGGCTATATTCTCCCTGAAGTTTTATTAGTTGAAGACAATGAGACTAACAAAGAAGTTATTCAACTCTACCTCAAAAAGGTATGCAAAATTGATTACGCTCCTGAAGGAAAAACAGCATTAGAATTGGCGTCTCGAAAAAAGTATGCTTTAATTCTAATGGATATAAATTTAGGAAATGGTTTAAATGGTATACAGGTTACTAAAGAAATCAGAAAAATGGATGGATATAAAGATACACCAATAATAGCTTTAACCGGATATGCAATGTTTGGAGATAAAGAAAAGCTGCTGGCAGAAGGTTGCAGCCACTACATGTCAAAACCATTTATGAAGAAAGAAATTGTGCAGCTTGTTGAAGAACTATTGAGTTCAGTAAAAGATTATAATAAAATAATGCTTAACTAAGCCTGATAAGAATTTCAATAACTAATTAAAAATAGAAATCTTTTACTTCAACTTCGTGTGCTTCAGGATCAAATTTTAAAAGAAAGTTAATAAATTCTTTTGCATAAACTTTTTCTTTTTGCTGTTTATATTCATCAACAATTTCTTCAAGTTTATGATGATCTAAATTACTATTCACATAATGCTTTTCTTCATGATCATCAAAAAGTCTATAGATTACAGAACATTTGTTCATCTCTTTCTCTCCTCTAATTAATTAAAATTGTATCTGCGTGAAGTATATCTGAATATAATTCCGATTTAATTGCTTCAGCATTTTTCTTTGCTTTTGTTAGGGCGTCAATAATGAAACGCTTTGCTGTAAAAATCCTGTGCTGGTCTTCATTAGCCTCATTTAATAAAAGATAACCTATATAAAGATAAGAATACATTTCGACTAAATCTTTTGATGCAACTTCCTGGAATGCGTTGTCTTTTTTATCTTTTACATATTTAAGACTATCTAAAAATAATTCTCTAATTTCTTTTAAATTATCTAACAACCTAACCAGGCTGCCCTTGTATTCTTTCTTTTCGCAATCACTAAAATAATCTGCGAGTATGTCGTTTATAACCCCGCCTGAAGCAGCAACAATCTGCAATTGAGAAGTACCTTCGTATATATTTGTTATTCTTGCGTCTCTTGCTAAACGTTCTATCATAAACTCTTTCATATAGCCAGTTCCGCCGTGAATCTGCAATGCATCATAAGTAATTTTATTAGCTGCTTCGCTTAGAAGATATTTTGTAATTGGAGTTAATAAAGAAACAACTTTTGTAGCTTCTTTTAATTGCTCATTTGCTTCCACAAATGACTTTTTTTCTGCTTTTAATTTATCAACAAGATCTTCAAATTTTTCCTTCTTGTCCAGCCAAAGAGATGTTGCATAAAACAATGATCTATTAGCTTCAATAGTAACGCGCATATCAATCAACATATTGGCAATTACCGGCAAATTATAAATTGGTTTTCCGAATTGTTCCCTTGCTTTTGCATATTTTAATGCTTCTTCATAAGCCTGCTGCGCTATACCGAGTGACTGTGCACCTATTCCTACTCTTGCACGGTTCATTAAATAAATAACATATTTCAATAACCCAAATCTTCTAGTTCCAATTAATTGTGCAGGGGTATCATTAAATTGAAGCTCGCATGTTGGTGAGCCGTGAATACCAAGCTTGTGTTCAATTCTTCTCACTTTTACAGTATCATCTCCATAACAAACGAACATACTTAATCCGCGAGCGTCTTTCGTTCCCGGTTCGGTTCTTGCTAAAACCAAAAGGACTTCACCATTGCCGTTTGTAATAAATCTTTTTACACCGCGTAAAAACCAGTTCCCTTTTTCATCTTGTGTAGCATTTAATTTTACAGCCTGAAGATCAGAACCTGCATCCGGCTCAGTTAAAGCCATGGCTCCGGTGTATTCGCCTGTTGAAAATTTTGGAAGGAATTCATCTTTTTGAACTTCATTAGCAAATTGGGCAATTGTTTTGGCAATATCTTGTAAACCAAAAATATTCATTAACGAAGCTTCTGCACGAGAAATTAATTCCACAGCCATCATATAAACTGAAGTAGGAAAATTTAATCCTCCATATTCTCTAGGCAGAATCATTCCCATCAATTCGGCTTTGGAAAGCATATCCAAAGCTTCTTTTGTTCCTTTTGCATATTCTACTTTTCCATTGTTAAATATTGCTCCTTCTTCGTCAATTTGTGCAGCTCGTGGAGCTATAAAGTTCGCAGCGATATCACCAACAACTTCTAAAACTCTTTTATAATTTTCTTTTGCATCTTCGTAATTTACAGGTGCATGTGAAAATTTTTCAGCTTGCTTATAATCATCTTCAGTCAGCTCAACAACTTTTTTAAGATCAATTCTATTGAATTGATAAACTAAATCGGGATTATCTAAAAAATAATTTGGCATATCATTATCTCAGCTTGTGTTTAAAAACATTAATAAACATTGGAATTATTTGAGCTGCATCACCAACAATACCATAATGAGCAACACCAAAAATAGGAGCATCCGGATCAGTATTTATTGCGATTATTTTGTTCGATTCTTGCATCCCTGCTCTGTGTTGAATAGCCCCGGAGATTCCGCATGCGATATAAAGTTTTGGCCTTACCGTTACACCGGTTTGCCCAACCTGTCTTTCCGGTGGAACAAAACCAGCATCGACAGCAGCCCTCGAACCAGCAACTTCTCCACCGATTGCTGCTGCAAGTTCATGTATGAGTTGAAAGTTATCAACAGAACCCATTCCATATCCTCCGGCAACAATTATGGGTGCTGCTTTAAGATTAACTTTGTTTTCCTGTCGATGCTGTTCAATTATTTTTATAATCTCATCAAAATCATTTTTTATAAACGGTATTTCTGTAATCTTTCCTTTTACATTTTTCTCCAATGGTTCCATCCGCATAACACCTTCTCGAACAGTTGCCATTTGAGTTTCAATATCGGGAGAAATAATAGTAGCAATAATATTCCCGCCAAACGCAGGCCTAATCTGAAGGAGTAAATCCGGGTATTCTTTTTTAAGATAGGTTACATTTGAAATTTCAAGATTAGTACAGTCCGCTGTTAAACCGCTTTTTGTATGTGAAGCAACTCTTGGAGCTAAATCCCTGCCAATAATTGTTGCGCCAAATAAAACAATTTTTGGCTTATGAGATTCAATTAATTCAATCAATAACCGGCTGTAAGGTATCGTTAAATAATGTTCAAGATCTGGGTGATCAATAATAAAAGATTCACTAGCGCCATATTTAAATGTTTCTTCAGCAATTGATTTTACACCACTGCCAATTATTACTGATTTCAATTTCCCGTTTAAGCTTGCAGCTAATTTTCTTCCTTTAGATAAAAGTTCAAAACTTACATCGGCAGGTTTACCATTTCTTTGTTCAACAAATACCCAAACGTCTTTATTGTTATTCCCCATATTGATTTATCCTAGAATGTGATCTTCCAATAATTTATCTATTAAGTTTTCTATACCGGTTTTATTCGGTTCTACATTCTCGTGGTTACCGCCGGCTAAAACAACTGATTCAACTTTATGTACTTTGGTGGGTGAACCATGAACACCGCATCTTTCGGCATCAAGCTTCAAATCATCCATAGTTAAAGTTCTTATGTAAAGATTCTTTGAAATATATTCTTCTTTTAACTGGTCAATATATAAAAGAGAATTCCCTTCTGTTAACTTTTCAAGTTCCATCAAAGTCTTGGCATTTTTATAAGCCATAATTCTTTTAGCTTTAAAAGGACGTGGGAAACAAGAATCTTTAAGCACTGTAACTAAAACAGGAAGCTTTGATTCTAAAATTTCATAACCTCCATCAATTTTCTTTTTAATTCTCACACAGGAATCTGTAATCTCTAAAATTTCTTCGGCGTATGTTATTTGAGGTAAATTTAATTTTTCTGCCGTCTGTGGTCCAACCTGCGCTGTATCGCCGTCAATTGCCTGCCTTCCGGCAAAAATAAAATCATAGCTGCCAATTTTTTTAATTGCTTCAGAAAGAACATAAGATGTTGCCAGGGTATCGGCTCCTGCGAATTTTCTATCACTTATCAAAACTGCTTCATCAGCACCCATAAATAAACATTCCCTTAAAATATCAGAAGCTCTTGGCGGGCCCATAGTAACTACTGTTACTTTTCCGCCTTTTCTATCCTTAATCTGAAGTGCTAATTCTAAGGCTGTTCTATCTTCGTGGTTAAATATTGCTGGAAGTTTTGCTCTGTTAACAGTGCCGTCTTCTTTCATCACCTGCCCGGAAATATTTGCTGTATCCGGAACTTGTTTTACTAATACTATACTGTGCATCCCCATGGGACCCCACTTAAATTTTTAATGTGTAAACTTACAAAAAAATAATTGCTTTATGGCAATCAAAATTGATTTCATGGAATAATTTTTTACAAAAAACATTCCATGATGGATAAATTTTATATTTAAGAAATCAAATAAAAATGACCGGTTTTATGAATTCTCTATTTCATTTCGGGGAAAAATCATCATTTAAAATTTGAATTTTCTTTTTTGTGAGAATCATTTTGTAATTCGTTCAAACCTTTGAAGTTTACTGTCAAAATTCACTTATAAAAAAATGGGAATAACAAATTTTAAAAACTACGAAGATTTTCTCATTTTAAGTTCGAGTTAGCATTACTTTTTAACTTGTGTTACGCAAAGCACATAGATATAAACTCGATTTCTTAAAGAAATCAGGTTTATTTAAGCGTCAAACGTAAGGTAAATTAATAATTTCATTACATTAAATTAAACTTAATTTAATATTCAAAACTTAAATTGTATGTAATGAAAAATAAGGGAAAAATATGAACGAACTTTGGTTTGCTTTAATAGGCTGTATTTTTGCTATTGTATGTTCCTTAAATGCAAAAAAGAAAAATAGGCTTGCTGAAAATTGGTTTATACTTGGTTTTGTATTTTGGTTTATCGCCCTATTTATACTTATCAAATTACCATACGTCGAAAAAGATACTTTTAAAATAATTTATCTCCTTTTTAGTATTAAATTTTTTAAAACGCAGTCTTTCGAACAGCAATATCAGTTGAGAACATTTTTAGATAACTCACTTTGATATAGAGCTATTTTTAATTTTAGAATTATTAGTTGCCTCAAGCTCTCTTGAAAATTTATCCAGCAAGCTCTTGAATTCCTTATTTATCTCAACGTCATCCAGGCTTTTATTTTTAGAATAAGAACGATGAAGTGCTTCGAAATAGAGGTAATTCTTTTTTACTAATTCATCAAAATTTTGAATTTTTATCTTTTGATCCATTGGTTTGACTTATTAAAATGACAATTTTAAAATGAGTAATTCAGGAATAATTGTCAATCAATTTCATATTAAATCTTTTGCTTTTCTTAAAAACCTACCAATTTGATAACATTTTGGTAATATTTCCTTAAACGTGTGTTAACAAGCAAATATTATATTTTGATTACAATAAAATAAGGGAAAGATAAATGTTATTAGGACATATTTCGGATTTACACTTTACTACATTTTTTAAGCATAATAATCTCAGCAGCTTAAAATATGCACTTGATTACTTAATTACCTCGCATGTTGAGCATATAATTATAACAGGAGATCTAACTGATAATTCCGACCATGATGATTTTAATTCAATTAGGGAAGTGTTTAAAAGAGTTTGGAATTTTAAGAAGCGATAGACTTTCGCTTGTTATAGGCAACCATGATATTTTCGGCGGCGTACAAACCGCAGAAGATATCTTTAACTTTAACAATAAGTGTAAAAATACAGATTATAAAAAGAAGGTTCGTGAGTTTTATGATTTCTATGCAGAAAGCTTTGATAACTGCAATTTCATAAGTAAAAATATTTTTCCTTATGCAAAAATTCTTGGTGAAACATTATTAGTAGGGATGAATTCTATTGCACCTTTTTCAAACTTTAATAATCCATTTGCTTCAAACGGAATGGTTGATGATAAGCAGTTTGAAGAAGCTATAAAAATATTAAGTAACAATAATTCAGTAAAAAATAAGATCATACTTATTCATCATCACTTTAATAAAATAAAAGTAAACAAAGAAAAATCCGGAGTGCTCTGGCAGAAGATTGAGAAAAGAACAATGAAGCTAAATGGCAAGAAAAGATTATTTAATCTATTCAATGAGCAAAATGTTGATTTAGTTTTACACGGTCATTATCATGAATGCAGTGAATATAAAAGAAAGAACATTAACTTTATAAATAGCGGGGGAAGCTTTAAGGGTGAATACAAAAATGAAATAAGCTTATTTTTAATTGACACAGAAACAAAACCCTTTGTTGTAAATTTTAAGAAATTAAATCCTTCATATCAAATACCATTCATTGAAGATAAAGCTGTCAAGAAATTAGAAGAAAAAATATTTTCTAATTAATCGGGGAATAATTAATGTTGAGCCTACCTGGCATGTGGGCGGTTTTATTTCAGTATCTCCATACAAATTGAAAAGAAATAAAATAATGCTCAATCAACTCTCAGAAAATTAAACTCATTCGAAATGGGATTTACTAAAACTGTATTTTCATCATTCTCATGATAAACAATAAATTTACTACTATTCCCCTTGTCAACTTTTATATTTGCTGGCAAATGTATTTTGAACATTTCTTCTTTGTAGATTTTATTTGAAGCATAATCAATTTTAATTTTTATTGATGTATTTTGAATTTGAACACAAATAGAAATTTTTCCGCATAAAAGCGGTGCATTTGTAATTTTAAATTCATGATTCGATTCAAACCAAACTCTAGGAATTCCACGAAGTAAATTGATTTCAATTAGGTCATTTAAATAATAATAATCTTCGTAAACAAATAAATCTCGCACAAGCAGCAAGATTTCAGCCGACGCCCAGCCATGATGCCCATCACCCATTACTCCCCCATTTGTAAATGGATGAATCGCCTCCGGAAAATTATTTGTAGATGTTGCATATCCCATAACATCTGAAAATACTTTAAAGCATTTATCTCTTTCTCCAATAAATAAAAATGAATGTGCAATTTGAATTGTTATATAAGGATTCCCGCCAGAATGAATTATCTGCTGGAAGAAAAGATTTTTGTGAAAATAATTTTGATGAATGAACTCTAGGCTTCTTTCAAATAGATTATTTTCTTTAGTGAATAATTTCAAAGGATACAAAGCCGAAATCGAACCGATCATTCCACAATCAGGCAGCCTGTTTGGTGAGGCTGGAACAACATTAGATTTATTTTTAGACGAATTTTCTTTAACACTATTTAAAATAATATTTTCATATTCTCTTATTAATTTCAGTGCATAATTTATATTTTCATTATTATTTAATAAATGACTAATAAATAAGAAAGATTTAATTCCCGCAAGACTCCAGAAATTATCCCAGTAATAAAAATCAGAAAGGCCTAAATGTTCTGCACTAATCCCCGGCGGCAACAATCCGTAAAAATAATCCTGGGTAAATTTTTTATCTTTAATTCGCTTTTTATCAATCCACTTTATTCCATTAAGTAGATTATAATATTGTTTTTGAATTATTGTTTTATCGTTGCTCAATAAACCATGTTGAGTTACAGTCCAAATTGCCTGGCCATTAGAATCCCACTCCCCTTTTTGCGATTGATAATAACCGTCATTTTTTTGATAATTAGAAAAATTTAGAATTATCTTTTTAGCTGCATCATGAAACCCAAATTTATCAAGTGCATTCAATTGATAAGCTGCATCCCGAAACCAAAATTGATGATAGACTGTTGGCCCAGGGGTAATAATATTTTCATCACAAAAAAGAAGTAGTGAACTTAACGACGATTTGATTAGTGAATTTAATTTTTCATCGGGAGTTTCAATTCGAGTTTTATCTTTTAATAAATCTTTCCACTCATTTATAATTATTGAGTAAGGTTTCTTTTCACTAAAAGAAGAATTTTCTTTATTCTGCTTTTCATATAATGGTGTGGTGCAGTATAACTTTATTGAACTCTTTGCATCAATTATTTTGGTAAAAATTGCTGCTAAATTTGCAAAGCCATAACTGCAATTTATTTCTTTTAATTCATCTGATTTTCCTTCTAACAAATTAGCACAATCGCCTTTGACTAAATCAGAAAGAATAACTTTTGTTGGAACTTCACTAAAAATTATTTTTTCATTTTGGTTTATTAAAACAGTTCTTGATTCTTTAAAATAACTTATATTCTCCACCGGACTAACGCCTTCAGGATTAAAAGGCCTTACAGCAGCAATTAATTCTATACTAACCTGTTCATTATTTATATTTACTAATTCAGCTTCATGGATAAAATCTGAATCAGAAACATAAGAAGTTAATTCAAGTACAAATTCTTCAGTTGTAAATTTTGTTTTAACAACCGGCATATCATCAACTAAAAACTGAATTGCTGAATCTTGATATGAAGGAATAAATAAATCATTTTTATTCTTCACCCAAAATTCAACTGACCAACCATTTCTAAACGGCGTTGCTGTTCCACGTTGATCAATAATCGGTTCAACTTCACAATTCATATTTCCCACCGCCGTCCAATTTCTATGAGTAATATTAATTGACAGACCTAAGTGTGAACGTGGAATAAATGATTGACTATTTGGATTATACTGCTGTACAGCCCAATAAGGAAGTTTCCATCCCGCTTTGTTTTGAATCATCGTAAAGTTTAGAAGTCCTCTTGACAATTCAATACTATTTCAAAGGAATTAATTCAGTGGGAAGCGCATTCCTTTTAATTCCGCTAATATCATTTGAAAGCTTGAACATTTTTATAGCTAAGGGGGGAATATTTATGGACTTTAATATTCGCTCAAATATTTTTTGAAAATACATCTTTGCCTAAATTTTTAACGCTAAATATCTCAATTACTGCAAAAACTAACAATCAAACTTCATTCTTAACACAAATTTAACAGAAACTTAATATTGGGTTAAAACGTCCAAAGTATGTTTGGTGCAAGAATCAAGAAAGGGCAAATTATGATTGCAGCACCGTTTTACATTTTGTGTACGCTCGTATTTTTGTTTGAATTTCTTTTTTTTAGAAGAAAACATTCGACTAACAATAACATAAAAAAATAGGAGCTTTTATGAGAAAGCTTAGGGTAGCTTATTTCGCTGGTACTATGAAACCCGGTCAAGACGGAGTCACAAGAGTTTTGTTCAAGCTTCTCGATTGGCTGAACTATAATGATATTGAAAATATGTTTGTTACCACAATTGTCCCTAATAATGATGAACAAACTACAAAATATCTTAGAGTACCTTCAGTTCAATTTCCCCTGTACAAAGAATATAAATTTGCTTTACCAGGTTACAAAAATTTCCAGGAGGAAATATTAAAATTTAATCCGGATATTATTCACATTAATTCTCCTTGCTCATTAGGATTTGCTGCCGTAAAGTTCGGTGAAAAATTTCAAATACCTGTTGTTGCAACTTATCATACTCACTTCCCCAGTTATGCAAAGTATTATAAGATAAGTCAGTTAGAAGCTTTATCATGGAGCTATCTTCGAAAGCTGTATAACAAATGTGAAAAAGTTTTCGTACCGTCATTGCCAATTTTAGATGAACTTCATAATCATGGTTTTACCTCGGCAGAATACTTATCACATGGAGTTGATACAAAAATGTTTAATCCTTGTTATAAATCTGCTGATTGGAAAAATTCTTTAAGCATAAATAATAAAAAAGTTATTCTTTATGTTGGCAGGTTTGTTTGGGAAAAAGACTTAAAGACTTTTACCGAAATTTATTCTCAAATAATGTCGAATAGAAATGATAGTGTTTTTGTTCTCGCCGGTGATGGGCCGATCAGAAATGAGCTTGAAACGCTAATGCCTGAAGCAATATTTTTAGGCTATCAATCCGGAGAAAATTTATCCACAATATTTGCATCGGGCGATGTATTTGTTTTCCCTTCCACCACGGAAACTTTTGGGAATGTGATAATTGAAGCAATGGCAAGCGGCATTCCGCCGATATGTGCAAGGATGGGAGGAACTTATGGCTCCATTAAAGAAAATGTGAACGGGTTAATTTGTAATCCGAAGGATACCCATGATTTTACCGAAAAAATAAATTACTTGCTTGATAATGAAAAAGAAAGATTAAGAATGTCGATTGAGGGAGTTAAATACGCAAAAGAACAAAGCTGGGAAAATAAATTTAATCAGCTGTATGAAAGTTATTTTGAAGCAATATTTAATTATGGGAAAAGAAAAGCTCATCCAATATTAGCGGCTTAATAGAATAGCGACAAAAATAAAACCCGGTTTCTCAGAGAATCCGGGTTTATTAAATTTAAATTAGATTTGAATAATATCTTGTATAAAAAAGATGGTGAATAAAAAGTAATATTGTAAGTCACATTGAGCTTGTCGAAATGTGATTTTGTATTGAATTAATAGTCTTCGACAAGCTCAGACTGATAAAGTTGAAATATTAAAATACTTTTTGGTCACCTTCTAAATTTTAAATTGAAATTATTTTACTTTGCGTCTTCCATAATTACATCATAAGAATAACCATAACCAAAATCTTTGTTTAACCCAATCTTTCCTTCAAATGTCACAACATCACCTACTTTAACATCTTTTTTAGTGGTTACAGTTAAATCGAAGTTTTCTCCATTACTGGTGCCGTCCTGGATATGTGCCCAATTCTTGTCCATAATTCCAGAATTATATTTCGTTACTTTGCCCCTAATCTTTACAATTTTATTCTCATAAGATTTTTTATTAGCAAATAGCTTGGCAATTGTAATTCCGCCAGCTACCGGATTTATAGTAACTTCTTCTTTTACAATTACCGGTTTGCCTGGCTGTGAAGGACTTGAACCCATTTGCGGTTGATTCTGCATAGGCTGTTTGCTAATATCTTGAACAAATAAAACAGATTCAAAAGTTTTATTCAAATCAGAACTTTTAAAATTTTTCATTTCGAGAGCTTTGTCGAAATAAATTGTTTCACCTTTTTCCATTGGCCTTTTGGTTATTGCAATCCAATAATCTTTATCGCCTTCTTTAACTCTTAAATATGTATAAGATTTTGCCTCAGCTACCTCTTCAACAATTGCTTTGTGCGATGATGACGGCATAGTATTTTGTTCAACCTTATTAACTTCATCAGCTTTCTCTTCCCTGGCTTGCTTACTGCATCCAACAAGAATCATTACAGTAATCATTGAAACTAAAACAATTTTTAACCTCATTGTTATCCCTTTATTAATCATTAAAAAATATCAATGGAAATATAAGAAAATATTTTAAGTTATTTTTTCACAAAATATATACATCACAATTTGCGATTCAGCTATTAAATATTGCCTTCAAGGATTTATTTAAGAAATACGGCTTTAATTGATTTCGAATATAAATCGGTATAGAGTCTAATAATATAAACTCCGGATGCAATCTTATTTGAAGTTGAATCTTCTCCCTTCCAATCAACAAAATAACGGCCGGGTTCTTGGAAATCATTTTTTAATATTTTTATTTGTTCACCAATTAAATTATAAACTACTATCTTCACTTTTGAATAAGTATTGATTTCATAACTTATCCTTGTTGATGGATTAAAAGGATTAGGGTAATTCTGATTAAGAGTAAATCTTAATTGGTTTGATATTTCTTTGATCGAAGTTGTTATAACTTTTGTGCTGTCAAAAAAAAACCAGCCTAAAGTTGTGTCATTAGAAGGGATTATAAATGATTTAATATCATTACTGTCAATTGTAAAGTTACTCGAATTACTTTCAATAACAATATTATAATTTTGAAGTTTACCGGATACACTTACCGGATAATAAACGATTCCCGACCAGAAGGAACTGTTCAAGCTTGAGTCTTCTCTAGATAAAATTATCCTGGACTCTTGCCATGATAAAACATTAATTGAATCCAAAGCATTTCCTCTTACTCCAATCACATCATCAGCTCCAGGATTAAATTTTCCACTTAGAATGGCTTTGCTCATATTCGCCCTAAAATAAACTGCTATTGAATCCTCTTTATGTTCAAACGGTTTCCAATATTGATTTTTATTTTCATTTGAAGGATTGTAATATTCAATTTGTACAACAGTATCATTATTCCCGGAAATAAATTTTCTATAATCTGCTGCTGAAGAATCATAAGGTTGAACCGGCCCTTCCAGACCTAAATTTGTAAATGTAGGAATGCTCTGTGAATGCCCTGTCCAATACTTATAATGAATTTCACTGCCAGGTAAAATTTGGATTGTCTTTTCCCAGTAATCACCACCAACATTTTGCATGATGATTTGAGAATCTTCATTCCAGGAAATAAATTCACTATCAGGCAAAGCATTATCGCCATTTACAATATCACCTCTGATTTGAACAAATCCTAATGAAGAAAGAGTATCCCAATTAGAAGAAGTATTCAATCGAAAAGTAACTTTGATTGGATTGAGAGTTGTAGAATCAATTTCTTTAAATGCTTTCATAGAATTAAGTACATTTCCTTGAAAATCAAACAAAGTTAAATTTTCCCAGTTGGAACCAATCGGCGGAACAGAAATAAATTCCGGCGCCCAATAAAACACTCCCTTGCCTCTGCCGTTGGGCACATTTTTTACTATCTGGATTAAGTCTTTCAAAAAATTATACTGCCCATCAACAGTAGCAGTATAATTTTGATGAAGCTTTGTTGAATCATAAAATAAATTTGTAACGTTATCAAAATTCTGAAGCGTCCAGGGATAAGCAGTTTCAACAACTACAATATCTTTATCAAAAGTAGCAGCAAGGTCATTTATATTTTGAGATAACATATCCAATGTCCCTTGCCACCATGGATAATATGAAAGCCCTATTACATCAAAATGCACCTGGTAAGAAGCAAGAATATTGTAAAAATTTCTGCTGCCGGAGTTATAACCTCCCCAGTCAATATGAATCATGATTTGGATTGTCTTTTCAGGAGAAGCATCAGCTACAGCTTGCTCTGCTGATTTTAAAAGAGTTGTAAATTGAATCCATTGTTGAACAGTATTAAAGGTATCTCTAACTTCACCTTCCGGCCAAAGAAATCCGCCAGATATTTCATTTCCAATTTGAACCATATCAGGCAAAACATCTAGTGAATCAAAAGCTTTGATAACATTAAAAGTGTAGGTATAGATACTATCCACCAGTTGATTGAAAGAAATCGATTTCCATGCTGCCGGTTTCTTTTGATTTTTAGGATCAGCCCACCAATCTGAATAATGAAAATCTAACAGCAATTTAAAACCTTGTGCTTTCATTTTCTTAGCAAAATCTAATGTGCTGTTCAAACCACAATAACCATTGGATGGATTGTTCCAAAGACGAACTCGAATGTAATTGAATCCATTTTTTCTAAAAATTTTTAATGGATCGGCTTCAATTCCGCCATTGTAATATTTCCCGCCAAGGTCTTCAATTTGAGGTATAAAAGAGGCATCAGCACCATAGTCAAAATTTTGGGACTGGGCTGTTATACAGTAATTTAATGCTGTTATAATTGAAGCAATAAAAAATATTTTAAGCATTGATAAAAGGTAAAAGTAATAATCTAAACATTGATTAAGACTATAGCGTTGTTAAATATATTATTCAAAAATACCAAATTATTTACAGCCCTCTATTTACAACAGTCTTTCTCATTTTTATTTACTTTATTAAACTTTCTAACCATAACATATCCAATTGCTGCTATAAATGTTAAACCAACAATTACTTCCATATATATTTCTCCTAAACTATATATTACTGAATATCATTTTTCATTTGATCATATTGATCTTTAGTTATTTCACCTTTTGCATACCTCTTTTTTAATATATCCAGAGGAGTCTCAAAAGGAAGTTGAACGTTGTTATTATTTCTTCGAATTAAAAGTACAACACCTATAACTATTAAAATAATCCAGGGAAATCCCCCGAACCAATGCCATCCCCAAAACATATCATGAAACATTTTTTCACCCCAATTTGATTAATGATTTTTAATTTATTTGTTTCTACATAATTAATATATTCAAATTAAAGATATGTTTAAATAAAATACCATGTATTTGATCCCTTTTCTTTTCAAAGTTCTTAATACAAAAAGAGTTTCAGCGAGTATCGCTCGTTATTATGCAAATAGGATAGAATCAAAAATCATGATAAAGCCCGAAGTAATATGCAAAATGTTTATATGATGTTATTCCATTTCCTGCATCAGCGGAAAACAATAACTGATAGCTTTGAACAACAGTAACTGCCCCGCCCAAATGAATACCAGTGTATCCATCCGAATCAATAGTAGAAGCTGTTTGGTGAAAAGTCTCCATTCCAAGATAAAAATTATCAGAAAAATTATATTGAACCTGTAATCCATAAAACTGCCAGTTTTTATTATCAGTCCCGGGATTTATCCAATAACCTGCTCCTGTACAAACTGTCCAATTATCAATATCTTTTTGAAACCAGATAGGTAAATACAATTGAGCTTTTCCGTTCCCCAAATTGTTTGATGAATTTCCTGTCGGTAATTCAGCGATGGGAAATGCTGCAATTGCCGGGATGGCATCTGTCTGTTCAACAAATCGATATTTGAAGCCAACTTCAGTATCGCTGTAGCCAAAATGCTTTTCACTTTCTTTTGGAATATCAAAGGCTAAGGGTAAAACCACATGAAATTGTGTATTAGGGAATATTCCATAATTAAATTCAACTGCAGGCCCGACTCCGCTTAATCCGCCATCATCACTAACACCAGTTGAAAATAAATATAATTCATGCTGCTTAAAATCAACCGGGATGGGATCATCTGTCCTCCAGGGCGGGCCGCCTGCAAAAATCATTTTTGTAGAAATTATTAAAATGGAAACAGTATAAAAACAAATAGTTGACCAATTATTAGAATATTTACTAGTCATAACATCTTTCATGTTTTACTCATTTGATTTTTCTCTTATAAATTTTAGCATCAAATGAATATTTACCTGCACCTAAAATTAAAATAAATATTGAACCTAAAAGCATTGAAAAATCTGTTCTTGCTTCATGGGCCATCTTCCAAATTCCTTCGTTAAATAGAATTGGTATTTTAGTTGTAATTATTGCAACGCTTATATTTATTATCAGAGGAATAGATGCAATCCTGGTATACAACCCAACAACAATTAATAAACCAAAAACTATTTCAACCACACCAACAAATGGAGCAAAGAATTGCGGTACAGGTATTCCAATTTTAATAAATCTTCCTACCCCCAAAATGTCCGGGAATAAAAATTTTTGTATTCCTTCTGAGAAAAAAACAAGCCCGACAATTAGTCTAATTAAAATGATTGAAGAAGGTGTGTCTTCTCTGTACATGGGGAAATTCATTTCTTTCTCCGAATAGAATTCTTGAATAGAATGGTTTTAGAAAAAATTTAAAATACATTTTCAAATTCAAAAGTCATAAATCAAAAAGAAGTGAATTGAAAAAATTTATGTTAGACACTGTTTTTTCACTTTAGATTATTGTTGCTTGTCTAACAATTATTAAACTAATTCTTCTGGATTTAGAATTTAAACTTTCAATATTTATAGATTTTAAATGGACAATTGAATGATTGATTTTTATTATCTAATTTTTTTTCTTTTTGCTTTCTTTACTTAATTGCCTTATATAATTTACCAGTTGCCATCTCTCCTTTTCATTAAACGTTCCTTTATATGAAGCCATAGCTCCATTATCGCCTTCACTTATTTTCCAAAATAATGCTCCATCACTTTGTTTTTGAACTTTTACCGAAGTAAAGTCGGCCGGCTTAGGATCAAGCATATCGGCAGATGGTCCGTTTCCGGTTCCACTATCCCCATGACATTCAAAGCAATTATCACTAAATAGTTTTTTCCCTTTTTTAGTTGCTTCTATTATCCCAGCCAAAGGGTTTTTCATTTTGTTTGCTGATTTAGGCGCTTTCCAATTGCTTGAGTCATCTTTACTTTCAGAAGTTTGGGCTAATAAAATATTTGAAGCAGCAAATAAGATTATGATATAACTAATGCAAAAATAAAATAACTTCTTATTCATTAAGAAAAACCCTAATTAAATTTTAATTAATAATATTGTTAGAAAGTGAAATCCAAATGCAATTTGATAATGAATATAATCATAATTTAAAATAAATTAAATTTAATGATACCGAAGATTAGTTTCAGTTTTGTCCGTTTTATCTTCAGCTTCTTTTTCATCTTCTTCCATTGGGATTGAATTATACTTTATCTGTGGTACACTATAAAGTTTTTTTACCGCAGCAGTAATTGTCCAAATTTTATAATCAGAATGAGTTTTACCCCATGCAGGCATACCGGTCATTTTAATTCCGTTTTTTGTTATCCAAAATATTTCTTTGGGGTCCATATTTTTCCCATGCTTATATAAATTCGGTGCAGGCGGATTTAACCCTTTAGCTAATTCGCTTTGTTCAACACCGGGGCCTTGATGACAGCTTTCACACATTTCTTTATAGTGACTCAATCCCATTTCAATCATTGATGGATCATCAAGATTAGGAACTTTAATATCACTTGAATGATGTTCAACAGAATTATCACTTGTTGTTTCCAAAACCCATTTTGTAATACCAGGTTCCGGATTTAAAGCACTGACGTTATAAATACCGCTAAACATAATGATTAAACCGATAATTAAGAGTCCAACTAGATGTAAATATAACCGACAATAGAATTTTCATTTTTTTCTCCATCTATAAAAGATTGTACAAGTATTATTAATAATTTATGATCAAACTATATATAATTAATTCTTGAATTACATGATTATAGAAAACACAAAAAGATAAATTTATTTTGTAATACTTAAGATTTAAGAAAAATAATAGTACTTAATAAATATTGAGAACCATCAATTACAATTTCAACAGTTTAGCATTTATTGCAACTATAACTGTACTTGCAGACATTAAAACGGCCCCAAGTGCCGGACTTAAAATTATTCCGGCAGAAAATAAAACTCCTGCAGCCAGAGGAATTGCTATTACATTATAGCCTGTTGCCCAGATTAGATTTTGAACCATTTTACTATAAGTTGCTTTTGAAAATTTTATTAATGAAACCACATCTTTCGGATTACTTCTAACAAGAATTATATCGGCAGTTTCGACCGCTACGTCCGTTCCGGTGCCTATTGCAATTCCAACATCGGCTTGTGCCAGTGCTGGAGCATCATTCACACCGTCACCGGTCATCGCCACAACCATTCCGCGGCTCTGCACTTCTTTTATTTTCTCTGCTTTTTTACCGGGCAGCACTTCGGCAAAATAATCATCGAGTCCAAGCTCATCGGCAACCCATTTTGCAACCTGTTTGTTATCACCGGTAAGCATCATCGTTTTTATTCCTAACTCTTTAAGCTGTTTTATTGCTTCTTTGGATTCATCGCGGATAATATCGCCTAATGCTATTGCGCCGGTTAGTTTATTATCAACGAGGACAAAAACAACGGTTTTACCCTGAGCAGATAATTTTTCAATCTTTTCTTTTTCTTGTAATTCAATTTTATTTTCTTCGAGATAACCCGGGCTGACAACTTTAACATCTTTACCATTTACCTTCCCTTCCGCACCTTTGCCGGGTATTGAATTGAAATCTTTCACCTGATATTTATCTTCAGAGGAACTTACTATTCCTTGTGCAATCGGATGTTCTGATTCGGATTCAACTGCTGCTGCATATTTTAATATTTCTTTTTCATCATATTTATTATCAAAAGAAATCGTTTCCGTTACTCCGAATTCACCTTTTGTTAATGTTCCGGTTTTATCAAAAATAATTGCCTGAATTTTTCTTGCCTCTTCAAATGCATTTCTGTTTCTAATTAGTAAACCGCTTTTTGCAGAAAGTGCAGTTGAAACCGCCACAACAAGAGGAATTGCCAGACCGAGAGCATGCGGACATGTAATTACCATAACCGTTACGGTTCTGGATAATGCAAAGTTGAAACTTTGTCCGGTAAACACAAGCCATACAAACATTGTTAATGCGCCGGAAGTAATTGCAACAATAGTTAACCAGAATGCGGCTTTGTTGGCGAAGTTCTGAGTTTTGGATTTACTTTCCTGTGCCTCTTTAACCATCTTCACGACCTGTGAAAGAAAAGTTTCATCGCCTATTTTCTCAACCTCAATCTTTATTGAGCCCTTGCCGTTTATTGATCCCCCGACTACATTATCACCTTCACCTTTGGAAACAGGTTTGGATTCACCGGTAATCATGGCTTCATTTATGGAACTTTTACCTTCAAAGATTTTTCCATCAGCAGGAATTTTTTCTCCCGGTTTTATTAATAATTTAGCTTCATGCTTAAGTTCGGAAACCGGAACATCAGTAACATTTCCGTCGTCATCAATTTTATGAGCTTCATCCGGCATAAGTTTGGCAAGTTCTTCAAGAGCTTTTGAAGCGCCCATAACAGATTTCATTTCAATCCAGTGCCCGAGAAGCATAATAACGATAAGGGTTGCAAGTTCCCAGAAGAAGACTTCACCTTTAACACCGAATACAACAGCACCGCTGTAAAAATAGGCTACCGAAATTGCAAGCGCGATTAAAGTCATCATTCCAGGCTGCTTCTTTTTCAATTCATCAATTAGTCCTTTTAAGAATGGCCAGCCGCCGTAGAAAATATGACAAATGTGAAAGCGCAAACAAAACATAAATATCGCCGCTGAAACTCAAAGCTTCCTTAATACCCAGAAAGTGCTGGACCAGTGGAGATAGAAGAAGGATTGGAATTGTGATTACGAGTGAAATCCAGAATCTTTTTTTGAAGTCTTGGATCATGTGCCCATGATGCTCACTATGATTATGATGTTTATGGTTATTCATTTTGTGATGATTCATAAATTTAATTTTTGTTTTATTATAAAGAAATTGATTTTTAATTTAATCAAGATTAAGGCGCTTCAACTAATTAGTACCTTATCTATTGATGTTTATCTATTCTAAATCCTTTTTCATTTGTTCAAATTGTTCTTTTGTTATTTCTCCTTTTGCATATCTCTTTCTTAGAATGTCTAAAGCATTTTCCTGCTGCGGAAAATTCAACCTATTTTTACTACTTCTGTCAACAATCAGCCAGATTACTAAGGCAATTATTATTATCCAAAATATCCAGCCAAACCACATTCCTCCTCCCATCCAATTATGAAACATATGATTTCTCCTTTCTCCAAAATAAAAAAGATGGGTTAAACCATCTTTCACTTGCATCAATCCATTACTTTGAACACATTATTGATTTTATAAAAGATTAACCCCACTAAAAATAATTAATGCTAAAATTTAAGCTTGTAATAAAACTTCTTTCATTATCAATTGGATGGGATGATAAATCCCACCCAATTATTCTTTTATATTAATTTCGATTCATCATTCCGTGATTCATCATACCATGACTCATCATTCCATTCCCATTCATCATACTCTGCATCCAGCCCCGCATCTGCGGATAGTTATCCATCATATTGTACATAGAATGAGTTAAAGATGAATCCTGGTTGGCTTTCGAGAACATTCCATTCATCATCATATTTCGTGCGTTCTGATTGTTCATCATCCAGCCCATCATATTATTCATTGCTTCAGAATTTTGCGACATGTGGTTCATAAAATTCTGCATCATTCCAGGATTATTCATTATAGTATTTATAACTTCATCCTGGGTCTTTTGATTTTGAAGCATTTGTTTAACTGAATTCCCCTGAGCAAACAAGAAAGAAAAAGCGGCTATCACAATAATTACAACAGGTGCTAATATTTTCGCTTTCATCTTTTCATCCTCCTTTCATTAGGATCTTTTTTTTGTCTATCATCATTACTTACATTGCAAATCTACAATATCAACTGGTGCATTGCGTAACATAATTTTAATTTTATGTTATACATTTTTAATATCTATTTTGTTCATGTGTTTGTTAATACATTAAAAATATTTTTTACTTTAACAATTCCATCTTTCTTACTGATGTGAAAGTTCCTGCTTTCAATTCATAAAAATAAATTCCACTGGATAAACTACTTGCATTAAATGAAACGCTATGTATTCCAGCAGGTAATTCAGAGTTCACCAATTCTGCAACTTTTTGCCCGAGTACATTATAAACAGAAAGATTAACATTGAGCATTTTCTTTTATTTCAAATCGAATATCTGTAGATGGATTAAATGGATTTGGATAATTCTGAAATAATTGAAAATCTTTTACTGCATTATCTTTATTTTCATTAGATATTCCCGTAGCAACAGATTCACCGGTTAAGATTATCAGATTGTCCACAGAATTTTTGGAAAACGTAATTGTGTTGGAAGTTGTATTCATTACTGTGTTCGGCATCTCAACCCATGAGTTGGTATTACTATCAAAGTATTTAACTTTAATTGTACTTTTGTCGATACTATTATTATTTAACTGCATATCATTATAATGTAACTGAAAATCCATATTATTATTGAACTGCATCATGCCGCCGCATCCAAAATGGGAACCCATCCCCTGCTGTCCTGAAGGATACATTAAATTAAATTGATATCCTGCAAATGCATTTTGATTATCAATGCCTGGAAAATTATTAGGATAGACTTCAAATATTTGAGCGAAGATTGAATCAGGCATCATCATTCCTCCATGCATTCCACCACCCATGTGCCAGCCGGGATGAATTACCATCAAATCACTATCATCGAATGTCGAATGAAATTCTTGCGGTTGTGTTGAATTGCTGTTCATCCATCCGCCGCCAAAATTAAATCCCAGGTTTGATGAATCTCTCCAGGACTTTCCATTAATTTCATATACAACAATCATATTATAATGCGGCATTTCTATTTTGCCTCCAACTATTGTTATTTGCTCACCTTTAGTTGGACGAACTGCACCTGATACAGGTTCATACCATGGCGGGCCAAAGTTCAACATGTAATCCGGGACACTATCATTATTTTCATCAAGATAATAATGTTCAATTATAAATGTAGAATCAACTAAAGCAGTTCCTGTAATTGTAATTGTTGTTAATGAATCATGATTCCATCCAAAACTATTACCGCCGCAGTTACCATCATGATGGCCGCCCATATTCATGAAACCATCTAAATTATTCCAAATTGGTTCATACGGGTCGCGCCAAAATTCGTCCGTTGATTGTATACACCATAAGCATATCATAACTCATCATTGTATTTCCAATATCACCTCCGTAAACAGTAATTGAATCACCATCATTGGACGCATTGCAGTGCCGCTGTCCGGTTCATACCAGAAAGGGCCAAAGTTTAA
>CAVZSD010000005.1:0-85072 GCA_963777615.1 uncultured Bacteroidota bacterium | reverse complement strand
GTTATGTTACTGTAACCACTGGTTTCAGTACGTATTGCTGTTTTCCATGTGTGATAACTTTCTGAATATTTAAATATTCAAATCTAAAATCTTTCAAAGATATATTAATAAATTCTCTACTATAATTTTCTTTTAAGTTGTTAGAGAATTCGGATAAGAACTTTAATGCATCAGATTTATATTTAGTCTTTGTTGAAACGGATGTCCTTTTACCACTCAGACCTGTATAATAAATTTGATAGATACCTTTACGCTTTGCGAGAAACATGGTTAAATCTCCTCACAAAGTTCAAGATTCTATGAATTAGGTATTTATATAAGTAAGCATTACCTTAATGATTAGCACTTTAAAATTGTTAATGTGTCGGGCTCATAACCCAAGGTTGTAGGTTCAAGTCCTGCCCCCGCGCGACTAAGAATAATTAAATCCGGTTTTTGCCGGATTTTTTATTTAAAATTGAAGAAATATTTTCAACCTTGAAATTGAGGGTTTTAGGGAATCCTCAAAAGCATTTCCCAATTCAAAATTATCTTCTATTCAAATTCGTATTTCTAATTAAGGTATCCATTAAAAACAAAAAAATAAAAACTCTCTAATCAAAGAATTGAATAGAATGATTAAGCAATGATAATTGCGAGGCTATTAGCTCTTATTTTATTTAATTTTCCTAATATTATGAGTTTTCTTCTGTAGGAAAATATTTATTTTTATGAATTAATTGTGTTCTTTCTCAATTAAAGCTATTTTCTTGCATAGGAAAACAATAAAATATAGGAAAATAATTGAGATGAAATATGAAAGCGCTTTTGAACAAGAAGTATTTGATAAAATATCTACCGAAAAAAATTTATACGCTCCTTTAGAAATCGAAGATATAAAAGTTGAACCTGATTTAAGATTACCAAATGATAGAGAAAAAAGTAAATTGGCCTGATGCAATTATTAAAATGAAATATCAGAAAAAAAATATCACATTAATAATTGAAGTAAAAAATCGAACCGCACCACAAATTATTGAACAAGCAATAAGACAACTTGGAAATTTGGGGGACAATCAAAAAGATTATATTCCGACACTTTTAGTTCCGTATCTGAATAATAATGTTGTTAGTAGTTTAGAAAAGTTTGGAATTAGTGGTTTGGATCTAAACGGTAATTATTTTATAAAAGCGCCTGATCTTATTGCAATAAGATTAGATAAAAAAAATAACTATAAAGAATCGGTAAATATAAAAAACATATACGATGGAAGAACATCCATAGTGGGAAGATATCTACTAAAAAGAAATATAGGATATAATTCTGTTTCAGAAATTTATGAAAACATAATCAAAATAGGAGGAAATATTGCTCTCTCAACAGTATCAAAAGCATTAACACGTTTAGAAGAAGATTTGATAATTCAAAAGAATACTAATGGAATTAGGTTGCTGCAGCCGGAAAAATTATTGGATAGACTAAAAGATAATTATACAAAACCTAAAAGTTTAAAAAACTAAAGTTAAGAATTACTGATAATAGGCAGGATGCTGCAAAAATATTAAAGGATGATTTTGGTAATACATGGATGTGGTCAAGGAGAAAGCAGCGCGGAGAAATATATTTCAACCACCAGTGATAAAGAATTTTTGATTTACGTTAAAACAAACATTATTGATGGCCAAGATCTTAATAACTTAGATGAAAAATTCTATAATTGTATTGTAGAAAGAATACAAACTTCACAAGATTATATTTTCTTTGATTCAGTCAATAATTGGGCATCGAGAATACAAGCATATTTAGAACTATGCCAACTTGGGAAAAGAGAAAAGGAAATTGCTCAAGATTTAAGAGTGGAGATATTAAATGAATTCAATAATTGAACAAAGTGAAGAAAACAGTCAGGATAGTTAATAAATGCATTAGTAGAATTGGCAAGAAGTTTAGAAGGGAAAGAAATTCCATTAATAATTGGTGGAGGATTAAGCTTATATATTAGAACTGTATATTTACCTAAAGTAAGGAGCCCACGTTACCCCAGAAAAGTTTTACAGAGATCCACTAAAGATATAGATATTTTTCTTACAAGTGATATTATTATAGATGCCAAAAAATTTGAAATAATTAGAAATTCAATCGAATCACTTGGATACAAACCAAAAACAAAATATTTTCAATTTATTAAAAAAGATAGCAGTGGTAAGACAATAATATTAGATATTGCACTATCCAATAACTGATAAAAATCCATAGAACTAAATTTAATAAACCAAGAATTAAACCAATTGGTGTTAAAAATTTTCACGCTTTTTTAGTTAATGAAGCAGAGGGCTTATCAATTGGTAATATTAGTTTAAAAAATAACATACAATAAAAAATTTAAGAATATTTTTATCCCTTGAGTTAAGTACATAATTTTGAAATTGCATGCTTTCCGGGATAAAATTGAAGATGAGTTAAAGAATATGGGCGACATCATGCTTATGATATATTTGCCACGGTTACCGATATGGATAAATCTGATTGGGATAATGCGATGAGTCATTTAGAGAAATATAAAGACTCAGCTTATATCAAGGAAGCAAATGAGATCGTGAAAAATTACTTTACAGAAAACTCACAAAAAGGATGCATTTTAAAGGAAAATGAATACTACAAGCGTGATAAAGAAGAGTATGACAAGTATATAGAAGATTTTATCTCAGATTTAAAAGAATTATTTGAAATAAATGGATAATAAAAAGTAAAAAGTTAGAGAGTATATTTTAAGTTAATCATCTATTATGAATAATATCAGAGAAAATAATTTGTATCTTAGTTTAAGTCTTAAATAACATCTTTTTTCCATTCAGAAATTTTCCCGGAGTATATGGGGTGATTTAATTTTCAAGTTTTGGTTAAAACTTCTTACTTTTTTATTAATTCCAAATTATATTGTTTTCAAATTATTATATTTAATTTTGCATCCGTCTGAAACAAAAATTAATCTTTATTAAAGTAAAAAAGAAAAAAGATTAGAAGGTTGTAGGTTCAATTCCGCTGGACTCCCCGCTACAACAATTAAGGAAGCCGAAATTAAATTCGGCTTTCTTAGTTTTAAATTAAAAACTATTTTTATAATGCTAAATAATACAGGTTATACTTTATTAGAACATACGAGAAAATTCAGAAAAAACATTAGTAAGTAGAATGAAGAAAATTGGAATAGCTTTCGGCGGCGGCGGTGCAAGAGGTCTGGCTCATATATCAATGATTGAAGCTTTTGAAGAACTTGGATTGAAACCGTCTATTATTTCAGGTACCAGCATAGGTGCGATAATAGGTGTATTTTACGCTGCAGGTTATTCCTCTAAAGAAATGAAAGCAATGTTAAAGCGCTTGCTTTTCCCAAGAAATGATAAACCATTTGACTTTCTCTGGAAATCGGATTTTGTAAAAATGTTTTCCATGTTCGATCCGCAGTTTTTTAAAAGCGGGCTGATGAAAGGCGAAAGATTTTATAAATTTCTACAGGCGGAACTTGGCACCGATACTTTTGAAGAACTGAAAATACCCTTAAAAATAGTTGCAACAGATTATTGGGAAAAAAAGGAAGTGATTTTCGATAAAGGAAAATTATTCCTGCTATAAGAGCAAGTTATTCTTTACCGGGTTTATTAACTCCCGTTAAAATTAAAAACAAGATTTTGATCGATGGCGGTGTAGTTAATCCGCTTCCTTTTGATATTCTTATTAAATGATTGCGACATTACGGTTGCAATAGATATAACAGCATTTAGAACAAGCAATGCAAAAGAATACCCTCCTACTTTTGAATCGGTTTTCACAACCTATCAAATAATGCAGAACTCAATAAATCAACAAAAGATGAAATTTATAAAACCCGATATTTATATCAGGCCGGAAATTTATGATGTACGTGTTTTCGATTTTTCCAAGCATGAATCTATATTTAAACAATCGGAAACTGCAAAAGAAAAATTAAAGAGAGAACTGGAAAAACTACTGATGATTGAATCAAAACATGATATGTTGTAAATCCTCTGCCTAAAGATTACCCCCACTATTAAAAATTATATGCCCAATCAATCGGCCGGAATTTGGGTTATAGTAAATATCATTTATTCTAACCTGACTTTGAGTGTCTTTTGAAGAACCTCAAAGTCTATAAGTCATAATTCAACATTTTAACACCAAACACTCTGAAAATTAAGAGATTCCCTGATTGTAAAGCCCGCCTAATAGTCTTATCGTAAGGCATAACTTTATTTATATGTGTAATAAATACTAATCATTTCTCATAAAATTATTGAAGCTGAAGGTGAATGATTTGTTTTCCAGCAAGTTTGAATTAACCAATTCGAATATTGATAAATTTGCACCAGATTTGCCGGGAGTAATTATCATTTATAATAATAAAGGTAGCATAGAAAGTGCCGTGATTGCAAAAGCCGGCATAAAAACCAGTTTACAACAGATGATAAAAAGTAATTCGGAGTCATACTTTTCTTTTAGAAAAGTTAATACAGATTCTTATGAAATTGATTGACAGAGATTAAATTTCTGTAGAATTTTATTAAACAAGATTTTATAAAAATAATTAATTGAATACTTAAAGAGGAGAAATACATGCAACAATATTTAATTACTTTTATAAATGGTAACAGCAAAACAATTCAGATTGATGACATTAATAAAATTTTATGCTCAAAAGAAAAATTTGTTCAAGTAGAAAATAGTGGAGTTAAATTTTACATAAATGTAGAAACTATATCCTATATTATTAAAAGCTGAATTTATAAATCAAAAGTAAAAAAATAATTTAACCTTAAAGCATCTTTCTAACAAAATTTGAAAGATTAAATAATCTTAAGAAAAATTATAAAATGACTTTAAATTCAGATATTTTATTAGGGCAAGTTAGGAAAGTAATAAAATATTTATTTGAAGGTGAAAGAGAAAAATTACTTTTAAGACGCAAAAAGTATTTAGAGAAAAAGAATTCATTAGATAAACGCCGTACAGAGACATTGAAAAAAACTAATGAAGCTCTTATTAAATTTATTAATACTAAAGATTCGTTCAGAGTTTAGTAAATATTTATACAAACTGGATGGCGACGTTATTCTTTTTTGCTATGTTCGATTTAAAAGGTTTGAAGAGAAATTAATAAGGACCCCAAAAGATAAAACATTAATTAATTTTGGTTCGGATATTTTACAATATGAGGATTTAGTAACCTATCCTTTTGATCACCAAATATTTCAAACTATTCATCAAAAAATATTTTTTTACGGATTCTTTAGTCATAGAGCAATAGCTGTCGATTCCTCAAAGCCAAATTAAAATCAAATTACTAATTTTATCATTTCTACAATTATAATTCCGAGCAGAATTTTTAATTCAACCAATCAAACCAGGTCATAAAAAATTCCCTTAAATAACCCTTGCAAGAATCTAAATAAAATTGCATAATTTTAACTTTGTAATACAAAGTACTTTTCAAATAAAATTAAGGATTGTTAATGGAGAAGATTGAAGACCAATTGAAAGACCTTTACCGAAATTCGTGCGATGATGGAAAAATCGTCCAAGTTTTTATCTCTTAGCGGGTTTTCCGGGATTAGTGCCGGCATTATTGCTTTAATCGGATCTTTTTTTGTTCTGCAAAAATGAATGAAGTTAAAGAAACCGGAGTATACGTGAAGGCCTTCCATTTTTTTACATTTCACTTTCATTAATTGTTTTGATTTTTGCAATTGGATCTGGTGTCTATTTCTCTTTTAGAAATGCAAAAAAGAAAAACCTTCCAGTCTGGACACCTGCTGCTAAATATCTTTTAATGAGTTTATTTATTCCGCTTTGTGCCGGCGGTATTTTTTCATTGGAGCTTTGGTACAGAGGAATGCCTGAATTAATTTTTTCCTCAACACTTATTTTTTATGGCCTCGCTGTTATTAAATGCAAGCAAATATGTTATGAATGAGGTACGTTATTTGGGATTAATGGAAATTATTTTAGGATTGTTTGCCGGGTATTCTTATGGATTTCTTGTTATGGACATTTGGGTTTGGGGTTGTGCACATTGTTTATGGAATTTATACTTATTTGAAGTACGAAAAGTGAATACAATAATTGAAAATTTAAATAAAGCTTTTGAGAACAGAGTTAGACTGGCGGTTATGTCTTTGTTGATGGTAAACGATCAGCTTGATTTTAACACGCTTAAAGAAATGCTGGAACTTACGGACGGGAATCTTGCAACACATATTGCGGTACTTGAAAAAGGCAATTACTTAAAAGTGAAGAAGAAATTTATAGGGAAAAAACCATCTACTACTTATTCTGCTACAGAAAAAGGGAGAAAAGAATTTGCAGAACATCTTGATGCACTTGAAAAATTAATCAAAAATGTACAATAAAAAATGAACTATCCTGAATTATTTTTCAATTAAAATAGGAGGAAAATTAAAAGTGAAAAAAGATTCAATTGTAATACGAATTGTTATTAGCGTCGGCAATAATTTTAATATTAATTATTCCTCTAACAATGATTCAGTCGTTAATAACAGAGAGGCAAGCCAACCGTCAAAGCTGTTGTAAAAGAAATTAATGAAAGCTGGGCGGACTCTCAAATAGTTGCCGGGCCGGTTTTATCTATATTGAATAATCAATGGACTGAAAACCAGGAGGGCAAAAGAATTCTACAAGTAAAAATAAATATTATTCTACTTCCGGAAAATCTTAATATAGAATCCGAAAGTCTTTCCTGAAAAAAAGATACAAGGGGATTTATGAAGTAATTATATATAAAACCGATATTAAGATTACAGGCAGCTTTGATTTAACTAATCTTCAAAAAATTAAATACGAAGATATAGTTCAAAACCCTGAAGAAGCAATATTTATCGTTTAACATTACCGATTTAAAAGGTATAGCAGATAGTATTTTATTAAAATGGAATGGAATGCCGTAAAAGAAGTCAACCCCGGATTGAAAGATAAAGAAATATTTAAAAACGGTTTTTACTCGGATGTTGAAATTAGCAAACGGAAATAAGAAATATAATTTTGAACTTACACTTCACTTAAAGGGAAGTGAAAATCTTCAATTTATTCCGATTGGAAAAATTACGGAAGTTCATATAAAATCAAACTGGAATAATCCGAGCTTTACCGGCGAATTTCTTCCTTCATCGAGAAATGTGTTATCCAACGGTTTCAGCTGCTGAATGGAAAATAAATCAATTTAATAGAAATTATCCACAGCAATGGTATAACGAAACATATGATTTATATCGCAGCCTTTTGGAGTAAAACTTCTGATACCGGTCGATGAGTATCAGAAAACAATGCGAACTTCAAAATACGGTATACTAATTATCTTATTAACATTTGTCAGTTTTTTCATGATCGAAATTTTTAACAAAAAAACATTGCACCCGATTCAATATTTGCTGATTGGTCTATCACAAGTGATATTCTATTCGATTCTTCTAGCTTTATCTGAATACATGTTGTTTAGCTATTCTTATCTTATATCAAGTTTACTTGTTATAGGCTTAATAAGTTTTTACACTAAAAGCATATATTCAAAAACTCAATTGGGAATATCAATCGGAGTGATGTTGATTTTATTCTATGGATTTATGTACACAATTTTGCAATTACAGGATTATTCATTGTTGCTTGGAAATATAGCCCTATTTTTAATATTGGCAGCGATCATGTTTATAACTAGAAAAATAAATTGGTATGAGATATTAGGTAATAGAAAAATTTCGGTATAAAAGTTAAAATAATTTACTTTTTATTTATCAGTAAAATAACTGAAGTTACACAAAAAATTAAAAATTTGAGTTTATCATTCCGAACCTGCTTGCAGTATGCAAGCTTGTTTCGGAATATTCTTTTAGTTGATTTTGAGATGCTGAAATGAGATTAGCACGGCATGCATATCTTCAAATAAATTAATAAAACTTCTTTTTTTTATTATTTATTCTGTCGATTTTAAGTTCTCCCATTCGACTATTATTTGGAACATCAAATAACAATTAAACAGGAGTTTAAAATGAAATACATTTGTCTTGGATACATTGATGAAAAATTGTTGGAAAACAAGTCTGAAAGTGAAATGAACACATTTTTAGATCGAGTGTTTTACTTATGATGATGAACTTCGAAGTAAAGGGCATTTTGTTGGCGGCGAAGCTTTACAGACTGCTCATAATGCAACAACTTTGCGGACAAATAACGGGAAAGTTATAGTTACAGATGGTCCCTTTGCCGAAACAAAAGAACAGCTTGGCGGCATAATGATACTTGAAGCAAAAGATTTAAATCATGCTATCCAATTAATGTCAAAGCATCCGAGCATTTATATGGGCGGCACTTTTGAAATCCGTCCCGCTGCAGATTTAACTGATATGATAAAAGAAAGTGAAAAACGCCGTTCAAAAGAATGAGAAATAAAATATCTTCACTTTAAAAAACTGAGAAGAAGAAGTTTAAATGACAGATGATAAAAATGTTAGAGAATTTCTCAATAGGATATACTCAACTGAATCCAGGAAAATTTTAGCAACTCTTATACGTCTTCTCGGTGATTTTGAAATAGCTGAAGATGCACTTCATGATGCATTTGCAATTGCTATAGAACAATGGCAGGAGCGGGGAATACCGGAAAACCCCCGCTCCTGGCTTATATCAACAGGCCGCTTTAAAGCTATTGATAATCTTAGGCGTCGTTCTCGTTACGATTTTTCTTTAGGCAAACTTGCCAATAAAATCGATGTGAATATCAAAATATTTGAAGACCAAATCGATAAAGAAATTGAAGATGATGAACTAAGACTTAATTTTCACATGCTGTCATCCGGCTTTATCTCCCGAGGCACGGATCGCACTTACATTAAGAGAAGTCTGCAGTTTAACAACGGAAGAAATTGCAAGCGCATTCCTTACCACGCCATCAACTCTTGCGCAAAGAATTGTACGTGCTAAAGCAAAAATTCGTGATGCAAAAATTCCATTCGAAATGCCGTCACGATCGGAATTACCCGAAAGATTAGCTGCTGTAAACCAGGTTATTTATCTTGTTTTTAATGAAGGATATTCTGCATCGTACGGTGAATCTTTAACCAGGCCTGATCTTTCCGGCTGAAGCAATTCGTCTCGGCAGACTTATGCTGGAGTTGCTGCCTGAACCTGAAGTTAAAGGCCTTTTAGCGCTAATGTTATTGCATGAGTCACGGAGGCAAGCGCGTACTTCACAATCGGGTGATTTGATATTACTTGAAGATCAGGACCGAACACTCTGGAACCAAGAGCAAATTAAAGAAGGGATTTTGCTGGTTGAAGAAGCGCTGAAGTCTCATCGGTTTGGAGCATATACTCTTCAAGCAGCAATAGCTGCAGTGCATTCGGAAGCATCTAAACCAGAATTAACTGACTGGCCTCAAATTGCAGCTTTATATGATAAGCTGTTGGATTTAGAACCTTCTCCAATAATTGAATTAAACCGTGCAGTTGCTATAGCAATGCGCGATGGGCCAAATGCAGGAATAGAATTAATTAATAATATCTTGGCAAAGGGAAATTTAGTTGATTACTATTTAGCATATTCTGCAAGAGGCGAATTGTACCGGCGACTTGGAAATAATGCAGAAGCGAAAGCAGATTTTGAACAGGCACTCTCACTTACAAATCAAGCAGCAGTACGAGATTTCTTGAAAGTAGGCTGAAAAATTTGTGATTTTTACTTTCCATTAAACGATTTTAAATAATTTTTTAGAATTGTAAGCATCTCTTGTCGATTTTAATCCTTCCTAATCGACTACATATTGAATCAATTATTTTTCAAAAGTATGACAGAGGTAAATATGTTTGAATTATCAACTTTCGTTTTTTTTGTAAGTGCTGCCGTTATCTTTGCTTTTACTCCAGGTCCGGGAATTATTTACATATTTACGAGAAGTTTAAAAGGCGGCAGAAAAGAGGGAGTCACGTCGGCAATTGGTACAGCCCTTGGCGGCTTTGGACATGTTGCAATTGTAGCCATTGGGCTCTCCACAATACTTTCGTCTTCTGTAGTTGTATTTAATATAATTAAATACGCAGGTGCAATTTATTTATTCTATTTGGGCTTTAAGGCTTTTCATAATTCTAACAAACCAAAATTTAATGTTCCGGCTGAAGGTAATTATACTCGAAAATTTTTATACCAAGGTTTTATGAATGAAGTGTTAAATCCTAAAACTCCATTATTTTTTTCTGCGTTTGTTCCGCAATTTATTAATCCCTCTGGAAACTTCATGCTGCAATTCATTCTGTTAGGATGTACATCTGTGTTACTTAATTTATCAGCAGATCTAATAGTTGCAACTTTTATTGGATCTATAGGAAGAATGTTTAAATCGATTTCCATATTCCAGGGCAGGCAAGGTTCTCTTTCCGGCTGGATTCTTATGGGATTAAGTGTTTACACAGCTTTGTCAGGTCACAACACTAATAGTTAATTAAATAATGACTTAATTCATATTATACAAATTGTTTATTAAAGGAGAAAAAAATGTATAAGTATAAATTAAAAGTTGCTTTATTGGCAGCTCAGATATTATCTACCACAGTTTTTGCTCAAACACCTGGTTATCAAAAAGGTTATGCAGCTGTGAATGGAATTGATATGTATTATGAAATTCATGGAACCGGTAAACCGCTGGTTCTCATTCACGGAGGCGGTTCAACAATTCAAACATCATTTGGAAATGTAATTCCAGCAGTGTCAAAAAAGTATAAAGTAATTGCTGTTGAACTGCAGGCACATGGACATACATCTGATAGAAATGTACCTGAAAGTTTTGAGCAAGATGCTGACGATGTAGCAGAACTCTTAAATCAATTGAACATTGACAGGGCATATATTTTTGGTTTTAGCAACGGAGGCAACACAGCAATACAAGTGGCGATAAGGCATCCTGAAAAAGTTGGTAAATTAATATTGGCTTCAACATTTTATGAAAGAGAAGGCTTATACCCTGAATTTTGGAAAGGAATGGACAAAGCAACATTCAAAGATATGCCGCAAGTTTATAAAGATGAATTTTTAAAAGTTAATAATAACCCTGAAGCGCTTCTTAATATGTTTACAAAGGATTCTAATCGGATGAAAACATTTAAGGATTGGAATGATGACGACATAAAATCAATTGAAGCACCTGCTCTTATTCTTTGCGGCGATCAGGATGTAGTCAGCCCCGAACATGCTGTTAAAATGTTTAGATTAATCCCGCATGCTCGTTTAATTATACTGCCTGGCGGACACGGGGAATATTTAGGGGAAATTATGTTTGCACAGAAAAATAATTTCCAGCCCGATTTCATAGTTTCACTAGTTGAAAATTTTCTAAATAATTAAATACATTAAAATGAGAAATAATATCAATAAAAATGAAAGGGTAAAAAAATGAGAAAACTAATAGTATTTATGCACATTAGTTTAGATGGTTTTGTTGCAGGTCCTAAAGGTGAGATGGACTGGATAAATGTTGAAAGCGATATTTTTGAATATGCCGGAAATCAAACTGATTTAGCTGATACTGCGTTGTATGGTAGGAATACTTTTTTAATGATGAATGGATATTGGCCGAATGCTGCAAAACAGCCCAATGCTTCCAAACATGATATCCAGCATTCTAATTGGTATAATCAAGTAGAAAAAGTAGTTTTATCAACAACTCTTGAAGCAAAAGATTATCCTGGAATCAGGATAATAAAAAATAATTTGGAATCTGAAATAAATAAATTAAAACAAAAGGATGGTAAAAATATTTTAATATTTGGAAGTCCTTCGGCAGTTCACTCACTTGACGTCATTGAATTTTATTGACGAATATTGGTTATTTGTTAATCCTATATCTTATAGGGCAAGGTATTCCAATATTTAAGGATATTAAAGAGAAAATTAATGTTAAACTTGCAGACAGCAATATATTTGCATCTGGTGTTGTATGCCTTCATTATGAAAAAACGAAATAAAGCGGTCTCATGTTATTCTTTAAATATTTTTGATTATAATAACAAATAATAAATGTAAAATGAGAGTAGATTATGAAATATCGATCAAAGCTATTAATTATTTGCGGATTCTTAATTAGCTGTTCATTAAGATTGCAAGCTCAAATAAGTAATAATGAGGACATTGAAAATGAATTGATAAAAATTTCACAGGAAATTTCTGACGGTATTACTGCTGGTGAAAAGTTGTGTGGGAAAAATATTTACTAGATAGCAGTTTCATCGTCTCGGAAGAAGGAAATGTTAATACTAAAGCTTTTATAATTTCACAAACTAATCCTTTACCAAAAGGTTTCAGCGGTAATATTAAAGTAACAAGACCAGATTTTTCATTCTATAACAATACAGTGGTTATGAATTATATTTCCAAAGAATATGAAAATGTATTTGGTCAGGAAATAAATACAGAGTACAGCATTTGTCAGACTTTTGTAAAAACACCGGATGGCTGGCGAATACTCGGGATTTCAAATATTTGAAATACCGCAGCACCCTGAACCAGTCGGAATTGATTCATCTACCTTAAAAAAATATTTGGGTTCTTATCAGCTGGGTAATAGCCGGATATATGAAATCACAATGAACGAAGGTAAATTATTTATTAATAGAAAAGATAAACCGAAGGAAGAATTATTTGCAGAAAATGAAAATACATTTTTTACAAAATCCGATACAAGAGGTGTTAAGATTTTTGTAAATGATAATACAGACAGTGACTATAATTTAATTGCTCGAAGAAATGGGAAAGATATTATATGGAAGAAAATAAAATAATTCATGTAAACACAATTAAGAATATAATTTATTTTGGAATTCCAAACTTGATGAGGAATCTCATTTATTATCTTACTTGTGATGCTGAATCAAGTTCAATCATGACAAGTACGTAACATGAGTTAAATAATACTAAATGCAGAAACATTTAACAAAATAAAAAGGACAACGAAATGGAACCAAGGTTTTCAATATTAACTCTCGGTGTCAATGATCTTAAGAAATCGTTTAAATTTTATCACGAAGGACTTGGGTTCCCTTCCAAAGGAATTGTCGGCAAAGAGTTTGATCATGGTGAAGCCGCGTTCTTTGATTTAAAGAATGGACTTATACTTGCAATTTATTCAAGAAAAGATTTAGCGTGGGATTCAAAAGTTGCAGAAAGTACTCCTTCAGCTACAGAATTTTCAATTGGGCATTTAGTAAAGAATAAAGATGAAGTTGACTCAATTATGAAATTGGCAGAAAAAGCAGAAGCAATTATTGCTAAACCTGCGCAAAAAGCTTTTTGGGGAGGATATGCAGGTTACTTTCAAGATCCGGATAGCCATTTGTGGGAAATATTGTGGAACCCACAATTAATTCCTGTGGATTAATTTCAAATTATAATTTAAGATTATTTAACAATAAAAAAGCAATCCCATTGGTGAGACTGCTTTTAAATTTCAGTTATTTATGGAGCTTTTAATTCATATCTTTTTTCCATTCCGGAAATCTTCCCGGAGTATAAGGAGCGCGGTAATTTTCAAGTTTTTGACTCAAGACTTTTTACCTCATCATCAATTGATTTTAATGTGGTTAATAAGCCTTCAAATTGGATCTGCCGCTGCATCATAAGATTGAATATAAGTTGCAGTAGGGGCGGATGTGGTAGCCCATAAAGCACCAGTTATTAGATCCACACGCTGTTTAACTGATGTGGGAGAGCCACCTTCATACTGTACTATTAATGGATCACCGTTAAGTTTGCGGTTAAAATCATCCAGTTCTTTTTCAATTTTGACAACGGTATTATACGATTCTTCGGGAACTTCAGCGCCATCAATAACTGCTTTTTTGAAGTATTTAATTTTTTCATCAAGTGATTGTCTATATTCATCGGCACCGGAAATTGCACGTGTAAGTCTCAGCAACTTTTTTATTGAATTTATCCAACGCCATTTTATCCGTTGCCGGAAGACTTGTATTGTTTAATGATTTGCAGACAAATTCCTGCGGCGGAACTAATTCAGTAAAACTTCCCATCCTGGAATTTTGAAAGAGATACTTTATATTTTCCCGGTACTACCATGTAACCGAGATCCGGCGGTATCCAGGGAATTGAATTATCAAAAGGTTTTAATGAAACCGCTGTAAACGGATTATATCTAAAATCCCATTCAATCCTGTTAACACCTTTTTTAGGTTCGGTTTTTATTTTTCTTATCACATTACCTTGTTCATCTGTAACCGTAAAAAGAAGGTAAGCTTCAGGTTCTTCCTTTTCATTTAACAAAGTATTGTAAGTGGGATATTTTATATCTTCTTTTTTCTTTTGCTTTTCTTTTTCCTCATCTCTTCTTTTTTCTTTTAATGATTTTATATCATCTTTTAAATAATATGTAAATACTGCGCCGACTTTAGGGTTTGGTGCGGCATAAAAACTTGCACCCATAAATCCCACGCCGGGGAAACCAAAGGGGTGAGGCTTCAATAAACATAAGAGCATCTTTAATAGGAAAGATATATGCCTCCTTCTTTAATGTTTCCTTAGTCATATTCCGCAGTGGAGAATAATCATCAAGAATATAAATCCCTCTTCCGAAAGTGGAAACAACAAGATCATTTTCTCTACTTTGAATTGTAAGGTTCATAACCATTTCAGTTGGAATTCCATTTTTCAATTTTATCCATTCTTTCCCGCCGTCAGCAGAAAAATAAACACCGAACTGTGTTCCGATGAAAAGTAAATCTTTATCAATTTTATCTTCAGCAATAGTAAATGTAGAACCTTCATCAGGTAAGTTGCCGTTATATAAAAACCAGGAATTACCTTCATCAGTTGTTTTATAAAGATAAGGTTTGAAATCTCCGGCAACAAAATTTTCACAGGCAGCATACGCAACATTTTTATCGAAATGCGATGCAGTTATTTGTGATATGCCCGCATATTCCGGTAAGCCTGGAGTTGAAGCCTTAATCCAATTTTTACCCCTATCGGTTGTATAATAAATTAAACCGTCACCTGAACCGGTGAATAAAACATTCTCATCAATTGGTGATTCTGCAATTGATGATAACTGTGCCATAGGACTTTTATGAGCAAGGTCATCAATGCTCCAGCTTCTGTCCATCAAGTCTTGCATTTCTTCCGGAACTCCTCTGGTAAGGTCAGGACTAATCACTTTCCAGGTGCTTCCCTGGTCATCAGTTCTGAAAACTTTATTGGCGCCGAATGTACAATCTTTTATTATCAAATTTTGAAATAAGGAGTGCAGCATCCCAATCAAACCTGTAAGCTGTATCTGCAAAATCATAAGGTTTAATATATAATGCTTCTCCACTTTTTTTATCGAAACGTACTAATCCTCCATATTGCGATTCGGAATAAACTATATTGGGATTTTTCCAATCAACCTGTGTTTGAAAACCATCACCGGAACAGGTGAAATACCAATCTTGATTTGTAATCCCGCCTGAATTTAATTGTTCTTGAAGGCCCGCCGAAACTGTTGTTATCCTGGCTTCCGGCATATACATTATAAAATGGAACATCATTATCGGTTGTTACCTTATAGATTTCTGAGATAGGAATATTTGAGTTAAAATTCCAGCTCTTTCCCTGATCATAAGTATTATAAACACCGCCGTCGCAGCCATCTATTAAATGTTTGTTATCATCCGGGTCAATCCATAAAAAATGATTATCAACATGTTTTTTATCTTCGCCAAGCTTTTCCCATTTCTTTCCGCCGTCAATAGCTAACCTGCATAAAAACATCAATGCTGTATACTCGGTCAACATCTTTTGTGTCACAGAATAATTTCTGAAAGTAAAAAGGATAAGAAGAAACATAGCTGCTTTGTTTCGCCCAGCTAATGCCGCGATCAGTACTTTTGTAAACACCGCCGTCTTTTGCTGCTTCAATAATTGCATATAGAATATCAGGATTAACTGGTGAAATATCCATTCCTATTCTTCCCATATCAGCATCCGGCAATCCCTTTTTCATTTTTTCCCAGGTTGTTCCGCTATCGGTGCTTCTGTAAATACCGCTCTCCGGCCCACCGTAAACGCCGGTATATAAATTTCTCATTCTTTGATGAGCAACAGCGTACAAAATATTATTATATCTTGGATCTATATGCACTTCAAAGCAGCCAGTGTATTTACTAATGAATAAAACATTGTTCCATGTTTTACCGCCATCAGTTGTTTTAAATATTCCTCTATCACCGCCGGCAATTCTTGATGGTCCGTAAGCAGCAACATAAACTACGTTGCCGTCTTTAGGATCAACAACAATTCCTCCAATCTGCTTAGATTCTTTTAGCCCCATATTTTTCCAACTGCCGCCTCCATCTTCGCTTTTATATACTCCGTCACCATAAATAACATTATTCTGATTGTTGTTCTCTCCGGTTCCAACCCAGACAACATTTGGGTTAGTTGGATCAATCGCAATTGAGCCTATTGCATAAGAATTCTGATTATCAAATGAAGGTGAAAATGTAGTTCCGTTATTAGTGGTTTTCCATAGTGAGCCATGGCCGGAACCAACAAAATATTCGCTATGATCGAATGGGTTAACGGCAAGTGCAACAACTCTTCCGCCTGTAATTGCTGGGCCAATGCTTCTGAATGACAATCCATTTAATGAAATATTCTTTAAGGAATCCGGTTCTGATTGATCAGATTTATCCTGCGCTGTAAGATTTAATGTTGATATTAAGAAAACAAAAACGAAAAGAGAAATTGTCATTTTTTTCATAGTAATAACTAATTTTTGTTTGTGGGAATGAAATAATTTTAAAAATATAAAATTGGAAATTCCAAGTTTTTAATACTAAAATAAAATTAAATGAAAGTTTTAATTAATTCTAATCAATCTTAAATTTTTTTGATGAAAGGTTTTATTTTGGGATGAATAACCGCCGAACCGGAATTTGATTAATCATTTGTGAATGTGATTGCCTCAAGATATGAATTAAAAAAGAAAAATTATTTAGAAGGACTTTCTTCAATCTTTGAATCTTTCATCTTTTCGAGATCCTCCAATATTTCAGTCTTACTATAATTTGGAACTCCTGAATTAGTAACTAGATCAACTGCGGCTTCATACGTAATAACCTGGGGTTCTTCAAGAGAAGGACTGAACTGTGTTGTTTTTGAGATGTTGCATTTATAAAAATGAAGGCTCGTTAACCCTTTTATATTTTTAAAAGTACAATCAATTAGAGTAGCGCCAAAGAAAAAAGTATCTTTAAAAACGGTGTTTTCAAATATTACATTTTCAAAAGTTGCATTTAAAAATGAAGTTGAGTCAATTTCTCCACCAAAAAATGAGCAGTTTAGAATAGATGAATAAGTAAAAGTTGAATTACTAATTAATAAATTATTAAAGACATTAAGAAATAACGAACTAGTAGATATTGCAGAATGTCGTATGTTGCATTCATTAAGATGAAGTCCAACAAATTGACAATAGTTGAAATCATTTTGGTAGAAATCAAGCTTTAAATATTTTGAAAAGTTAAGCTTATACACTTTATTTAAGATCATTGCAATAGCATCTGCAGTAGTAAGCTTATGCCACTTAAGCTCAAAATCATTCATGTTTTTATATTCAATCCATTTTGTTTTTAAGTTTGCTTCGGTTTCGGAGAGCAATTTACCGGAATCATTTTTCCCTTCAAGAAGATCGGAATATGCCGGAGATAATCCTTTATACACAGCTTTTAAATCATTTTGCCGTGACGCCAGTGGGTAAGATTGTATAAAAAAGTTTCTATTGATTTCAATTAGCTTTTCCACAATATATGTAAGTTCCTTTAATTCACTTGCCTGAGTAAGCACTCCAATGATTGCATTTGAAATATCATAATCAAGTTCGGTATAAAGCAGATTGGTTAATGTATCAATTGTACTTTCTTTATATTCTTTCCTGTTTTTGTAGACACCTAGAATAGCTATCGAAGCCAGAAGTTCATCTTTATTTTTAACAAAGAGGTTTTTTATATTTTCTCTGAAGTATGTAAATTGTTTTTCATCCAAATATTTCCGGTACCCCATATAACCGGTGAATAAAGTACCCGCAAACCCTAAAATAATTCCAAGAGTTTCAATCATAGCATCATCTTCAATATTTATAAAAAATTGCTTCCGTGGAAGAGTAAATATCTTAAACTAAATAGTTGTACTACTTCAATTAGAATTCACATGGCCATAATTCTATATTAAACTTTTTTATGGGGAGGTTTTTAGAACAAAAATAATATTAATCACTCATCTTACGCAAATTATTTATTTGTAATTAGGAGGTCGCTTCAAGACTTTAAAATTGTCAGACTTAGTTTATCGAAGGTTGACAATACACCATAAAATCACAGTTCGACAAGTTTAGTGTGACAGTAAATTTTATTTTTGAGACGGCCTCCTGTCAATATTGCGTAAGGCGACTTAATTATTAAATGCAGCTGAATTATCTTCTATTCAAATTGCCTGTTAAATAATATCAAAAATCTCTGTTAACTTTAATTGATTTAAAACATTTATTACCTGCGGATTAATGCCTCTGAGATCAAACTTAACATTATTATTATGACAGGTTGTATAAGCATGAACAAGCAATCCTACGCCCCAGCTTGATATGTATTCTACTTTAGCTAAATCAATTGAAATATGTTTGCTTCCATTTTCAATTGAATCAGAAACTAATTTATGAATTATTTGATTCTCAACTCCAATTAGTTTTTCATTATCTATTGTAATAATAGAATTGCCTTGATTCTGTTTAACACTAAAACCCATTAAATACTCCTATAAAATATTCTTACTTGCTAAAATAGTTTTTATTTTCATTTTTCAAATAGGTGGTGAAGATTGAAAATCTTAAATCCGATATAGAGGCAAAAAAGAAATAATCTATCAACTAAATTAAGCGATAGAAAAATTATTAGAACAATTCTGATTTTTTAATTTATGGTAGTTGGATTTTCAGTAAAATAAAAATTCCCCTGGCATTGTTTTCATTATTTTAAAAACAATACACCCTTGATTATTTTTCTTAGCTCGTTTGTTATCACCAGTAATTTTTATTTTGCTTAGACCGGCAGAGGGCAATAACGTATTCTATAATAAGCGCAGTTATAAAGCTCTATGTTCTTAAGAGATGCAGCTATTTGTAGTATCCTATATCTGGCATGTGTTACTAATTTGCCGGCTAATTTTATCAGTTGATATCTAAGAGTCTTTACACTCTTGGTATGATATTCCTCGGGTAAGCCTATCAGCTTTAACAACTGAAGTAAATTATAGGCCAATATACCGATAGTAAAATATAAACAGTTTGCATTAAACTGTCCGCAAGGCAGATGGTTCATATTTAACTGATGCTTCAACTCACCTATTCTCTTTTCCATAATTCCCCGGCCTTGATGAAGATGGATTACACTCTGGCAATCTGATTGTTCTTTAGTTAGGTTTGTGCCCACTATCCAATAGCTGTAGCTGGAAAATAAATCATACTGGTTTTTAAGCTCTGTTCTTTTGGCTGCCAATCTTACTTGTCTTTTCTTTGCCCCAAATGAATATGTTGTTTCCGCTACATCATAATCTTCCCTTACTCCTTGCCTATCTCTTCCTCTTTGCCATTGCTCTTCCGGTATTGCCCTTACGGCCTCAAGCACCGGTTCGGTTTGGTCTGCGGTTATGGTAAAATTTATGTGTTCATCATTGCAGTAGTCCACTATTTGTTTTTGCCATCCGGCTGAATCACTTCTTACTATTTTTATTTCTTGACTGTAATTCTTCCGGCAGCTCTCAATAAATTCTTTCAACCCACTCTGTGGTGATGCATTGCCTTCTCTAAAATCACTGCCGACTATCATTCCGTTCTCGGCTATTATTCCTATGATAGGATGATATCCATATACTCCCTTATATGTTTTCCGGGCATCTCCTTTGTCTGCCAGTATTATTGTTCCGTCTATATCGAGTATATGTCCTTGTTTGCCTACTGAAGCCAATACTCTTTTTTCTGCTTCCCATATCCAGCCTTCTGATTGCTTGCCCCCATGCCGCCTTAACCAATCTCCGATTGCATCTGAAGTTGGCAAATCCATTTCTTTAAGTATCTCTTGAAATGCCTCATCTGATAATAGATGATTAACATCTTCCAGATGCATTGCTCCGTCAACTATCATGTGAACCAAAGTCATTACGTAATTGCTGGCCTCTATGCCTCTATTGCTTCCCGGTTTTCCAAACAGCTCATCTATTTTTTCTCTTAGCTTTATTCTTTCTGCTATTTGTTCCACTAATGGCAAGCCTATTCTATTAGTTATTTTTTCTTTGCTTTTACTTACTTTTATTGGCTTTAATGGCTGCAATTTTATCTCTGTTTTTGGTTTATTTTCTTTTTCACCTTTTGGGTGATTTTTTATTTGCAAAGATAATCCCTTTTTTATTCTTTAAACAGTCCTTTTTGTTTTTTCTATATCGGATTTAAGAATTGAAAAAACTTTATCATTTTGATTTATGTCAATAAATCTATATTATCCTTTGAGCCTAATCGGTATAAAAATTAAAATTAATCCTCTGCATGATGTTCATTATGTTTTTCCAGCGGTTCTAAATGTGTTATAATATTTACTGATGAAGCCAAACTATTTTTAATCAACTCTTCTATTTCTGTAGCTGTCATATGAGCATCTTCAAGCAATGTTGATTTTGGGAAATAGCAAATGGAACTCTATCCAAATTATATTACCGCTTTCACGGTATCTCAATTTATGATATTCCAAACCTCTTGTTGAAGTTTCCGAATCAAGAATTTTAATTATTGATTCTCTTAATTCTTTATTCCCTTCATCCATCAATCCTCCGGCTGATTGCCGAACAAGTTTACCACCTGCCCAGAGTATGTTTATTGCAGCTAAAATCGCAACGATAGGATCAAATGGCAACCAACCAGTTAACAGAGTTAATCCCAATCCGGCAACAACACCAAAGCTTGTCCATGAGTCTGTAAGTACATGCTTTCCATTGGCGACAAGTATTATTGATTTTGTTTTTTTCCCCTTCCAAACCAAGTAACCGCCGAGGAAAAGATTAATAACCGATGCACCTAAAGTAAAATAAGTGCCTTGATCAAGATTAGTAAGTTCTATCCCAAAGATTAATCTTTTAATTGAAATATATATAATATAAAATGCTGCCAATACAATTAATCCACCTTCTGCGCCGGCAGAAAAATAACTAATTTTTCCATGGCCGTAAGGATGGCTTGAATCAGCAGGCTGATGGCTGAGCCACATGCTGAATACTGCAAAACCAACACCGATTATATGAACAACCGATTCTGCTGCATCGGAAAGAATTGCTGATGAGCCTGTAATGCTGAATGCATACCATTTAATAACCAGCATTAAAAAACCTACTGCCAGAGAAAGGCGAATAGCAAATAATTGTCCTTTATATTCAGGTGTTTTCATTTTACTTTATTTACGATAGCGCGTGGAAAATTTTTGGAAATATATTATTTACTGGGAATTAAGAGTAATATTTTTCAATTTCGGATTGTCCCCGGTGTGTCATAATAAAGCTACAAAATTTATGTAATCTTATTTAATATTAATCAATTATATGGGTTAATGTAAATATATTTTTAGTTAAATGCAGAAATAAAATTGTAATCATATAAAATATTTAGAATTTGTAAAGCAATTTATTCATTTTATCTAATTATTTCCATATTATAATTATTCACAAAGGCCTGGTTGTAATGAATACTTCCGTCTGAAGCAACAATTAGGAAAGGATAGTCCAAATTTTTATCCTTCTAACGTTTTTTCCCAGCCTATAAGAAAAACATAAGTAGCTGTGGCGTCTGCTTCTTCTGCGGTGGGGGCGAGAATTGTAGAACTCTCTGATAATCTTCCTGAATAACCTGTCCTGGGATCGAGAATATGGTGGTATCGAATTCCGTTAATTATTTTAAATCTTTCATAGTCGCCGCTGGTTGCAACAGCATAATCCTTCAAATTAAATATGGCAACAAGATCATTTGTATTTCTCGGATGTTTTATTCCCAACTTCCATAATGTGCTATCGTCTTTTGTCCCCGAAACATAAATATCTCCGCCGGCGTTAAGGATAAAATTTGTAATTCCCATTTCTTTTAAAACGGAAGAACCTCTATCAATTGCATATCCTTTTGCTATTCCGCCTAAATCAATTGACATTCCTTTTTTCTTTAGAAAAGCGGTTGAGTCCTTTTCATTAATAACCATATCTTTATAATTAACCAGCTTTGATAATCTTTTAATTGTTGTATCCGGAGGCAAAACAATTTCTTTATCTTCACTGAATCCCCATAAATCAGAAAGCGGTCCGATAGTAACATCAAAGATGCCATTATATTTTTGGCAGTAAGCTTTTGCACGTTTTAACATTTCCAAAGTTTCATAACTTACTTTGACAGGATGAAGTCCTGACGCACGGTTTATTGCGGAGATTTCACTACTGTCTTTTTCACAGCTTAATAAATTTTCAACCCGCTGCATTTCTTCGTACGAAGCTAATAAGGCTTTCTTACAGAGATTAACATCGGAACTTCTTGCTGTGGTTTCAACTGTAGTGCCCATTAAGTATTTCGTTACCGAAATCTTAAACATTGTCGTATCGCTTTGAGCACTTATGTTGACAGAGAAGAAAAATAAATAATGAAATCAAGAATATAACTGACGGCGGAAATTTTCATCTGCTTTAAATACAATTAAAAAGTAATACTGTCAACTCCCAATAAGCTTTTACCGGCTATCGATAATGTTGATTTGATTTGGTATGCAGACAAGGTTCTCACCTGGCTTTGAAATCGGATTCATATTCATACATGTTTTATGCCTGCATGTAGCGGAAGTGATGCTTACAAATTTATTTTTTATTTTAATGTCGACATGTCCTTTAAGCCCTTCAACCTGTAATTTTCAACATCATTATTTAAAGATAACTGCTTGATAAGAGTATTTCCTCTAAAAATATTTATTCCGCTTGGCTGAAGAGAATTTTGTTCTGATGAGAAACGAAGCAGCATAGGATTATCCATTGTTCTGGGAAGTGAAAGTGAATTTGCACTTTCATCTAGAAGCATTAGAAAATTCATCTTTGCTTTTGTGATAATCAATTAAGGACTGTGATTTTACATAAGCAATATCACCAATATGCCTTCCTTGCAATTGATATTCAGTAAACTGCAAAGCGTTCTTTCCGTACTCGGAATTTTTAATTGCTTGTTCAATTGTATGGATAGTTTTTGATGGCCTATCTGTAATGACAGATAATGAAAAATTATCATTTTTTTTTACTGCTGCGAATACTTTACTTGTAAATGGATTAATAATTCCCATTGCAGCCGTAGCGGGTAAAACTAAAGAACTATATTTAAGAAAATCCCGTCTTTTCATTTGAGTATTCCTTTTAAAATTATTTATTAATTAATACAATTTTTATATAAATAAACAACTATAATGTTTATTTATTAATAACGATACCTAATTCCTATATTAAAATTAGTGGCAAACATATTATTTTTATTATTATACCAATACGGTGAATTTGTATGCCGCGAATAGAAATTTAGATTTATAATATATTGTACCCGGTCATCTTTTAAGAATGGGAGATAGTCTTGCCTATCGCCGCCGGTTAAAATCAAATTCAGTTGAAGCTCATTCGAATAACCAGCATCAAGTTTTATATCCGTTGTCATGTATTGTTCTGGAGCCAAATATGTTGGTTTGAAGAAAAATGCCTGAGTTTGAAAATTGCCTCGCCATCCGACACCAAGAATAACATGCTTTGATAAATATCTTTCATAATTTGCCGAGTAAGTGTTTGCATTTATATTCCATGTATCCCAGTAATACCTGTAACCTAATTGTATAGATGATTCTGAACGTTAAACTGTATTTAAGAGATAATGGCAGCGGCACGCCTGATTCGCAAATCTGGATGGATAGGCTGGAATAAACTGTCCGTACCGTTAATCATAATTGGAACTAATTGATAATTATCAGACAGCAGTCCGTTATTATTAGTATAGGAAGAAAGTAATTGAAGGATTAAGCTTTTACTTACCACTTGAGAAAAGTTTGCATTTATTGTAGTAACATTTTTAGACTTTCTTCCAGGTTACAGTTTTAGGAAAAACCTTATCCCAGCTTCTCACAATTCCTAGTTGCACGGAAGTATTATTCTCTGCAAAATATTGAGTGAAATTTCCAATAAGAGTTGAAGATGTGTAATCACTTTCGGTACTGTAAATACCATCGGCAGTTAATATACCATTGCCAATTAATTGTGCAAAACCCAAGATTAAATTCATGGCGAACTTCATCAAAAGTAGGAAGTGATATTAATTACCTCCCCCGTCACCACCTCCTCCGCTTGTAGTTCTTCCGGAAGCAGCTGTTACGGCATCCACAGTAGATTTGTTAACGTTGTGTTGTAGTTTTGTACTGCTGCTTGGGAGGCCGTTTCTAATTGATGCCGCTGTTATCATATCAACCAAATATCTTCCGTTAATACTTGTTGATCCGGACACCCGTTTAGTTATTGAAATGCTTGGATAATAAACCTGAACATTAAAGTTATCAAAGTATCCGCTAAAATTTACCTGAGTTTCATTAGCAGGCAAAAGTTGTGCGAAACTTATTGAATATAAGCTAAAAAAGATCAGAAGAAATAATATGATTTTTTTATCCACACCCGCAACCACCGCTTTCTGCACCAGTTGCGCCCTCTACACCTTCTCTGTAATCAATAAAATGTTCTTTAATTCCGGCATTAATTGGATTCTCATCAATGATCATAATTGGATCTGAGAGGCCTTCCTTTTCCCAGGGCTTAACTGTAGCGCACCCGTAAAGGAGTAGTGAAGCGACAACGAGCAATAATAACATTCGGATTTTTGTTATCAAGTTTAATTCTCTTTCAATAATTGAGTTAATTCTGAATTAAAATCGTTTACGTATGAATCTTTGAAACCATTATGCCAAAAACGTATTTTACCTTTTTTATCGATAAAGATTGTAGTAGGCATTGCTTGAATATTAAATAATGAAGGGATTTTTTGATTGTTATCTAAAACTATCGGAAAAGAAGGTTCGGGAAAAAGTTTATCGAGAAATTGATCTACATTATCTTTTTCTTTATCAATATTAACTGCGATTAATTGAAAATTAGAATCTTTGTGTGCCCTGTAAAATTTTATAAGCTGCGGCATTTCTTCGCGGCATGGCGGGCACCAGCTTGCCCAAAAATCTATTAATACTACTTTACCGGTGTAATCGGATAATTTTATTTCTTTGGAATTAAGTGTCTTGCCTTCAAAATTAGGGGCGGGTGATCCAACTTTTTCCTGGCAGAATCCGTTGCTTACAAATGCTGTGAATAAAAGTACAAATAGAAATTTTAATGTAATCCGCATAAGTAAATTCTTTCAATAAAAAGTGATATTTAAATTAGTCAATTGGAAATTTATTAAATGTGTTGTAACAATAAAAATTACAAATTCTATATTCAAGAGATAAAAGACAGACTGCAAAAAAAAATGGACTATATTATAATGAATTCGAAATTTGATGCAATATTGTTGTTAAAGATTCAATCTATTTAAAGAACAAAAGAAAAATATGATTGCTTTGTTGCATTTTGTATTGATAAAATATGATAAAGAAATATGTTCGGAGTATGAAAGAGGATTATAATTAAACCCGAGATGTTGTTCACTATCAAAGATATTTTTCATTAAGTTTATTTTATTGATACTAAACTTTTTGTGTCAATAAAAATCGCTTTATAAAAACAAACCGGAAACTATTTCTCTAGTTTCTGCAGACTTTAGTTGAAGAATTGAAAACTCATTTATGAGGTTGAAATGAGTAAAATTGTTAATATAGAATACAAAAATTTTTTTATTGAGATTAAAGAACGAATTAGACAAGCTCAATATGATGCTCTTAAAATAGTAAACAAGCAGCTTATATTACTTTATTGGGATATTGGAAAGTTAATTGTCGATAGACAAGAAACCTTAGGTTGGGGAAAATCAATAGTTGAAAATTTATCTTCTGACTTACGAAAAGAATTCCCTGGTATTAAAGGTTTCTCGGTTCAGAATCTTTGGTATATGCGGCAATTTTTTAGCATTTATTATAATGATTCAAAACTCCAACCACTGGTTGGAGAAATTAGTTGGGCGAAACATTTGGTTGTTTTAAGTAGATGTAAAGATAATTTAGAAAGAGCATTTTATATCAAAATGACTAAAAAATTTGGCTGGTCGAAAAATGTATTGATTCATCAAATAGAAAATAAATCCTATCAAAAATATCTCTTAATCAAACCAATTTTGAAAAAGCCTTGCCAAGTGAATATAAAAATCAAGCTAAGCTGGCTGTTAAAGACGAATATACTTTCGATTTTTTAGAACTTGGGGAAGAACATAGTGAACATCAATTAGAAGTTGCGCTTATAAATAACATTCGTAAATTTTTAATTGAAATGGGCGGCAGCTTTGCATTTATAGGTAATCAATTTAAAATTCAAGTTGGGAGTAAAGAATATTTTATAGACCTTCTTTTATTTCATCGTAAGTTACAATGCCTATTTGCAGTTGATCTTAAGATTAGTGAATTCAAACCAGAGTTTGCCGGAAAAATGCAGTTTTATCTCTCAGTACTTAATGATAAAATAAAACTTGAAGGAGAAAATCCTTCAATAGGATTAATACTTTGTAAAGAAAAAGATCGACTAATTGTTGAATATGCTCTTAAAGATACAACGCAGCCAATTGGAGTTTCATCTTATAAAATTACAACAAAACTGCCTAAGGAATTAAAAAAATATTTGCCTTCTACAAACCAGATTTCTGAAATTATTGATAAGATGGATTTAAAATAAAAAGCTTTTCTAATAAATAAAACTTGTCAAATAAAACGAATTTGTTTTAAACGATACAAAAAACGCAGAAAATAATTTTTAATCAACTAGCAAGAAATTTAAAGCCATTATTTATCATGACAAAAGCTGAAATACTTAATAAAATTCGAGAAGCCGGTGTTCTTGGGGCAGGAGGCGGCGGATTCCCAGCCCACAAAAAACTTGAAAACAAAGTTGATCATATAATTGCAAATGGTGTTGAATGCGAGCCGCTTCTTTACAAAGACCGCGAAGTAATGTTAAGGGAAACGGAAAAGATGATGCAAGGACTTGAAATAGTCCGTGAGATTACCGATGCAAAAAAAGTTACCATTGCAATTAAGAAAAAGAATTTTGATGCTGCGGAAATTATTAAACCACTCGCAAAAAAATTGGGCTTTGATATTTTTATAACAAAAAATGTTTATCCGGCTGGTGATGAATACATATTAGTCTATGATATAACCGGGAGAAGAATTCCTCCTAATGGAATTCCTTTAATGGTAGGCTGTCTTGTAAATAATGTTGAAACTTTAGTAAATATTTCAAATGCTTCTGAAGATAAACCGGTAACGGAAAAATTTATCACAATAACAGGAGCAGTTAAAAATCCGGTTACCACATCAGTTCCAATCGGAACCAGCTTTAAAGATTGTATTGAATTTGCAGGCGGATTTACAACTGATAATCCGGTAGCTGCTTACAGGCGGAGTAATGATGGGCGGAGTTGAAACTGATTTTTCTCATGCCAGTTTCTAAAACGACTTGGAGGATTAATTATTCTTCCATCTGATCACACACTTGTAGTTAGAAAATCATCTCCGCAAAAAGTATATAACAAAACAGGACACAGCACTTGCGATCAATGTTCTTTTTGCACACAATTGTGTCCGCGATATATTCTTGGCTATCCAATTCAGCCGCATCTTGTTATGCGTTCTCTGCAAATGACTGGCGAAGCAAAAGAAAGATTAAATCTTTGGGCTGCAAGCTGCTGCGAATGCAATGTATGTTCATTATTTGCCTGCCCTGAAAAACTTGACCCTAAAAATATTTGCGCTGATACTAAATTAAAATTGCGCGAAGAGAAAAAAGGATTTACAAAAGAAGAAATGGAAGAAGTTTTCAGAGATGTTCATCCGGCAAGGGATGGAAGAGAAATTCCAATTTCAATATTATATCAAAGATTGGGAATTAAACCTTATGATAGGAAAGCTGATTTTAAAGTATTTAATAAAAAAGTTAAAGAAGTATTTATACCTTTCAAATATAATTTTGGAAAAGCAGCAAAACCTATTGTAAGTATTGGTTCAAATGTAACCAAAGGTGAAGATGATTGCATCAACTGATGAAAATGATTTGAGTGTTCCGGTTCATTCAAGTATTGATGGATTTGTAAAATCAATCATCCGATAAAGGAATTTTAATATCTGCAAATTATTAAAGAAGGATTTTTAAATGAAAGCAGCAATAGGATTAATTGAACTTTCAAGCATAGCAAAAGGAATTGAAGTTTCGGATGCAATGTTGAAGCGTGCAGATGTTGAAATAATAGTTAACCGCACAATCTGTCCCGGCAAATATATGATACTAATTGGAGGTGATGTTGATGCAGTCAATGCAAGTATTGAAACCGGCATTGAAATAAGTGCGGATGAACTTGTAGATAATTTTATAATTCCAAATGTTCATCCATCAATTTTCCCGGCAATAAGCGGAATAAATCCTATTGTTGATTTGCAGGCTCTTGGAGTGATTGAATCTTTTTCTGTCGCATCAATTATAGAAGCTGCAGATGCTGCTGTTAAATCTGCTTCAGTAGATTTAATTACAGTTTATCTTGCAATGGCAATAGGGGGTAAAGGTTATGTTATGCTAACAGGCGATGTTGCTTCCGTTCAAACTGCTGTTGAGACAGGCGCTGCGGCAATTGCCAAGAAAGGATTGCTGGTTCAAAAAGTTGTAATACCTTCATCCAAGAAAAGAAGTTTTACAATCGTGGATATGATTATGAAAATTTATTCTTCTAATTACATTTGAAAATAACAGCCTAAAATATTTATTTAATTATAAAAATTATTTTCTTAATGATCCTTTATGAATCTTCAAGATTCTTCGCTAAATAAAATAATTTTCCTGTTGTTTATTATTAAAACAATTGCTAATCATAATCCACATCAGTTAGAATATATTTCAAAATGGAATAAAATTATTTAGAAAAATTATCGACCTTATTATATTCTGTATTTCCCCTGCAAGTAATATTAAAATCTCACATGCTTCTAATAAATTAATAATATTTCTTAAATTGCATAATCCAGAATTAAAATTTGAGAAATTTTCTTTTTACAAAATAAATCTTATAAGCAATACGTAGTTAAAAATTACCAAACAGGAATAAATCAAAAATGAAAAAATTAAATCTCGGCTGCGGTAAAGATATAAAAGATGGATATGTTAATCTTGATATTGTTGATTACGGCGGCAATATGATTCATGATATAAATAAATTTCCATATCCATTTGAAGAAAATACATTCGATGAAGTATTCGCTTCACATATACTTGAGCATCTTGAAAATTTTCATAATTCAGTTACAGAGCTTTATAGAATAATAAAACCAAACGGATTGTTAATCGTTTACGCGCCATTTTTTCTAAATACAAAATTCTTCGGCGAGCCTGATCATAAAATTCCTTTTTCAATTAGAACATTTGACAATTATGAATACATCGAAAACCGCAAATTAAAATTTTATGAGAAATGGAAACTTAATCACCGTACAAACTACGAAGGCAAAGCATCATTTGAAGTTATAGAAAAAAAATTTATAACATCACACTTCGCTCCATTAAAATGGATGGACATTTTCCTGAATATCGAACCTGTAATGTATGAAAGGTTTTTAGCAGGGATTTTTTCCCCGGAAGAAGTGTATTTTAAATTAAGGATTATTAAGTAATCCATTGCAAATATTGTAACATATAAAGAAATATTCTGAAATTAACTAAGAAATTCAGGATACTGTATTGCAATCTCCTGGCATTCTTTACCAATTTCTTCTTTCGAGCGAATACCCAGCCTTACTGCAAGATCCAAAGCATTTAGTCTGCCTAAGCAACCTGAAACTTTTGATAGATTTCCCGATATATCGAACTGTTTTTGAATCCCTGTTGCAATTGTTGCACAAAGAGTGAATACTGCTACAAGAGCACAAGTCCATCGCCAATTCATAAAAGGAGAATTTGAAGCTGCTGTATAACCTGCTAGTATAGTAGCAAATGTACTTGCCAGCAACCCTATGATGATTGTTTGAGTATTTGATTTTCGTAATTTGCGCAAACGATTTTCAGCCTTATTTTTGTTTTCTTTTATCCATTGAATTTGTTCATTTGAGATTTGTTCAATTACTTTACCCATATATTGCCTCTCTTGGTTAAATTAATAAATGCCATTAAAACTTAAATCAAATTCTCTTATTAGATTTAAAACCTTCAACAACAATTAGAATCCACCCAATTAAAAAACAAAGGCCGCCAAATGGAGTTATAATTGCCACCATCGTTACGGCAGTTATAGCATAAACATAAAGTGAAAAGGAAAATAAAATAATTCCAATCAAAAAGAATAATGCGGCTTTAAAATATTTTTCATTTCCAACTAAAGCAATTGCCAGTAAACATGCTGAATGAACAAGATGATAAGTTACTCCTGTTTTATAAACCTGTAATAAATTATCAGGAATTTTACCGTCAAGGCCGTGTGCACCAAAAGCACCGATTGCCACAGCTAAAAATCCCATCAGCCCGCTGATAATTACCCACGTACTTTTTCTATTCATTTTTAAGCTTCATTATTTGTAATTAGACTGTTTAATTTATATTGAATAGTTAACACAAAAATAATTAACTTACAAAACTGATTTCCAATTTTATCTAATTTTAAATTTTAAGTAACCAAAATTCCACTTTAATTGTAATAAAAATCGATTATTATTTTTATGAATAAATTTGAATTAGTCTCTAATTATCAGCCATCCGGCGACCAGCCTCAGGCGATTGAATCCTTACTTAAAGGAATTAAAAGCGGTGAAAAATTTCAAACACTTCTTGGTGTTACAGGGAGCGGGAAAACTTTTACTATTTCAAATGTAATTAAAGAAATTAATAAACCGACTTTAATAATTTCTCATAATAAAACTTTAGCAGCACAGCTTTTTTCCGAGTTTAAGAATTTTTTTCCCCATAACCCTGTAGAATTTTTTATAAGCTATTACGATTACTATCAGCCGGAAGCCTATGTAGTCAGGAATGATTTGTACATCGAAAAAGATTTTGCAATTAATGAAGAAATAGATAGGCTAAGGTTAAAAGCAACAACATCATTAATTGAAGGAAGAAATGATGTTATAGTGGTTGCAAGTGTTAGCTGCATTTATGGAATCGGTGCACCGCAGGAATATGCTAATCAAATTATCTTTTTAAAAAAGGCATTACTTACGAACGAAAAAAATTAATGCGAAACTTAATTGATATTCACTATGTAAGAAATGATGTTGATTTTTCACGAGGCACTTTTAGAGCGCGGGGCGATGTAATTGAAATTATTCCGGCTTATCAATATGAAGAAGCGATAAGAATTGAATATTGGGATAATGAAATTGAAAAACTTTCAATCATCGATTCGATAACAGGCGATGTATTAAGAGAAGTTGATTCAGCTCCGGTTTACCCTGCAAAATATTTTGTATCAAACCGTGAACAAGTTCAACGGGCTATTTATGATATTGAAACTGAATTGGCTGAAAGTATAAAATATTTTCAAAGGGAAGAAAAATATCTTGGAAGCACAAAGAATTGAACAGCGGACAAAATTTGATATTGAAATGATGAAAGAAATTGGATATTGCGCCGGTATTGAAAATTATTCAAGACATATGGATAATCGCCCGCCCGGCTCACGTCCTTCAACTTTAATGGATTATTTTCCCAAAGATTTTCTTTTAATAATTGATGAATCACATGTTACTGTTCCTCAAATTAGAGGGATGTATAACGGCGACCGTGCAAGAAAAGAAACTTTAGTCGAATATGGTTTCAGACTTCCATCAGCAATGGACAACCGCCCTATGAAGTTTGAAGAATTTTACAATATGATTAACCAGACAATATTTGTAAGTGCCACTCCAGCTGATTATGAACTTGAAAAAAGCGGTGGTGTAATTGTTGAACAAATTATTCGTCCAACCGGTTTGCTTGATCCTGAAATTATTGTTCGTCCAATTAAAGGACAAATTGATGATTTGATTGGTGAAATTAGGGCTCGTGCCATTTTAAAAGAAAGAATTCTTGTTACCACATTAACTAAAAAAATGGCTGAAGACCTATCAGACTATCTGGATAAAATTGGAATTCTTGTTAGATATATTCATAGCGACATTGATGCTTTGGAAAGAGTTGAAATTCTACGTGATCTTCGCATCGGTGACTTTGATGTACTTGTTGGTGTTAATCTTTTAAGAGAAGGACTTGATCTTCCCGAAGTTTCTCTTGTTGCAATTATTGATGCAGATAAAGAAGGATTTTTAAGAAGTGAAAGATCACTTATGCAAACTGCCGGAAGAACAGCGCGAAACGTAAACGGCAAAGTGATTATGTATGCAGATAAAATAACGGAATCCATGCGCAAAACAATTGAAGAAACAAATAGACGTAGAATACTTCAAACAGAATACAATAAAAAACACGGCATTGAACCAAAAACTATTTATAAAAGTATGGAAGAAATCATGTCGTCAACTTCCATTGCCGATATAAGAAAAAAAGAAGAAAAGGAAGATTTTTCCTTTTCGAAAGTTGCAGAACCAGTTTTAAAGTATATGGATAATGATCAAAAGCGTGATTTGATAGAACAGCTAACTGATGAAATGCATCAGGCTGCAAAAGATTTGGAATTTGAACGTGCAGCAAATATAAGAGATGAAATTAATAAATTAAAAAAATGGTGAAGTAAATCAAGTCAAAGGACAAAATTAAAAATAAAAATAAATTAATTAATTTTAAATTAGAAAACTTTAAAGGGGTTATAAAGTCCTTCTCTAATTTTTCTCCTTTATAAATCACTTTCTCTAAAAATAACCCTGATGGCGGAGCTGTGAATTTAGCTGGTTCGTTAGATCTATTATTAAGATAAAACAATAAATCTTTTTCACTTTTCTTTCCCCTTCCAATTTCAACTAAAACCCCGACAATTCTTCTAACCATTTTCCATAAAAAATGTGAGCCAATAATTCTAATTAAAATTAAATCACCTTCTTCTTTCAACTGAACTTTTTCAATTAATACTTTTGTAGATTTTTCTTCTTTGTCGTCATCTGAGAATGAAGCAAAATCATGCATGCCTTCAAGCAGCATTGCAGCTTTATTCATTTTATCAAAATCAAGTTTGTCCTTTATCCACCAAACATAATTTTTACCAAAAGCAGTTCGTCTTCTTGAGATTTGATAAATATAGCTTCTTGAAATTAGCATCATGACGCGCATGAAATTTTGGATGTGATTTTTCAACTTCTAAAATATTAATATCGTAAGGAAGCATTATCGTTAAATTTTAGTTTGATAATTTCAGGTGCATAGCATTGTTTTAACATCAAGATGTGCAACCTGGCAAAGTGCATGAACGCCGCTGTCGGTTCTTCCACTTCCTTTTAATTCAAAGTTTGCTGTTTTAAATATTTCTGTTGCGGCCTTTATTAATTGCCCTTGAACGGTCTTAGCATTTTTTTGCGTTTGCCAGCCGCTGTATCGGGTTCCTTCATATTCGAGATAAATTTTAAATCGGGACATAAATTAATTTATAACTCGTTAATTGCAGTTTCTTCTTCAGCATAATCATCGTGAGTTTCATAAATACGGACTTTAAGCTTGCTCACATTTTTATGAATGATTGCTACTTTAATTTTTGTTAGAAAGTAAGTGCAGATGTTTTCGACTGTGGATTGAAAATCAACAATAACTTTTTTTGAATTCATTTCTTCTAAAAATTTTATTATCTGTGCATCATCTTTGAAAACCATAAATGCATGATCCAGTTCATCAACAACAGGCATAACAATTTTCTTTAAGTCATAATAATCCATTACCATTCCTGATTCCATAACGTCGCCTTCAATTTCTACAATCATTTTATAAGAATGTCCGTGAATATTCTTGCATTTACCGAAATGTTCAGGAAGTCTGTGTCCCATTTCCCAATGAAATTCTTTTGCTATTTTCATTTAAACCCCTTTGGTTTCAGGTGACCAAATAAACTTATGCATTTGAAGCTGGAATCTTACTTTTAATTTATCTTCCAAAACCCAGTTAACAAGTGTAATAGGCTCAAGTTCACCAAAAACAACAGAAAATAAAATTTCACATTTGTTTGTTAAATCATATTTATCAATAGCTTCTTTTGCCCATTCATAATCTTCTCTTGTCCCGATTACGAATTTAATTTCGTCAGTCATCTTTAAATAATTAATATTATCGTATAAATTCTTTTTCATCATTTTGCTGGAAGGGCATTTTAAATCCATAATAATCTTCACACGGTTATCAACAACTTTAATCGGAAGACTTCCACCGGTTTCAATTAATACTTCAAATCCTTCATCACAAAATCTTTTCATTAGTTCTAAACATTCTTCTTGAACCAGTGGTTCTCCACCGGTAACTTCAACAAGATTACAATTGTATTTTTTTACTTCAGTTATAATTTCATTTATAGATAAATCTTTTCCTTCATAAAATGCATATTCTGTGTCGCAATACGTGCATCTAAGATTGCAGTAAGTTAACCGGACAAAAACACATGGGAACCCGGCTTTTGTACTTTCTCCCTGGATGGAATAATATATTTCATTAACTTTTAACATAAAATATCTTGATTTTAAGCCATTTTCCTAATTTTTCATGCAAAATTACAAAAACACAAGTTGACATCAAACTTACTAATCCATATATTTGAGGTCAATTTTTTTATTACTTTAAAAGGTTTTTAGAGCATGGCAAATCATAAATCGGCTGAGAAGAGAATACGCACAACATGAAAAGAAAAAGAATGTTAACAGAAGAATAGATTCACAAATAAAAACAGTTGTTAAGAAAACTTTTGGCTCAACCGAAAAAGAAGAACTTGAAAAATTATATAAAGAAGCTGTCGCACTTATTGATAGAAGTACTTCTAAAGGTAAAATCCACAGAAACACTGCCGCAAGAAAAAAAGCTGCTTTAACAAAACATTTGAACTCAGTAAAAGAAGCAAAATAAATTTTTAGTCTTATATAAAGAAGCTCTTCAAAGATAGGTTGAAGAGCTTTTTCATTTTAAATGATTTCTCTACGAATCTAAATTTTCAATAGCATCAATACCAGTAGGCATAGGAAGATAAAATCTAATCGGTTGAATTTCACCGTTTCGTTTTACTAATTTCTCAACTCTCTTATTGATTAAAACGCTGTGTTCAATATTAACTTCATCTTCTACAATTGAACCAAAAATGTAACTTGTTCCCTTAATCAAAACGCGGGTTCCAATTCGCAATGGGAACTCATCGCTTCCAGTCATGTTTACGCTTGATTCTATACGTGAGTAATCTCCAATTTCAATATTGCCTTTAATGATATCTCCCCAAAGTATTTCTACATTGTTGCCGATTTTAAGGGATTGATTTTCAAAACATGAAAGATGAACATTTTGCCAGATAATCACATTTTGTCCAAAATAAATATTACCGTTAACAAAAACATTTTTTTTAAGATCAAGATTATAATTCAGCTTAACATCTTTTCCAATATAAACTCCTTTGCCAATTTTAATATCGAGTGGAATGTTTTGCTTGTCCATTTCAATTATTTGGTTAACAACTTTTTCGTGAATAAAAAAATCATCCGGATCATCAATTTCAATTATATCTTTTAATTTTTCATAAACTTTTTTCCTTGCAACGGCTTCCATTTCTTTAAGGACAGATTTATTGTTAAAACCCATTACAACATATTGTTCAAGCGGGCTTACAGCCATTACTGAATAACTTTTTTTATTGAACAATGAAATTAAATCTGTTATATAGATTTCATTTTGAACATTATTGCTTGAAAGTTGGTTCACAAGTTCAATCAGCTTTTTATACTTAAATACATAAACACCGGAGTTGAATTCATTATTTTCAATTAACTCTTTTTTCGTATAAGAATATTTTTTGTTATTAAATAAAACCTCATATGGTTTATCGTCTTTTAGGGCAAGTATATCTTTATGTTCCATAATTTCGATAACTTTTCCGGTATCATTTCCTGAAGATTTTCCATTTACATCTTTATCTTTTACGCGAATAATTCTACCATAAGAATTCTCGGATGGATCACCTTCAAAAATTCCGGTTAAAACCATCATATCGGATTTAGTGTGAATAAATTCTTCTCTAAAGCGAGTCATAGTTGCTCTATCAATTAATCCCATATCCCCGGGAAGCACATATACATTTCCATCAAAAAGTTTTTCATCAATTTTTTCCAACGCAACTTGAACGGCATGGCCTGTTCCGTTTTGAGTTTCCTGGTAAGCAAATTTTGTAGATTCTCTTTTACCTATTACATTTATAACATCTTTGGCCTTAATTCCGACTACAACAATCATGTTTATGTTACTAATCCCGTTGCGGCAGGCGTTGTAAACGCGTTCAACCGTTGGTATTTCCCAAATTTTGTGAAGCATTTTTGAAGTCTGGGATTTAATTCTTTTACCATGGCCGGCAGCAAGTATTATCGCGGCTTCATTTATGTTTGTATTAAACTCTGATGATAGATTATCAATAATTTCATTTATTTCATTTTTCTCTTTCACTTCCATGAAAAAAGCCTCCGTAATCAAAAATTTATTATTATTATTTTACAAAAAAATTACTCAAACCATTCACTAAATCCAACAGTAATTTATTGCTGCTTCGCTTCATTATTATCCGACAGATAATAAAAAGCCAGATTCAAGCCAAGTGTAAACCAAACTAAAGTTATAATTTCATGATCGCCAAAATTCATTTCTGTTAATCCTGAAAAAAGAAATGCTGCAAAACATCCGACTGCCCCTAGTGCGTAAGAAGAAATGAATGAGATATTTTTTCTTTCATTATAAATTTTTAATTCAATCAAAATAATTTTTACGAAAAGAAAAATAACAGCTAAAAATCCAAATGCCCCAAGTGTTACCAATACATGAACAAAATTATTATGCATGTGCCCCTGTATTTCTTTATCAAACGGCCGCTTATATTTAATGTAATATTCTCTTAAATCAATATCTCCAACGCCGAACAAAGGATGATCTTTAAACATTTCCCAACCGGCTCGCCACAACGCAAACCGGGTATAATTGGAAGGCAGGTAAGGATCCCAGATGCTTAATAGCCGGCTTCTTTTAACATAAGTGAAATATAGCTTATTGTTTTTAAATATTGTGGAAGTTGGTGTAAATGATAAATTGTTTTCGGAAATTATTTTAATCGAATCTTTAACAGGATATTCAAGCTCAAAAACTTTATTGTTCAAATCAGAGACAAATAATTTGCTATCGTTAAAAGTCCAGTTAAATGCTTTTGAAATCTGATTTGTTTTATCAAGAAGCTGTAATTTTTTATTCGTTAATTTAAATAATTTCAACCCGGTATTATCAGAAACAAAGAGCTTATCATTTATATAATAGATATAGTCAATTTTAGAATTGCTATAAAAGTATAAACTATCTCCCGGCAAATTATATTCTGAATTATAAATCGCTAAACCATTTCCTGGTGATTGCAAAACCATATAAGTCGAATCGATATAAAAATTTGTATAGCCTGATAATTTTTCAAACCTCATATAGTTTTCAAAATTATCGGGATCTCTATACACAGTGAGTCCGCTGTCGGAATCTAACACAAAAAGATAGCCATTGAAGATTCTGAATGAGGTTGTAAAACCGGGAGTTAAAAAATCTCTTTTTATTTTAAATTCATCATCTTTCTTTTTTATCAGTAAAAAACGAGTATCACATAAATACGCAATTAAATAATCGTCTTTCCATTTTCTTAATTCATAAATTGGAGCAGGGGTTTCTATTTTATTAATTATTGATGAATCTTGATACTCAACAATTCCGTCTTCGTAATCGCTTACAAAATATTTATTGTCTTCTGGTAAAATGCTGTAGGCTCTGGCATCGGTTTTAAGCTCTGTATCTTTGATAAGAGAGTTATTTGAATAATTATATACAAAAATCTCACTAACATTTTTTTGAGTAAAAACAACAGCTAAACCAAAAACAACTAATGGAATTAAAATTTTCCATTGCCGTTTAATTAGTAAAATTATAAAAATACCAAAAGCGGCTCCAAGCCAGCCGGTTCTTTTATATGTTGAAACCAAGGCTAAAGCAGATAATCCGAAACTAATCAGCAGAAGCAATCTGTTTTTAATTGAAACTTTTTCGTTAATTAAAAAAGCAAATAAAAATACTACAGTAAAACTTATTATCTCGCTTGCTGTAATGGGGTATTGAAAAAGAGATGGCCCTGACTGCTCAACTCCATACAAATTTTGAATGTAAAATCGATACGAGAAAAAAAGATAAATTAAAACTGTAATTAAAGATGCGCCGATGTAAATTTTAAAGAAAAGCTTTGCTCTTTTTAAATCAGTTGAAGCTGCTATGAAGGTATATATCATTGGAATAAGCAAGGCACGTTTTAAGAGATTTGTATTTGCGTTACTATGATATTGTGTAAATATTGCAGATAATATTTCTGCAGCCAGATACCATATTAATGCTGACTCAAGCCCGGATTTTTTAAACTGATTTTCTTTTGTAAGTGAATATCTGAAAATTATTAAAAGTAGTGCACCATAGTATCCAACCTGGTTTACAAAAATTGAATTAGTTAAGCTTACAAGAAAAAAGATAATGAAAACGAGAATTGCATTATCTATTACTTTTACTGTATTATGTTTCGCCATAAAATTCAACTTATAATTTTCTTGCAATTACACCCATAGAAGAGTGCCAGAATAATTTTGACAGAATTTTTTCGTCAAGTGAATTTAGAAATGCATTTCTGCTTAAATCAATATTATCACCACTATAGATTCTTACTATTTCAAAACCATTTTTTTCAAGAAAGGCCCTAATGCTATATGGAGTAAAATAGGTAAGGTGGTGTTCCGTATCGTAATAAGCGGCAACATTCTTTCGTTTTAGTTTTATCTTTTCAAGAAATAATTTAAACGACGCAGACCTCGAATGAATATTCGGTAAGGCAATAAATAAAATTCCTCCTTTATTCATAACCAGGCTAACTTTTTGAATATGCTTTTCCGGCTGCTTTAAATGTTCCAAAACATGAAGCATTGTTACAGCATCAAATTTTTCCTCTATATTCAAACCGGAAAACTCTCCGCACAACATTTTAATACCAACTTTTTTTTCAACTTCTTTTGCACTATTACAATCAATTTCATGGCCCATTGGTTCCCAGCCCCGGCCTCTGGCAATATTTATTAGAAAACCGTTCCCGGACCCAATATCTAAAAGCTTTCCTTTTTCCGGTTTGCACTTTTCAACCAGCGATAGACAATATGTGTGAGACTTTCTTAATTCATCAGCAATATGTGATTCATCACGTATATATGTTGAATAATAGTTTATTAAATATTCATCCGTGTATTGCGGATTCATAAACTGAACCCGACAATTTCCACATTTAAATATTTGTGCACCATTACTGGAATAATGATATTTATAAATATTATCAGAACCGCAAAGCTGACAATTATATTTTACCGGATCATATTTTTTCAATTTTAACTTCCCAAGAAATATTATAAATCAATAGGATATACAAACATACTAATGAAATAAAATAGTATATGCCTAATTTTAAAAAGTTACCTGTCCAGAAAGTGATTATAAATAATAACAATAATATAGTTGCCTTTCGATCTTTGTCATTTTGGTTAAAAATAAAATTGCTGAAAATTAAACATACTGCCGGAAGGATAAATATTAAGTGATGAGTTTCAGACATCGGGTTAATCAATAAAATAGATAAAAATAATAGACTCATGACATATGGAGCATTTCTTTCTAATTTTACAATTGGTGATTTGTAATAAATAGCTGCTACGGAAATTATAACTAAAAAAGAACAAATCGTTTGTAGTAACTTAATTTTGATAAGTGAAGGAAATAAATAAATGATAAACCCATAAAAAGTAAAAAATAAAGATTGTTTGGTAATTAGGGGATTGCTATTAATCTTTGATAGAATAAATTCATTTAAATAATCATGGTAATATTCAAAAATATTAACTCCATTGATTAAATATGGCAATAAAATACAAAGGGCAAATACAAACAAAAAAGTATACAAGAGAAGAGGAAAATTTTTTTTCCTAAATGAAATTATTAAGAAGATCACAGGGACTATCTTTATCGAAATAGCAATTGCCAGAAAAGCTGAAGCAATTATTAATTTATTTTCAATAAAAAAATAAAAAAATAGAATACAAAGGAGCATAACTATAATATTTATTTGGCCGTTCAATAAATTATTCTGTAAAATATTTGATAAAAATATTACTAATAAAAATATAAGCAAGACCGAAGCTTGTGATTGGCCTATATTAATTTCATCTTTTTTCAGCTTCAAAATAATTACTATTGAAAAGTAAAATGATAGAACTCCAATGAAAAACCAAATAAGTAATGATAGCCAATACGGTAAAACTGTTAATGGAATTAATACGGATGTGAGGAACAAAGGATAAATATATATAAAAGGGCTTCCTGTGTGATAAGGGTTATTTCCGTTTAAGAATGCTTTTGAAGATAATAAATAGCTTGTGTAATCAATCCCATCCCCGCGATAAGCTTTTGAAAACATTTGAATTAAAAAAACCGTCGTCAACAAAATTATGAAGCCGATAGAGACATATTTAAAATTTCTTGAAAGGATAAATTTCTTGTAATTGTACCTCTTGCCCATAATCTCAAAAATACTACTCTTTAATTTTTGTATCAGAGTTTGTTTCAAATATTATTTAATCTCTAAACTGCATCTCATAAAATTTTCTGTATAGCCCGTTTTCCTGCTCAATCAATTCTTCATGATTGCCTGATTGAATAATTCTGCCTTTATCAAGAACTAATATTTGTGATGCATTTCTAATAGTGCTTAAGCGGTGTGCAATTACAAAAGTTGTTCTATTTTCCATCATTCTATCAATTGCTTCCTGTACAAGCAATTCCGATTCATTATCCAGAGCAGAAGTAGCTTCATCAAAAATCATTATTTCAGGATTTTTAAGAAGTGCACGTGCAATTGAAATACGCTGCCTCTGTCCACCGGATAGTTTAACTCCTCTTTCACCAATAACTGTATCATAACCTTCAGGCATTTGAATTATAAAATTATGCGCATTTGCGGTTTTTGCTGCTTCAACAATTTTTTCAAATGGATAATTATCCAAACCGTAAGCAATATTATTTTTTATTGACTCATTAAATAAAATAGTTTCTTGTGTTACTATCCCCATCATTGTACGCAAACTTTGAATATCATATTCTTTAATATCAATTCCGTCAATTAAAATCTTACCTGAAGTAGGATCATAAAACCGCGGAATCAAATCAACCAAAGTAGATTTGCCGCCGCCGCTTGGCCCGACAAAAGCAATTATCTTCTCCTTTTTCACAGTAAAATCAATATCGTTTAAAACCAATTCTTCTGCATCATCATAGTGAAACGAAACATGATCAAAGCTGATAGAAGAATTAAACTCACTTAATTTTTTTGCGCCGGGAATATTTTTAATTAATGGAGGAGTATCAATTATTTCAAAAACTCTATCCGCAGCGGCGCTCGATTCCTGAATTTTATTATTTACTCCGCTCAATTCTTTTATCGGAGGCATAAGTTGAAATATTGCAAACAAGAAACCTAAAAACTCACTTGCTTTGATAGTATGATCCTGAAGAACTAAAATGCCGCCGTAATAAATTATTATTACTCCAACAATAACACTTAAAAATTCTGTTACTGGAGAAGAAACATTTCTTATTCTAACAATATGCAGCATCATTTTGAAAAAGCTTTTAGTTTCGGATTTAAATTTTTCGTTTTCATATTTTTCCATTCCAAATGCTTTTACAATTTTTACCCCTGAAATAGTTTCTTGTAAAACACTTGTTATGTCAGCCATTTTTGCTTGAATAATTGAACTGTATTTCCTAAGTTTTACCCCAATCCATCCGATAACCAAAGCAGAAAACGGGAGAATTATAAATGCTAATAAAGTAAGTTTCCAGCTAATGCTGAGAGCTATCGCCATAAATACGATTATTGTTAACGGCTCTCTGATTAAATTTAAAAAAGCGGTGGAAATGCTTGCCTGAACTATGTTAACATCATTAGTAATTCGTGAAATTAAATTACCAACCCGCTCCTGTTTAAAATAGCTCATCGGCAATTCATGAAGATGCTGGTAAGCAGTATCGCGAAGGTCTTTCATAGTTCCTTGTTCGGCATGCGCTAAAAAATAAGCCTGCATATATCCAAAAATATTTTTGCCTAGAAAAGCAAAAAGAACAATCATACATATTTTAAAAAGTGCTTCTGTCTTGTCTCCGCTGAAAACAAAATCATTAAATGCTTTTGCTATATCATCTTTAATATTAATTATCCAACCCGGTAAAAGATTAGCGGCTTTATCAACTGCAGACTGCTGGCTTGCTGCTTGTGTATTTGAAGATTCGGAAAATAAAGTGTCAAGAAGCGGTATTGTTAAATAAACTGAAAGCCCATTTAAAACTGCAAACAAAATTGTGCAGGCAATCGAAAGCGTAATATGCTTCCAATATGGTTTTACAAATTTTAATATTCTATAATAAGTTTTCACTAAGCGCTGTAATCCGGAATTTGGGGAATGTTTTCTAATCCGCAGCCGCCATTAATTTTTATAGAATCAGCCGGACTGCTGTTTTTTAGGTCAAAAATAATTATGACTGAATTTTCCTTAAATCCAGTATCGAAAAATAATTTATCGTTTTGAATAAAGAAATTTTTAAATCCGCTGCCATCCCATTGATTTTCTATTTTATTATTCTTTATAGAATAAATATATAATGATGATGTTTGCGGGTCTTTGCTGTATAGAGTTTCATTTCCAGGGGTCACATTAACAGTAGAGAAAATTAATTCGTTATTGTTATATGACCAGGATGCATCTCTTAATTTTTTATTGTCATTGCAAATTAGTTCGGAACTATTTTCAGATGATTTTTTTAGATAGAAAGAATTCACGCTATCCTTATCCACAGTCATTAATTCTGCTGTTAATTGCTTCGATTTCAAATCTATATTTCTTTTGGGAAGCGAAGGATAACCTTCTTTAAAAAGATTATAAATCTTTTTTTCATTAAGAAGCTCTTTCCCGAAGGTATTAAAAATGAAAGTATGCTGATCAACGTAATCAGAAACTTTTATGTCTATAGAATTAAATGCAACTTTAAAATTATTGCTGTCCACCCATTCTGTAAATACCTGCATACCGGTCCCAATGTTGGTAACAAAATTTACTTTATTAGAATCCAGGTTTATGTAATAAAGTTTTGCTCTTGTAATAAAAGGAAAGACACCTCGTTTACCATAATCTCTTGCTGTTAAAAAGAAAGCAGATTTCCTATCCTGTGAAAAAGAAAGCTCCATGACTTCTTCAACTCCTGAGGACCAAAATACTTTTGATTTTTTAGTTTTAAAATTGTATTTGTACAAACCAGGTTTTTCACCGGCCATCCCAACAAAAATAAATTGGGTAATATTTTCCTTTTTTAACGAAGGATTTATTTCCTGTTTTACTTCATTGTTTTTATTTATATCTCCGCAGCCCAACATTAGCGAAATAAAGAAAAGGATAAAAACTATTTTATGCATTAACAAATCTCTCGAGCTTAATGAATAAGTCTAGAATTAAATTAATGAATTTAATAAAAAATCCCCACAATGGACTGTAAATGAATATTAATAAAATAAATGTTCCATAGAAACCAAGGTTTAATATTTTTGCAGTGATATTATTAGGGAAAACATCATACAAAATATGAGAACCGTCTAACGGCGGAATGGGAACAGGTTAAATGCGAATAAAAAAATATTAAAAAATACTCCGTACCAAAAAATATTTACAACGTATTGCTGGCTAGCGAAATGTAAATTAAGTGTTATTACAAATCCAATAAAAAAAATAAAAGAGAGAAGTAAATTAGAAAGCGGCCCGGCAAATGAAACAATAGCATCATCTCTCAACTGGTTTTTAAAATTTCTTCTGTCAATAGGAACCGGTTTTGCCCAGCCGATTAATGCAATGCCTGATGCGAAGGATGCAATCGGCATAATTAAAGTACCAACTAAATCAGCATGCTTAAAAGGATTTAAAGTTAGTCTTCCCATATTCTTTGCCGTATTGTCTCCTAACCTTGCAGCTAAAAAAGCATGTGCAAATTCATGAATTGTTATTGAAATAAAAAACATTGGTAAAAATGTTAAAAAGGAAATTAGCCTGTCACTTACTTGCATTAATTTTTATCCTCTGGGATGATAATCTTTGTGAACTTGTTTAATGTATTCACGATCAATATGTGTGTAAATTTGTGTGGTTGAAATATCCGAATGCCCAAGCATTTCCTGGACAGCACGAAGGTCTGCACCGCCTTCCAATAAATGTGTTGCAAAGGAATGTCTGAATGTATGCGGGTGAACTTCTTTTTTTATTCCCGCTTCGTTTACGTAACGGTCAACGATTTTCCAAACGCCCATGCGGGATAATTTTGTCCCCCTTGTATTTAAGAAAACATAATTTTCACTTTTCAATTTTTTCATTAACAACGGCCTGGAGTTTTGTAAATATTTTGTAATCCAATTTACGGCACTTTCACCAATCGGAATTAATCTTTCTTTAGAACCTTTACCAAATACTCGAATCATTTCTTCACTAAAAAAAAGATCTGATATTTTAAGATTTAATAATTCCGAAATTCTTACACCGCAGGCATAAAAAAGCTCAAGTATTGCTTTATCACGCAATCCAAATTTATCATTTACATCCGGTTGATCTAAAATTTTTTCCACTTCGTTAAATGAAAGTACATTGGGAAGATTTTTCGAAAGTTTTGGTGTTTCAACTTTTTCAATCGGATTAGATTTTATGTAATTGTTTTGAAAAAGATATTTGAAAAATCCTTTAAGTGAAGAGTAATATCTTGCCGCCGAAGTTTTTGATAATCCTAATTCATTTAGCTCTTTAAAGAAATCAATCAAATCCGGATAGGTTATTTGAGAAGGATCATCAATCTTTTTTGCGCTTATAAAATTTAATAAAAGAAGAAATGTCATTTTTATATGAGCTTACTGTATTTACAGATAAATTTTTTTCAAGGCTTAAAACCGAAAGATATTCTTTTAAAAATATGTTCATACTTTTTCTTTTTTCTCTTCAACTCCTTTTTCCACCTCATCTTGTTTCGGATACCTAATTCTTCTATGATGCTGCCCAAGCAGGATGCTTATAAATGCTTCTTTAATTTTGCTTATATCGCTGAAAGTAATAGGGGATTCATCAAGCTGCTCATCATCAATCCTTGAAGAAATAATATTATCAATTACATTTTCAACTTTTACTGCATCCGGTTTTTCAATAGAACGGACTGCAGATTCACATCCGTCTGCAAGCATTATTATTGCTGTTTCCTTTGTACTCGGTTTGGGCCCGGGATATTTATAATCTTCAATATTAACTTTTTCTTCTCCATAAAGTTTAACGGCTTTTTCATAGAAGAAAGACATTGTCATGGTTCCGTGATGAGCCGGGATAAAATCAATTATTTCCTGCGGCAGATTGTTTGCTTCCGCAAGTTCAATGCCTTCTTTAACATGCTTAACAATAATGCTAACACTTTCTTCCGGCGACAGCCCTTCATGAACGTTCTGATTATTCAATTGATTTTCAACAAAATTCTGCGGAGAAATTGTTTTGCCAATATCATGATAATACGCTCCTACCCTCGCCAGCAGAGGATTTGCATTTATTTTTTCTGCTGCTGTTTCTGCAAGAGTTCCCATCGTCATGGAATGGTTAAATGTTCCCGGTGCCTTTCTTGAAAGCTCTTTCAACAAAGGAGCATCAAAATTTGAGAGCTCAAGTAAAGTTAAGTCTGTTGTTATCTTAAAAAATTTCTCAAAGAAAATTAATAAGCCGTAAGTAAGCACAGGGCTTATTAATGCGTTGGATGAAATAAAAGCAAATTCAATCAGCAGCTTATTTAATTCAGCGAATCTTTCAAAACCAAATGCAGCTATACCGGCGGTATACCCGATAAGTATAAACAAAAATGATCTAAATATTTGAGACCTGTTCTTAATATCTCTTACCGAATAAACAGCAAGAACGCCGGCTAATATATTCAAAACAGAAAACGTATAATCGTTTCCGCGGAGTGCACCGGCGATTAATGAAATAATAACCGTTGAATAAAATCCTAAGCGGGAATCAAAAGTAATAGTAAGCAGCATTGAAGCAGCTGGAATAAATATTAAAAGATAAACAGGTGTTGAAGCTACTAATTGATTAACTAAATAAGTGATGAATGAAAAGAATAAAAATATAATGGCAATCAAAATTATTTTTTGATTATCATAAAAGATTTTCTTTCTAAATAAAAAGACGTAGATTATTAATAGCGAAAGTAAAAATGAAATGTGAAGAAACTTTCCAACCAGTTGAAGATATAATTCAACAGTTCCAATCTTCTCTCCCTTGGCTGCTTTGTACGAATCAATTTTTAACTTTATTTCTTTTGTAATCCTATCATGTTTCCCGACAATTCTTTCATTTTCATTAACAATGCCGCTTGAATTGGAAACATTATTTTTTGCCTGTTGAATTAATTCATCTGTTAACTGCTTGCTGTATATTAACGTTGGGAAAATAAAATGATCAACATATTCAATTAATGCCGATTCAATGTTTCCAGGGTAATTAAAACTTTTAATCAGTTCATTAGTATTAGATTTAGCTTCCTCTTTGGTTTGGAATTTTTTTAAAGGTTCAATTTCTTCAATATTACCCATTCTAACTGCAATGCTGTCTCTATGTTTAATGTTTGCTGGTATGTTAACAATTTTGTTGGAATATATATTATTTAAAATATTTTTAGATAAAGAGAAAAACTTGCTTAAGCTAAATCCGCTGGCGGAAATTAAATTTTTCTCTTGCAGTCTTAAATTTTTAAGAACCGTAAATGATTGTGCAGATAAAAAAGTAGGGTTTACCTCCTGCCTCCCGGTTTCTACAATCGAACTATCAATCACCTTTAATAAAAATGAATTATATTTAATTATTGAATCAATGTCGCTGCCATTTTGATTAACATTAACATAAACCGGGTAGACGCTTGCTTCAGCATCTTTAAGCTCTGATTTGTAAACTATCGGGTCCTTTAAAATTGGAAATGTAAATGAAGCAATTAAATCATCATGTATCCAAATAGAACCTATATTCACCTCAGATTCAATTGACTCTCCTTTGGGGAACATGAGCACAATTAAGAGTACGGAAATAAGTACAATTGTAAACCGGACTCTTTCACTGGTTTTAAAATTCAATTTTTCTTTTTTAGGCATGATTATCCTCTTTTGCCTTTAAAACCATCTCTAAAAATTCTGCTGTACCGTCTTCATTGTTAGTCCGTTTGGTTATTATATTAGCAAGGCTTTTTATTTCAGGCACCGCATTAGCAAGTGCAACTTTTACTGCATTAATGTTAAACAAGCTTATGTCATTATACCAGTCGCCGATTACAGCACTGTTTTCTTCTTTTACTTTTAAATATTTAAGAAGCCTTAATGCGCCTTTACCTTTTGAAATATTTTTTTTCCTGATATGAAGATAGTAAACTCCTTCATAAGTATTAGATTTAAAATATGATGTAGAAATTCCAAAAGTATTCGGGAAATTCATTTTATCTTTAATATATTTTATTGAATCTTTATTGTCTCCTGCAAACACAACTTCAAGAGTCTGCTTCATGTATTCATCATAAGAATTAACTTCTTCATATTTTGCCCCAAACTTATCCATCACCACAGGAATCACAGAATTGTTTTCAGTATAATAAATAGCATCGGCATGGCACAGAGCAACATGAAGCAAATATTCATCGGCAAAATTTAATGCTTTTTTTACATACTTCTCTTTGATGAAAGATTCAAAAATAACCTTACCTTCCGGATAGCTTTTTATAATACATCCGTCCAATGACACCAAAGGAGTATCAATTTCAAGCTCTTCGGCGTATCTAGTTAATGCCGAATGAAGCCTTCCGCTGGCAAAAGTAAAATGAACACCAAGTTCTTTCAATTTTTTTACAAGCTCTTTCGTCTCTTTGCCGATTTCTCCTTCTTTAGATAAAAGAGTACCGTCTAAATCAAAAAAAATAACTTTAATATCAGCGAGAATATTGTTTGATTCCATAACGGTTATTTAATTACTGTCTTCCAGCCAAGCTCTGATAAATTTTTATATATAACAATTACCGAAAGTACGGCAATTACTAAGCAAATTACTGCTGATTTATAATCACTAAAAATTACGCTTCCGATTCCCAATAGCATTGAATATACTAAAGCAACTCCGAAAATCCAGTTTAAAAACATTCTGAAAAACCCTGTGTCACTTTGAACTTCAGGCAGTTTAGATGAAATCTTTTTCCATAATACACCGCCGGGATGAATTTTTTTATAAAAAGAAAATAAAACTTCCTCATCTGTCGGTTTGGTTAGAAATGTGACTATTACCCAAACTACCGTTGTGATAGAAACAAGATAAAACAAAGTTGTTGGGAAAGCGATACCAAAATATCTTAAAAATGGAAGTACAACAAAAGGTGTAATCATTGCTGAGATTTCCGACCAGGCATTTATTCTCCACCAAAACCATCTTAAAATTAAAACTAATCCAACGCCCGCCCCGGCTTCCATAATAAATTCCCATGCCCCGGAAATACGATTGATAAACAATGTAACTATAACCGAGATCAGCATTAGTATCATTGTTATCACACGTGAAGTTAAAACATAATGCTTTTCTTTTTGATCCGGTTTAACAAATCTTCTGTAAAAATCGTTCATAATATAAGATGAGCCCCAGTTAAGCTGGGTAGCGATTGTGCTCATATAAGCTGCGAAAAATGCCGCCACCAGCAGTCCTTTTAAACCGATTGGAAGAAAGTCATTCATAGCATAAATATAGCCCATGCCTTTTTCGTCGGCACCAAGATGTGGGTAAATTATTAATGAGGAAATTCCAACCAGCACCCAGGGCCAGGGCCTAATTGCATAATGCATAATTTGAAAAAACAAAGTAGCAAACAATGAATGCTTTTCATCTTTAGCAGACATCATTCTTTGAGCAACATAACCGCCGCCGCCCGGTTCAGCTCCTGGATACCAGGATGCCCACCAAATTATTCCTACATACGCAAGAAATGAAGCAACGCTTAAAGCAAAAGCTCCTGCCACAGAACCGGCATCTGAAATTTTAGGGAAGAAATCAAAAACAAATTTAGGAAGCTTTTCCTGCATTCCGGTAATTCCTCCGACTTGAGAAGAATTAACCACAAGCACAGCAAGTATAATTGTTCCGGTCATAGCTAAAACAAATTGAAATGCATCGGTTACCACAACTCCCCACAAACCTGAAAGAGCAGAATAAAAAGCAACCAGCAGCATACATGCAAACACATAATATAAAACTTGAGATTCGGGAATATTAAACATCCCAACTAATATTGAGATCATAGCTTTATTCACCCAGCCCATAATTACCAGGTTCATAAAAAGGCCAAGGTAAATTGCTCTGAATCCTCTCAGGAATCTAGCTGGTTTTCCTGAATATCTAATTTCAGCAAACTCCACTTCCGTCATAATACCGGCTCTTCTCCAAAGCTTCGCAAAAAAGAATACGGTAAGTAATACCGCCGAAAGCAAAATTCCACCACACCCAGTTACCTGCAACACCGTTTTTAGCAACAAGCTCGGTTACTGCAAGGGGAGTATCTGCGGCAAATGTAGTCGCAACCATTGATAACCCGGCAAGATACCAGGGAAGGTTTCTACCGGAGAGAAAAAAATCCTCTGTACTTTTGCCTGCACGTTTGGAATAATATAATGCGATACCTATGGAAAAGATGAAGTATGCTATGAATAATTAGATAATCAAGGAGCGCCAAGTTGACCTCATTTATATGGTGGTAGAAATGTGTTAAAATTTTGAGTTATAATTTAGTAAAAATTTAGGTTTGATGAGAGAAGGTATTTATTTATTAAGAATGGAAATCTATTGCTGGATACTTGATGCCGGATTCTCGATTGTTAAAACTTTTTCCTAAACATGCCAGGGTTTCATTAGTTTTGGTTCGATTAATAATACTTTTATGAAATGAATAAATAAATAAAAAGTTAATTTACCTGGATAAGTAAATTAATTTACCGTTTCTCCTTCTTTGTTGATAGTAATCTTTTTCCCTTCAAAGATAACCTCAGCTTTACCGCTATGAAAATTACTGCCATCATCAAACTTAGGTTTAATCACAAATTCATCTGAAGGATTTATGTATCCCCATTTACTATCAACCCTCGCCAATGCCATGCCGTCTTCAAATTTTCTAACTTGAATATATTTGGGCTGGATTATTACGTTACCGTCTTTATTAATATAACCATAAAGATCATTTTGTCTAATAACACCTAACCCTTCCGAGAAAACTCTTGTTTCATCAAACTCAGGCTTGATTATAAAATCACCTTGATGATTAATGTATCCGAATTTATCATCTAATTCGGCAGGCGCTAACCCCTCTGAAAAATTACTTGCAAATTCAAATTGAGGCTCAATTATTACTTCCCCGGTTGAATCAATGAATCCATATTTTTTTACCCGCTGTGGGAAAATAAAAACCCATTCAGTGCTATCCTGAACAAAGAATGCTGTGCCTTCATGAAAATCGCCAACATCATCAAATCTTGGAGCAATTACTTCTTCACCATTTGTATTAATGAAACCCCAGTATGTTGTAAACTCAAGGAACTTTCCCATCTTCTTAACTCTTGCCAGGCCTCCGGAAAAATCACCAGCATCTTTATAGATATAATTTACTACCTGATTAAACGAATCATCAATATAACCGTACAAATAATAATTATTTTTTCTTTCCCCGATGAGTGCCATCCCATCAGAAAATTCTCCGGCATAATCATATTTGGCATTTACTAAAATATTGCCTTCAGCATCTTTGAATCCGTATTTTTTATTCTCTATAAATCGTACAATTTTCTTATCGCTGTTTTGAGCAAGCATTTGGCAGGCGTAAAGAAGTATTAAAAGAATGATCTGAAATTTTTGCGTGTTTCATTTATTTGAAAATTAATTAAAAATAAATACCGGTTTATTATAGAGAATTGATAAAAATAAAGCAATCATAAAAATATTCAAGCTGAGGTATTGTAAGAATTTGATTAACCTTCCTGCCTTTCGAGCGTATTGCTTCAGAATTAATCGCTATGCGAGAAGTCGTAGTTTGTTCCCGCTTTGTACAGGATCGAAGACTGTGATTATAGTTTAAGTTCACACTTCGATAAACTCAGTGTGGCAGTAAAATTAGTTTTGCAACGCTACCGATTTTCTTTATCGGATAAAGCATTTAATAATCCGCCTACAGTCAAAGTTGCAATAACACCTACAATTGTAAACCAAGTCCAGGCAACTAACTTAAGAGAAATGACCGCAATCATAATAAATATGCCTGCGACAAATCCCGCTAGAGCATCTTCCTGTTTTGCTTTCTTTACTAAAATTCCCAGGAGAAATGTACCCAGCAATCCTCCGTAAGTAAAAGAAGCAATGCTTAACGCAAGCTCTACAACCGCTCTTGATGAATTCATAAAAAATAATGCTGAAACAACTAAAAGGGCTGCCCACATAATTGTAAACAGTCTTGATATTTTTAATTGTTTCTCATCATCATCTGTTTTGCCAAAAAACGGATTGTAAAGATCCATCATTGTTGATGAAGAAAGAGAGCTCATTGAGCCGGCAAGAGTTGACATTGCAGCGGCAAATAATCCCGCTATAATTAATCCGGTAATTCCAGGTGGAAGAACTTTAATTATAAACATGGGAAATATTTCATCAGATTTTACATCCATCTTCCCGTAATAAGCAAAAAGCATAACTCCTAAAACCAAAAAAATAGCAAACTGAATTATGACTATAATACCGCTGCCGACAATAGCCTTTTGACTATCCCTTAAAGTTTTGGTTGTTAAAAGTCTTTGAACGATTAATTGATCTGTACCATGAGATGCCATTGACAAAAAAGCGCCGCCAAGTATTCCTCCAATAAGCGTGTATGGCTTACTAAAAAATCCTGAAACGCCTCCTTCAAACCCCCAATTAAATATTTGAAATTTATTTGAGCTTGCTGCAGCGGTTACAACAGAACTCCATCCATCAGGGAGAAGCTTTAATAAAAAAATGACTGCAATGATTGCCCCACCAAGATAGATGAACATTAATATTACATCCACCCAAATTACGCCTTTAACTCCGCCTGTATATGTGTAAACAAGTGTCAGCAATGCAATGATGATTATTGCAGTTGGATAATTAATATTAAGCATCAGTTTTAAAGGAATGGCAGTGGCAAACAACCTGACACCATCAGCAGCAGTCCTTGTAAATAAAAAAACAATTGACGCTAATGACCTGGTTTTTCCCCCGAATCTATTTTCAAGAAAAGAGTATGCTGTTTTTAGCTCACCTGTGCTGTACGCGGGAAGAAATACTGTGGCGACAACAATTCGTCCTAACAAATAACCAAAAGTGACTTGAAGGAAATTTAAATTTGTTAAATAAGCAAGGCCAGGGATAGATATAAAAGTGAGCGTGCTTGTTTCGGCAGCCACGATAGAAAAGCAAACCGCCCACCAGGGAACATTTTTAGAGCCGAGAAAATAATCTTTAACTGATTTTTGTTTGCCGCCGGAAAAACTTCCAAGTGCTGCAGTACCAATTAGGAAGCCAATAATTATTATATAATCAAGGGTGCTTCCTTCCAATAAATTAAACCTTCTTGCCTTTTATATCATCAAAAGCTTCTTCTACAGTTTCGCAAACGGGAAGGACACGATCAATTTGGGTAATACGAATAAGCGAATGAACTTTTTCTGAGGGCGCTGCAATTCTTATGCTGCCGCCAAGTGTATTAATTAATCTATTGGCAACAAGAATTGCGCTTAAACCGGAACTGTCACATGATTCAACTTCGCTTAAATCAATAATAAGTTTTGTAACTCCCTGAACTTTAAGAAGCATTGTAAACTCGCCTTTAACCAGCCCGGAAATATTTGTGTCAAGCCTTTTTTCATTTAACCGGAAAATCGTGACATCCTCAATATTTTTTGTTTCGAAGTTCATTTTATTTTCTTAAAGTTAGATTTATTATAAGTTCGATCCCGGAATAAATATTCTTAAATTAAGATCAATCAAACATCAATAAGCAATTTAAGAAATTTTTATAAGAAATCTCTGAATTATTTTCTTTATCAACTATCTGAACATTGTAAAACTTATCTGCATGTTCCTTTGCAAATCCTACGCGTATAGGCACATCAATTAGGGTAGCAACATAACTGTAAAAAACATTTTCTTCACGATTTAAATCCAGCACCACCTGGAAATTATAATCCGACAATTTTGAAATTAATCTTTTCGTCGGAAGGTTGATACTATTTACTTCATTAGCTCCATGATCAATTACCTGAGGGCGGAACTTTATAGGAATTAGGCTCACCTTAAAATCATAAGTACAAATAGTTGCTTTCTTTTTAGCTTCGGCAAGCCCTTCCAGCACTTTTAAGGAGTGATGAAAGTCCGATTCATTTTTAGGCATGAGAACCAAAAAAGCAAACGACTTTTTAAAAAAACCCTCAAACGATCTTGGACTGTACTTTCGATCTTTAAGCTGCCATTGAACAACAGCATTTGATATTTTTTGTTTTATTGTATTAATCATTTTTCAGCTTCGCTGAGCAGAATTAAAAATTCATCCTCGCTTAATACTCTTACATTTAGAGATTTTGCTTTTTCTAGTTTTGATCCGGCACTTTCTCCCGCAACAACAAAGTTAGTATTTTTACTAACGCTGGAAGTAACTTTACCGCCAAAGGCGGTTATTTTTTCAGCCGCTTCTTCTCTCGTAAACTTAGAAAGAGTTCCGGTTAAAACAAAAGTCCTACCGCTAAATATAGTATCTTGCTTTTTCTTTTGTTGTGCTGCAGCATCTTTTGCGCTTGAAAAATTGAGGCCGTGCTTTTTTAATCTCTCAATTATTTTTTTATTGGTTTCTTTTTCAAAAAAGTTAATAATACTTTTAGCAATACTTGGCCCGATTTCATTAATAGAAGTTATTCTTTCTTCAGAAGCATTCATCATTTCATCAATCGACGAAAAATCTCCTGCTAATTTATTAGCAGCACCCGAACCAACGTACCTGATTCCTAAGGCAAACAAGACTTTTGAAAATGGTTTTGACTTGCTGGCTTCAATAGAATTAAGAAGATTATCAACACTTTTTTCACCAAGCCTCTCAATAGCAATAAGCTCGTCTCTTCTATTCTTTTAAGTCAAAAATATCGGCATAAGTCACTAAAAATTTACTATCAACAAAAAGATTAATTAATGCCTCACCTAAACCTTCAATATCCATAGCTCCTCTGGCTGCGAAGTGAGCAAGTCTTCCTTTAATCTGTGCAGGGCATTGAGTATTTTCACAGTAGTAAGCGACTTCTCCTTCAGGCTTGAAAAGTTTGGTTCCGCAAACCGGGCACTTATCCGGAGGCTTAACTTTTCTACTGTTTTTATTTCTTTCACTTAATACAACTGAAACAACTTTTGGAATTACGTCTCCGCCTTTTTCAATTACAACTTTGTCACCTTCTCTAATATCTTTACGCATAATTTCATCATAGTTGTGGAGTGTTGCGCGGCTGATTGTTGAGCCTGAAAGGAAAACCGGTTCCAATTCTGCTACAGGGGTTAGTGTTCCGGTTCTTCCAACCTGCCAGGTAATTTTATTAACTTTTGTGAAAGCTTGCTTAGCTTTAAATTTATACGCAACTGCCCAACGGGGAGATTTTGCTATGTTTCCTAAAATATTTTGCTGTCGAATGGAATTTACTTTTATTACAGCACCGTCAATTTCATATTCAAGATCATTTCTTTTTTCCTCCATCTTATGGCAAATCTCAAGTGCTTCTTTAATATTTTTGCAAAGCTTGGTTTCAGGGTTTACTTTGAAACCGAGTTTTTTTAGTATCTGTAAATTGTCTATTTGTGATTCCAATTCCTGGTCAGGACTGACAAGAGTATAAACGAAAATATTGAACGGTCGTTTTGCAACAATTTTAGGATCCTGCATTTTCAAAGTTCCGGCTGAAGAATTACGCGGATTGGCAAAAAGCTTTTCACCTTTCTTTTCACGTTCTTTATTAAGATTTAAGAAGTCATCTATATTCATAAAGATTTCACCGCGAACTTCAATATCCTTTAAATCGTATTTAATATCTTTATAATTTTTTAGCTTCAGGGGAACAGCACGAATAGTTTTAACATTTGTTGTTATTTCTTCACCAATAAATCCATCACCGCGTGTGGCAGCAGTCTGAAGGGAACCATCAACGTAATGAAGACTGACGGAAGCGCCGTCAATTTTTAATTCAACTGAATATTCAATTTTTTCTTCTTCCGGCAATCCTTCATGCACTCTTCTATCAAAATCAAAAAGCTCATCTTCATTATAAGTGTTGGCAAGACTAAGCATTGGAATTTTATGTGTAACCGGATTAAAATCTTTTGTAAGGTCTTTCCCAACTCTTTGTGTTGGTGAATCCGGTGTAACTAATTCCGGGTTTTCTGTTTCAAGTTTTTCAAGTTCTTTAACCAATTCGTCATATTCTTTATCACTTACAGTCGGTTCGGCAAGAACATAATAATTATAATCATTTTCATTTATCTGATGACGAAGCTCTTCTATTCGTTTTTCAACTTTTGACGGCATACTAATTATTACCCATATATTCAGATCTTGTTAAATACTGAATTCCATTTTTATCAATTAAAACATAAGATACCTCTGTCCGGGGATCAAACTTCAATGGCTTTTCATTCATTTTAAGTTCAATTGCTTTAGCTCTGCCAAACGCAATTTTATACTTTGTGCCGGCTCTTAAGTATTTTTGTGATTTTGGAAATAAAATAAATTCTTCTTCGAGTGTATCATCAATTACAATTCTTACCCATGAAGTATCGATAGCTTTTATATTTAATAATAAACTGTCTAAGGAAGGCATAACTTTAGTAGAAGAATTATTTATAGTGTCTGTTGAATTAGTATTTACAGGCGGAGTTTCTTCTACATACCTTTTGTTGTTTTGAGTATTTCCCGTAACAACTTCTTCACCTTGTTTTTCACTCACAATAATTTCATTTGATTTTTTAAAAAAAATTAGATAAACAAGTGCAGCTAAAATGAAAATGGCAGCGACAAAAATTCCTAAAATTAAATTTTTCTTTGAGGAGTCATTTGGCTTACTTGCAGACTTATTGTCTTCTGTGATACTATCAAAGGAAGTCGTTGCTGAACCGGCTGGGATATAGGTTTCTCTAAATGCGGTTGTTCAATAGGAGGTTTTTGTACCGGCTCATTTTTCTCAGCAGGTTTTTCCGGTTCAGGGCTTTTAGTTTCTTCAACTTCTTCCGAATATACTTTCCCATGCCTTGCAGCATCGAATTTTTTAAGTGTAACATCCGGATCAAGCCCAACAATATTGGAATAATCTTTTACAAATGCCTTTACATAAATTTCAGGAAGAAATGAGAAGTCACCTATCTCCATTGCTTCCAAAAATTTTATATCAATGCGAGATTTAGCAGCAACTTGCTGAATTGTTAATCCGTTTTTCTCTCTCGCTGCTTTTAACTCTTCTGCAAATTTATCAAACATGTTTCTTCGTAGATTTTTAGTTTAAAATATTTATAAGCAGCAGCTTTAATTTGGACTATTTCAAAATCAAAAGTAAAAAGTCAAAATTCAAAACGGCTGATATTCTCAAAAGTAAATTAAATTCTCTCACAGAACTTGTCAAAGCTTAAAGTGATTTTGAGATAAAATCCAAAACTCATAAAATCTTATTCTATCCTAACTAACTTTGCTGCAAATGCTCCATCCATTTGATGAACATGCGGAAAAGTTTGGATGCATCCATTTTCATCAACTATTTCTTTTGGAAATTCTTCGGCAGCATTCTTCAAGATAAAATGAGGATTTTCATTCAAAAACTTTTTCACAATTTCAAAATTTTCTTCAGGTTCAATCGAACAAGTACTGTAAACAATTGCTCCATCCTTCTTTACCAGGCTGGATGCTTTAACAAGCAAAGCAAATTGAAGCCCATTCATTCTTCTTATATCCAGTAAATCTTTTTTCCATTTAATGTCGGGCTTTTTTGAAAGCGTGCCTGTGCCGGAACAAGGAACATCAGCAAGCACTCTATCGTAGCTTGCCGGGCGAAAGTTTGGATGGTCAGAAGATATTTCCAAAGCATCCACTGTAAAAGTTTTAATAGATTTAAATCCTAATCTCTTAATATTTTTTTCAAAAAGCTTTAACCGGCTTTCGTATTTATCTACAGAAAATATTAATCCTTCATCATGCATCAGTCCGGCTAAATAGACTGACTTTCCGCCAGGTGCAGCACACAAATCCAATACTTTATAGCCTGGCTGAGCATTTAAAAACCTGCATGCTAACCCGGCACTTTCATCCTGGATATTAAAGTATCCTTCATTGTAGTATTCCCAGGCTGTAATGTTGGTTAAATTTTGAAGCTTAAAAAATTCCGGTAAATATCTACCTTGATTATATTTTAGATTAACAGAGTTTAATAATTTTTTAAATTCTTCCGGGTTAGTTTTTAAAGTGTTTATCTTTAAAGTTAAATACGGCTTTTCATTATTTGCATTTAATAATTTTTCAGTATTCTCTCTTCCAAATCTTGCCAGGTATCTTTTCACCATCCATGTGGGGTGAGAATAATAAGCAGTAATAAATCCAACCAAATCCTCTTCAGGATCAGGGTACCTAATCCCGTTTTTACTGCGGATTATGTTTCTTAAAATAGCGTTAGTTAAGTCAGCCGGTTTTTGCCCTTGAAGCTTTTTAACAAATTCAACAGCCTCATTAACTGAAGCATGGTCGGGCACACGGTCTAAAAATAATATTTGATATAAAGCAACTCTCAGTCCATTTTTCAAATTCGGAATTGCCTTAGAGAATTGCCCTTTGTAAAATCCGTTCAACACCCAATCGAGCCTTCCCATCCATCTAATTACACCGTGAACAATTTCATAAAGCAAAGCTTTATCAGCTCCGCTAAGCTCACTGTTTCTCATTTCATTATCTAATAATTTTTCAAGATAAGCATCGGAGCGCTCAACTCTATTTAGAATTTTTACAGATAAACCCCTTACACCTTCGTATAAATCTTTTATTTTATGTTCGTCAAATTGCGTAGACATTAATAAGGATATCCTCTCTTTCGTCTTTCCTTTTTAGTTAAATCAAAAATTTTTCTAAACAACTTTTCTTCTGCGTCAGACATCTCTTTACTTCGTCTTGCCAAAACTCTTTTACCGGTTTCAATGCTTTTGTCTATATCGTAAGTTGTAACTGCATCGCTTCCGCCCCATGAAAAAGAAGGAATATATTTAGGAGGAAAGCCTGCGCCAAAAATATTACACGAAACTCCAACAATAGTACCTGTGTTAAACATTGTATTGATTGCAGTTTTAGAATGATCACCCATTATAACTCCAAGAAATTGAGATCCGCTATCAACAATTTCTCCATTCACATAAACTTTAACATGGCCGTAATTATTTTTTAAATCACTGCAATTTGTATCGGCGCCAATATTAACCCAGCTTCCAAGATAAGCATGCCCTAAAAACCCGCTATGCTGTTTGTTTGTGTAAGGTAAAATGATAGTATCTTCAATTTCACCACCGACTTTGCAAACTTGTCCGACACTAACATTTTCATAAAGTCGTGCACAACTTTTAACTTGTGTTGATTCGCCAATATAAACCGCACCTTCAATTACAGCATTTGAAAAAACTTTTGCCTTTTTATCAATGTAAACAGGCCCATCCGAACCGTCTATAACAGAGCCGGGTTTAATAACAGCCTCTTCATCAATAAATATATTATCACTCTCAACAAGATGCACTCCATCGTAAACATTTCCAAGAATGTTATTTTTATTGGTAATTTTTTTTGAAATCATTAATTGTTCATAATCGCTTCTAAGCTCCGAAGCATTATAGTGTGTAATGTTCCAGATGTAATCAATACTTTTTATATCAACCTGTTCTTTGGGAAGTCCGTCAAAATTGGATTCACTTAAAAGATCTTTCAGATTTGATTGAATTTCTTTAAACTTTTTCCCGGATACCCTGGCGGCTATTATAGTTTCACCATTAATGTATAGTTTATCTTTCCCGGTTAAAGGAATTATTTTTGCCATATTTGGCGGGGCTAAAATTCTTCCGTTTATGAAAAGGCATTTATCATCATTTACAACATTAATATCATGCCCTGGATTTTTTATCTGAACAAAATGCTCTAAATATGGCCTGCAGTGTAATGAGTATTTGACATCAGGATAAGCCCTTAGAATTTTTTTTCTCAAACTATTAATCCCGCAAACAAGGTCATAAGTTGGCCGCGAATATATTAAAGGTTCAAGCCTGTCGTGATAAATGTCCTCAAAAATGCAAAGCTGCATTGGTGTGAATTCCTTTAAAAATTTAATTTTTTAATTTAATATTTTTTGAGGTAAGAATCTTGAGCGGGTAATGATTTCTTTTGGGTAAATGCTTTTGAAATCAGAGAAATAAAGGAAAACTATTCTAACAAATTACTGGTTATCAACCCAATTTCTATAAGAAATAGGTTTATCCATTCAGCATTACTTAAACAAGTGATATGGCACTAATAATTTTTCACAAGCTGACCGCTAATTCTCAGCAATTCTGTTTCAGCATTTTTTGCTTCAAACTGTGCTGCCACCAGCCTGCTTTTAGCGTTAATTAATTGTCTTTGTGTTTCTCTAAATTCAAGCGGAGTAGTGCTTCCTAATTTTAATCTTTCCAAACCTATTTCCACATTTTCTTCAGCAACTTTATAATTTTCCGATTCAAGAGTTACCAACTTTATACTGGTTTTATATTCTTCATAATGAATTTGAAAGCTGGGCATCAACATGTATTTTGAACCTGGTTAAAATTCAGTTCATTTATCTGCTTTGATATTTCAGCATTTTCAATTGCAGTCTTTGTACTTAATCCATTAAAAAGATTTATTGAAGCAGTTGCTCCATAGTAAGAAGCCAAAACTTTTATTGCTTTGAACGAATCCCGCTTCTGATGTTGATTTAGAAAAATCATAACCGGCATTTAAACTAATAATCGGAAATAAGTCAGCCCGTGCTAAATTTAATTCCGAGTCAGAAATATTTTTATTTTGCCTGGCAATAATTAGATCGCTGTTGTGTTCATCCGTCAGAGGTTTTAATTCATCTAAGGAAAGACTTTCGTTAATCAAAATAGTATCTGCCACGCTATAATCAGTGTTAACATTTTCTCCTAATAATTGATTTAATAAAATTTTAGCCTGTCTCAATTTTAACTCTTCAGACAGCAAAGATGATTTGTCTTCATTTAAATCAACCTGCGCTTGAAGCAAATCAAACTTTGATGCTGAACCAAGCTGTTTTTTATCCTGCGCAATTTTTAATCTCTCTTCTGAAATTTTTATGCTTTGATTTAACACTTCCAAAACCTGCTGTTCACGAACAATATCATAATAAGTTGAAATAATTTTTGAAATATTATTTTCTACTTCGGATTTTAAATTTACTTCTCCCACATTTTTTAATTCTTTAAGACGGTCTAAGTTTGCGAACATTTTAAGCCCGTCAAATATAGTCCAGTTTAATCCGATACCAGCAGTATATGAAGTTGATTTAGCTCCAGTTCTATCAACCACAGTTCCATTTAAATAATTTTGTTTTGTATTATTGGTTGTTTTAGTATATGAGCCATCTGCATCAAGAGAAGGCAAAAACCCGGCATTACCTATTGAAAAATTATTGTCGGCTATGTCTTTTTCATTTTTAGCAATATTGATTGAATAATTATTTACTAACGCTGTTTTAATAGCATCTTCAATTGTCAACAGCTTTTGCGAAAAAGTATTTGAAGATATAATTACAGATAAAATTAATGAAGGGAGGAAAATTTTTGTTTTATAAGCCATATTTATTATTCAATAATTTCAAAACACAGTAAACAGAAAAATTATTATAACCTCTAATAGTTCTATTAAAATTTATTTATCCGCCATTTGAATTTCTTTTTCTTCAATAGGAATTTCCTGTTCAGTTACATTTGAAACAGTTGCTACTTTTCTTGAAAGATAAGTGTAGATTGCAGGGATAACCATTAATGTTAAAAATGTTGAAAATATTAAACCGCCTATAACAGCAATACCCATTGACACCCTGCTTTCAGAACCCGCACCCAAAGCTAATGCAATTGGAAGTATTCCAAGAATAGTTGATAAGCTTGTCATTAAAATAGGACGCAGCCTTGCAACTGCTGCATATTTAATTGCTTCAAGTCTATCCATTCCCAATGCTTTTCGCTGATTAGCAAATTCAACAATTAAAATTCCATTTTTAGTTACAAGACCAATTAAGCATTATAATTCCAATCTCACTGAAAATATTTAAGGTTTGATTGAAAAACCAAAGTGAAAATAATGCCCCGGCTAAAGCCAATGGAACAGTTAAAAGAATTATAAAAGGATCTCTGAAACTTTCAAACTGTGCTGCTAATACAAGATATATTAATCCCAACGCGAGTAAAAATGCAAATGCTAAACTTGAAGAACTTTCAGCATAATCTTTCGAAGGGCCATCTAACGCAGTTGAAAAAGTTTCATCCAAAGTTTTTGAAGCAACATCATCCATTGCTTTTATTCCGTCTCCAATTGTTTTCCCCGGAGCTAAACCCGCAGAAACAGTTGCAGAAACATATCTATTAAATCTGTATAGTTGCGGAGGAGTGCTTTGTTCAACTAAAGAAATAACATTATCAAGCTGGACTAATTCACCTCTATTATTTTTTACGTAAAGTGATCTTAGATCAATGGGGCATCTCTTTTCTCTCGTGAAAATTGTCCGATTACCTGATATTGTTTTCCATCTTTAATAAAAAATCCAAACCGCTGTCCGCTGAATGCAGCTTGAATTGTCTGGGCAATATCCATAGTCGAAACACCAATATCTCTGGCTCGCTGCCTATTAATTGTAAGCTTCAATTCAGGTTTATTGAATTTTAAATTCACATCAACAATAGAAAAAGTTGGATTTGCTCTTGCTTCATCTAAAAATTTAGGAAGAACATCCTGAAGCTTTTTAAAGTTTGGAGCTTGAATTACATATTGAACCGGCAGTCCACCTCTTCTGCCGCCAATGGTTTGCGGCTGTGTAACGTAAACACGTGCACCGGTTAATTGGGAAATATCTTTAGTTAATATCATCAGCAATTTGCTGCTGAGATTTGTCTCTTTTATTAGGGTCAGTTAAAATAATTGCGCCAAAACCTGAATTGACTGAACTTGATGCGCCAAATCCAGGAGATGTTACAGAAATTATTGCATCTTTTTCAGAACCGAGTGAATCATCTAAAACTTGAATAAGATTGTCCATAAAGGTGCTCATATAATCAAATGAAGCCCCCTCCGGTGCTGTTGCAGCAAGCGATAACCTGCTTCTATCTTCCAATGGAGCTAATTCGGTCGGGAATCAATTTAAAGAATAGAACAATTGCAATTATAGAAACCAGCATAACTAATAATGCCGCCCATCTTATGTTTAAAAATTTTTCCAGAGAGTTTTTATAAAAGCTGTTCATCTTTACAAAAAATGGTTCGGTTTTATTGTAAAACCAATTATGATTTTCTCTTCTTTTCAATATTTTTGAACTTAAGCATTGGTGTGAGAGTAAGAGCAACAAATGCAGAAATAATAACAGAGCCGGCAATTACAATTCCGAATTCTCTGAATAATCTTCCTGTAAGTCCTTGAAGAAAAATTACAGGCATAAATACTGCGGCAAGTGCAACAGTGGTTGAAACAACAGCAAAAAATATTTCAGCTGAACCTCGTTTGGCTGCTTCGGCGGGATACATTTTGTTTTCTATTTTCGTATAAATATTTTCTAGTACAACTATAGCATCGTCAACCACAATTCCAATTGCCAGAACAATCCCCAAAAGTGTTAAAACGTTTATAGAGAAATCGGCGGCATACATAATAAAGAAAGCCCCAATAAGTGAAATTGGAATTGCAATAACAGGAATTATTGTTGTTCGCCAGTCGCGCAAGAATAGAAATATAATTAATTACCACCAAAGAAAATGCTAAGAAAATTGTCTGTTCTACTTCATCGATTGAATCTTTAATATAAGTGGTAACATCAAAGCCAATCCCGGTTTTTATATCGGAAGGTAAATCTTTTTTTATTTGTTCGACTCTTTTATAAAACTCATCGGTTATGGCAATATTATTTGCACCCGGCTGTGCAACAAGCACAACACCAACCATTGGAATCCCGTCTCTCTTCAAAACAGTACGCAAATTTTCTGCGCCTAATTCCGCACGTCCAATATCTTTAAATCTTATTATGCTTCCGTTTGCTGAAGAGATAATTAGATTATTAAATTCATCTTCGGTTTGCAAACGTCCTATTGTTCGAATTGAAAGTTCGGTATTATTCCCTTCAATAGAGCCGGTCGGCAATTCAACATTTTCACGGTTCAAAGCATTTTTTACATCAAGCGGAGTTAAATTATAAGCCGCTAGTTTTGCAGGATCCATCCACAAGCGCATAGCATATTTTTTTTCACCCCAAACTCTTACTTCACTTACGCCGGGAATTGTTTGCAACCTTTCCTTAAAAACATTATTGGCAATCTCAGTAAGCTGCAACAGATTTCTTGTATCGCTTTGAATGTTTAAGAAAACTATTGGTGTAGCATCAGCATCTGCTTTGGATACAATCGGGGTTTCCACGTCAGGAGGTAAATTACTTATAGCCCGAGATACTCTATCCCGGACATCATTTGCCGCAGTTTCAAGATCAATATTAATATCAAATTCAACTGTGATTGTACTTCTTCCATCCCTGCTTGTGGAAGTAAGTGAACGGATTCCTGCAATTCCGTTTATTGATTCTTCAAGCGGTTCGGTAATTTGAGATTCAATTACATCTGCATTTGCACCTACATAATTTGTGCTTACTGTTATAACCGGGGGATCAACAGAAGGGTATTCACGGACGCCAAGAAATGTATAGCCTAAAATTCCAAAAACTAAAATTGCAATCGACATTACAATTGCTAAAACCGGCCGCCTTATGCTAAGTGATGATAAGCTCATAATTATTTTAATTAATTAAATTCTGAAATAGAAACTTCTGCTCCGGGTTTAATTTGAATAATTCCAGAAGTTATTAACGTATCATTGGGGCTTAATCCGCTTGTAATTTGAACATAAGCATCTGTTCGAATACCCAATTCTACGTTTTGCTGCGCAACTTTTCCGGATCTATATATATATACTTTTTGTCCTTTTAATTCCGGAACTATTGCTTGAGTCGGAACTAATAAAGCATTATCTATTTTATCTAATACAAGTTCAACATCGGCAAAAGAACCTGGTAAAATTCTTCCGGCCGGATTTGAATATATAGCTCTAATTTTTAATGTTCTTGTAACCGGATCAATTTTAGGTTCAATAGCATATACTTTTGCATTATATTTTTCATCATCACCAACAACTTTAAAATTAATCCTGATCGCCAATTTTTACTGAACCGGAATATTTTTCAGGAATGGAAAAATCAATTTTAATGGGATTGATATTCTGCAAACTTGCAATAATTGCTGACGGAGTTATATAGCTTCCTTCACTCACATTTTTTAGGCCTACTATTCCATTAAACGGAGCTTTAATTTCTGTCTTATCAATTTGAGCTTTTACTAAATCAACTTCCGCTTTACTAACATTGAATTGATTAAGTGCATCATCATATTCTTCCTGGCTGATGGCTTCTTTTTCAAACAACTTTTTTTGCCGGTATTCTTTATCCTTAAGTAATTCAAGTGTATATTTTTCCCTCATCAATTGTGCTTGCAATTCGGCATCATTTATTTTTACCAGCAAATCACCTTTATTAACCCGGCTTCCTTCTTTAAATAAAATCTCCACAATCTTACCGGAGACTTCACTTTTTAAATCAACTTCTTCATTTGCCAAAACAGTTCCGCTGGTCAAAACATTGTTGCCAAGTGCCTGCGGTTTTACAATATGTGCTTTTACTGAAATTAGCTGGATTGGAGATTGGCTTTGAATTATTTGAAGACTCAGTCGATTTTGTTTTTTTAAGTGCTAAAAAAACAATCAGCAATATCACAACTACAGAGATAATTGCCGTTATACTTTTCTTGTTCATATAAGTTCAAATATAATGTGAGATTAAAATTGAGAATTTAAATTATATGAATCAATTGAAAAATTTAATATTCTAAAATAAAAAAAGCCGGATAATTCCGGCTTAATTAAAAATCTATTTCTAACAAATAAAAAGTCAGATCAAATTATTTCTTAGCATATTTTTTCTTGAACTTCTCAACTCTTCCTGCAGTATCTAATAATTTCTGTTTACCGGTAAAAAACGGATGAGAAGCACTTGATATTTCAAGCTTAACTAATGGATATGTATTTCCATCTTCCCATTTAATTGAATCTTCAGTTTGGATTGTTGACTTGGTTAAAATTGTAAAATCAGCAGAAGAATCCTGAAAAACAACTGGGCGATAGTTTGGATGAATGCCTTTTTTCATTTGATTAACACCTAAATATTATACTTTCTTAAAAAATGTAGCAACAAATATAGACAAGTAATGTTTTAAATCCAATGAAAAAATAAAAGTGAAATTTTACTTTTTTATTGCTTTTGGTAAGAATTTAACAACTTTTCCCTTAAATGTTCAACCTCTTTTCGTTCTTCCTTACTTAAATTAACCTGCCTGAAATTCAACCCGCTTTTACTTATTGCAAATGAAGCTTGTACTGCAGGCGCATTTAACTTACCCTGTAGATTTCCACCTTTAAGACTTCTCGAAGAAGATGACAACCCTTCAGATTTAAATGATTTATTTGCTAATGATTGGCTATCTTTTAAATCAGAATCTTCTCTACTAAATTCATCTCTTGCACTTTTATCTTTTTTAAGGCTTATTGAATTTTCTTGTTTTTCCTTTATAAAATTTTCAACGGCAATATCGTTACTTGAAATTAAATCAGTTCTTTCACGAGGTGCTGCTAAAAGAGGATCATCGGATATATTAGGTTGATTATTTGTTATGAAAAGCATTACAACCATTACGGCAGCTAATGCCGCGGTTGGAATCAACTTCGCAGGCGAAAAGAATCTATTCCAAAAGCTAACTCTTACTTCATCTTTTTCAAAATCTTCAGATTTAATTCTTCTCATTAAATCGGCTTCAAAATATTTTGGAGCCTTAACTTCCTGAAGCTGATTAAGATTTCTAATCAAATCTTTATATTGTCCGGCAGCTGCCGGATCTTTTTCCGAATCCATCTTACACCTTCAATCTTTATATATATCTTTTAACAATTTTTGCAATTGAGCTCTTCCTCTATTTATTCTTGATTTAACCGTACCAACTGTAATTCCAGTTATTTCTGCGATCTCTTCATAAGAAAGATCTTGAACATCTCTTAAAATTACTACTTCTCTATAAACCGGCGAAACTTTTTGCAAAGCCTTTTGAATAATTTCATCTTTAATTCCGCTGTCTGTCATTACATCCGGGCGATAGCTTTCATCGGGAATATCAAAATTTTCATTTTTATCTTCACCAAAAGCGTTAATCGAAAAAAAACTTCGGCGTTTACGTTTTTGATATTCAGTTCGGGCTAAGTTGCCGGCAATGGTATAAATCCAGGTGGAAAATTTTGCAACTGAGTTATAAGAATCTTTGTATCTATAAACTTTTATAAATGTTTCCTGCACCACATCAGTACAAGCTTCATAATCACCAAGAAATCTAAATACAAAATTTGTTAACGGGTTTTTAAATCTTTCAACTAAAATCTCAAATGCACGAACTGTGTTATTGTTTTGAAATTCGAGTATTAGATCTTCGTCAGTCAATTCCGCCAGAGATTTTTCTGCCAAGTTTTCTTTATACTTTCATTAAGTTGAAATGTTTCCTTAATTGGACAATAAAATAAATAAAAATCTTTTCAATTTGAAAATGTGCAAAATAACTAAAAACAAACTTTGTGACTGTATTTTTTTATATACAAATTTCTTATTTCACCCTTTCAGGGTTAATATCTTTCGTGATGTTTTTCAATAATTATTTCATCCCTTCGTGATTATAATCTCTTTATGTCATAAGATGATATTATTATAATCTAAGAAATACTAGCACAATATCAAATAACATCTTAACTACATAAAATTAACATATTTATGTTAGGAATGGTTATTAAACCAGTTTCTTTGTAAACGTTGACAAAGATAACTAATTAAATCCTAACTCAAAATTTCTTCAATCAAAATTGTTATTAAAACTTTTGGTTCCACTGTTGTTGTTTTTATTGAGAGATCAGCTTTTAACAAAGCTTTAGCAGCATTAAACAAATTTTCATCTGTATATCTTGAGCGTGCTTTAAAATAATCTTTAAGATAAAAAGGATGAGTGCCTATGCTTCTTGCAATTTCATTTTCCGAACCTGCTTTTACTTTAAGCTCATTTAATCTTGTTAGCTGAGTAAAATACCTTGTCAGCATATAAACAATTTGAATTGGTTCACTTCCTTTTTCTAAAAGATTATAAGAAATTTTTAATGATTTAGTTTTGTTTTTTTCAGCAAGCGCATTTTGAAGATCAAAAATATTAAATTCTTTTAAAGCTGTTGAAAGCGATTTGATTGCATCCAGAGTTATTTCTTTTTCCTCGCCAAGAATAAATAAAAATCTTTTCAAGCTGTGCTTCAAGCAGGCTTCTATTCTCACCAACAATATCAACTAATATTTGTGCATTCTCTGAAGTTAAAGTTCGTTTATTTTTTGAAGAATATTCGACCAGCCAATTAATTAAGCTGTTTCCCTTAAGCTCTTTCGCTTCAAAAATAAAATTGTTTTGAAGAAGAGATTTATACGGCTCGGAATCAAGACTTGAAATTTTTCCTTCATGAGTAATGATGATAGTTGTAAAATCAACTGGCGATTTTACGTATGACACAAGGTTTTTTTTATCTCTTACTTTTTCAAATTCTTTAAAAATGATTAATTTCTTTTCAGAGCCAAAAGGAAAAGTTGATGCAAAACTTAAAACTTCATTTAAGCTTTTATTTTCTCCGTAAAAAGTTTCTTTATCAAAATCTGAAGTAATTAACGGCTCCATAGCTTCTTGAATATATTTTACGGTATTATCAATGCTATAGCTGTCTTCTCCGAAAAAATAATAAATAGGGAGAAAATCATTCTTCTTTAAATTTTTAACTGCCTCCGAAATTTGCGGAGCTGTTTTTCTACTCTTTGCCATTTTTAGATTTCAATTTTTCGTATTTAACTGCACGACTAAGAAAAAAAATTAATCCACCCCAAACAATTCCAATAACTAATACAAGCGTTATGATGGTAGATGCGTTCATTATATATTTATTTTCTGAGACTTCTGAAAAATTTAATAACGTTAAATTAAAAATGTCAAACTGAGCTTGTCGGAGTTGATATCTTGCTAAATTCTTCATCCTTCGATAAACTAAGGATGACACAAGTTAATTTTTCAGAAGTCTTTTTTTTACTTCTCGTCGAAAATAGATTTAACCATAATTTTATTTAACGATACAAAGATAATCAAAGCTATAGCCCATTGAAATAAAACTGTTCCCACATTTTCCGCATGAAAAGGATTCCACCATTTAGCATCCCATGAAACAGAAGAAATCAGCCACCACAAAATTAACACTAATACTTGAATTGGAATTAATATTCCGATAACAAAATTATACCATTTACCAATTTTAACATCGCTTCCGAATCCGTTTATTATTTCAGTTCTGAATTTATCCACGCCGTATTTTATAATTGAAAATGAAATGAATGCACCGCTTAAAATTAATCCAACTCCCCAAACCCAATCTTGATTTGTTAAAAAATCTAAATTTAATGCAGAAGGAATTCCAAATATAAACCCTAACAACGGCAACAATAATAATTGCCTTTCTTCTTTTAAATCCAAAATCAATTAAAGTGCGAGTTGAAAGCTCAACCATAGAAATTAAGGAAGTAACTGCCGCAAAAAATAGCGCAATAAAAAATATTGTAGCGAAAAAAGCATTCACAAAATAACTTGAAGACATTTTGGAAAATAATAACGGCAAATAAATAAATGTCAATCCAGTATTAGCCGGGCCGGATTGTGAAACTTGTGTCATTGCATCAACAGAACTTAAAGCAAATACCGTTGAAAAGATTGTTATTCCGGCAAGTATTGAAACACTGTTATTTCCAAAACCAATTAAAGCTGCATTTAATGAAATATCTTCATTCTTTTTCATGTAGATTGCATAAGTTAAAATCAATCCCCAGCCGGCGCCGGTATCCCAGGCGTTTTGTGTTAATGCATTCAGCCAGACTTTATAATCCAGCATTACATCAAGCTTGGGTGTAAAGAAATATTTTATTCCCTCAATTGCATTTGGAAGAGTTACTGCACGAATAAAAAGTATAAATAGAATAATTAATAATGCCGGAACCATAATTTTTGTAACTCGCTCAATTCCTTTTGAAACGCCGCGGTAAATAATGAAAGCAACAAACACCATTGAGATAAAATGAAAAATCTACCGGCTGATAACTTGAAGAAAAACTTTTCCAGTAAGCAAGATGATTTGCAGTATTAAAAAGATTCCCGCTGATGGCAGATAAAAAATATCGAAGCACCAGCCGGTAACAACCGAATAGTAAAACATAATTGCCGTGGAAACAAAAACAATATAAGCACCCATCCAGGCAAACTTTTTACCTGCAGTTTTTGCTATCGCACCAACGGGGCCAAACCGGCTTGATTTACCAATTGCAAATTCGGCAATGATTAATGGCACTGACCAAATTAAAAGAAAAATCACCCAGGGAATTAAAAATGAGCCTCCTCCATTTTGCGCAACAATTCTTGAAAACCGCCAGATATTTCCTGTACCGACAGCAATACCTATTGTTGCAATTATTAAAGTCCATCTGGATGAAAAAAATTCTTGTTGTTTCATGAAATAAAAGTCAAATCGAAGGAATTCAAAATGGTAAAACAAAGGAATTAAAAAACTGTCTCATAGAAAATAAAAAAAGTAAGCTGATTATAAAAGTTAAGATGGGTTTAAGTTGTAAGTGAACAAAAACGCCCCGAAAATCGAGGCGTAAACAAATAATAATTTTTTCTACATTATTCTGCTTTAATTATTTTAACAAAATCATTTTGGAAGCAATCATGACATTTCCGAAATCTATTGTGTAAATGTATGTCCCGGATGAAGCTGATGCACCATTCTCCATCAAACCATTCCATATCACTTCATAAAAACCTTTATTACCTACACTCACATGCAATGTTTTTATTAGCTGTCCAAGTGTATTAAAAATTTTAATTGTAATAAGCGAGTGTAGGTCTGCAGGAGAATAAAATCTAATTGTTGTTGATGGATTAAATGGATTTGGATAATTTCCTATAATTCTAAATTCTTTTGGATTAGCAACATCTTTTTTTGTCTGCTCATGTTCTTCAACAGAGGTCGCACCACCAGTAAAGCTTGTAAATGGAGTAATCACACCATAATCTGTACTTAATTTAACAATTTGAATTTTTATGGTATCTGCCATTGGATCGCCATAAGATAAAGAATAATATTCAACTAAAAGGTGCTCAATCTTTTCCTTTGCCCAGACCTTCGGTAAAAATCTATACTGCGCAGCTTCGGAATCTGAAAGGGATAATTGATATTGATACTCAACCGCCGTTCCAAATGCTTTTCCTTTAAGTGAAATAGTTGTTGTTGTTGGATGAGCATATCTTCCTGAAACAATCATTTGACTGCCTTTATATAAATTAGGAAGTGGATTTGGAAAAACTTCTTTTATGGTGGAGCTATCAGCATAAGAAATTTCAGAATTAAGCAAAACAGGATTTCTTATTTGCAAATAGAAATCTGTAATCACCTCTTCCAACTGATTATTTTCCAGAAATGTGGATACTCCGTTATTTTGATTTGAAAGCAAAGTCAAAAGTTGATGATTAACATCTGAACCGATACCAAAGGAAAAAACGATTACCTTTGATTCTGCTTGTCCTATAAGTGAACTTATATGTTCAAGAAGATAATTTGTTTCAGTAATTCCGGCAGTTGCTTGACCATCTGTAAAAAAGATAATAATGTTAGCCGTACTATCATTAGCAACTGAAAATTGAGGAACGGCAATATCAAATGCCCCAGAAATATTTGTACTTCCATCTGCTTGCAATAAACTTATATAGTTCAAAGCTGCATCTCGATTTTCAGTATTATAAATTACATGCTCATTCCTAAAACTGCTTATAAAATCTGAAAAATCGACTATATTAAATTTATCACCTTCATTTAAATTATTTACAATAAAATCCGCAGCATTTTTTGCTTGATCCATTTTTTCTCCATACATGCTGCCCGAGCGATCTATAATTAATGTAAAAACTTTGTTAATAACTTTTGTATTCTGGCTTGGATCCGGCTCAGCTACAAAAACAAAAAATCCATTGCCAAGATTATCAGGCACGGTAGAATCAGGCTGAAAAGTGCTGAAGCTAAATAGTCCGAGTTGATTTAAGCTTAGTTGATAATTAACCTGGTAATTATTTGATGCTTGCGATTCGTAAATACTTTTTGAAATGAAAGCTGAGTTTCCATTATTTACTAAGGAATCAGAATTAATATATCAGGAGCTGAATATTTTCTATAGTTCTTGAAGAAGTAAGATCAAATATAAATTCTTGCTTGTCAAGTACATCTGTTTGAATTGCTGTATAATCATTTGGATATTCAAATTGAACTTTACCAAATTTATATTTTAAAAATTCTACATAGGTTAATTCAATTATAATTGATGAATCTGCATCTAATGGTTTACTAAAATCAAAATAAAGAGGTGTTTGACCAATATAATTTAAGAAATTTTGATTGGGTTCACCCCCGCCAGGGAAAGTCGTATCTTGCGGAGTCGCAGAAATAACAGCATCATGCCATTTACCTTCAATAAACCAGCGCAACCCAATGGCGCTTGCTTCTTCCGGCAACGGGAATGCATATTTAAAGGTGGTCTGGTAAGTTAAATTATTTTTAAATATTTGTGTGGATTTTATTACTGCTACCGGTTTTCCACATTAACATTCACAGTTGAGGATAGTAATTTTAAATAAACCTGTTCACCGGCATTGACAACTCCAACCCCATTAGCAAAGATGGTAGTGGTGAAAAGAAAAAAGACAAAGAAAGTAATTAATTTTTTCATTTGAATCCCCGCTTTATTTTGTTTCAATAAATACTATAAATTATCAATATTTAATTTTAAAATGTTTTACTTAAAAATTATTGCTCTTATTTTGAGTTATATAAAATCGATTTTTGTTTCATGCGAGACCCCATAACTTTTTATTTTCATATTTAATCTACAATTAAAGAAGGAAATTATCCACCAAATTATTAATGGGTATTTTATAGATATCACGATTTATTTTTAATTATGCCTCTAATCCAACAAACAAAAACGCCCCGGAAAATCGAGGCGTTAATAATCTGACAAAAATTTTTTCCCCAATCATTTCAACAATACCAATTTTTTAGTTTGAACAAAGTTTCCAGCTTGAATTCTATAGAAGTATACTCCACTTGAAAGATTGCTACCATCAAATTTTACTTCATAATTACCAGAAGGTTTTTCTTCATTAACTAAAGTTGAATTTCATTTCCAAGAATATCAAATACTTTAAGAGTAACTTTTTGAGTTTGTGGAATTGAATACGTAATTGTTGTTACTGGATTAAATGGATTTGGGTAGTTTTGATTTAAAGTAAACTCTAATGGTAAAGTATAATTTGACACTAATAGTATTAGAATATTTATAAGTACCATCATAATCAATTTGCTTTAATCTATATTTTATTGAACTAAAACCAGCAATATCATGATCAGTAAAAGAATAATTGTTTGCTGTGGTGCTATTATCATGACCATGTATAAATCCTATCTTTTTCCACGTATTATTAATTTTTCTTTGAATCTCAAATCCATAATTAGATAATTCAGTTGTTGTAGTCCAAAATCAGTTTTATTGATTTTTCATTTTCTAAATAATTTCCATAGAATGAATTTAATTCAACAGGAACTGGAGATTGACTACTATACAAATAGATTTTACTTTCGGATGAAGCATAAATAAAATTTGAAGGTGTTACTGATATATGGGTTACTCCACCTTGTGGAAAATTAGTATCTGTCCATGAATCACCTTCATTTGATGAAATGAAAACTGAATTTGTTAGTACTGAAGTTCCACTTACACAAACAATATTTCCATTGTTACTAAGTAGATTTAGATTATCATTAATATTTGTCGTTATATTAGACCAATTCACCCCACTGTCTGTAGTTTTATAAATAGTTCCTGAATCCCCAATAACAAAGCCAACACTGTCATTTATAAATTTTACAAAATTTAGGTGTTTTTTATTATTTAATGAAAATTCTTGCCAATTATTTCCTCCATCAGTACATTTAAATAATATTGAATCTTTACCACCATAATCAATTGTGGCAAATCCAGTGTCCTTATTAATAAAATACACTGAGTTAAAATAATTGTTCCCTCCAAAATTTACTTGTGTATTCCAAGTCATTCCTCCATCTGTTGTTTTTACCAATTTGACAATATCCGTTACCCATCCAATTGAATCATTCAGGAAATACATATACGTTGAGACACCATTAGTATAATAGTTAGAAATATGTTGCCAACTCAACCCTCCATCAGTTGTTTTAAAAAAATATCCTATCTGGCACATAAATCCAGTACTATCATCTAAAAATTGTGAAGCCATTTCATCATACGGGGCACCTTCGTATAATAGTATTGGGCCAAGATTTTGCCAAGTCCTTCCGTAATTATTTGTTTTTTTTATAATTAATAATTGTCTAGGTAAACCACTTTTTTCATAATCATAATGTTCAAGAGTAATTTCGGTTGAATCATTAATATTATATATTCCAGTAATAGTTGTATTACTTGAAAATGATAAATAATCCCAAGTATCTGTATTGTTGTTATATTTAATTAGCATTCCATTGTTGCCATAAATCCAATAATTATTTTCATCAAAAGAAAATATTTTTTTAATATCCCAATCAAAAACTGCATACTGACTTGGAGTTCCTGAAATAATAAAATGATAAATTAAAAAGTCACCCCCGTCATTTCTTCTTGCTAAGATTTTAATATTATTTGTAGCTAAAGAAATATCAAAAATTTCAAAACCGTCATCAACTCCTACGCTATTCCAAGTTGAACCCCCATTAGTGGTATAATAACTTATAGAGAAATGTGATGAGACTATTCCATTTAATGAATCTAAAAACTGAACTTTAAGTATACCTCCTATTACATCTGGAATCAGTGAATTTAAACTTATGTCCCAACTAATGCCTTCATTTGTAGATTTATATACAGAATCATTTGTTGCAGCCCAAATATTTTTATTAACAACTGAAAATGACTTTATATTCTTCGTTAGTAATGTATCCCAGTTAGTACCTCCGTCATCTGTAACAAATAAACCGCTTGAAGTTGAGATAAATAAATTGTTAGTACTTGTAGCGATAATATTTCTAATTGACTCATTTACTGGGCTTGCAAAAAAATTCCAATTTTCCCCAGAATCCGTTGTATAGAATATTGAATCAGATTTAATAATAAAACCATTGGTATAATCAATAAAGCTTGCATCAACAAAAGATTTTCCAATTGTTTGAGGGAAAAAAGTTATACCTCCATCATTAGTTTTATAAATAGTATTATTTGCAGATGCCCAGCCTTTATCAGGATTTACAAAAAATAGTGAAGTAATGTTACCATTAATTCTTGGGTTTATAAGATTCCATTGAGGCTGAGCATATAATCTGTTTTCTATAAATAATAAAATGATCACTAAAATTATTAAAGAATTATTAAATTTTATTTTTAGAAATATATTTTCCATAATACCTCCAGCATTTACATATTAGTAAAAAATAGATGCCACTTGAGTGAGAGTAGGTCATAATTTGAGTACTGAAAATTCAATAAAAAGCAAGAAACGCAATATATATCTTTAATAAAACGAATTTTTATGATTTTGGAAAACTTTGGAAAAAATATGAAGTTAATAATTAAAAAGTGTAAAACAAGTATCTGTTAAAAAAACGCCCCGGAAAAATTCGAGGCGTTTATAATCAAAGTATCTTAATTATGAAATTTTATATTAGGCCTTTTTTCAATTGTTACTTCTTCCATTACAACATCTTGTAACAGGTTTATCATTTGGCGCCAGTTTTTGTTTTTCCAATTGCCTGCACTACTTCCATTCCGTTTATAACTTTTCCGAAAATTGAATAATTTCCATCTAGCCATGGTGTTTTTGCAAGTGTTATAAAAAATTGACTGCCGTTTGTATTTGGACCAGCATTTGCCATGGCAGCTATACCAGGCCCATCAAATTTTAAAGACGGAACAATTTCATCATCAAATTTACCGCCCCAAAAACTTGCGCCTCCGCTTCCTGTTCCTGTTGGGTCGCCGCCTTGAATCATAAAACCATCAATTACTCTATGAAAAATTACTCCTTTATAATATCCTTTTTCTGCCAGCCCAACAAAGTTCTCAACAGTTTTTGGCGCAAGTTTATCAAATAGTTCTAATTCAATAGTTCCCATATTAGTTTTAATAGTTGCAACTAAAGTCGTATCGTTAGTTTTAGTTGTATCTGCCATTACTTTTTTCTCCGTTATTGTTGAATTATTTTTTTCTTCATTCGGATTATTATTTGAAGCACATCCTAAAAAAAATAAACTTACAAAAAAATAAGCGAATATGTATCTCATCTTTTCTCCTAAGGTTGAATTACTTTAAAAAATAATAATGCTAAAATAAAAACCCCTGCAGCAATACGATAATAAACAAATGCAAATGTTGTATTCTTTCTTAAATACTTTAATAGAAAATCAATAGCCAGGTAACCGCTAACTGCCGAAACTATTGTAGCAACAATCATATTAACCACCATAGTTTTATCTATGAAAGCTAATGCTTCATACAGCTCAAGCAAGCCGCTGGCAAGAACTGCCGGGATACTTAGCAAAAATGAAAATCTTGCTGCAGCTTCTCTTTTTAATCCAATAAATAATCCGCCGGTGATTGTTGTGCCTGATCTTGACGAACCGGGAATTAAAGCAAAACATTGTGCGATTCCTATTAATATCGCATCTTTCAATGTTATATCTTCAACTTCTTTTTAAACTTTGCTGTCTTCTCAGCAATTGCTAAAATTATTGCAAGTACAATTAAGCTGACTGCAATTACAAATAGATTTTTAGTAAGCGCACCTTCAATTATATGTTTGAATGCCAGACCAATAACAACAACCGGAATAGTACCAATAATTATAAGCCAGCCAAGCTTTGAAGAAAAACTTTGGTTTTGAAATTTAGTTCTTTTAGAAATGTTTTCATTTAGAAATGAAAAAAATATTTGCCATATATCCTTCCAAAAATAAATTAAAATTGCAGCTAAAGTCCCAAGTTGAATAACAGCAATAAATGCCGTCCATTGTTCCGGATTTTCATTGGAAATTAATCCCATTAATTTCCCCGCAACGGTTAAATGCCCTGTGCTGCTGATTGGTAAAAATTCCGTTAGACCCTGGATAATACCAAGTACAATGGCTTCAAGAATGTTCAACAAGACCTCCTAAAATCTATATGTAATGCCTAATCTTACCCCTAAAGATAGTGAGTTTAAATTAACGTTGTTATTATAATTTACTATGTAATTATTTCCGTTTTTCGGATCACCATTCCAATCGTATCTTATATCACCCCCGATATTTGCATAAACATTATCGCTCAAAGCAGTATTTCCATCTGCTCTTAATAAAAAACCAAAACCCAAAGCTGAATATGAAGTTGCAACTGTTGAAAGCTGATTAGTTTCATTTACATTTGAAATTCTAATTCCTAACCCTCCGCCAAATTTAAAATTGTATCCCTTTCCTTGAATAACATAATAACTGGTAACTGAGGGCATAATTATATTATAACTAAAATCATAACTGCCTGAAATACTCGGATAAGAATATGAATTTAATAAATAGGCAACTTCCAGTCCCATTTGAAAAGAATTATTTAAATAGTAGCCGCCTTCAATTGAAAAGTTAACGGCAGAATTAAAGCTTGACAATTGCTCGCCTACTATAGTTTGGATATAATCTGTAAGGAAGGATTGCTTAAATAATTTATTCCCATCCCGCCTCTAACTTCAACCTGGGCAAATGAATTGAATGACAAAATAAAGAGAAGGGAAGCAATGAAAATAAATTTCATAAATCATCAACCTTTGTTTCTATCATTTTAAATAAATTATCATGCTGCTTATTAAGTACAAAGAAGAATATTAATCCAGAACCAACAAATAAAATGTACGAAAGTATGTGAGTTAAAAATGCGTATGAAAGGCTAATGATTTCACCAAAGCCAAAAAGCATCAAGGTGGATTTAGCTAAAGTATGATAAGAGCCGGTACCGCCAGGAGTTGGAATAACAACACCTATTCCGGCAATACTCATTAAAACCCAGCCCATTGCAAAGGTTATATGAGGCGAAGGTATGTTCTGCATGCCTACGGTATAAAAACCAACATAAGCACTTAAAGCATAAAGCAAATTTATTAATATGCTAAGAATTAAAGTAATTAAATAATTTTTTACTCCTTTTAAACTTGTAAACCCGGTGATTAACATTTCAAATATGTGTGCGGTTTTTTTTGCAATTTTTTCTGAAAATTTTGATAAGAATCTTACAATAATTCCATAAAATTTTTCTTTTAATTTTATTAATAGGTATAAAAACAATATCAAACTGCAAATTAAAAAAACAGAAATGTACAAAGTAGATTTAAGCCAGGGGAAACTTATATAAAGATCTGCACTAGCAATGTAGATGGAAATTACTACGGAGATTCCTAAGAAAACCAAATCAATAACTCTTTCCAGTATTACGGTTCCAAACATTGAAGAACGTGAAAGCCTTTCCCATTTACCGACTAAAACAGCACGCGAAATTTCTCCTAATCTAGGGACAGCACAATTAACTCCATATCCAACCATCAAAGCGCCAAAAAGATTTTTAATTGATGCATTAGGTTTAACGGAATATAAAATCACTTTCCATCTAACTGCGCGGACAAAATGAGAAGCCATCATCACAATCATCAGTACAATAATCCAGAATACAGATGCTTGTGAAGTTCGTTCCAAAACATCTTTGAAATTAACATCTTTAAATGCAATGTATAAAAACACTAAAGTCAATATAAAAGAGAATGTTATATTCAACGCTCTTTTAAAGTTCGGTGATTTTTTTAATTCATCGGAGGTCAATAATTTTGCTTCCTTCAGGTGGTGTTAATGTGAATTTAGATTCGGGAATTTTTTGATCCAACTTGTAATTTGAAAGGCTAATTTCAAAAGCGCCCCAGCTCGGATAATCAATCCAGATCTTTTCAATTAAATTATTTTTATTTACCCAAATTTCTGCTTTAGTAAAATCAAGGTCTCGATCTTTATTGGGAGTTAATACTGATAATTCCATTATCTTCTTCCGCAGTACATTTTTTCGGATATTCATTTAATATTGCTTTGATGGAAAATGAAGACGGGTCTTTCGGATCAAAATTATTTATTACTATTTTATTTTCTTCTTTTTTAAAATTCCAAAAAGTATTGCCGTCACAAACAATCATATTTTCATCCATTTCAACTCTAAACTTGTTCCCTTCACCTAAATAAATTTTGCCTCTTTTGAAGTTTTTTTGTTGCCCTGATCAGAAGTCTGTGTTACGCTAAAAATAAAATCAGCAGATAGTGAAATATTAGAATTATATTTTTCCTGAACTGCTTTTAAAAGTTCGCTATTGTTTTGACTAAATGCACTAATATTTATAAGTAATAAGGCAGCTAATAAAACTTTAATTCTTTTCATTAATATTCCTGGTTTATAAAAATGTTTTATTAGACTTTCTGTATAACTGTTAATTCCGACAAATTTTGAATAAGGTTTCAAATATTAAAAAAATAATTTACAAAATTACAAATTTATTTAAACAGTTCGTCGAATATTTTGCTGTATCTTCTTTTCGTTCAATATAGCCATCAAAATTCATTGCAATGTTGCGGATAAGCAAGCGCCCCATATTTGTCACTTCGATTTTATCATCAGTAATATTAACTAACTCATCTTGCTGCATTTCTTTTAAATTATTCAAACCGGCGGAAAAGTATTCTTTAAAATTAATTTTGTATTTTTTTTCTATTGAAGAAAACTCAAGTCCAAAGTCACACATTAATTTCATTATTACATCTCTACGCAATAAATCATCCTCAGTTAATTTATAGCCTTTTGTAGTTGGAATAGTCTCGTTATCAAGCGCTGTGTAATATTCTTTTTCTGTTTTATAATTCTGTGCATAAATTTTTTCAAGCTGGCTAATTCCTGTTATTCCCATTGCGTAAAGGTCGGCGTGAGCATGAGTACTGTAGCCCTGAAAATTACGATAAAGCTTTTTTTCATGGAAAGCAATTGCAAGCTCGTCTTCCGGTTTTGCGAAGTGGTCCATCCCTATAAATACATATCCTGCGCTTGTTAATTTTTCTACAGTCATCTTTAAAATATTTAATTTTACTTCCGCCATCGGAATATCTTCTGTATGGATTAACGCCATGTGTTTTTTCATCCACGGTACATGAGCATAATTAAATACTGCAATTCTATCCGGAGAAATATCAATTATCTTATCAACTGTTTCTGCAAAAGATTCAACTGTTTGGAACGGCAATCCATAAATTAAATCCAAGTTAATGCTGTGAAAGCCAAGTTCTCTAACCCAGCTTACAGTTTGTCTTGTTATATCTTCCGGCTGAATTCTATTAACAGCTTTCTGAACTTTTTCATTAAAATCCTGAACACCCATGCTTATTCTATTAAATCCATTATCTCGCAAAGCGGCAAGATGTTCTTTTGTTAATCCGCGTGGATCAATCTCGCAGCTATTCTCTGAATTATCTTTAAAGTTAAATGACTCTTGAATATAAGAGGCCAGGTTTGCAATTTCATTTGGATTTAAGTGAGTCGGTGTTCCTCCGCCCCAGTGCAATTGCGAAACTTTGCGGTCGGTTAAAAGATAGCTTCTTATTAAGTCCATTTCTTTTTTTACATACTTGATATATTCGTTTACTCTATCTCTGTTGCGGGTTATAATCATATTGCAGCCGCAGAAGTAACAAAGTGTATCGCAGTAGGGGAGATGATAGTAAAGCGAAAGGTCGGGGAGATTATCACCGTAATTAGTTTTTACTATTTCATCAAGATAATCTTCAGCTTTAAATTTTCATTAAACTGCGGCGCCGTTGGGTAGCTTGTATATCGCGGCCCCGGCTTATCGTATTTCTTAAACTTCGTTAAATCTATTTCAAACATTTCTCATCTCCTTTTCTTTTACCACAGAGGCACTAAGCCACAGAGTAATTTCAAAAATATCCATTTATTATTCTTTTGTAACCATCAATTAATTTTGGCACATTGAAATTAATTAAAAATCCAATCTTTTTATCTGATAATTTTAAATATGTTAATACTTGTGCAATATAAACAGGATGTAATATTTCACAAGCTTTTATTTCAACAATAATTTCTTCTTCAACTAAAATATCAATTCTATATTCGGCATCTAATTTTTCACCTTTATAATTAACCGGCAAAGGAACCTGTCTGAAAAATTAATTCCCTTAAACTTAATTCTTTACATAAACAAACTTCATAAACACTTTCCAACAATCCTGGCCCTAATTTTCTATGAACTTCAATAGAACAATCTAAAATTATTCCTGTTAATTTATTTAATTGTTCTTTATTCAAATCCTCTGTGTCTCCGTGTCTCTGTGGTGAAATTGTTTGCTTTCTTCTTTCACAAATTGAACTAATGCTTTCGCATTTTCCGGATCAATATTGGGAAGAATTCCATGGCCAAGATTAAATATATGCCCGCTTCCTTCACCATAAGAGGCTAAGACTTTTTTAACTTCTTCTCTAATTTTTTCTTTACTTCCATATAGGACTGTCGGGTCTAAATTTCCTTGAAGCGCAACTTTATCACCGACTTCATTTCTAACTTTTCCAAGATCCATTGTCCAGTCAAGTCCAATAACATCAGCTCCAGCTTTAACGATTTTATCCATTCCATAATGAACGCCTTTTGCAAAAACAATTACCGGCTCTTTATCTCTTTTAATTTTGGAAATTACCTGTTCAATATAATTTAGAGAAAATTCCTGGAAATCACTTTGCGAAAGCATTCCCCCCCAGGTATCAAATATTTGCACAGCATCAACGCCAGCATCAATTTTTGCAGAAAGATAATCTGCAACTGCATTTGAGATTTTATCTAAAAGCTTATGAGCAAGTTCAGGATTATTATAAATCAGCTTTTTAACTTCAGCAAAATTTTTGGAGCCTTTTCCTTCAACCATATAAGTTAAAAGTGTCCAGGGCGAACCAGCAAAACCAATTAAAGGAACTCTTCCATTCAATTCTTTCTTTGTCAATGAAACTGCATCAAGAACATATTTCAAATCTTTCAATGGGTCAATTTCGTTAAGTGAATTAAAATCATTTTCATTTCTAATCGGATTATGAAAAACCGGCCCACGGCTTTCAATCAATTCAAGATTCATTCCCATGGATTCGGGAATAACAAGAATATCAGAAAAAATAATTGCTGCGTCAACACCAATTAAATCAACAGGCTGAATTGTGACTTCGGCAGCAAGTTCCGGAGTTTTGCACATAGTTAAGAAATCTGATTTTGCACGAACCGCTCTATATTCTGGAAGGTATCTTCCTGCCTGCCGCATTATCCAGATTGGTGTACGTTCTACTGCTTCTCTTCTGCACGCTCTTAAAAATAAATCATTCTTTAGTTTCAAATTACAATTCTCCTAATTACTTTTTCTGTTTATAATAATCAACAATCGCATTTGCCAAACCTTCGATTGTATATTCTTCAGGCGTAATAGTTACTTTTAGATTATTTTTTTCCAATTCCATTTTTGTCGTTGGACCAATTGCCGCAACATCAAATCCATTAAAATATTCAACCGGGTTAGTTATTTTCATAATCTCTAAAAACTTTTTAAATGTTGAAGGACTTGTAAAAATAAATAAATCCGGATGACTCTCCTTGAGCTTTTCAACATAAGACTTTATTTTTTCTTCAGATGGAATAGAAACATTATAGACAGGTGCCGCTTTAATAATTGCCCCAAGCTTTTCAAGCTCATTCGGCAGTTCTTCTCTTCCAATTGCACTTCGCGGAATAAAAATCACTTTGCCGTCAAGGTCATAACTTGACAATTCAATTATTACTCCTTCGCTGCTGAATTTCTTGGGAATAATTTGAACCGGTATTTTTAATTTCTCACAGGCGCTGCTGTTTTAGTTCCAACAGCGACTACTTTTATTTTTCTGAAATTCAACTCAACATTCAACTCGCCGCATCTTTTAACAAACATTTTAACAGCATGAGTCGAAGTGAAAATTATAAAATCAATATTATCTTTTTTAGAAATAATTTTATCAAACTGCTGCCAGCTATCAGGCGGGACGATATCCAAAGTAGGGATAATTATTACTCTCGCACCAAGCTGACTAAATATTTCACTCGATTCTTTTGATTGCTCTACTGTCCTAGTAATTACAATTGTCTTATCTTTTAAAGGAAACATTTTATTGTCCGTCTCCAAAAATATTCCGTGCAAAATAAAATCATAAATATTTTCACGCTCTTCAAATTATTTATTTTCACCGTAATGCATTTCGATCCCGCGGGAAACCCCGCCGTAGATACATCCTAAAATCAAATCAACTGCAAAACTTTCTTCAATTTCCTTAAAAAGTTTTTCCGATTTACCATTGCGAATAATTCCAACGAAAATATTTTTTAAGTTCATGATCTAAATTTGAAACTTCTGCACAATGTTCATTTTCTGCTTTAAGGGATTCTTTCTGGTAGATTAAAAAGAAATCCTGGTACTTCATCATGAACATATAAAGATGAATTACAAATGAATGTAAAGCATCAATGCTATTTGATTCAGTTTTTATTTTTTCTTTTAAAGAAGAAATTAATTTCTCAAGTCGTTGGCCAATTATTGAAAAATATAATTCTTCTTTTGAAGTAAAATAATTATAGACAGTTCCTTTGGCAATTTTTGCAAGTTTTGCAACATCATCAACCATTACTTCATGATAATTTTTTTGCGAAAAAAGTAATGCAGCAGAATCAAGAATTCTTTTACGCTTTAAATTTTTTACTTCCTTTTTCGATTTTGTTTCAATCATTTATATATCGTCAATTGAATTATGTCGAGTGTTGTCGATAAACCCAATTTCTTAAAGAAATTGGGTTTATAACAGTAACTTTAAATCTTATCTAACATGCCAGCTATTTGATTCCAAAACTTTACCATTATTGGCATCAATTAACATTTCTTTTCCACTGCCTCTGTATCCTTCAGAGCCTTGTGATTCGGATGAAGTTGAAATTATTTTCCACACATAATTTTCATATTTATCATTCCACACAAAATCTGTCTTCCAATTTTTAATTCCTTTTTCAAGTCCTTGGGCTTCTGCAATTTGTTTTGCTTTGGATTCATCGATTGAATAATCACAATCGCCATTTGTACAATCTGGAATTCCACTTATTTTTTGTCCACCTACTAAATTTCCCAGTTGAATCAACCATAAAAGAAATATTTTCATTAACAAAAGGCTTGTCATCCATTTTGAAATTATACTTCATCAAATATTTGCCGTTGATTTCTTTGCTATCGGTTAGATTTAAACTAAATTGTTCTTGAAAAAATCTTCTCCGGTTTTTGAAATTATTTTTTGATTCGATTTTTCAATAACATTTTGTGGTATTTTCATTTCTTCTTTAGAAGGGCAATTGGTACAATTAGCTGAAATAAAAAGTAAAATTATTAAAGCTGATGAAATTAATAAATTGTATAAATTAGGAAGAAAAAACTGGCGACATCTAACTGTCATTTCGACCGAAGGGAGAAATCTTTTTCCAACGAGCGTTAAAGATTTCTCACTCGATGACTCGTTCGAAATGACATTCTTTAATTCATTACGAATTTGATATGATGTTATTCTGTTTTTTAATCTCACTTTAATCGTACGCTTTTATAAATTTCATCTAAAATTTCTTTAGCTCCTGCTTTCGTTAAATCCTTTGCAAGCTTTTTCCCAAGTTTTT
>CAVZSD010000004.1:0-39466 GCA_963777615.1 uncultured Bacteroidota bacterium | reverse complement strand
CGGGCAAAGAGATGTTATCAGATATGCATATTAAAAAATGTTGTGTTAGTTGCTTCATCTGGTAACGATGGAAATAGTGAACTACATTATCCTTCCGGCTATAGTGAAGTAATTAGTGTCGGAAGTTCAACTGAAGATGATACTAAGGCTTCATATTCTACATATGGAACAACTTTAGATTTGATCGCGCCAGGATCAGGCATACTTACCACAGATTTAAATGGAGGGTATTTAGAATATGACGGTACTTCATTTTCTGCTCCACACGTTTCTGCCGCATCAGGATTAATTCTATCTCTTGGTAATTTCACAAATGAAGAGGTAAAACAAATCCTAAAATCTACTTGCGATGATGTTGGTGAAACCGGTTGGGACATTAAAAACGGTGCCGGCAGATTAAATTTATTTAAAGCATTAAGTATACTCGCGCCTGCTAAAATAAAAATAAACTATCCTTCTCAAGATTTTTCTACCTACCAGGATACTTTAAATGTAAATCTAACAGTGATGTCTCCGTACTTCGTTAGTTACAGTTTAATGACGGGAGAAGGATTAAACCCGGATAATTGGACTTCATTAATTTCTAATGTTAAAAATCAAATAGTGAATAATAACACTTATAAATTAGATTTAACGGGTTTAGCAGAGGATGCATATACATTAAAACTTACTGTTCAGATGAACAATGGCAATACAACTGAAGAACGAATTAATTTTTATATTGAAAGAACTGCTCCGGAAGTGGAACTTGTTGGTGCCGGCCCGGTTTATTACGGAGATAAGTCGACTATTGTTGGTGAGCTATATACCAGCCAGAAATCAATTTCAAGGATGTATTATAGAAAAGCTGGAGAGCAAAATTTTAATTACATAACTTTGGATGGCTTCAGCACAAACAACCAATTTGTTAAGCAGCTTCATTACGGATTTATTCCAAAACAAATTATTCAGCCTAATACCACATATGATATTTATTTTGAAGCTGAAAACTTAGCAGGGCTAACCACGGATTTAAAAGATGGGAAAAATTATTTTCAATTTAAAACTGATGATGTTCCTTCTATGATTCCTTATAAAGAACTGCCGTTTAGCTTGCCCAATGGTAATCTTTTTGAAAATCCTGTAAACTTTTTATCTGAAACATCCAATGAAATCTTTTTTCAATTATTTTACTCAGATTCTCTAAAACATATTTACTTTGGGCTCTATGGACTTGATGGAAATAATTTCATTAAACTTGATTCATTGGAAAATAAATTTCCAAGAGATTTTGGTGACTTTAATAATAATGGAAAAAAAGATTTGCTTTCCTCTTTTAATAGAGAGGGATTTATTGATGAACAAAATCAGGCAATATCTTTTCAATTGGTTAATAAGATTACCAAGGATACTTCATTTTACCCTATTTTAGCCAGAGATATGGATGGAGATAGTATATCAGAAATTATCACAAATGTTAATGATACTTTGATTAGAGTTTATCATTTAACTAAAGATTTAAAAATATTATCATATAATAATCTTCTTAATTTTAGCTTTTTAGATTCTTATGACAGTAATTTAGATTTTCCAAACCATATATATCGAAATGTTGCTATCGCCGATTTAAATGGGGATGGAATAGATGAATTATGGTTTGTAGATTACGATGGAGATTTAATTAGTTACAAAATTCTTAAGAATCCGCTTCGCTTTGAAAAAGGCGATAGTTTGATAACTAAGTTTACAACAAGCTTAAATAAAATAATGTCTGTGGGGGATTTTGATGGTGATGGAATAGGTGATATTGCTGTGTTATTTCAAACCAATAGTATTGCTCCCAATTTTTGGCTGAAGATATTAAATTTTAAAAACGATAAACCGAATATTCTATATGAAAAATTATTTTTAGATCAATCTGCGGAATTTATCGGATTTAATTTTACAAAAGTATATCAATCGCTTCGGTTTACAGATATCGATAATGATGGTAAAGATGAATTAATATTAAATATATTTCCTTACGCATATATAATTAAAAGCAGGTCTAATGGCGGAGATATTGTTTTCTTCAAAGAAGGTGTTAATACAGAAAATATTTTTGCAGGAGATTTAAATCAAAACGGAGTTACAGAAATCGGGTTACAATTACCGGAGGGATATAAATTTTATGAATTTGCAGAATCTCATAAAGCTTTAACTCCTACTAATTTTACCGGCTATAGCTTGGATTCTTCAAAAATTAAAATTGGATGGCATGGATCCGGACAAAAGTATTATGTATTTAAAGGCGAATCAGAACAATCAATTTCTTTAATTGATTCAACTAGTCAACTTTCTTATACAGATTCAAACGTAGAAAACAAAAAATATTATTTTTATAAGCTGCAATCTTTTGATCAAACTAAGCAGGATAAATTATCTAGCTTAACTTCAACAATAAAAATTTATTCTCATCAACCTGCGTATATAACTGGTATTAAAAATAATTCTCGTTCAACAGTCCTTGTTGATTTTTCAGGCCTGGTAAATAATACAATAGAAAATCTTCAATCATTCCAGGTGATGAATTTTGGTTACCCTAATTCTATTTCTGCTGCATCGCAAAATTCATATTTACTAACATTTAAAAACAATTTAACAGTAGGCGCACATCAATTGATAGTTAATAATATTAATGACTATTATGGTTCTCCAATTCTTACTGATACTTTAAATTTTGATGTTGATTCAACAGAAACAGTAAAAGAGTTTTTCGTTTCTTCACATACTATTCTTAATTCATTTGAAATAAAGGTCACTTTTAATCTTGATGCAGACGAAGCTTCTGCTACTGATTTAGCAAACTATGAATTTAATCCATCTAATAATATTTCTAAAATTGAAATTGATCCATCTGATAAAAAAACTATTTATATCTTTCTTGATAAAACAAAGCCGGTTGGTGCAGTAGGGAGGGAGTATAGATTAAGAATTCAAAATATATTTTCTTCAACTGAAACTGGTAAGATTAAAATTAATTCAGGTGCAGGAAGTTATATAATTCTAACTGATTTCGCTGAAAATTTGTCTAATGTTTATGTCTATCCTAACCCATTTAGAATTAGTAACGGAACACAAAAATTAACATTTGCTAATCTTCCTAAAAAAGCAAAAATTGTTATATTTAAACTTTCAGGGGAACAGGTAGATGAGATTGAAGAAACTAACGGGAACGGTGGAGTCGATTTTAATTTGAAAGATAAAAATGGAAATGAAATAAGCAGCGGAATTTATATCTATAGAATTGTTAGACTAGATGAAGAAAATAATGAAGTTGAAGAAAAACTTGGTAAATTTGCAGTAGTAAAATGATAATTAATCCAAAAGAAATATATACTAAATCTAATATACTTAGCTTTCTAAGGCTACTTCTTGTAATACCATTTTGGGTTTTACTGGATAATTTTGAATATCCAAATGTTAGATACATTACTTTTGCTCTTTGCTTATTTGCAACTGTGACAGATATACTTGATGGATACCTGGCCCGCAAATTTAATGAAGTGACTGAGCTTGGAAAAATAATTGACCCGTTGGCTGATAAAGTAGCAATCGGAGTAATTATTATTAAGCTTTATATGATTGGAATAATTCCAGCTTATTATTTTATAATGATAATTGGAAGAGATGTTTTGATTTTCCTTAGGCGGAATATTTATTACCAATAGAATTAAAAGAGTTCTTCCTTCAAATATGCTTGGGAAAATAACAGTAATAAATATTGGAATAGTTATTTTACTTTTTATTTTGAGAGTTGATACATCATTCTTGATATTTAAAATAATATATGGACTAAGCATTATATTAATCTTTGCATCTCTAATTGGTTATTCAATTAGGGCAAGTGAATTTTTAAAACAGAAAGATTATGAATCTATTTGAAAATATAAATTTTGATAAATTAAAAAGCGGCTTATCTAAAACCAGGAATAAAATTGTAAATTCAATTAATGAAGCAATTACCGGCAAAGCAGTTGTTGATGATAAGACACTTGATGAACTAGAAGAAATTTTAGTAACATCGGATATCGGTTTTGATATTTCTGAAAAAATAATAGAGCAAGCAAGACAAACATATAAATCAGAAAAGGACAGGGAAAATATCAAGCTGGTAGAATATGTTAAAAAGGAATTGGAAAAGGTATTTGATGATAACGGAAATCAGAAACAACTTGAATTTAACATCAAGAAATATAAGCCCTATGTTATTCTTGTTGTCGGAATAAATGGAGCAGGGAAGACCACTACAATTGGAAAGCTTGCAAACAATTTTAAGAAAATCCGGATTAAAAGTGATTGTAGGTGCAGCAGATACTTTTAGAGCGGCAGCTAATGAACAGCTTGACATTTGGGCTCAAAGAGCGGGTGTTGACATTATACAGAAAAATAAAGGCTCAGATCCTTCCTCTGTTGCTTTTGAAACGGTCCAAAAAGCAATTAAAGAAAAATACGACATTGTTTTAATTGATACTGCCGGCAGGTTACACAATAAAACTAATTTGATGGACGAGCTTCATAAATTAAAAAGAGTTATCAACAGACAATTAGATTATGCTCCCAATGAAACTTATTTAGTTCTTGACGGCAACACCGGCCAGAATGCATTGATACAAGCACAAGAATTTTCTAAGGTCACTGACATTTCAGGCCTTATAATTACTAAGCTAGATGGAACTGCAAAAGGCGGCGCAATTTTCCAAATTTGTTCAAAACAAAAAGTACCTGTGAAATATATTGGCGTTGGTGAAAGTATTGACGATTTACAAAACTTTGATCCGAAATTGTTTGTATCCGCTTTATTTGAAACTAATTAGGACACAGTATTTTTATGTTTATGAAAAGACCAAGTCATAGAGTATTTGATTATCCATCCAGATTTTATAAGCCTGAATTAGACGAAAAAGAAAAAAGAAAAAAGAAGCTGGGATTTAGTAGACAACATAAAAAGATTAGAAGAAAAAGAAGCCCGGCTATTTGGGGGATATTATTAATTGCAGTTATTTACTTGTATTTAAAATTTGCCAAGATTAATTTGAATAGAATAATAATTAGTTTACATAATATACATTATCGGACATTTCTGAAAGTTTATCTCAATGAATATTTTTAATGAAGTTCTCAAGCTTATCGTCATTACCAAATAAAACTAACCTATCCGCATTTTTTAATTTATAATTTGGATCCGGAGTTAAAATCGTTGGTTCACTCTTTTGATCAAACATATCTTTAATGTTCTTTATCATTAAAACTTCTAACCCATAATTATTTCTTAATTTAATTTCAGATAATGTTTTACCTAAGAATAAATTAGGCACATGAGTTTCAATAATTGAATAGCCGGCAGCCACTTGTGTAGGAGTCGACTTATCAAGAGTTTTTAATTCTTTAGCTAAACCACTGGCTAAATTTTCTTTTAAAGTTTCCCGGTTATAAATTGAAAGAACTTTTTGCCTGGTTATCGCTCCTAAAACTTCTTTTCTGTTTTCTGAACTTACCACCGGAAATTGATCTAAATTTAATTTCCCAAATAGGTTTAACACATAATCTAAATCATCATCAGTTTTAACAATTGTAATAGATGGATTAGCTATGTCCCTGGCAACAATAACATCTTTAACTATTTCATATTCGGTTATAATTGGCCTAAGTTCGTTTTCAGTCATGATCCCGGAAAGTTCCCCTAGAGAATTCACGGTGTAAAATGAACTATTAGGACTCTCAATTAATTTGCCCATCAATTGAGGAAGTCCCATTTCTTCATTAATTAAATCTATTTTTTCTAAGTCAACATCACTGACAAAAACTGATTTAAGTATATTTGCTTCACGACCTTCAGACAACCTAAAGCCTTCAGCTTCCAGATGTTTTTCCTGAACTGAACCTCGTAAAGCTATTTGAACAAACATGGTACTAATAATTACTGCAAGCATTAATGGAAGTATAAATGAATAATTTTGTGTCATCTCAAAAATAATTAATATTGCTGAAATAGGAATTGTATTTACTCCGCCAAGCATTGCACCCATTCCTACCAATACCATGGTTGTTGCGTCTAAATTTAATCCCCAAATTGAATTAACAACTAAGGCAAACAGATATCCGAAGCACGCTCCCATATATAATGACGGAGCAAAAAGTCCCCCAAAACCGCCTGAATATAAAATTAATGGGACTAAAATAAATTTTAGCACAAGCAATACTAATACAACATGCCATGCTATTGAGCTTGCCAGAATTTCATTAATAGCAGAATAACCAATACCAAAAATTTCCTTATAGAAATATCCGCTCACTCCAACTAATAATCCTACGACAATCATTACTGACCATTGAGGAATTTTATTAGCGTAAATATTATTTCTAAATAATGTTTGAATTTGATTGGAGTATCTGATAAACAATACAGAAATCAAGCCTGAGAATGCTCCTAAAATTGCAAACAAATATAAATGAGAATAATTAACTGGCCCAGCAATATGAAATACAAAAACAGATTCGTTTCCCAAAAGAATTCTGGATACAGCACTTGCAGTTACTGAAGATAAAATTAAAGCTGAAAAAGTTGGAGTGTGAAAATCATTTAATAGGATTATCTCCAATGCAAAAAAAACTCCGCCTAATGGAGAATTAAAAATAGCAGATATTGCTGCTCCTGCACCGGCTGCAGTAAATATCCTTATTCTTTCATCGGACAAGCTTAAAAGACTACCAATACGGCTTGCAACTCCTCCCCCTAACTGAGCAGCAGGCCCTTCAGGGCCAACTGTACCTCCTGACCCTATACATACAACAGGAGCAATAAAATGAAATATGGTTGTCTTTAATGGTATATACCCGCCTCTCAAAGCAACAGCTTTAATTACTTCTGAAACACCTTTCCGTTTGGCTGTATCGGGAGCCATTAGGATCATTATTGCCTGAATAAGCATGCCGATAGCTGGAATAACAACAACAGCAGCAGCGCCTAAAAAGAATAATCCTTCGGCGGTTTGTTCAAAGAAAATCCGGTTAAAAAATTCAATTGAATTATGAAAAAAGACTGCCGCTAATCCTACTATAATTCCTATTATTACAGAGAAAATAGTGAATGTAGTATAATCCGGTAATGAAAGTTTAGCTAATTTTTTTTGTAAATTTCTTTTAAACTTCTTGATCGTATAAAAAATTTTAAGAATTGTTTATTATTCTTGTCTTTCAATTTATATCTGCATAATTAGTATTTGAAGAAACCTTCCCCTGTTTTTCTGCCTAATTTGCTTGCAGCAACCATTTTTTTTAATAAAGGGCAAGGCCTGTATTTAGAATCATTGAACCCATTATATAGCACTTCAAGTATTGCTAGGCAAACATCTAATCCAATAAAGTCTGCTAAAGTTAAAGGGCCCATTGGATGATTCATACCAAGTTTCATAACCGTATCTATGTCTTCTGCAGAAGCAACCCCGTCAAACAAAGCAAATATTGCTTCATTGATCATCGGCATTAAAATTCTATTTGAAATAAAACCCGGGTAATCAAAAACTTCAACTGGTGTTTTATTTAATTTTAATGACAGTTCGCTAACTGTTTTGTATGTTTCATCACTGGTTGAAAAGCCTCGAATAATTTCTACTAACTTCATGACCGGAACAGGGTTCATAAAATGCATTCCTATAAACTTATCAGGCCTATGATTCTTTGCTAACTCTGTAATTGAAATTGATGATGTATTAGAAGCAAAAATAGAATCTTTTTTAACTATATCTTCTAACATATTAAATAAATTAATTTTAGCCTCTTTGTTTTCATAAATAGCTTCTATTGCTAAATCAGAGCTTGAAGGGGTATTTTTTACTTCAATTATTGGGTTTATGCATTTTAGTATCTCCCCTTTTTCATCAGCTGATACAATACCCTTTTTAACTTGTCTGTCTATATTCTTGTTAATAGTTGATATGGCTCTATCTGATAACTCTTTGTTCATTTCAACAAGATTGACCTTATATTTTTTAGAAGCAAAAACATGAGCAATGCCATTGCCCATTGTTCCGCCTCCAATTACTGTTACTTCTTTTATATCCATTTTTTTTAGCTTTGATAATTTTTAAGAATTACTGCAGATGCTTCTCCCCCGCCAATACAAAGGGACGCAAGGCCATATTCTAAATTATTTTTTTTCATTTCATGAATTAGTGTTACCAAAATTCTAGCACCGCTAGCACCAATTGGATGCCCTAACGCAATTGCGCCGCCATTCACATTCACTTTTGAAGGGTCTAATTCAAGTAATTTATTAACGGCAAGAGAAACAACCGCAAAAGCTTCATTTATTTCATAAATGCTAATATCAGACATTTTCATGTTAGCTTTTTTTAGCACTTTAGTAATAGCATCAGCAGGAGCCGTTGTAAATTCTATTGGCGCTTTGGCTGAGGAACTCTGGGCAACTATTTCGACTAAAGGCTCAAGCTTTAATTCCTTAGCTTTTTCTTCCGACATAACTAATAATGCTGCTGCACCATCGTTTACGCTTGATGCATTTGCTGCGGTTACAACTCCATCCTTTTCAAAAACCGGTTTAAGTGTTGGAATTTTTTCAAACTTAACTTTTGATGGTTCTTCATCTTCTTCGATAAAAATCTCACCGGTTTTTGTCATAATAGGAACCTTCACTATTTCATTTTTAAACCGGTTATTTTTTTGAGCTTCTAGTGCCTTCTTATAAGAATTAATTGCAAATTCGTCTAGCTGTTGTCTTGAAAAAGAAAATTTTCTAGCGCAATCTTCTGCACAATTTCCCATATGAAAATTATTATAAACATCCCATAATCCATCAACAACCATCGAATCAATAATTTGGCTGTTACCCATTTTATAACCAAATCTTGCCTTAGATAAAAGATAAGGTGCGTTGCTCATACTTTCCTGTCCGCCGGCAATAATCACTTCAGCGTCATTTAATGAAATAGCTTGATGAGCCAGCATAACAGCTTTTAACCCGCTGCCGCACATTTTATTTATTGTTAAACATTCTGTTTTATCCGGCACACCGGCATAAATTGCTGCTTGTCTTCCAGGGGCTTGTCCTAATCCTGCAGTTAAAACATTACCCATAATTACTTCATCAATTAAGTTCTTGTCTATTTTTGAATCATCAATTAAAGATTTTATTACAATACTGCCTAGTTGTGGTGCGCTTAAAGAAGATAGTGAGCCTCCAAATGAGCCTATAGGAGTTCTTTTAGCAGTTGTAATTACAACTTTACGCATTTGAAATCACCTTTATTTTATTGGTTTAAAAAGATAAACAAACATAAAAAAAATTCATAGAATAATCAGTTATTTGAATTAACAACAGTAAAATAAAATTTTTATTTCACTTGTTTTGTAAGGTTTGCTAACTCAAAGATAGTGTTTAAAACTACTAGATTTATGTTAATGTTACTCTCTAACATAGAGGAAAGTCTATCAAGGGTATAAACACAATTTGTTATTTCAATATTTGGAAACTTTAGTGTGAATTTAGTAATAGTATCAATATGTTTATTAAAATAGTAATCTTCCAAATTGTATTTATATTTTTGTATATCGTTTAACCAGATAATAATCATTTGTATTAAAAGCCTTACCGTCTGTATATCCCCATCAGAAATTATCTGAGAAAATTCTGCTAATGCCGAATCATATTTTTTACCAAAAGAATATCTTAAAATAAAAATAGTCTTATCAAGTAACTGTTCGAAATCATTTTCAATTAATTTTAATGAGGTTGTTATTGAACCTCCAGAAAACCTTGCTACACTTTCTGACAATTCCGAATCAATGTCATAATATTCGGTTAAAACTTTTTTAATATTATCAACACTTAATGGTTGGAAATTTATTAACCAGCATCTTGACCTGATAGTTTCTCTTAGCTTTTCAGGATATGGAGTTGAAACAATGAAGATTACACCTTCCGGCGGTTCTTCTAAATTTTTAAGTAAAGCATTTTGAGCAGCTTCATTCATCAAATGAGCATCTGAAATAAGTACAACTCTATAAGCTATGTCACTAAAATTAAATGAGAGAAATTTCTTAATATCTCTTATGCTGTTAATCTTAATATTATTTGCTTTCGGAAGTCTGATCTTATGGTAAGGGTTTTTGATTTTTGTCGCTAGTTCATCTTTAAATATTTGAATGTCGTCTTCGGATAACTTTTCATACGGGCCGCTCTCGTCATTTTCATTTTTTCCCCTAGGAAGTGGGATTATATACTTGACGTAAGGTTCGCTAAATCCGGCAATTGAATTATTTATTAGATCACTGCTGGTAGTAGTAATAATATTTTTATTTAAAGCCTGAATAAATCTAATGGCAGCAAATTCTTTTCCACAGCCTTCTACGCCCTGAAATAAAAATGCATGAGGGATTTTGGAAGATTTGATTATACCTGATAATAATTCTTTAGCATAATCCTGACCGTATAGGCCAAACCAATAGTTTTCCATAGCAAAAAAAAGGTGCTTAAGCACCTATACTAATAATCGTCTTCGTTATAAAAAAAGTCCTCATCGGAAGGATAATCAGGCCAAATATCTTCAATAGATTCATAAGGTTCATCAGAATCTTCAAGCTCTATTAAATTTTCAATCACTTCATAAGGTGCCCCGATTCTATCGGCGTACTCTAATAATTCTTCCTTTGTGGCGGGCCATGGGGCATCATCTAAGTAAGCAGCAAGCTCCACCGTCCAAATCATAATTTAATCTCCATTATAAGTTTTTTGTCTTATTCTTACTTGTTATTTCAAAGAAGCTGAAATCATCAAAGAAAAATTCAATGGGATTTTGTTTGACTCCATCATGCTCTACCTCGTAATGAACATGAGGGCCTGATGATAAACCCGAATTACCACTTTTAGCAATTAGATCACCTCTATTAACTTTTGCTCCTCTGCGAATTTTGGCAGAAGATAAATGGCCATAAAGAGTTCTATATCCAAAACCATGATCAATAACAACAGTTAAACCATAACCGCCTTTATAACCAACAAACTGGACAACGCCAGAACCTGTTGCATAGACAGAAGTACCGATGTCAGTTGAAATATCTATTCCGGCATGCATTCTTCTGATATGTAATATGGGATGCATTCTCATTCCAAAATCATGATTAACATATCCTGTACATGGTTTGATTGCAGGCAGTGCAGAATATAATTTTTTGTTTTCTTTTATCTGGTTTGTGATTTCACCGTAAAGTGTTTTTTCAAATTGAATTTTTCTTGAAACTTCATCAATATAACTAAGCGCTTTTTTAAGTTCCAAGTTTTCCGGGTCAGCTAAAAAATCTATATTATTATCAATATAGCCGCCGCCAACACCAACCATTCTTTCATCATCTGAAATAGGTGGTAAATTAGCAGCAATTCTTAAATCGTCATTTACATTTCTCAAATCATTTAACTGTTTATCCAAGCCCTTATATTCTGTCACAATGTCAGAAACTTTATCTCTCAAAATTTGATTTTCATTTTTTAGTTCTGAAAATCCTTTTTCTGAATTTGTAGCTGAATAAATAAGATAATAACTGCCTACTACCAAAGTGCTTATAATAAATACAGATATTATAAATGAGGTTATGAACTTAACTTTAAAATTTGTGATTTCTACAAATTGAAGTTTCGCTTTAGAAAAATAATATAACTTTTTCATATTTAGGCACCGAATGTAAATAAATAGGTTAATTTTGTCAAGGCTACAATTTTAATTGATTTTATTCAAAATCATGTTCAAAATAATCGACTCCCCTTAGGTCGTCTGATTTTTTACTCCTAATCCTTTGTTTCAATTTTTCCTCGAATATTTTAGGAGTATCGTAACCATAATGTTTTAATAAATAATTTAATGAAATTACTTCCGATATTACCGTAACATTTTTCCCTGGTAAAATGGGTAGTTTTACGTAGGGTATTTCAACATCAGAAATAATTACCGAATTTTCGTCGAGTCCGGTTCTCGTATATTCCCACTCTGGATCCCAAACTTCAAGTTCTACAATAATTTCGAGCCTTTTTTGATACCTGATAGCTCTGATTCCGAACATTCGTTCCACATCAATTATACCAAGGCCTCTTATTTCCATAAAGTGCTTTGCTATATTGGTTCCAGAACCCATTAATATACCTTCGCCTTTTTTGGTGAGAATTATTACATCATCACCAACTAACCTATGCCCTCTTTCAATTAAATCAAGCGCTACTTCACTTTTACCTATGCCAGATTTTCCGACAAAAAGCATCCCTACACCATATACATCGACTAAGGACCCGTGAACGGAAATTCTTGGAGTAAACTGGTCATCTAAAAAATCACTAACGAAATAGTTTAGTTTTGTAGTCGAAAATGGAGTGCCGAAAACTGAAGTTTTATATTTATTTGCCAATTCGATAAGAACCGGGAATGGTTTATTATTGTCAGTTAAAATAACACAAGGGATATCAAATTTAAAAAATCTTTCCAAAGTTATTTTTTTGTTTTCATCAGACAATTGAGATAGATATCTTACTTCCGTATTCCCGAATAATTGAACTCTTTGGTAAGAAAATAAATCAACAAACCCGGCTAAAGCTAAGCCGGGCCTGTGTAAGTTTTGTTCATAGATTTTTTTATCAAAGCCGGATTCATCTGAATAAAGTTTAAATTTAAACTTTTCAGCGGAGTATTTAAACATGAATCCAACTGATATGAATTCTTTTCTTGATATTGCTTTTGAATTTATTTTAAACATTAAGCATGAGCTATTTTTTTCGTTTTATGTTTTTTAAGCTGCCTTATTAATTTTTCTATAACCGCACTGACAGATTTTTTAAAATCATCTGTTTCTTCCTGTGCACTGAAAGTTTGCCCCGGAATTGTTAAAATGATTTCTGCAATTTTTACATCAACTTTATTATTACGATAACTCAATTTTACGTCTGCATTCAGGATGTCATCATTGTACTTTTCTAATCCTGATATTTCCCCATTTATGAAATCTTTTAAAGTATCATGTGCTTTAAACTTTCGAGCCGTTATTATTACGTTCATTGTTCCTCCATATGTTTAAGATTTTGGGTGAGACTTCTTGTAAGTAGATTTTAACCTTTCAATGCTTACATGAGTATATATTTGAGTTGTAGATAAATTTTCATGCCCTAGTATCTCCTTTACAGCTCTTAAATCGGCGCCTCTATCAAGCATGTGTGTCGCGGCGCTATGACGAAGCACATGTGGGCTTTTCTTTTTTATGTCGCTTACTTTTGATAAATATTTATTTACAATTCTATATACATACCTTGGGTAAATTCTATTTTTATTTTTAGTTACTATCAAAGCTGCATGAGGATCGCTTTCATTCTTAAATTCTAAATATTCTTCTATTATCGGAATTGATTTCTTCCCCACAGGCACTATCCTAACTTTGCTTCCTTTTCCAAACACTCTTACAGTTTTAGAATTAAGATCAAGATCAGAATTATTCAAATCGCAAAGCTCTGAAACACGGAGTGCACATCCATATAATAATTCAAAAATAATTTTTATGGTTTTAGAGTTTTCGTCATTTTCATCTGCTAAATCATAAATATTAAGGATAGAATCAGTTGTAGTTATTTCCGGCAGTTTCCTTTGCGCTTTTGGATTTGAAATATTACTTGCCGGGTTAGTCTCAATAAAATCATGTTGAAATGAATATTTGAATAATCCTCTTATCGATGCAAGGTTCCTGGAAATCGATTTTTTTTCGATTCCTTTCTCAGTTAGGATCATTAAATAAGACTTAATAAATTTTTCAGAAACTGAATCAAGACTCTCTTTCGAATAATCTGAACAATATTCAAAAAAATTTTCTAAATCCTTTTTATATGATTTTAAAGTATTTGCGGAATATCTTTTTATGTTTTTTAAATTATCCAGGTATTGATAAGCAGCTTGTTGAATCAGCATATATTTTGCTTCAAAATTCTTTGCTTTTATGTGGAAAAAAGCAATTATCAAATAATTACAAATAACAGTAACTAATTATTTTCTGAACTCAATAAAAGAAATTTATAATTCTTTAGCAATTTATTTTCGTACTTTTTCATTATTTTTTTTTCGGCTTGAGTTTGGTCATCAAAGCCTAATAGATGAAGAATTCCATGAATTACAAGTCTAAAGATTTCTATGTCAAAACCAACTTTGTATTTTTTTGAATTTACTACAGCGTCACTAGAAGAAATGAATATTTCACCATCAATCAAATTATTTTTCCCTTCATAATTAAAAGTGATTATGTCGGTTGAATAATGATGGTTCAAATATTTAATATTAATATTTTCAATTTCTTCTGATGTAACGAAATTTATTGTTAAAGAATTAATTGTAAGTTCTAAAGCACTTTTTAATTGTTGAACTATTTTATGAACTAATAATTTGTCTATTTTAATATTAGACGAATTATTAACAAATAAGTTTTTTACCACGAGATGTTTATCAATTTTAAATATTCATTTTACTTAAAGAATCAATTGTGATCTTTGTGTATTTCTTATACCGCTCTGCAGATGCTTCGAAGTCATTCATTTCTGCATCAGTTAAATCTCTTACAACTTTTCCCGGAACCCCGGCAACAAGTTTCCCGGTCGGAACAATATAATTAGGTTTTACAACTGTTCCTGCAGCAACCAAAGATTTTTGCTGAACTACCGCACCGTCTAAAATAATTGCGCCCATTCCTATCAAACACAAGTCCTCAAGAGTACATCCATGTAAAGTAACTGAATGGCCTATTGTAACTTTACTGCCTATGCTTAAAGGAAATCTTCCGTTAGTAACATGAAGCATTGAACAATCTTGAATATTCGTCATTGACCCAATTTTAATATAATGAACATCTCCGCGAATAACAGTGTTGTACCAAACACTTGAATATTCACCAACTTCAACATTGCCAATTATTTTAACTCCTGAAGCTAAAAAAACTGTTTCATGTATCTTTGGGAAGAATTCTAAATATGGGAATAATTTAATTTCTTCTGTTACATAGTGTACTTTGGAGGTGTCCATCCTTCTCTTTTCCAATTTATTAATTCTAAAGAGATGTTTCCAATTATTACTTTCATTTTAGCAACTATCGGTATTGCCGCTTCATCATTAGTGAACCAGCCTTCAAAATAACCTGTTAACCCGAAAACACTTACAAAATCTGTATAACCATCAAGCTTTACGCATGCAATATCATAGTCAACTGCATCAATTGAAACATCAGATACATCATTGTAATAATTTATTTTTGTAATTACTTTTTTCTCATTAACAAAACAAGGAATATCTTCACTTTTAATTTGCCCTGTATTCATCCTTGCATAATAAAATATTGATAAGCCATCCTGATATTTTTTATCTCTTGAGGTAGTCGAATCAACCCATAGTTGATGCGGATAAACCTTGCCTTTTTTTATATAGATGGTAGTGTCTTTATAATCAAAATTGTAATCTGTGAACGAAGTATATTCATCGCCTTTAACTAACCCCCGGAAAAAACTTGATGCAGAGTCCACGGCAATTTTTGTTTCATAAATTTGATGAAGATTTACAAATGGTACTCCTGAATACGAATCAATAAACGCCATTGCTCTGTAATAAGTTTTTCCTTTTTCAGTATTCTTGCTTATTATTTTTAATTTTACTTCACCTAGCTTAATCAAAGAATATTTAACAACATAAGTTAGTTCCTCCCCCACTTGCAGCTTTTTTTTTATTTCTAAAGAGTTGTCCGGTTCATTATTATTTTGTGCTGCAAAAAGTAAACTGAAAATAAAAGAGAATAAAAATATTGTTAAAATTTGACAAATTATTTTCATTTAAGATTTGCCAGATCTTTAGCCTCATCAAAAAGTTTTGTAGCTTTTTCAACTTGCTTATCAATCTTTAATAAAACAGAATACCAGCCTTCGTTCTTCCAATAATTTCTTGCAAGCTGAGCTTTCAATCTTGCAGCAATGTAAGACTTATCTTTCTCAAAATCTTTTTCAACAAACTTAACACCTTTATCCGATGCATATTTAATAAATTGTTTTAAATCTTCATTGCTAAAATTAAATTGTCCTTTGAATTTAATTAAATCATTTCCATACTCTGATTTAATTAATTTATCATTTGAATCTATGTAACTAAGTATATATTGATAAAAATAATTATTCTTTAGAAGATCTGTGGTATAATTAGTTATATTCTCAGAAGGAATAAAATAATCAGGAGTAATGCCGCCGCCGCCGTAAACAACCCTGCCGGCATTTGTTTTATATTTCGGTTTTGTAGTATCACTTTCAGCAGTGTGCTCTAAGTTATCCATTTCTGTAGTATCTTTTCTTTCACCGACCTCGGCATAATACTCTTCGGCATTTTTCAGATGTTTATAATCACGCTGGATAAGTCTGCCTGAAGGAGTATAGTAGCGCGAAATTGTTAGACGAACTGCAGAGTTATCAGGCAAATCAAACTGCCTTTGAACTAATCCTTTTCCGAAAGTTGTTTCACCGACAATCAATCCTCGATCCCAATCCTGTATTGCTCCGGAAACAATTTCGCTTGCGGAGGCACTGCCTTTATTTACCAAAACAATCAATGGGGTTTTTTCAAATGGAGATGAATCGGAAGAAAAATAATCTTCATCAAATTCTGCTCTCCTACCCTTGGTATAAACGATCTTCTTTTTACCCGCAATAAATAAATCTGCAATTTTAACTGCCTGATTTAAATATCCTCCAGGGTTTCCTCGTAAATCTAAAATTAATTCTTTCATGCCCTGGTTCTTAAGATCATTTAAAGCATTTACCAATTCATCATAAGTAGTTTCAGCAAATCTTGAAACACTAACATACCCTATTTTATTATCAATCATAAAATGTGTATCAACTGAGTACAAAGGTATTTTGTCTCTGGTTATTTCATACGTAATTGGATCCTTTACACCATGCCTGACAATAGTAACGCCTACCTTTGTTCCGGCTTTTCCGCGCAGCTTATTTCTTACATCATCGTTAGAAATACCAATTGCACTTCCACTATCAATTTTTATTATTCTGTCACCGGACATTATTCCAAGTGCTTCACTCGGTCCGCCGGCAATAGGAGAAACAACAGTTAAAGTATCATTTACTATTTGAAACTCTATTCCAATTCCCTCAAAATCTCCTCTAAATGATTCTTCTACTGATTCCATTTGCTTTGCAGGAATGTAAACCGAATGCGGATCTAATTTGCCTAACATTCCATTGATTGCGGCTTCAACCAGTTTTTGAGTATCTACATTTTCTACATAATATTTTTCAGTATAAGTAAGAACATCATTAAATTTTATAATATTATTTCTCAGATTATCATCTGAGAAAACTTTTTGTATTTGTGTCCCGAGCACTATTCCAAGTGTTAAAATTATTACGCCGATTGGGATTTTAACATTTTTGAAATTCATTTATCTCTCCGATTTTCTTTAAAGCTTAACTGATAAATTCAAAAAAGAATTTGTTTCATTGCTTGTATAACTTCTATTTATAAATACTAAGTACGTATGAAAATTTAATCTGGTTGATTGGTTCATAAAATAATGAAAAAGTATAACTTCTGGAATACTGTAAATCACCATCTAAAAATGTAACTCTTTCCGAATCGAACAACCTGTGTCCAAGCATTATATCACCGCCCACATTTCTAATCATTCCATCTCCCACTATAGGATTTGCACCGTGTTCAGAATAGGATAAACCGGCGGTTAAACTTAATCTGTGGTTAAACCTATAATTTATTTGGCTAAAAAACAATCCAGTATTTGGCTGAATATCCGGTCCAAGATTATATCCAAAATTTGTATATGCATTCCTTATAAGCCGATGACTAAAAGTATAAGGCTCTATTCTTAAATACTCAATATGAATGTCCAACGGAAGTACGTTGTAGAGATTTGTCGAATAAACTCCGGCATTAAACATTGTTTCATTCCCCCACCAGCCCTTGCCTATTTGGCCAAATTGCATATCATCAATTAAGAATGTCCCAAACAGCTTTAAGCCTTTAATTGAATTATTATTATAATCCAAAAACAACATTGAATTATCTCTGTCCTGGTTTGCGTGTTCAACTGATTTATAAAAATTAAAAGGATTAAAATAAGACAAATCTAAAGGCCGATCTCCATATATAATTAATTCACCAACACCAAAATCAAAATGACGAGAAAAATTAAAACCTATTCGATGATAGCCGATATATTTTTCTTCAATTCTTGCAGAACCGCCGGTTATAGTATCATTGTCATAAGAAAAAGGCCCTAAAAGTTTTCCATGAAAATAAGAGAAGCTAAAAAAATCATAATTTATTTTGAAAGAAATGTAATCAAATAAAGGTGAATTGCTTGCCAAAATTGATTTTGTTACTCCATAGCCAACATTCATTCTGTCCCTGCCAATTTTAAATTTAACAACATCAAAATCTGCTGTAACATAACCGGCAGTTTCATCAAAAAAAGTTTCATTAGGGTTTTCATTGAATTTATAATTGTATTTAATATCTTCTCTGGCAAGTGCTGCGGTTCGGTTTCCAAAAACGTTACCATTTGTGCCGTGAATACCGAAACCGAATTTATCCAAGAAAGTTCCGCGAATCTCACCCCCAATCACACCAAGTAAAGTTGATTTTCCTGATGAATCGCTAATGTTTCTATTAATATATTCCCCCTCCCCAAGCAGATTTATAAAAATATTTGCTTTCCCGGGATTTACATTATAATACAAATATTTTTCTTTTTGATTTAAAAGATTATAATTGCCATTCCTAAGAATTGCTTCTGAATTTTCAGTGGTTCCAAATAGTTCAAATTCAAATTCTACCTTTAGATCTTCCAGTAATTTATTATCATAATTATCAAGCTTTTCTTTATTTTTAATTATCTGATTCAAATAACCAGCTATTACTTTTCGAGTTTTAGGAATTTCAAAAGAGTTGTAATCAGTAATTACATGTTGTGTCTCCATTCTTTCTAAAAAATCGTAAACAGGGTTATCGACACTAACATACTCTGTTTGAGCAAAAATGAATGAAGTAAAAATAAAGATGAAGATTAATAATTTTTTCAACTTATCTTACCTGTTCCCATACTTTTGAAATTGATTTGTTTTTAACAATAACCGAAACACTGTTTTTCATCCAGGACCAGGTAACATTTGAGTATCCAAACTTTCTAAACCTGCGCGGAGATTCATAAACATTAATTTTATTAGTATATAGAATTTTCCCATGCTTTCTTATTCTTTTAAAAAGATCAAAGTCTTCCCCCGCTGCAAGCTTTTCATTAAAACCGTTCATCTTTTCAAATATTTCTCTTCTTATTATTTGACACTCCCCTCTTCCCATTCCGACACCAAGCCAATTAAGTGAACAGAAATATATATTATAAAGTCCATGATATATTTTATCTGAAAACTTTTCTTCTTCTGGAAATATTTTAACAAAACATGTCATTGCCACATATTTGCTTTTAACAAATCTTTGATTGACAAATTTAAAAAACTCTATTGGTTTCTTTAATAACACGTCGCCATTTAGAAAAATAAATATTTCCCCATTTGCATATTTTGCTCCAAGGTTTCTCCCTTCAGCAATATTTTGTTTGTGTTTTTTGGAATGAACTTTCACAATCTCAGCTTGTTCCAAAGCTATTTTAACAGTGCAATCTTTACTGCCGCCATCTGAAATTACAATTTCAAAATCATTTTCTTTTCTAAGTTGCGGATCGTTCAATTGTTTGAGCAATTGGGGAAGTAATTTTTCTTCATTCAATACGGGAATGATTATACTATATTTCAAAACCGTACCTTATGACAATTGTAAATAGTAGATGAGCCTGAATTATTTTCTGTCCAACAAAAGTTTTTAATATAAAAATTTGATGTGAACAAAAATGTCAACAACTTTATTTTAAGCACATATTACCTAATTTTATAAAAAATCAAAATATCAAATAGCAATTATTTTTGTAAGTCTTTTCAAAATCATAATCAGCTTTTCACTTCCGGTTTCATTTGCGGAAAGAAAATCACATCGCGTATGGAAGATTGGTTAGTTAGCAGCATAACTAATCGGTCTATACCGATACCAATACCGGCTGTTGGAGGCATACCATATTCCAAAGCGCGAATAAAATCTTCATCAATTTGATGCGCTTCTTCATCTCCTGCTTCTTTCATTTTTACTTGTGCTTCAAACCTTTCTCTTTGATCAATAGGATCATTTAATTCACTAAATGCATTGCATAATTCACGTCCGGCAACATATCCTTCAAATCTTTCCACCAACCCGGCTTTGCTCCTGTGTTTTTTAGCAAGCGGAGAAATCTCAATTGGGTAATCTACAATAAAACAAGGTTGAATTAATTCAGGCTGAACTGATTCACTAAATATCTCATCAATAAGTTGAGCTTTAGTTTCATTTTTATCACTATCAATTCCTAATTTTTTAGCTGCTGATTTTAATTGATCAACATCCGCTGTTAATACATCTATACCGGTTTTTGATTTTATTTCCTCTATCATTGAAATTCTTTTCCATGGAGAAGAAAAATTTATTTTATTCCCTTCATATTCAAAGTCCAATGTGCCAAAAACTTTTTCACAAATTGATTGAATCATCTTCTCAACAAAATTCATCATCCAGTTATAATCTTTATAAGCCACATACAATTCCATCATTGTAAATTCAGGATTATGAGTACGGTCCATTCCTTCATTTCTAAAATCTTTTGAAATCTCATAAACGCCGTTAAAACCGCCGACAATTAGTTTCTTTAAATAAAGTTCGTCTGCTATTCTTAAATACAAAGTTGTATCAAGCGTATTGTGATGAGTTGTAAAAGGCCTTGCTGCTGCACCTCCGTATAGTGGCTGAAGAATAGGAGTTTCAACTTCAAGATATTCATTTGAATCCAAAAAACTGCGCATTGCAGAAATTATTTTACTTCGCTTTATAAATACATCTTTGATTTCCGGGTTAACAATCAAATCCACATACCTCTGTCGGTATCTAAGCTCTTTATCTGCAAATTGATCGTGAATGATTTTATTTCCTTGCTCATCTACTGTCTCTTTAGCAATCGGCAGAGGTTTTAATGATTTTGAAAGTAAATCCATTTTAGTAACATGAATGGATATTTCACCGGTTTTTGTTTTAAATGTATAACCTTCAATACCGATTATATCTCCAATATCCAGCAGCTTAAAGGCATCATAAGAATCACCAATATCATCCTTCCTTAAATATATCTGAATTTTTCCTTTATCATCATGAATATTAGCGAATGAAGCTTTTCCCATTTTTCTTATTGTCATTAAGCGGCCTGCTATTTTAACTACTCGCTTTTCATCATCTATGAAATTATCTTTTATATCTTTTGAATTTGAATCAACTTCAAATGAATAGCCGAAAGTTTCAAATCCTTTTGATTTTAATTCATTTAGCTCTTCCAGTCTTCTTTTGATTAATACATTTATATCTTGCTGATTACTGTTGTCCACTTATCCTCCGTTTATTTTCTTTTAAAGTTTGCCAGGCGAAGGCAAACTAAGTCTTGAATATTTTCTGCCAATTTAATCGGCACATTAAAATTATTTACAATAATAGAATATGCTACTGGTTCATTATCTCCCGTATATACATAGCCAGACATACTTCTGACATTTTCCAGATAGCCGGTTTTTGCTCTTACATTATTTTCGGCACGTGTCCCTTTCATCCTTGTGCCTAACGTCCCGTCAACTCCGGCAATAGGCAGGGAATTATAAAACGGAACAAAGTATTTACTTTTAAACATATAATTTAATAAGCTTACAAGTTGTCTGGGAGTTACCAAATTTAATCTTGAAAGTCCGCTGCCGTCAACCATAACCATATTATCCGGATCAATACCCATATCCAAAATAACATAACGCAACGCATCTAAACCGTTTTTTACTGTACCAAAACCGTTCTCTTCAAGACCTATGGTTTTTATTAACTGTTCAGCAAAAAAGTTTTCACTGTTTTTATTAATTACTTTTATAATTTCTTTTAATGGTGGAGAATAATATGTAAAAAGTGTTTTTGCTTCTGATTGATCATAAGGTTTTGTCAGATCATCTATGTCAATAGGAAATCCTTTTATGGATATGCCCTTCGATTCCAGAACTTGCTTAAAAATTACCATTGAATATTGTGTAGGGTTGTTTACTGTAACAAATGTTTTGGTTGAGTCCTGATCTTTTATTGTACCAAACACAGTAACTATATTTGTTCCCAGCTGCCTATAGACATCGATATTGGTGGAGGAATCTTTAGAAACTTTTTTTACGTTATTGACGATAACTATATAATTTGTTTTCGGCATTGTTAAAATTGAAGCATTTGCGGTTTTTCCTTTGGCAGTTACTATAATATCCACAGTATTATCATTGAACGATATAGCCCCGGAAGGAGCGGAAAACCAATAGCTAGCATGGTCCCACGGCCAACCCGCACCTAAACCTAAATCATCAAAATCATTATCATCACCTATAATATTTCCATCTATTTCATCTATCCCCAAATTAATTAATGAATCAGTCCATTTTTTAAATACAGCAAGTTGGTCATTATTATAAAAGCGTCCTGAAATTGTGGGATCTCCTCTACCATGTACAATTAAATCACCTATTAAAACAGAGCCGTCAATTTTTCCACGCATTAAATATATTTGTAGAAAATTTATAGTCACTCCCTAGTATGTTCAATGCTCCCGCAGTTGTAAACAGCTTTATGTCTGAAGCTGGGATGAGCAGTTTGTTTTCATTTCTCTTATAAAAATATTCCCCGGTTTCAATAGACTGAATTTCAACGCCCCAAACTGAATTACTAAAATTAGGGTCGTGGAAAACGTCTTCCATTTGTCCCCAGAATTGAGGAATGGTTGAATAAGTATAATTACCAATTGAGTCTTTCTCTATTTTTACAATTTTAGTTTGTTGAGAAAAACCATTAATAGAAAACAAAAAAAATATTAAAAGAATTTTTGAATAGAATTTAAGAAGCATATTGATTAACAATGTTTTTTATTTCTGCATCAGTTAACTTTCGATAGCTGCCCACCGGGATATCAGCAGTTAATCCTGCAAAACTTTTCCTATTTAAAGATTGAACAGTGTAGCCCAAAGTACCAAACATATTTTTCACAAAATGATTTCGTCCTTCAACACAATCAACAACTACGTTCCTCCTATTTTTAGAAGATTTAATTTTTATGAATTTCCCTTTTTTGCCCTCAATATAAATTCCTTTTAATAACTGAGCTTTATCTTCTTCTGTCAATATTCTATCCAAGCTTACCTCATATTCACGCGGTACATGATTAGTTGGGTGTGTTAAAAGATTTTTAAATTCTCCATCGTTGGTTAGAATTAAAACGCCGGTTGTATTATAATCCAATCTTCCTACAGGATAAATTCTTTCATTAACTTTTATTAAATCGACAACAGTCTTTCTATTTTTTTCATCATCAGTTGAAGTAATCACACCTTTGGGCTTATTCATTAACAAATACAATTTCCTTTTTACGCTTATTTTCTCTCCATCCAAGTATACATTATCTTTTGTCTCGTCAACCTTGTAAGAAAGCTCCATAATTATTTTATCGTTTACGGAGATCCTTCCTTGAAGAATATATTCTTCAGATTTCCTTCGCGAAGCAATCCCGCAATCTGCAATAAATTTATTAAGTCTCATCGCCATTCATTTCTGATTCAGTCCGGCTGCTGTCGGATTCATTTTCAACTGAATCTTCTATTACGTTCATCATAATTTTTCTTCTTTGTTCAAGAAAATCTTCGTCTTGCATTATTTCTTCAATCTCCCTTGGTTTTGGAAGATCGCTTAGTCTGTTCAATCCAAAGTATTTTAAAAATTCCGGGGTTGTGCTGTAAAGCAGTGGCCTACCAATAGTTTCAGCTCTTCCGGAAATTGATATTAAACCTTTTTCAAGTAAAGTATTAATTATATAATCAGAGTTAACACCTCTAATTGTTTCAAGTTCAGGTTTTGTGATTGGCTGCTTATAGGCAATTATAGCAAGTGTTTCCAGTGCTGCTGAGCTTAATCTTCTTTTGCTTTTTTCAGAAGAAAGATACCCAAGATATTTAGAATATTCCGGCAGTGTTGCAAAAAGAAATCCACCTGCAACAGGAGTTATTTTAAATGAAGAATTTGCTTCATCATATTTCAAATTTAATTCTGCAACGCATTTCTCAATATCATCATTGCTGATTTGTATTTCTTCCCCATCGATACCTTTTACGGCTTTAATAATTTCCGATGGCAGCAAAGGTTCATCGGACGAAAATATTAAACTTTCAATTACGGAATTATATATGTTATCCATTTTCTATTCCATTAGAAAAATCAATCTTAATAAGTACAAAATCATTAAAGTTATCTGACACCTTAATACCTATCCGTCCAATTTTTACAAGCTCTAAAAGTGCAACAAATGTAATGACTATTCTAATTTTTTCTTTCATTTCATTTACCAAACTTAAAAAATGCAATTCATTTTTTTCACCGAAGCATTCAAATATATAATTAATTTGCTCATCAATGGTAATATTAATTTTTCTTATTTCATGAATTGGTTGTTCTTTTAGTCCTTCAATAACTTTTTTAAAAGATTTCGCCAGATCATAAATAGAAACATTTTTTAATAATATTTCATAATCCGGCGGAGCTATTTTTTCATCTTCTGAATAATTACCGCGGTAACTTATCTTCCTTTGGTTTGATTCAAAGAATGAAAGTTCTTCCGACATTTCTTTATATTTTTTATATTCAAGAAGTGCTTGAATCAAATCGGCTCTCGGATCAATCTCCTCTCCTTTTTCATCAATCTCTCTTGGAAGCAGCATCCTAGCTTTTATGTGCATCAAAGTCGAAGCCATCAAAATAAAATCGCCGGCAGTTTCGAGATCAAGAGTCCGTATTAAATTTACGTATTCCAAAAACTCTTTTGTAATTTTTGAGATGGGAATATCATAAATATTTAATTCGTCCCTTTTAATAAAAAAGAGAAGCAAATCTAAAGGTCCTTCAAAATGATCAAGCTTAATTTTGTACAAGTTTAACCCAGTTTCATTTTTTCATGAACTTCATTCATCGTCGCCATGGCAACTTCTTTTCCTCTTCGTTCTCCATCAGCAAGAATTTCTTTCACTTCATCAATTCTATTTACATAGTAATTTCTTTTTTCACGAAAAGGTTCAAAGAATGTAGAAATTTTACTTACACAATTCATCTTACAGTCAAAGCAGCCAAGAGCACCGCTTTTACATCCAGCTTCTATTTCTTCTATCTCACCAGGATTAAATTTTTTATGATATGAAAAAACTAAACAAATAAAAGGATTGCCAGGATCACCTTTGCGAATTTTATTTGGATCAGTAACAGCTTTTTTTAATTTAGCTTTTATCGTATCAGGATCATCCGAAAGTAAAATTGAATTGCCGAGTGATTTGCTCATCTTGGAATTACCATCTAGCCCCGGAAGCCTCGGAAATCTTGTTAATAACGGTTCTGGCTCATTAAAGACTTTCCCATATTGATTATTAAACTTACGTGCAATCTCCCTGGTGATTTCAACATGAGGAACTTGATCTTCGCCAACCGGGACAGCGTCTCCTTTATAAAGAAGAATATCAGCGGCTTGTAAAACCGGGTAGCCTAAATGTCCATAAATAACATTTTCAATATTTAAATCACGAATCTGGTCTTTTACCGTTGGATTTCGTTCGAGTCTGTTTACAGTTATCAACATCATAAAAATTAAATTTAATTCAGTATGCTCTTTTATTTGTGATTGACGAAACATCGGACTTTTTGTATAATCCAATCCAGCAGAAAGCCAATCGATTAACATATCAATGGTATTTTGATAAATATCATCAGTATTCAAGTTAGTGGTAAGTACATGATAATCCGCAATTAGATGAAAATTTTGATATTCATCTTGAAGCTTAACCCAATTTTCCAATGCACCAACATAATGTCCAATGTGCAATTTACCGGTTGGGCGCATCCCACTTAATATTCTTTTTTTATTCATTTTATCCAGATATTATTAGAAATTGATGCGTAAAAATAATAATAAAGAGTGTAATTTTCTTATATCTTGAAGGAAGAATGATAATTTATTTTTTAGAATATTTATTCTGAACTTGCTTAAGAATCTTAAATATAATTTATTCAAAATATTAAAATTTCAATAACCATATTAGGATAGCTATTAAAATATTTTGATTTGAAATAGAGTTTTTTTATATGCCGAAATTAATTCAGCATAAAGAATAATAATTTACGAAAGATAAAGATATGGTTTCCAAGTTTCATCAAGCTTGCCAACCACGGTTTTAATAAACATAATATGGCTAGGTTTAAATGGTTTGCTAAGCATATTCATATTAGCTTCAACCGGGGTTCTATCACCCTTTTTATTATTGCATGAAGTGCAGGCGCAAATTAAATTTTCCCAGCTATCATTTCCGCCTTGTGCTTTAGGTATAATATGATCAATAGTTAATGGTAAATCACCACGGCCGCAATAACCGCATTTGAATGAGTCTCTTCTTAAAATATTTTTCCTGGTAAGAACCACACGTTTATAAGGCACACTTATATATTGTTTTAATTTTATAACGCTTGGCCAGGGAAAGATATGTGTAGTTGAATGTAATTCTTTTTTTCTATCTTTTAAAACTAATTCGGCTTTACCTAAATAAATAAGGATAAAAGCTTTTTTAATATTACAGATGGTTAATGGTTCATAGCTTTGGTTCAGTATTAGAACCTTTGCATTGAGTTTCCCGTTGGTGTGTTTGCCTGGTTCGAAGTCAACCTCCTACTTATTTTTTTTTATCTTGTATGGCATAATAGATCCTTAATGCAAATCTAATTGCCATCAAAATTATACTAAATATTAGAATAGAAATAAACCAATTATTTGGTATTACTTTCATTATCATTAGAACAAGTAAAACCGCTACTATAACTATTGATATGTAGCTGAAGATTTCAAATTTCTTTCTCAAAATTAAATAGCCCTTAAATAAATCGAGTAAAATTAGGGATTAGAATGGTATTTATCAAATGGAAATAATTGATTAAGTTGTAACATATATATATTGAACTGAAATCCTGGGTTTAATAAATAACTTCTTTTTTTGTTGAATAGATACACATAAGGGATACTATCAAAAACTAATAATTACGTTTTATATTATTTCAATTTCGTAATGGTAAAACAATTCATCTGCATTTTATTTCTTCTTACCAGCCAATTATTTTCACAAAAAATTGATAGCAACAAAGTTAATATTTCCGGCTACATTTTAAATGATAAAACCGGTGAGAAATTACCAGGAGTTTTATTAAGGATTGATGGAAAAGGACTTTCTATCTCTAATGAAAAAGGCTTTTTTACTTTTACTTTATTACCTGGATTACATACTTTAGATGCAAGAAGCATTGGATACGAAAAACTTCATAGAAACATATTAGTTGCTAAAGGGAAAGAAGAACAAAGTCTATTTTTAAATTTAGTTCCAGAGCCAATTGAAATTACAGGTATTACTGTAAATGGGGAAAGATTTAATAAAGAAATTAATACATCAACGTATGAATTATTCCCAGGTGATTTAAGTAGAATTCCTCAAGTCGGGGAACCTGACGTTTTTAGAGCGCTACAAGCATTGCCGGGAGTTGGTGAAGTAAATGACCTAAGCACCCAAATATTTTTACGAGGGGGAAATTTTGATGAAGTATTAATATCAATTGATAATGTACCTTTGTATAATCCCTATCACTTAGGAGAAACATTTGGAATTGTTAACCCAGATATTATTCAGTTAGTTAGACTATATCCATCTAATTATCCTTCTAATTATGGTGGATATTTATCAGGTGTTTTAGATTTACAAACTAAAAACGGTAATCAAAATAATTTTACCGGAAATGTTTCACTGGGATTAGTATCATCAAAAATTTTTGCGGAGATTCCAATTTGGAAAGGGACGCTTCTGATTTCTGGAAGAAGAACCTATCTCGATTTACTTGGTAAAATTATTAAGCAAGAGTTTCCATATTATTTTTATGACTTATACAGCAAATATACCTTACCGTTGGACACTAAAAATTTAGTGGAATTGAGTTTTCTCTATTCAAAGGACATTTATGATATATTTAAGGATAATAATTATTACCAGATAATAAATAAGTATAGTGATCCAAATTGGGGTGACCTAATATCTAATATAAAATACTCTCATTTTTTTAGCGAAAAGAATGAATTCAGTATTCAACTCTATTTTTCCAAATCATACTTAAATGCAGATGCAACAGCCTATTTTATACCAGATTATGCAAAAAAAGATTCTATCAACAGTTTATATATAAATAATTCAATTAAAGATTTGGGGATTAAAGCTAGTTTCGAATTCAATTTTACAGGTAATCATTTTATGACTGGGTTAGAAATCAAAAAAATGAATGTGAACTACGATTGGGATTTTAATGAAACTGATTTTTCAGCTTTGGTAAAATTTCCTCTTCAAGAAATATTTTTTGATTTTGCGCCAAATCCATATTCATTTCAAGATAATTCATTTATCTATAATCATTATTCTCTCGATAAAATTCAAGTAAATAAGAAAATTGAAATTACACCAGGATATAGATTATCATATCTTTCAAAGATAAAAAAAATATTATTCGCTCCATACATATTAGCTAATTATAGTTTCGATAAAGAAATTAATCTCCGCTTTTCTATCGGAAGATATTACCAATATTTATATACATTAAAAGACCAGCGTCATCAAGAATTATATGCTCCATTCTCTTCATATCTTTTAGCAAATAACATTAACCAGGTTGCTTTCTCTTACCATTTCCTAATTGGATTGCAAATCAATAATTTATTTAATTTTCTTAAAATGGAAATTGAATCTTATTATAAGGTAAGAGATAATCTATCATCTTCTTATAATGATGAAATGAAATATTACTTTGAAAACGGGTATGCAACTGGGCTTGATATCATAATTAAAAAAGATATTGGAGACTTGGCTGGCTGGCTGGGATATTCATTCTCTCGTTCGGTTAAACAAAATAATAGTTATACTTATTTTACTAATTACGATAGAACACATAACATAAAACTATTATTAAACTACCAGTTATTTGAACATTGGACATTAAGCTCATTCTGGTCCTTTGCCTCTGGTTTGCCGGCGACTCCAATTATAGGAAAATATTTGAGAGCTTCAGATTATTTTAATAATAATTATTTTGACCCTATAAGAATTGACAACGATGGGCGTCAATGGGCATTGATAGAAGGGAGAAAAAATTCTACTAAGCTAAGTGATTTCCATCGTTTAGATTTAGGTATAACAGGGACATTTTTATGGGGCAGTTTTATTTTAAAACCTTATTTACAAGTACTTAATGTTTTAAATAGTTCAAATTCATATATTTATAATGCACGAACTATTGATACAAATCAAAATGAGGGAGAAGAAAGAGGGTCGTTTATTATTCCTACTATTGGAGTTTCCATTGATTTTTAATAAACAAAAATACTTATTCTTTGGATTTTTTATAATCTACTCATTGTTTATTAACTCGTGTAAAAACCTGTTAGACCCTGGACAGCCGGGAAAAAAATATAGCTTACTGTGTAATCTAACTTTAAATAATAAAGAACAAAAACTATATTTATATAATATCGTTAGCTTGAATGAAAATGCGTACCCTCTTTTCTTATTACAGGATTATGATAAATATTTTGCAGAAAATGCAGTAATAAATATTAATTTGGAGGGACAAACATTAAATAATTTTTTGCTGAAGAGAGATACAAATAATGTTAGATATTATGGATGTGATAATTTAAAATTAAAACCTGGAGAAAAATATAATTTAGAAGTAAGAATTGGGAATCAACTAATAAATGGCTCGACAACAATACCTGAAGATTTTCAAATCATTTCTCCAACTGAAAATCAAAATATCTATTTTTCAAATTATGAATTTACAATCGATATAAAATGGAAGGGAAATAAAACCATTTATGGTTATATCTTATTTATTACCTATCCTTTCTATTTAACAGGAACCAATAGCTACCACACTAGTTATTTTAATAAAGTTGTTTTTGACAGCAGCTATGAATTTAAAGATACTTATCTACCTTCAGATAAAGTTACTATTAACTTGTTAGGCTTTGATAAAAATTATTACGAACATATATTCAAAGGGAAAGAAAGTTCTGGAATTAAAGGAGCCTATGGTTATTTTGGCTCGTCTATTTTAAAGACAGTCAAAGTAATTGTAAAGTGATTGCATAAAATTTCTATTTCTTATAAATAATAGCAACACAGGTAACATAATCACGAGAATGGCTCATGGATATTTTAACGCTTTTATCTTCTGCTAAAAAAGATTGTAATTTACCGCTTAGCTTAGCATAAGGCATGCCGCTTGGTTCATTAAAGATTTCTATATCCTGCCAGGTAGTTCCCTTTTCCCATCCGGATTCGAGCGCTTTATATACTGCTTCTTTAGCAGCAAATCTTGCAGCAAGATGCTGATACTTATTTTGTTTGCTCAAACAGTAATCTATTTCATTTTGAGTATAAATTTTATTTAGAAATTTATCACCGAATTTTTCAATACTCTTTTGAATTCTGTCTATCTCAATGATATCTATGCCTAAACCTATTACCATTTATTTTCTCTGCTTAAAAATTAGCTTAAACGTTGAATAGCTTTGGATGGAAACATAATTAAACAACCATTCTATTTCAATATTATAAAAGAATTAAAGTGAAGTTATGAATTGAAAAGGATGCCTAGTTAAAAGGCATCCTTTTGTTAAATAAACTATAATGAAACATTTAAACGAGAATAAATATATCTTCCATTATAACCGGAAGGAGTGAACCCGCTGTATTGAAAAATACCATTGAAACTATTATTCTTTATCACTTTGTCTGGATAAACATCAAGAATATTATTGCCACCCACCGCCAAAGTAAAGTGTTTGTCAAATCTATATGAGAGCTCAACATCTGTGGTCCAAACTGGTGAAAAAGTTTGGTCATAAATGCCGGTTGTATTTGAATTATAATCGGTGACTTTTCCAAATCTTAATACTCTAATATTTAGCGCTAACATATTCCAACTATAATTACCCATAAAATTCCAGGAAGTTAATGGCTGTCCCCTTTCCATTCTTCCTTGAACCACTCTGCCGATAATTGGTGTGGTAGTAATATTACTTATTTCAGGCGGCGTTACAATATCACCGCGATTAGTTATATCGGTCTTATTAAAATTCATAGCAACCGTAAACTTTAATGTTGATGCCTTATCCAATTGAACAGCATATCCTGCAGTAACATCCACTCCTTGAGTTTTTGTATTAACTGCATTTGTAAAATATCTTCCGCCTGTAGCATTTATTCCTTTTGTTGCTAAGAAATCTTGAACACCTTGTCCTGTAAAGTTTTCGGTGAGAACTATTCTATCTTTAATAGAAATTATATAGCCATCAACTGTTAATGATAAATTGTTACCAGATAAAGTGAAGCCTACACTTGTGTTAATTGATTTTTCAGCTTTTAAATCTTTAGCACCTAATGCAGTGGCAACGTTAGTATTTACGGGGAAAGTACCAACCTCAAATGGAGCGCCGCTAATAAAAACTGTGGCAATAGATGAAAAATATTCTTGGGCTAATGCTGGTGCTCTAAATCCGTTACTCACTGCTCCTCTTAAAGCAAATCCTTTTACTATTTCGTATCTGGCAGCTAATTTACCGCTAACTGTACTTCCAAAATCACTGTAATTTTCAAATCTTCCAGCTAAGCCTAAAGTAAATTGTTGTGTAATATTATTTTCAAGATCAGCATATAAGTGCAAAATTACTTCTTGATTGGTTCTGAGCATTATTTGGTGTGAACCCTGGAAAAACTTGCGAGCCTATTGGAGCGGTATTACCAGAATCAGGCCCATCGAGTATCGGAACTCCGCCATTGATATAAGAATTCGGTTCACCGGCAAGTAGCTTATAATTTTCCCATCTGAATTCTACACCGGCTGCAAAAGTTAATGGTGCTGAAGTCCCAATATCATATTCATTCACAAAATCGATGTTAGTTATTGCTTGCATAAATTTTAATGTTCCGGCATCAAAGCTTGTGGGACTATTAGCTCCAAGGGAAACATTTACTGAATTAACTACATTAAAATTAAAAGTATTTCCGCCAAATGATTGGCTTACATCATAATTCCAGCTTCCCAGTTGCCCCTTTAATCCAGCAACGATTTGTCCATCATAAAGTTTAGTTGAAATTGTTGGCAGAAATCCATTTGGGTATATTGCTCTTACTGTTCTATCATCAAGTGCTCTTCTATAAAATCCTCCTGCTTCTGCAGTTCTATAAGTATATCCGCCGAAAGTATAAAAATTAAGATTATCTCCTAAGGGAATTTTTCCATTTAAAAATCCTCCGGCGTTTTCTGAAACAGCATCTCCAAAATGATGATTTATTCTATTGAAATTTGCTTCTCTTGGATCCGGATCACCATTTGACAATGCAAAATATTGCTGCCGTGGATCTATCCCAGCTCTATTTGATGGATTTTGTTTTTCATAAACCCCGCTAAGGTAAATGGAACCGGAATTATTAACTTTAAATCCATACCCTAGATTAAATACCTTTGTGAAACCATCATTAATTTTAACATTATCAACACCTTGTGCCCATGTATAATTAGAAGCAGTCTGTCCAGAAACTAATCCTTCATTTGGAGTATATCCTCTTGGCTGTGTTGTACTAAATCCGCCAATAGATGCATTTGCATTTAAACCAACTTTATCTTTTAAAATTATATTTATAACACCGGCAATTGCATCTGAACCATATTGAGCTGATGCACCATCACGCAAAACTTCAATTCGTTCAATTGATGAAGAAGGTATGGCATTTAAGTCTACTCCAACTGCACCATAACCAATTGTTCCGTTCACATGTACGAGCGCACTTGTATATCTTCGTTTTCCATCTATAAGGACCAAAACATGATCAGGATCCAGGCCTCTTAATGATGCAGGTTTAACTTCATCAGAACCATCCGTAATAGTATTTTCCGGTGCATTAAAAGAAGGTATCAACATTTTTAACATACTTCTTGTTTCTGTATAACCGGCATTATCAATATCTTTAGCAGTAATTATATCAATTGGGACGGAAGAATTCACAACAGTTCTTGTATTCGACCTTGTTCCTAATACAATAACTTCTTGAGTTCCTAATAAATCAGCATTCAGTTCTATCGCAAGATTGGTTGTTTTCCCCTGCTCAATATTTACTGTTTGTCTATCTGGTTTATATCCAACATAGCTTATTTGAAGTTCATAAGTACCGGCTGGAGCAGATATTGTATAGTTACCATTATTATCTGTAGCTGAACCAATTTGTGTCTTCAACAAAAGAACATTAGCTCCAATTAGTTCATCCCCGGTTTTAGCATCTGTTACTTTTCCTTTAACTGTACCATGGTTTTGAGAAAAAGTAGTTAAGGGTAAACAGAGAAATGAAATGACGAAAATTACGGTAAGTTTTTTCATCAGTTAAACCTCCTAAATAATTAATTTTTAGCAGTAGTTTATAAAGTGTGGATTCAGGTCGGAAAAAAGTTATACTAAACGATAGTAAAAGTCAAATAATACAGGCGTTTACATCACATTTAATTAATTATGCTTATTAGTTTGCATTGCTATTAGCAGGTATTTATACACAAAAGTAAATGGATATGGAATTGAGCAATGCATCTGTAAGATATAGTTTATACCTTAACATAAGATTCAATATATTAGAATAAATCAGTCATTAAAATAAATTGTCTATGCTGAAAGATTCAAATCAATAATAATTTCTAATAACCTTCTGCCGAACCGCTGCCCCTTGGGTCGGCTGCACCATAAATCATATCATCATTTTTGTCTATCATTATACCTTCTGAAATTCCAAGTATTCTAAAACTTGTGGTTAGATCTGCAAGTTTATACCCCATTTTAATTAAATTCTCTCTAACGTCTTTGCTGAGTGCATATTCCTCATAAAATATTTCATCCGGTTTCCATTGATGATGGATTCGAGGCATGTTGACGGCTTCCTGGATATTCATGTGGAAATCAATACAATTTAAAATTACTTGAAGCACAACAGTAATAATTGTGGAGCCGCCAGGTGATCCGATTACGATATACGGCTGGTTATTTTTTAATACTATGGTTGGAGTCATTGAGCTCAGCATTCTTTTTTCCGGTTGGATTGAATTTCCTTCAGTGCCCATTAATCCAAATTGATTTGGGACACCTGGTTTAGCACTGAAATCATCCATTTCATTATTTAAAAGAAAACCTGCACCTTTTACTATTATTTTTGAACCGAATCCGGAGTTAAGAGTTGTAGTTGTGCTTACTGCATTTCCTTCCTTATCATAAATAGAATAATGAGTAGTTTGCATGCTTTCCATATATTTAGAAGGCTCACCTGCCGAAATCATATCTGAAGGAACTGCTTTATCGTTATCGCTTTGAATCTTTTCAAAAATTGATTTTGAATAAGTTTTTGAAATTAATCCGGCTTTTGGAACTTCATAAAAGTCTTCATCACCAAGATGATAAGTCCGGTCTGCATAAACGTATTTCATAGCTTCCACTAAGTGATGAATATATTCACTGCTTCCCCATTCATCAGATTTAAAATTAAAATTTTCTAAAATGTTCAACAATTCAACCAAAGCAATCCCGCCGGAACTTGATGGCGGCATTGAAACGATTTTATAACCGCGGTAATCTCCTGTTATCGGTTTTCTTTCAACAGGCTTATATTTATCCAAATCTTCTAATGTAATGTATCCATCCATAGATTTAACCTGGTCAACTAAAAGCTCAGCCACTTTACCTTTGTAAAAACCATCTTTGCCGTTGTTCTTAATCTGTTCTAAAGTCCAGGCTAAATCAGGCTGCTTAAATATTTCGCCTTCATTATACGGTTCTCCATTCTTGGAGAATATGCTGTAAGTTTCAGGATACTTTTTGAATTCATTTAAATAATCTTTAAAAACTTTAACTGTCCTATAATCGAGACGCCATCCGTTTTTTGCAAGATCAATAGCAGGTTGAATTACTTCTTTTATTGACATAGTACCATATTTTTTCAAAGCATAAATTAACCCGGCAACACTTCCAGGTACACCAGCCGATGTAGTTCCTTCTTTACTTAGAGAAGGGTCATAATTCCCTGCACTATCTAAAAACATATCTCTAAACGCAGTCAACGGCGCTTTTTCGCGGTAATCAATGGTAGTATTAGTTCCGTCTTTAAGATGAATTACCATAAACCCGCCTCCCCCAATATTCCCGGCGTATGGATAAGTAACTTCTAATGCAAATCCAACGGCTACTGCGGCATCAATAGCATTACCGCCCTTCTTCATTATTTCCACTCCAATATTTGAAGCAAATGTGCTGGCAGAAACAACCATTCCGTTTTTAGCCCTTACCGGATCCGGAGTTTTCGCATAAATAGTTTGAAAAATGAAAATAGAAAAAGCTATTAAAAATATTTTTCTTCTAGAAAATACTTGCATCTATTTTTATCCCATCATCTTTTATTTGTTTTAATATAATTTTTGTCAGTTCATTTACCTGGTTAAGAGTTTCATTCAAATTATTATAAGTATTCTGGTCATATAATAATTTTCCCAAATTGTTTTTCCGATCTTTTGTTTCGTCTGCTAATAGATTTGCTTTACCTAAAAGTGAATCAGTTTTTGTTAATACATCACTCAATTTATCAATAGTCTCTTTTACATTAGATTTATTTTCAGTTATAAAACTTTTTGCTTCATCTGTTAAATCAAGCAGTGTTTACGGTTAATTTTTTTATACTCTCTCTGTTTTCGTCAATCATCAAATTTATTTTTGAAGTTAGAGCATTTAAATTTGAGATAGAATGCTTAATGTCACTCTGCAGCTTTTGATCTGTTAAATATTCATTCAGCGAAGAAAGAGTAACGTTAACATCATTCATAGCCTTAGTTAAATTATTTTGCATCGAGCCAACTAATGTCATTACTTCGGGAATATCTGCATTAAAAATTCCTTGCTGGACTTTATTTATATCTAAATTATTTGATGATATCCCGGGATGTATTTCAATTTTTTTCCCTCCCATTAAATCAAGCATAGAGATTCCAAATTTTGCATCTTCCTTTAATTTCACATCATTATCTAAAGATATTTTAACAATTACACTTTGATCTGCAACTTTTATCTCTTCAACATTTCCTTTGCGAACGCCATTGACTGTAACATCATCCCCAATTTCAAGCCCAGAAGTATTATTAAATTTTATTAATAAATAATTATCGGAAGGTTTTAGGCTGAAATTTTTTGCCCAGCCTAATATCCATATAAAAATAAGTATACCGACAACTACAGTTACTCCAACTCTAATTTCAGTTTTTCTTTGATCCTTCATTATTATTTTCTTTCAATATTTCAATAACTTTTTGAAGATCGATTTGATCTACGTTGTTGTCTTTTAAATAGACATTTAAAGAATCAATAAGCTGATGCATTTTTTCATCTAGTTCATCATCAAAATTGATATTAATGCTTTTATCTTTTTCTTCTGCTTTATCCTTCTCAACTCCGATCTTATTTATTTTACTTTCTACAAAATCATTAATCAAAGTCTTAAGTGAATCCTTTTCAGGTGTTTCTTTAACTTTATCAAATTTTTTATTTAAATCTTTTAATGCTATTTCTTTTAAAATTCCTTTTCCTGGTTTAAGAACTAAATCATTAAAATGATGCTCAAAAAGATATAGAATAACAGCGATTAGAATAGTTAATATAATTATGGATTTTAAGAAGCATCCTTTTTTCATTTTTATTCACCGTGAAGTTTTTCTATCTGAACTTTTTTAATTCGTTTATTTAAAACTTCCTTAACAGTAAATTTATAATTATTATTTATAAATGAATAACCTTCTTTGGGAATATGTCCGGCATTGGTTAAAATAAACCCGCCTATGGTTTCATAATCTTCAGTTTTTGGGAATATTTCAGTCTCCCGAAAGTTCATTTAATTCTTCAATATCTATTTTACCAAGAACCAAAAATTTCCCTTCATCTATTTTGCTAATCGGATTTTCCTGTTCATCATATTCATCCCTAATTTCACCAACAATTTCTTCAAGAATATCTTCCATTGTAATTAATCCTGCTGTGCCGCCGTATTCATCAACAACAATTGCAAGATGCGTTTTCTTTTCCTGGAATTCATGTAAAAGATCATTAATTAATTTTGATTCAGGAACAAACATTGCCTTTCGGGCTATTTTTGCTAAGCGATAATTGATTTTGCAATGCTTTATCGCGAATATACGGCAAAATATCTTTTGCATAAATAACTCCTATTATTTCATCAAGACTATTTTTATAAAGTGGAATTCTGCTGTGCCCCATGCTTTTAATTACTTCCTGCACTTCATTAAAATCAGTATCAACGGAAAGAGAAACATATCAACTCGTGGCGTCATTACTTCATGAACGGTAACAGTTCTAAAGCTGACAATTCTCTGAATAATTCATGTTCATCTTCTTCAATTGTTCCTCTTTCATGACTAATATCAGCAAGGTCTGTAATTTCATCAGGAAGAATAGCCGATTTACTTTTATCAAATTTTAATTTTAAAATTGATATTCTGATTAGTTCGGTAATTGATTCGGCAATTGGATATAAAATTATGCTTATCCAGTATAAAGGAATTGCAGCATAGTTTTGAAAACCTAACAACATTTTTAGATGCCCAAACCTTTGGGGTTAATTCACCGAACAATACAATTAAAATTGTCAATACTATTATTTGAATTGTTAATGCAGTACTTTCAGAAATATTAATATTTTTGAAACATCAATGCAATTGAAACAGCTTATGATAGATGCAGCAACATTAACAAACGTATTGCCAATTAGAATTGTAACTAAGTAATCTTCGAGGATATTCAATTAATAAGTATATGTATCTTTCGAATCAGCTGCGACTTATCCGAAAAGATTTTTTAATTTTTTTTTATTTAATGAAAATAAAGCAACTTCGGAGCCGGAAAAAAAAGCTGATATAAAAATAATATAACTAAAAGTATAAGTTTATATTGCCAACCAACGTCCAAATATTAAAATTCCCTCAATTGTTAAACATAATAATTAAAATGGTAAATCTTCATTATCTTCAACTTGCGGAGCAGAAGCATCTGAACCACTTATCACTTAAAATTGATGAATCAGAACTTCCGCCCGCACTTTCAGTTGACTCTAAAGGAATTATTTTTTCCGAAATTACTTCTGTGGAATATCTTTTAATTCCTTCTTTATCAGTATATTCTCTTTTACTTAATCTGCCTTCAACATAAAACTTTTTCCCTTTCTTTAAGATCTTCTTTAAAAAAATCAGATAAGATTGAAAGAAATTATATTATGCCATGTTGTTTCATTGACCCAATTTCCATCTTTACCTTTATAACTGTTAGTTGTTGCAACTAAAATTTGTTACTGAAAGATTATTTGTAGTAAATCTAGTTTCAGCATCTCTACCCAGATTACCAATTAACATTATTCTATTTAATGAAAAAGCCATAGCTAACTCCCTTATATTTTTGGTACATGATAATAACGAATTTAATTATTATTTAAATAAAATACTATTTTGAATTAAATAAATAAAAAAGGATTGCTGAATAACAACAACCCTTTCAAAAATAAACATTAAATAAATTAATAGAGTAAATGCTTAAAAGCATCTTTGTCGAAAATTATAAATCCATTTTTATAATTCAATTTTTTAGCAAATGTTAATGATCCTGGAATTGTGGATACATTTATTTGAGGAATTTCCACCGAATTTTGAATTTATAACTTTAATAAATTGATTTGCAATTAATTGCCTGCCCCTGGCTGGTGGATGAACACCATCTAAACTAAAAATTCCACCTTCAACATAATCATTTGTGAATTTCAAGCCATCAATCATAATTCCGCCCGAATTTTTAATATTATTTAAGTAACCATTAACATCAACTAAACCAAAATTATTTGCACTTGCAACATTGGCGATTGCATTATTAAAATCTGCAGTTGCTTGTTTTGCAGTTGTAATTTCATCAGGATCTAAAACTAATGCATCAGGCCATGGATTCTCTTGAGAAAAACCAAATGGCTTTGTGGTATCTATACCTTTTGAGGTAAAGCCGGGTATCCATTATCTCTATACCATTT
>CAVZSD010000003.1:0-14342 GCA_963777615.1 uncultured Bacteroidota bacterium | reverse complement strand
TGATAATTCAATTGGAGAATTTTACTCTGTTGCAATGACAAATAATTATCAGCAGGCAGATACCGGGACCAAGATGATTCACATGGGAAAGAATACGAGAAGTACAATTATTTCCAAAGGAATTTCAGCAGGTAAAAGTCAAAATAGTTATAGAGGACTAGTTAGGATAATTAAGAAAGCTGATAATGCACGAAATTTTTCCCAATGCGATTCACTTTTGATTGGCGATAAATGCGGCGCACATACTTTTCCCTATCTGGAAATAAATAACCCATCGGCTCAAATTGAGCATGAAGCTACCACATCAAAAATTGGTGAAGATCAAATCTTCTATTTAAATCAAAGAGGAATTTCAACAGAAGATGCTATTGGTTTAATAGTTAATGGTTATTGTAAAGAAGTTTTCAAAGAACTCCCAATGGAGTTTGCTGTGGAAGCACAAAAGCTTTTAAGTATTAGTCTTGAAGGTAGTGTTGGATAGTTATTAAATATAAAAGAAAATGATAAAGAATATGGAAGAAGAAATTTATATAAGTGATGATAAAATTTTAAGCGGAACTTTGGTATTTAATGGTACGAGGGTTCCTGTCAAAAGTTTATTTGATTATTTAGAAACAGGAGAATCGGTTGAGACATTTTTAATAGATTTCCCATCCGTTTCTCGCGAACAGGTAAATAAACTTTTAGAAAAAGCTGAAAAATTTATTATTTCTAAATAACATGAAAATTCTTCTTGATGAATGTTTGCCTATTAAGTTAAAGACCGAATATGTTGAGTATGATGTTAAAACTGTACAAGAAATGGGATGGCAGGGAAAAAGCAATGGTGATTTACTTGCTAAAGCTGTGAAAAATAATTTTGATGTTTTTTTTACAATTGATAAAAACCTAAAACATCAGCAGAATTTAAGGAATTATAAAATTTGCATAATAGTACTTGATGTTAAAAAAAATACTCTTAAATATTTAATTAGGTTAACTCCAAAAGTTAAGTCGCAATTGAATAATGCAAAACTGTTTGAAATTTATCATATAGAATAGTAAGGAATAAAATGTTAGAAGTAAAAAATCTTTTCGTAAAAGTTGAAGGCAAAGAAATATTAAAAGGAATAAATCTAAAAATAAATGCCGGAGAAGTTCATGCTATTATGGGGCCAAATGGCTCCGGTAAAAGTACTTTGGCTCAAGTTCTTGCTGGTAAGGAAGAATATGAAATCACTAAAGGTGAAGTAACTTTTAACGGCAAAAATTTATTTGACCTTTCAACAGAAGATAGAGCAAGAGAAGGAATATTTTTAGCGTTTCAATATCCTGTTGAAATACCCGGAGTAAGTAATACCAATCTTCTAAAGACCGCATTAAATGAAATAAGAAAATATAGAGGCAAAGAAGAACTGGATACGATGGATTTTCTTTCTTTAATAAAAGATAGAATGAAATTAGTAGAATTAGAGCAAAACCTATTAAGCCGTTCCGTTAACGAAGGATTTTCCGGTGGTGAGAAAAAAAGAAATGAAATTTTCCAGATGGCAGTTTTAGAACCAAAACTTGCGATACTTGATGAAACAGATTCCGGCCTTGATATCGATGCTTTAAGAATAGTAGCTAATGGAGTAAACCAATTAAAGACAAAAGAGAATGCTACTATTGTAGTTACTCACTATCAGCGATTATTGAATTACATTGTCCCGGATTTTGTTCATGTGCTTTATAATGGAAGAATTGTAAAATCAGGCGGCAAGGAATTGGCCTTTGAGCTTGAAGAAAAAGGATACGACTGGATTAAAGAAGATAAGAATGAATTAGTTGAATCAAAATAACTAATGTCAGGTCAAACCTTGTCAATAAACCCAATTTCTTAAAGAAATTGAATTAATAAAGTGTTACCATATTTTTTTAATGTAACACTAAATTTTAGAGAACAAAAAAGATTTTGGAGCTAATAAAATAAAATGAGTCAAGCAGTAGATTTTAAAAATTGGTTTTTAAAAAACTTTGAGTCTTTTGAAAACAGTCTTAATGGCGAAAGCAAGAAACCAATTCACCAAATTAGGAAAGACGCTATAAGTGCTTTTAGTGAACTCAACTTCCCTACTTTAAAAGATGAAGAATGGAAGTACACAAATATTTCGCCTTTATTAAATCATAATTTTATTCCTTCTAAAGGTGCAGCAAAATTAACTCACGACGATATTCGAAAGTTTTTGTTTGATAATATAAAAGACAACTATCTTGTTTTCGTTAATGGATTTTATACAGAAGAATTATCAAGCCTTCAAAAAATAGCTAAAGGAGTAATTGTTAAAAACCTTGCGAAAGCTATTGAAGAAAATTCAGATATCGTTGACAAATATTTTAGTAAGTATGCTTCCTTTAACGGACAAATTTTTACTTCTTTGAGTACCGCTTTTACAAACGAAGGGGCTTTCATTTATATACCCGATGGAAAAATTGTCGAAGAGCCTATTCATATATTGTTTATAACTGATTCAACAAATAAAAAAATATTTTCACAACCGCGAAATTTATTTGTGGCAGGCAAAAATACTCAGGTTACTATTATTGAACATTACATTTCGCTGGATGATTCAACTTACTTTACTAATACTGTAACAGAATTTATTGCTGGTGAAAATTCTATAGTTGATCATATAAAATTGCAGGAAGAAAGTAAAAACGCTTTTCATATAGCGAGAATGGAAGTAGGCCAGGAAAGGTCAAGTAATTTTACGTCACATTCTATTTCGCTTGGGGCGGCAATTGCCCGGAATGATTTTAATTCAAAGTTCAATGATGTTGGCGGAGAATGTACGATGAACGGGCTGTTTTTAACAGACGGCTCACAGCTTTTTGATACGCATACTTTAATTGATCATGCAAAACCGCATTGTAATAGTCATGAGCATTACAAAGGAATTCTTGATGATAAATCAAGAGGAGTTTTTAATGGGAAAGTAATTGTTAGGCAGGATGCTCAGAAAACGAATGCGTTCCAGGAGAATAATAATATAATTTTGTCTGATGAAGCACTTGTAAATACAAAACCGCAATTGGAAATTTTTGCCGATGATGTTAAATGTTCTCATGGTGCAACTATTGGCCAATTAGATGAAGAAGCAATGTTCTACTTAAAAACAAGAGGCATCGGGAAAGACACCGCAAAAACTATTTTAATTCATGCTTTTGCAAGTGATGTTTTAACTTCCATAAAAATTAAAGAAGTACGTGATTATTTAGAAGAAATATTGAATCAAAAATTTTATTCTTAATTTCAGAGGTTTGTTTTGAATATAAATGTAGAGAATAAAGAAGCAATAAAAACTTTTAATATTGAAAAGATTAGAAATGATTTCCCAATCTTAAAGCAGGTTGTCCATGGAAAACCATTAGTTTATTTTGATAATGCTGCCACAACTCAAAAGCCTCAAATAGTTATTGATACTTTAGCAAATTATTATTCAACTATCAATTCGAATATTCATCGCGGTGTTCACGCATTAAGTGAAGCAGCTACGCAGGCATTTGAAGATTCAAGAAAGAAAATTCAAAAATATATTAATGCTAAAAGTGAAAAAGAAATTATTTTTACCCGCGGTACAACTGAAGCAATAAATCTTGTAGCAAACTCTTATGGGAAAAGTCATCTAAATGAGGGTGATGAAATTATTATTTCCACAATGGAACATCATTCAAACATTGTCCCCTGGCAATTGCTTGCATCGGAAAAGAAATTAAATTTAAAAGTAATTCCGATTACTGATGAAGGAGAAATTATTTTTGAAGAATTTGAAAAATTAATTTCATCGAAAACAAAACTTATTTCCGTTGTTTATGTTTCAAATTCATTAGGAACGATTAACCCAGTTGAAAAAATAATTCAAATAGCTCATGATAATAACATTCCGGTTTTACTTGATGCAGCACAAGCTGTAAGCCACTTTCCTATCGATGTTCAAAAATTAGATTGCGACTTTCTTGCTTTTTCAGGACATAAGCTTTATGGGCCGACAGGAATTGGTGCTCTTTACGGGAAGCAAAGTCTCTTGGAAGCTATGCCTCCTTTTATGGGCGGCGGAGATATGATATCAAAAGTCACTTTTGAAAAAACTACTTACAATGATTTGCCATATAAATTTGAGGCCGGCACTTCAAATATTGCTGATGCAATTGGCCTTGGAGCAGCAATAGATTATGTTCAAAATATCGGACTTGAAAATATTTCTCAACATGAAAGTGAACTTCTTGAATATGCTACGAATGAATTTTCAAAATTAGATAAAGTAAAAATTATCGGAACTTCGAAAAATAAATGCGGAGTTATTTCATTCGTTGTAGAAGATATTCATCCTCATGATGTTGGAACGTTTATAGATTTTGAAGGAATTGCAATTAGAACCGGACATCATTGTACTCAGCCAGTTATGGACAGGTTTAATATTCCGGCTACATCAAGAGTTTCTTTTGCATTATATAACTCAAAGGAAGAAGTTGATATTTTTATTAAAGCATTAAAAAAAGTTTCAGAGGTGTTTAGCTGATGGATGTTGAACTAAGAGAATTATATCAGCAAGTAATTTTGGACCATAATAAAAGTCCAAGGAACTTTCGGAAGATTGAAAATGCAAATCATTTCGCCGAAGGCTACAATCCTTTGTGCGGTGATAAAATTGATATTTATTTATTTGTAGAAAGAGATATTGTAAAAGATATTTCATTTCAAGGGAATGGATGCGCGATTTCAAAAGCTTCCGCATCATTAATGAGCTCAATCGTAAAAGGTAAAAGTGTAGATGAAACAAAAGAAATATTCGAAAAATTTCATGATCTAATTACAGGGAAAATTGATGATAAAGCTACATTAGAAAATTTGGGAAAGCTTTCCGTATTTGCAGGAGTAAAAGAATTTCCGTCAAGGGTAAAATGCGCTTCCCTTGCCTGGCATACAATGACGGCGGCTTTAAAGAATGAAGAACAAAATGTCTCTACTGAATAAAATAAGAATTTTTTTTTGAATGTTTGCCTGGTATAATGATTAAATGGAAAATGAAATAAAAACTATGGTTGAAGTAAATAAACAAGCATTGGAAGAAAGAATTATTCAGGTTTTAAAATCATGCTATGATCCTGAAATACCTGTTGATATTTTCGAACTTGGATTGATTTACGAAATAAGAATTGATAATGAAGCAAATGTAATATTAAAAATGACATTAACTTCCCCGGCATGCCCTGTTGCCGGTTCACTTCCCGGAGAAGTTGAAAGCAAAGTAGCATCTATTCCAGAAGTTAAATCGTGTAAAATAGAATTAGTTTGGAATCCGCCATGGGATAAAGATATGATGTCTGAAGTAGCAAAAGTAGAATTAGGATTCATGTAAATTTTAAAGTCAAAAATCAAATTTTAAAAGTCAAAATGAATTTAATATCTTTTTTGAATTTTGACCATTGACTTTTGAATGCAAATTAGAATTAAAAAATTAATCGATTAATAAATATAAAGGAGTCCACATGTTCAATATACTTTCTCGTCAACCGATGTATGATCAAGATGCAGTTCAGCCAATGAGAGATGAATTGGTTGCTGTAGGATTTGAAGAATTGTTAACACCGGAAAAAGTTGACGAAGTCTTACAAGCAAATGATAATGAAACAAAATTAGTAATGATAAACTCTGTATGCGGCTGTGCTGCCGGAAGTGCTCGTCCAGGCGTTTCCCTTGCTTTGCAAAGTGATGTTATCCCGGATAAACTTTATACAGTGTTTGCCGGACAGGAAAGAGATGCGGTTGATAGAGTAAGGCAGATGGTTAAAGAATATCCTCCATCTTCACCAAGCGTAGCTCTTTTTAAGAATGGAGTTTTAATTTATTTTATGCAAAGATTAGATATTGAAGGCAGATATCCCGAACAAATTGCAAGTGAGTTGGTTAGTGCATTCAATGAACATTGTTCTGCCAAAGGGCCTTCTATTCCTGCTGATGCATTTGCTCAAGTGCAATATGCTAAGCAGTGTGGTTCGAAAATTCCTTTGTATAAAGGATGATACTTAATGTTTGAATTGATGAATGGTTGCATGTTTAATTCATGCAATCATTCTTTTCTTTGATTGAATTTATTATAAAGAATTAAGAAAATGAAATTTAGTTCACAAGAAGAATTTGGTTTAAGGTTTTTATTAAGAATTGCAAAATCTCCCAACGGGTTGACTATTCCTGAAATAAGTGAAATGGAAGGAGTGTCAATTGCTCTTGCCGGGAAACTTTTAAGATTACTTAGAATAGGAAATTTTATTGAAAGTTCACGCGGACAAACCGGTGGTTATAAATTAGCACGCCCGGCAGACGAAATAATTATTGGCAATGTTTTAGCCGTGCTTGGCGGTAAATTATTTGAAGCTGGGTTTTGCGATGATCATACAGGTGCTGAACTAATTTGTACTCACACTATTGATTGTTCAATAAGATCACTTTGGAAAACGGTTCAAAATTTATTGGATAGTGTCCTTGGAAAAACTTCTCTTCAAGATTTGCTTGGAACTGAAAGTGAAGTAAAAGTATTAGTTAATAATTTAATTACTGAAGATGAAGTATCTATTAAAAATTAATTTTTCCCTTTATTCATTTTAGATTTTCCTTCTTCAGGTTTTATATAACCTTCTTTCAATAAAGATTCATTTGATTTAAAGATTGTAATTTTAACTTCGTTAGAAGAGTTAAATCCAGTTGATTCTATTTTTACCCCATCAACAGCTTTATCCAATTTAACTGATGAATAAAGTTTATCGTCAGCAATAAGATCTTCATCTAACTTAGATTTCTTTTCTGGAATATTTGTTAATGCCCAGTAAATTCCTTTCTTGGCATTTTGATATGCAGTATTAATATCATCTTCCATTTTTGATTGAGCTGAAGAAAATGAAGTTCCAAGTATAGAGACTATTATTATAAATAAAATAGATTTCATTACAGTTCTTTTCCCTAATTAAATTATAATAGAATTTAGTAATTTAAAATAATCATTTCCAAGTTTTCATTTTATTATTCATAAAAGTTATATGGAAAAACATAAATTTAAATTCGTAGCTGCTATCATTTTCTTGTTTGCTAATTTCTCATGCCCACAAAATAATTATACAAAAGATAATAATATACAATTTATAAAAATTGCTGAAGATTTGAATTTCCCGGAAGGGCCTGCCTGGGATGGTAAGGGCAATTTATATGTCTCAAGCTGCTATGGTGGATTCGTTTATAAAATTTCAAAAGATTCATCCTTTAAGTTTGTGGATTCAACACAAAAACCATTTAAACTAAAGCAAACGAACGGATTAACATTTGATAAGGATGGAAATATTTTTGCTTGTGATTATGGCATAGGTGCTATTTTAAAATTCACTCCTTCAGGTAAAACTGAAATTTTTGCTTCGGGATTTAATAATAAAAGATTTAATCGCCCTAATGATTTAGCATTTGATCCTAAAGGAAGCCTTTATTTCACAGATCCCAATTCTTATGGTAAATATAAACCGGATGGAGTAGTTTATATGATTAACCAAAAAACTAAAGAAGTTACTGTAGCCGCAGATAGTATATGTTTCCCAAATGGAATTGCTTTTTCATTAGATGCTAAAAAATTGTTTGTTTGTGAATCTGCACAAAATAGAATTCTAACTTTTGATGTTGATATAGATGGAAAGCTGAGTAACAAAAAAGTTTTTATCGATTTGCCTGGCGGTGATCCGGATGGAATCGCTTTTGACATAAAAGGAAATCTTTATGCAGCACATTATGGAGGTGGCCATATTTTTGTAATATCACCGGAAGGACAAATAACAAGACTCAATTAATACTCCGGGTAATAAGCCCGAGCAATGTTGAGTTTGGAGGAAAAGATTTTAAGACATTATTTATAACAGAAGATGAAACTAATTCAGTATATAAAACAAAAGTGAATACTCCAGGAGCAAAGTTATTCTATTCTCCTAAAAATTAATTCATTTTATATGATATTGAAAACCGACAACCTTATTCTAAAATAAAAAATCGAATAAAATTAAAAATATCTATGAGTAGGGAGAATTTAATTTTATTTAATAAAGTTGTCATCTTTTTGCTGAGCTTTTCAACCTAAGATGAGTAATAATAATTTTTAATCACAATTCCATTTTTGCATTCAGTTAAATCTCTCTTTATTTTTGTCACAACTTTTTGAAAATTATTTCTGTATTAAATTCTGATAAAAGGAGAAAACAATGCACAAATTAGTTTTATTGCGTCATGGTGAAAGTGTTTGGAATAAAGAAAATTTATTTACGGGCTGGACAGATGTTGATTTATCCGAACAAGGATTAAAAGAAGCAAAGCGAGCCGGCCAGCAATTGAAAAAAGATGGTTTTGCATTTGATATTGCTTTCACTTCTGTTTTGAAACGCGCTATCCGTACATTATGGATTTCACTTGATGAACTTGATATGATGTGGATTCCAGTCTATAGATCATGGAGATTAAACGAACGTCATTATGGAGCATTGCAAGGTTTAAACAAAGCACAAACTGCCGCTAAGTATGGTGATGATCAAGTTAAAATCTGGCGTAGAAGTTATGATACTCCCCCACCGGTTTTAGATAAAAATGATGAAAGATATCCCGGCAAAGATAGGCGCTATAATGAACTTACTGAAAAAGAATTACCGTTGACTGAATGTTTAAAGGATACAGTTGCTAGGTTTCTTCCTCTTTGGACTGAGACAATAGCTCCAACAATTAAAAGCGGAAAACAAGTTATAATTGCAGCACATGGAAATAGTCTTCGCGCTTTAGTTAAATATCTCGATAATGTTTCAGACGAAGAAATAGTTGGATTGAATATTCCAACAGGCGTGCCTTTAGTTTATGAGTTGAATGACGATTTGAAACCAATCAAACATTATTATTTGGGGGACCCTGAAGAAATTGCAAAAGCAGCAAATGCAGTTGCAAACCAGGGTAAAGCCAAATAATTTTTTTTATCTGTGACTAAAAATTATTTTGTCAAGCCTTCAAAAAATTAGAGCATGATTAAATGAAATCTGTTTTTTTGTTGGCTTGACAAAATTTCTAAAAGGTATTTTTAAGTTATCCGTTCTTCAACTCAAAAGATCCTTGAATTTATTCGTCAGAACATAAATTTAGCCTTGACTTTCAGAATCAAATTACCAATCTTTTTCAAGCTTTTTTATAAAATAAAGTTTATGGTGGAATTTTAATACATGCCGAAAAAAGTCTTATTAATCCCGATAGTTATTCTATTCATTTTAATTAATATTAATATAAATGCTCAAACCGTAATTGCAAAATATGCGGGCGAGTTCATGGCTTTAGGTGTTGGCGGCAGGCCTTCCGGAATGGGTGGAGCTTTTACGGCTCTTGCTAATGATGTAACTGCGGGATATTATAATCCGGCTGGCTTGGCATTTTTAAATTATCCTCAAATTTCTTTAATGCATTCTGAGCAATTCGGTAGCTTGATTAATTATGATTATGCAGCAGTTGCAATCCCTTTTGGAAAAGATTTAACCTTTAGCGTAAGTGGAATAAGATTAGGAATTGACGGGATTCCAGACACAAGGAATGCCTTGGTTGATGCGAATGGAGATGGAGTTCTTGATATAAATACTGATAGGTTAGATTATAATTTAATTACATACTTCAGCAATCAGGATTATGCTTTTTATTTTTCATTTGCTAAAAGACAATCTGATAATTTTTCATATGGCGGCAATGTAAAAATTATTAGACGCGATATTGGAGACGCTGGAGCTACAGGAATTGGATTGGATGTTGCAGCTTTATATTTCCCATTCGAAAATTTTGCAATTGGCGCAAATATTCAGGATGTAACCACAACTTTAGTTGCATGGAGTACAGGAAGGAACGAGCTAATAACCCCCACATTAAAATTAGGTGCAGCGTATGGTATAGATTTTCTAGGCGGCAAACTGAGCCCGGCATTGGATTTTGATATAAGGTTTGAAAACCGCCAGTTCGCATCGCAATTCAATATTGGACCTGTCAGCTTTGATGCGCATTCCGGACTCGAATTCAATTATAAAAATATTTTTGCTATCCGTGGCGGTTATTCGGATGTAAAACAATTTACGATTGGAGCCGGGGTAAAGCTTCCTAAATTAAATATCGATTATTCTTTCGCACGCTTTAATGCTTCTTCTTTGGATAGGTTAGACGATACTCACCGCATTTCATTGATTCTTACTTTAGAAGAACCAAAATTTTTAAGAGACGGAATTTAGCTTTTTTAAAGGCTTGAATAATGTTCCCTGAATTCCAACCTATTGGTAAAATATTAATTGTAATTGGAATTTTTATTATTGTTATAGGGATAATTTTTTTATTTGGCAATAAAATACCATTCCTTGGAAAACTGCCCGGTGATATAATAATCAAAAAGAAAAATTTTACTATATACTTCCCTATTGTTACTTCCATTCTTCTCAGTGCAATATTCAGTTTTATAATCTATCTATTTAGAAAATAATTTTAAATTATTTAGAATATCCTATAGTTATAATTTTTTCTAGCTTAAATTACTTTTTGCTTTTTTAATCTCATTCTTATAATTTCCGACAAGTTAACATTCTTAAATTACCCGGGCAAAAGAATTTATTGATTCAGTATACTTTAAATAGTATCAAACATTTTTATTCTCTTATCTATGTTTTGTTCATTTTTATATTAGTATGCTCCACCGAAATAATATCTCAAGAAAATACTAATGATAATTTTGAACTAGGAAAAGGTATCCCTAAAATTACATATTATGGCACTAACGATTATAATGCTTATTCTCAGAACTGGGCGGTTGTTCAAGATAGTGCTGGAATAATGTACTTCGGAAATGGATGGGGAATCCTTACTTATGATGGGACTAGCTGGAGTTTATTAAATTTACCAAACAATACTACAGTTTTTGCTTTAGCAATTGATAAGAAAAATAAAATTTATGTAGGTGCAGAAGGCGAAATTGGTTATCTCGATGCAAACCAGCATGGCGAATTAAGTTATGTTTCATTGCTTACCTTTTTAAAAAAGAAGATAGGAATTTTTCCGAGTGTAGAGTAGTCTATTGCACTTCAAAAGGAGTCTTTTTTCAAACGAATGAAGAACTGCTGCTATGGGATGGGAAGAATTTTAAAGTTTGGAAAGCAGGCCAAAATAGATTTGCGTGGGCATTAGGTTTAAATGATGATATATTTTTAAATGTTAGCAATAACGGATTAATGAAATTAGTAAATAATAAATTAGAGCCAATACCCAATGGCAGCTACTTTGATTTCAAAAATGTATTTGCATTACTACCATTTGATAAAAGACATATTCTGATAACCACACAAAAAGATGGGCTTTTTTTATATGACGGTTTAAGAATCTCTCCGTTTAAACAGAGAAAGATAATTACTTTAAATGAAAATCTTATTTACTGTGGTATTTTACTTAACGATTCTTCTTTTGCTATTTGGAACTCTTTATGGCGGGATTGTTGTAATTGATAAAAACGGTAAATGCCGTCTTAACCATTAACAACGAAAGTGAATTAATTTCATTAGGGTATAGAACAACTTTTTCAAGACAAATCTGGATTGTTATGGGCTGTTCTTGAAGATGGTATTGCTAAAATAGAATACCCTTCTCCATTTTCTCGATATGCAATTAGTGCTGAATCAAAAGAAAATGTTCAACAAATAGTAAAATTCCATGAAAATCTTTTTGTTGGAACTGATAAAGGCTTATATATTCTTAAAGATGGTAATTTTCATTTAATAAAAAGTGCAAAACAAAAAGTTTGGGATTTACTCCCCTTCAATAATACGTTGTTAGTTACATTAGAACGCGGGCTATATATATTTAACGAAGGAAATGAAACCTTAACGCAAATAAATAATCTGCCAATAAATTCATTAACAAGATCAAAAATAGATTCTAATAGAATCTTTATTGGTCATACATTAGGATTAAGTTCTATTTATTATAAAAATGGGAAATGGAATGATGAAGGTAATATTCCAGGTGTTATTGGTTCTGTTTTTGATGTTGTTGAGGTTCCAAATGGGAATCTTTGGCTCGAATCCATAGTGAACTGGATCTGGAAAGTTTCATTTAAAAACAAAGATGATGCAATTCATATGCATTCACCAGTAGTTAAAAAATATAGTTTGGATAAAGGTTTACCGGATGATCTTGGACAGTTATATTTATTTGAAAACAACTTAGTATTTGCCCAGGATTTTAAGGGGAATAATATTTTCAAATATGATGTAACGGCAGACACTTTTGTTATATATAAAACATTTTATAAATTAGTTAAAAATGCAATCAAAAGATATGAAACTTTCGTTAATTGACGAAAACGAAAATGTCTGGTTCAATTTTAAAGAAGGAAATTATGTGAAAGATAAAATAGCAATATTGAAAACAGATGAGATAAATTATAAAGTTGAGGATCTTCATAAAGAACAAAGCATTATACAAACATATTGGACTTGGCCTTTTCTATGATGTCGGCAGAACACTTTATAATTTATGGCGGAAAAGGTGAAGTTATCAAGCATGATTTAAATATAAAGGAAAAACAAGATTCTATTTTCAATGTTCATATAAGTAAAGTTATTTTTAATAATGATTCCCTGCTTTATGGAGGAGCACTTAAATACCGGTAATAATCTGCCAAAATACCGCTATCTTTTTACGACAATAAACTTCGTTTCCAATTTTCCGCCTTAAGTTATCACGATGAAAAAGAAAATCAATATCAATATTATCTTGAAGGATTTGATAAAAAATGGTCCAAGTGGTCGGGAGAAACCCAAAGAGATTTTACTAACCTTTCTGAAGGAAATTATATTTTCCATGTTAGAGCAAAAAACATTTACGGCTATATAAGTAAAGAAGATAATTATGCATTTATAATTTTATCACCCTGGTATAGGCAATGGTGGTCTTTTATTTTATATGGATTAGTCTTTTTAGGCTTTGTTTCAATAATAATTAAGTGGAGAGTAAATCATTTAAGGAAAGAAAAAATCGAGCTCGAAAAAGTTGTTAAAGAAAGAACAGGCCAATTATCTGCCAGGCAAAACAACTTGCGGAACAAGCAGAGCAATTAAAAGAAGTTGATAAACAGAAAGCACGTTTCTTTGCAAATATCTCCCATGAATTTAGAACTCCTCTAACTTTAATAAAAGGTCCCGTTGATAGCGCTTTGGAAACTTCAAATGAATATATATCGAAAGAAGATAAATTAATGATTCGTAATAATACCAACAGATTATTAAGATTGGTTAATCAATTATTAGACCTATCAAAACTTGATTCAAATAACCTGGCATTAAACCTAAGTAATGGAGATATATTTGAATTTTTACGAGCCGTTAGTTCTGCTTTTATTTCATACGCTGAACAAAACAATATAAAGTATCACATTGATATACCTGAAGAAAAACTACACACAATGTTCGACCAGGATAAATTAGAAAAAATTATTTATAACCTTATATCAAATGCATTTAAGTTTACAAATAGTAATGGTGAAGTTTCAGTAAGAAGTATTTTTAACAACAACCTTCTTACCATAGAAATAACTGACACAGGCATCGGCATACCTCAAGAACACATCCCCAATATTTTTAATCGATTCTTTCAATTAGATAATTCAACAACTCGAGAATTTGAAGGTTCGGGTATTGGCCTATCATTGACAAATGAATTAGTATCTCAATGGATGGTAAAATACATGTTGAAAGTCAATTAGGAAAAGGCTCAACATTTACTGTCACAATTCCATTTAAAAAGATGGATATAAAGAATGAAGATATTGTAGAAGATGGTTACTTGCACCAGCCAATCTTAACTCAAAAAGAAAATAAAGAATTACAGGTAATAAATTCTAATACAATTGAACCTGAAAAATCAATCGTATTAATAGTTGAAGATAATGACGATATGAGAGGATTCATAAAAAAACAATTAATACAAGACTACAATATATTAGAAGCTTATCATGGTGAAGATGGTTTGAAAATTGCCAAAAAGGAAATTCCCGATTTGATAATAACAGATCTAATGATGCCTAAGATGGATGGTATGGCTTTATGTAAAAAATTAAAAGAAGATGAATATACAAGTCATATTCCGGTTATAATGCTTACTGCAAAGGCAGGCCAGGAAAATAAAATTGAGGGACTGGAAACCGGGGCAGATTCCTATTTAACAAAACCATTCGATCGAAAAGAACTTCAAGTTAGAATAAATAACCTGATTCATCAGCGACAGGAATTACGAAAAAAATTCA
>CAVZSD010000002.1:0-17068 GCA_963777615.1 uncultured Bacteroidota bacterium | reverse complement strand
TGGAGCGTACGTTGATAATAACACCATCATCGTCTTTATCCACAGCCAAAGTTTCGCCATTCATTAATCAATTTTGAAGAAATTATTTTATCTTTTAATCCTGGTACATGAAGTTTCCCATCCGTTGGCCAATCAAAAACAAAAAGATATAGTATAGTATTCTCGCCGTCAGCTTTCATCGTGCATCGCCCCCAGTCTAATGAATCCAGCGGACTTGCTTTTGTATTATAAATTGCTTCACTATTTACTTTCATCCATTTCCCAATGTCTATTAATCTTTCAACACTTTCTTCAGGGAAAGTTCCATCGGCTTTGGGGCCTACATTCAATAAATAATTTCCGCCTTTGGATGAAATATCAATAAGATTGCGAATTAAAGTCTTTGATGTTTTCCAATTGTGGTCATAACTTTTATAACCCCAGGTACCATTCATCGTCATGCAAGTTTCCCAGTCTTTACCTTTCATTTCATTCTTTGTAGGAATTTTTTGTTCAGGAGTTTGTGTATCACCAGGGAAATTAGGCCGCTTCAATCTATTGTTTGTTATTATGTTTGGCTGAAGCTTTAACAATGCTTGCAGCTTTTCAGCATAATCATCTGTCATATCAACTGGAGTATCCCACCATAAAATAGCAACATCACCATAATTAGATAACAATTCTCTTACTTGCGGAACGGCTACATTATCAATGTATTCAGACATGCTTTTGGAAGTTTGAATTGGGTCCCAATGTCCGTCATGTGCTTTTGTATATGCATCAATTTTTGCTGAGTCGGGATTGAGCCAGCCTTCTGTAGTAACTCTTCGTGCAGCAGCTCCGCCTGGATTATTCCAATCTTGTGCCTGCGAATAATAAAATCCAAGCTTGATTCCATATTTATTACATGCGGCTGCTAACGGCTTTAAAACATCTTTGCCATAAGGTGTAGCATCAACAATATTCCATTTACTTGCTTTTGTTTTAAACATTGCAAAACCATCATGATGCTTTGCTGTAATCACAATGTATTTCATCCCGGCATCCTTAGCCATCTTTACCCAGGCATCTGCATCATATTGTACAGGGTTAAATTTTTTTGCATACTGTTGATATTCTTCAACCGGAATTTTCATACGATTCATAATCCATTCAGCGCCGCCGCGTCTCATCTGATGACCTTTATAAACACCTCCGAGAACAGAATAATCACCCCAATGAATAAACATTCCAAATCTCGCTTCACGCCACCATTCCATTCTTTTATCTTTTGATATCAGTTCTTGCGCCCAACTAAGTTGAATAGTAAAAATTATAAGTATACTTATTGCGAAAATTTTTTTCATTCTAACTCCTTAAACAAAAATATATTTCGATGAATTTTTTTTATTTAATATCTCATCTTCAATTAAAACTTACCATGCGTTTGATGCTTATATAAACCCGATTAATTTGAGAAATCGGGCTTATATCTTTATGCTTTATGTTATATGAATTAAAATAAACTTTGAAATTATTTTAACTCTTTGGTGCATTCTTTTTCAGATAATCTTTCACTGCTGCTAATTGATTTTTGGTTAAGCTATTTGAACTTTTTTTCAACATCCTGACAAAAGTTTCTACTTCTTCTTTTGCAGCAGGATATCCAATGTTTTGATTTTCAGGCATTGATTTGGAGTCAACAATTTTCTTCCCTTTAGAATTAAGAAAAACAAAGAAGGGCAGTCCTGCATCTTTGCCTCCTAAATCTGCCATGATTTTTTCCCCGCCAGGGTTTTCTAACTCATCTATTTTTTCTTTCTTTTCCAAGACGTCTATATGAACGATTACGAAATGGTCGTCAAATATTTTTTTTAGCTCACTGCTTTCTAATGCAGCATCAAGCCGCTTACACCAAATACACCATGAAGCATGGAAAATTACAAAAACACTTTTATTAGATTTCATTGCTAATTCGATTGAATAATTCAAAATATTTTTTGCCGAATCAGGTTTGCTTGTTTGTCCGAATAAAACCGGGGCTGAAAAAATTATTATTAATAACAAAATTGAAATTTTATTTCTCATCATATTTTCCTTTGATTGTTAGTTAACTAAAATTTAATTATCATCACCATCCATTCATTTTTAGCCACCGTAAACAGGCTTCCGGCCAATCTGATTCCGTGCCTCCGTTTTTTGCAAGTCCGAATCCGTGGCCTCCTTTTTCATATATATGTAACTCTGCCGGAATATTATATTTTTTTAGCGCAAGAAAATATTGAATACTATTTTCAATTGGGACAGAGTGGTCATCCTCTGCACAAACCAAAAATGCCGGAGGTGTATTTTTATTTACCTGGAGTTCTGTTGAAAAATGTTCAACCAATTTTTTATCGGGATTATCACCAAGTAAATTTTCTCTTGAACCTACATGCGTTATTTCTGTTTGCATAGATATAACAGGATAAATGAGAATTGAGAAATCCGGACGGGCGTTTGTTGTATCGGAATTATAAACTTTATCATTATAAAGAGTTGATGCAGAAGCAGCCACATGTCCGCCGGCAGAAAATCCCATAACTCCAATTTTGTCCGGATTGATATTCCATTTCTTTGCATTACGCCTAACAATTCTTATAGCTTCCTGAACATCCTGCAAAGGGCCAATGCTTTTATCTTTCATTATGCGGTTGTCGGGCAATCTATATTTTAATACAAAAGCTGTTATATCATATTGAATTAAAAGCCCTGCCACATCTGTTCCTTCTTTATCAAATGCTAAATGAGAGTATGCACCTCCCGGGCAAATAATAACAGCAGTACCATTTGATTTACTATCAGAAGGTTTGAATACAGTTAAAGTTGGGTCGGTAACATTTTTTATTCTTGGGGCGCCATTTTTTAAGTAAAAGATATTTTCATTAACCGAATCAATTTTAATTACTCCGGGAACATCGCCATTCCAGATATCTATTACTTTATTTTGGCTAAATGAAAAAGTATTAATTAAAAAAAGTAAAAGAGTGACAAATAAAATTTTACTTATTAATTTCATTTCAAATCTTTCGAATTATCTCTGTGCCACTACATTAAAAAAGTTTGTAATTAAAGCAAACATTTTAAAATAATTAAATGAGTAAAATATTCAATACTCTACAATCGATATTCAACATTCATTTGCCAAAATTGACCATTGAGAAATGACTATTGAATATTGTCCGAAGGACTCCTTTGGAGAAAATATATTTGTAGTTCGGACTACGTTGTGGCTCTCTGTGGCATCTCAGTGTTCTCTGTGTTATCTATTGCCTTTATGGGAGCACCACAAAGAATAAAATTTTATTTTACTTCAGTAATCTCAACTATACTGCTCGTTAACGATTTATTGCTGGAAACATTTAATCCAATTTTCATTAAATATTCACCGGAAAAAATTTTACCGTTTTCAGCACAGCTTCCTTTAACACCTGGATACAAATTTGTTTCTTCTATTTTATAATTTTTATTCTCATCTAATCCTTGAAGTTTTACTGACTCGAAATTCTGCCTTTGTGTTTCTAAATTATATGCAAACAGAACAGCTTTGCTTTTTTGATCATTCACATACATAAGCACTGCACGTTTTTCTTTGTATGGTGAAACCAACCTGTAAAGTTCTCCAAACCAAATTACATCACTTAGTCTTTTATAATTTTTAACTGCCTGCTGACTAAACTTCAAATCTTCGTCACTCATTTTTTCAACCGGAATATCATATCCCAATTTACCCATCATTGCAACATCGGTTCTGAATTTTAATGACTGCTTTCCCATAGAAGTAACATGGGCACACATTGCAATTGATGGGAAGAAATATGAATAACCCCATTGTATGAAAACACGATTGTATCCATCAGTATTATCGCTTGGCCAGAATTCAGTAAAGTATTTTAAAGCTTCATAATCAACTCTGCCGCCTCCGCCTGAACAAAGCATTACGGGCAAATGAGGATACTTTTCTCTAAACTTTTTAAGCACTTTATATAATCCTTTTACGTAATCGATATATAAATGAGATTGATTGTTTTTAAGATAAGGCGAGTATGGATTAACAATCATGCTGTTGCAATCCCACTTGATAAAAGCAATGCCGGGATTTTTTGTTAAGAGGTTATCAAGAATACTATAAACAAAATCTTGAACTTTAGGATTGGTTAAATCAAGAACTAATTGGTTGCGAAAATATTTTTCATCTCTGTTTGGAAATCTTAAAATCCAGTCCGGGTGTTTTTCATAAAGTTCACTTTTGGGATTGACCATTTCCGGTTCTAACCAAATTCCGAACTTAACTCCATTCTTATCAGCTTCTTTTGTTAGATAGCTGATGCCATCAGGAAGTTTTGTTTTATTTGGTTCCCAATCTCCAAGTCCGGCATGGTCATCATTGCGCGGATATTTATTTGCGAACCATCCGTCGTCAAGAAGAAATAAATCTACTCCAAGTTTTTTAGTATCTTTAATTAAATCCGAAAGCTTTGTTTCATTAAAATCAAACCCGGTTGATTCCCAATTATTCAACAAGGTTAATCTTGGTTTTTCGCCATCAAGTATATCATATTTTCTTGCCCACCTGTGAAGGCTTCGGCTTGCTTTTCCTTTTCCTTGATTGCTGTATGTAAAAATAAATTTTGGAGTAATAAATTTTTCCCCTGGTGATAATTTATATTCAGAAGCATAAGGATTCATGCCTGAAATAATTCGTAAAGAATTTCTTGGGTTAATCTCAAAAAGAAATTGAAAGTTACCTGTCCAGGCAAGAGTGCCGGCAATTAAATCCCCGGTATTTTCATCAGAAGGTTTATTTAATGAAAGAAAGAAAACCGGGGTTTGATACATGTCGGCACGTGTGCCTAATTTACTATCAATAATTTTTATTCCACTGGTAAGCTCACTTTCCTGCATTTGCATTTCACGAGCCCAATCTCCGTGAAATTGTGTGAGCCAATAATGACTTGCATTAAAGTTAAGTTGTGAAGAAGCAAAATTGTAGATAGTCACAGAATCTTTTTCATTCTGCTCAATCTCTGTCCATTCTTCAATTATGTCTTCATTATAAAATGTTTTGAAATTCAAAACCACATTGACAGGATATTGGGAATCTTTTAAATTTATTTTTGTTAATGATGTGTTGCTATCAATTTTTTCAGTATTATGACTAATATATTTTAAGTCAAGAGATGGATTCCCATCAGTGTGAGTTATTCGAATAGCTGGAGTAAAAAGATTATCATTTCCATAAGTCGAATAAGCATCTTCTTTTCCTGATTCATTTTTAAAATAATCAAAATTATTATTCAGCTTTTCACCGAAATATATTTGATACAATTTTGAATTAACTCCTTCTGTAAAAATGAGAGCAGAATTTTTGGTTTCAATTAAAATTAAATTTTTGTTTTGTGCAGGAGATATTACTTGTAAAAGAAGTAAAAATGAGATGAAGAAATAAAATTTTTTACTCACACTAAATCCTTTATATTTTTATACGTCCGAGGAAGATTTCCATTTAAGATTTTTACTGAAAAAGGAAAACAAATTTTACATTTTTAAGTTTGATTCACTCTGTCATATTTCTTAATTTGCACTTAATGTTAAACGTTTATCATTTAACAAAAATATATAAAATATTATATAAAAAAATAGGCATAAAATTATTTTTTTTAATTTTTGTTGATGATTTAAGTTGATTGATTTTGGTTTGAAAAGACAGAACTCATCCTAACTCTTCCCCTGTGAAGGGAAGGGCTTATTGTCAGTTTTGACATTTCATTTTTTGTCTTGACAGAAAAAAATAATATGATGTTAAAATTATAATAAGTGATGGTGACCAAAAAGTAGGATAGACATTCCTGTCTGTCCTTAAATGTTTGGGATAATGCTTACATATCAAACAGGCAAGAATGTCTGTTCTACACTTTAAATCTTTTTTGTCACCTTCATTAGAGAGAGTTCTCACTTTATAAAAAGTAACACTACTGTCCGGTTTAGGATAAATTAAAAACCGGTAACATTATACAAAATAAATAATTATAAGAATAAAATGCCATAATCGATTTGAAATAAAAAGCTACTAATTTCCGCTCTGTTTGAAAAATCAATCTGGAGCGGTATATGAATTTAGGACAAATAGTCTTTAGTCAGTTAATGGAACATTTACCTCAACATAAATTTCGTCAATGTGTAGAACGATATAAGGGCAACTATAAAATAAGAACTTTTAGTTGTTGGAATCAATTTCTAACTATGAGCTTTGCACAACTTACTTATCGTGAATCTCTAAGAGATATTGAAACTTGTTTAAGAGCAATGCAAAATAAACTTTACCATATGGGAATAAATAGTAAAATATCAAAAAGCACATTAGCTGATGCGAACGAAAACAGAGACTATCGTATCTACGAAGATTTTGCTCAAATACTCATAACAATAGCAAGAGAGTTATATGTAACGGAAGAATTTGAAAAGGAACTTGACGAAACCATTTATGCTTTTGATTCTACCACAATAGATTTATGCTTATCTTTATTTCCTTGGGCTAAATTCAGAAAGCATAAAGGTGGAATAAAATTACATACATTGTTAGACGTACAGACAAGCATTCCAACCTTTATTTATATGACTCCGGCAATGGTTCACGATGTAAATATTCTTGATATGCTTATTCCTGAAGCCGGAGCTTTTTATGTTATGGATAGAGGCTATCTTGATTTTGCCCGACTATATTCATTGCACTTGAATAATTCTTTTTTTGTTACACGTGCCAAATCCAATTTTAAGTTTAATAGAATTTATTCACATAATGTTAATAGAGCTACTGGTGTAATTTGTGATCAGACAATTAACCTCAGCGGTTTCTATACATCAAAAGATTACCCTGATAATCTTAGGCGAATTAAATATTATGATAAACTTACAAATAAATATCTAGTCTTTCGTACAAATAATTTTCGGCTAAATACATTATTGATTGCTAAGATTTTCAAACAACGATTGCAAATAAAATTATCTTTTAAATTAATTTAGCAACATTTAAGAATTAAATCTTTTTATGGTACTACTCCTAATGCAGTTAAAACACAAATATGGATCGCTGTCTCTGTTTATTTACTTGTAGCTATTGTGAAAAAAAGATTAAATATAAATCTGTCGCTTTACACTTTTCTACAGATTTTAAGTATATCAATTTTTGAAAAAAGCCCGATTTTACAGAGAATTCATATTGATGAAAATTTTTAGGATTTAGGGCTAATAAAACCGCTTTACATTTTTGTATTATATTTAGGTTAAATAATGATATGAGATTCAAATTATACTTCAGTTTAATATTAACATTTTATTTTTCAATAGCTTTTGCTCAGGTTAAAATTAATTCGGTTAAACAATTAATTATCTAAGCTTGATAAAGATAGAGTTGTAAAAGATGCTAATGAATATTTAAAGGAACAGCCAATTACTATAACATCTTTCAAAGCAGAAAGAAGTAAAGGCGGCATTCATGATTTTTATTCTGAAGGAGATTATTGGTGGCCAAACCCAAAATATCCTGACAGCCCTTATGTACGAAAAGATGGAATGACAAACCCTGATAACTTTGTTGCACATCGTAAAGCAATGAGAAGATTGAGTATGCAAGTCCCAACATTAGTAGCAGCATATAAATTTACCGGCGATAAAAAATATGCAGAGCATGCAGTCAAACATTTGCTTGCCTGGTTTGTAAATAAAAAAACAATGATGAATCCAAATCTTAAATATTCCCAGGCTATAAAAGGGAGATTTACCGGAAGAGGAATTGGAATTATAGATGCAATTCATCTGGTGGAAGTTGTACAAGCAGCAATGGTTCTTGAAAAAGATAATCTTATTAAAAAGGATGACCTAATAAAAATAAAAAATTGGTTCAAAGAATTTTCTGATTGGCTGATGAATAACCAATTTGGAATTGATGAAAGGAACAATGGCAATAATCATGCTACTTGCTGGGATATGCAGGTAGCTGAGTATGCAAAATTTATTGGGGATGAAAATAAACTTGAGTTTTGCATAAATCATTTTAAAACTGAACTGCTTCCAAAACAAATGAAAGCAGACGGCAGTTTCCCAAGGGAATTAGGCACGAACCAAACCTTATGGATATTCATTATTTAATCTTGATGCAATGGCAATGGTTGCAGAAATTTTATCTACACCAAAAGATAATCTTTGGAAATTTAAAACTCCGGACGGTGTAACTCTGGAAACAGCATTAGAATTTATGTATCCATATATAAAAGATAAATCAACATGGCCGTATCAAAAAGATGTAATGTACTTTGATGACTGGCCGGTCCGTCAGCCATCTTTGCTTTTTGGGGGAATAGCATATAACAAAGAAAAATATATTGAACTTTGGAAAACATTAAATCCGGCTCCCCAACAAAGATGAAATTATAAGAAACTTTTTTATCCGTCAGCCGATATTATGGCTTAACTAAAAATTAAATTACAATATCTGATTTTACATATTATTGTGAGAAACTAATGGCATATTTAAAATCAATAGTTATCATATTATTCTCAATCACTCTCATTTTTCGCATCAAACCTCTAACTCAAAAAATATTTATAGAAGATAAAAACGGAAGGCAAATTTATAAAATAGATGATGATTGGTTGTATCTTGAAAATAATACTAAAGAAATAAATGATATTCATACTCTCGGACAAACCATGGGAAAAAATAAATCTCCCTCACACCTGGAACCGGTATGATAATGTTGATGCAGAACCCGGTTATAGAAGAGATGCAAGCTGGTATCAGAAAAATATTTTCATTCCCAAACTAAGTCAGTTATCAAAATGTTATCCTTTATTTTGAAGGTGCAAATATTACTACAGAAGTTTATGTGAATAATAAATTTGCCGGAAAGCATGTTGGCGGTTATGTTGGATTTGAAATTGATATTACTCCTTTTATTAATGAAGATGCAGAAAATGTAATTAATGTTAGAGTAGATAATTCATATAACCCGAATATAATTCCTTCACAAAAATCCGACTTCTTTATTTACGGTGGTATTGTAAGAAATGTATGGCTAAAAATTGTCCCTCAAAATTATATTAAAAATTTTCATGCGATTATTTCAAATGTTAGTGAATCATCTGCCGAAACAAAAATAGAAGCATATATAAATTGTTCATAATGAATCAAATGATTCTTTAAAAGCAAGCTTAATTAATCCTAAAGGGAAATGTGGTAAATGAAGTCAAAGAAGAAAAGAAATTAATTAAAGGAGATAATTTAATTTCATTAAACTTTGATAAACTTAAAAATCCCGAACTTTGGTCACCGGATAATCCAAATCTTTACACAGTAAAATTAAGTCTTGAAGAAAATAATAAATTAGTTGATTCAACCAGTGATAAAATTGGATACCGATGGTATGAATTTAAAAATCATGGTGCATTTTATTTAAATGGGAAAAGACTATTAATAAAAGGGACACATCTTCATGAAGATTATGCTGGCTATGGGGAAGCAATGCCGGACAGTCTACGTTTGAAAGATATAAAAATGATAAAAAGAATGGGGGCAAATTTTGTAAGGCTTGCTCATTATCCGCAAAGTCCGCTTGTTTACAAAGCTTGTGATGAATTAGGTATTATGGTTTGGGATGAGCTTCCATGGTGCCGCGGCGGAATGGGCAAAGAAGAATGGCAATCAAATACAAAAAGATTATTTACTGAACAAATCAATCAAAACTTTAATCATCCAAGCATTATAATTTGGTCGCTTGGTAATGAACTTGACTGGCTTCCCGATTTTCCGAATGGAAGTAATGAAGATTCATTAGATACATTTTCTAACAGTCTTAAATAATATTGCTCATACAATTGATCCTTCTCGATTAACTGGTATTCGCAAATATCCCTGGTGCAGTAAAAATTGTTGATGTTTTTTCTCCCTCAATTTGGGCTGGCTGGTATTCAGGGGTTTATACGAATTATCAAAAAGCAATTGAAGATGCACAGAAAAAATATCCTCATCTTGTTCATATGGAATATGGAGGGTCAAGTTTGCTTGGCAGGCATAACTGAAAATCCTGTAACAGGAGAAGGCATTTTAAATCCAAATGAATGGGATGAGAAAGTAAATAAAGTGCATGTTTCAAATATTGCCAGCCTGGGTGATTGGAGTGAAAATTATATTGTGGATTTATTTGATTGGCATTTAAGATACACAATGCAAACTACAACATTTGCAGGGAATGCTCAATGGGTTTTTAAAGATTTTCCAACACCGCTACGGCCTGAAAATGCAATTCCATATATGAATTTAAAAGGATTAGTTGACAGGGCAGGAAACCCGAAAGATGCTTACTATGTTTTTAAAAGTTATTGGACTAAAAAACCAGAGTTCTGTTATATCGAAAGCCATACCTGGACAGAACGAAGCGGTCCAAAGAATCTGAAAAGGGAAGTATGTGTTTACAGTAATTGCGATGCGGTTGAATTATTCTTGAATGGTAAAAGTCTGGGCAAAAAAAATAAAGATATAAAAAAATTCCCGGCAAGCGGATTGAACTGGCAGATTAGTTTTAATGAGGGTTCAAATAATTTGAAAGCTGTTGGATACAATAATAATAAGCAAACGGCAATTGATTCTCTTTCTGTCAAATACACATACAAAAAAGCCGGCACACCTGATGACATAAAATTGTTGTCAAGCAAACTTCCCAATGGAGACTATCTCATTACTGCACTTGTTGTTGACAAAGATGGGCAAAGATGTCTTGACTATAGTAAACGAATTTATTTCTCTTCAAACGGTTCCGGTAAATTATTAGAGAACTTAGGAACAACTACCGGCAGCTCAATAATCGAAGCAGCAAATGGGAAAGCGCAGATTATTTTTAAGCCGGATGGAAATAAGAAAGGAGTGATTGAAGTCCGTAACCAGGATTTTAAAGGGAGTTATTTGATTATAAATTAGATATTAAATTAATCCTTTTATTCCTTTCTTGTTAACTTAGCCGACAAATGTTTTTGAAAAGCATGATTTGTTGATATGCAAAATTTCAATTTATATTCTATATCAGATTTTGAAAAAGTAAAAACTCTTCCTGAACGAATCATTTTTTCATCATTAACAATTTTCACACTGACTAAATCAAGTTTAATTTTATTATTAACTAGTTCGGCTTTACCTTTTAGTATTTCTACTCGTCCGCTTTTTTGAGCGCTGACTAATTCAAACGAACTGTTACCAATATCAATTATAAAGCCTGATTCCCAAAAAATAGGTTCTTCTTTTTTTAGTATCACTTGAAATGAACCATGAATGCTGTACGTAATGAATGCCCGGATCTTTACTGTTATGCGAAAATATGAGCTGTTCTCGATAATTTACGGGCTCAATAGTAGGATACTCTGCATACCCTGTCCCTTCCCATTCTCCCGTTAGGTTAAGAAGATCTTTATATGATATGCTCAAATTAATGTTCCCTTATTTTGTTTGCACTAACTTTATATCTGTTAAAACTTATAAATTCAAAGATATCTTTTTATCTGTTTTGTAATTTAGTTAACTGAACTTTTAAATTCCTCATATTTTTTTTGTGCATAAGCTAAGACTGATTTAAAGTCTGGATCATTTCTAACCGGGTCTAAAAAAGAATCTTTCAACATATATGGGTAACAATAAAATCCACCGTCAATAGCCCTTTTTAATAATCTTACACAATCATTTTTCTCACCGAAAAGGCCATATAAATTAGCGTAGTTATAGAGTTGTTCAGCATCAAAAACACTTGAAGTTTCTAATGTACCGATCATTTTTAAACCATCTGCTTTTTTATTATCAATATAGTCCAGCATAACTTTCGACCATCTGCCCAAAGTACCGTTTGGTTCGGATTTAATAATCCTATTAAAATATATTTTCGCTGAATCTATCATATTCATTCTAAAAAAGATTTGGCCTTTAAATGCAATGCTATAAGGAGAATCTTTATCAAGATTTAATCCTTCGATAGCTTTCTTATAATTCTCTTTATATAAATAAGTAACACCTATTGACCTAAATCTAGAATTTGATGGATCTAATTTTAAAGCTGTTCCCATTTCGTCAATTGCCTTATCAAGTAAGCCTGTATATCTGAAAATGTATCCCAGCCAAAAATGAATATCAGCATTATTTGGATTTATCTTTAAAGCACTTTTAGTTAATTCAACTGCTTCAACTGTTTTTCCCGTTTCAGTATATAAAGAAGAAAGATTACCAAGAGCGGATAAAGATTTGTTGTTTATGGATAAAGCTTTTTTATAAGCTGATTCAGCATCTACAAGCTTATTTCTTTTCAAAGGGTCATAAGTTGCAAGTGAATGGTATCGGAAACCCAATTCAGAATAGGCCGGTGCAAAACTTGAGTCTATCTGCACTGATTTATTTAATAAAGCTATTGCTGTAAGATTACCCTCATTATTAACCGGGTAGGAAATTGCACGCAAAAAATATTCGTATGCCAGCGGGTCTTTAGAAACATCTTTAAGTTTGGCAATATTAGATGATGATGAAAATTTTATTTTTAAACCATCAACGACTTTTTGTGAAACTATATCCTGAATCTTAAATGCGTTGATATATTTTTCTTCAATTCCTTCATGCCAGATAAGATCATTTGAGTGCATATCGACGAGTTCCAGGGTTAACCTAATTTCATCCGATTCCTTTTGAAAACTGCCGGATAAAATATAGTCGACATTTAATTTTTTTGCTATTGTTGACGGATCAACATTGGTATTTTGGTATGGCCTGATTGCACTTGATGGACGTACAATAATATCACGATTATACGCAAGCGAATTTATGATTTGATCTGCTAAAGCAAAACTTAAAAAATTTACATCGGGATTATTATTAATATTTGTAAAAGGAAGTACGGCAATTCTCTTTAAAGAAATACCTGTTGATGTGTTTCCGGAATTTTTATTTGAGATAAGATTCCAGATTAATAAAGAAGCAATAAATAAAAATAATATTATTACAATTGGAGCTAGTGTTTTTCTTTTTTTAGGACTAATCGTTAGCGGAGGCTGCGTTGAAGTTTTATCTCTTATTAAATCATCTTTGATTAATTTTAGCTCATTCAGTATTTCTTCAATTTCATTATATCTTTCTTCTTTCTCTTTTGACAGACATTTGTCTATAATTGCTGTCAATTCGCTTGGAATATCATCCCTAAATAATGAAATAAATTTCTGTTTCTCATTTATAATTGCGTATGAAATAGCCTGTTCATAATCTCCTCCAAAAGGCAAATTGCCGGTAATCATTTCATAAAGTACAACACCGAACGACCATATATCAGAACGCTGATCGACTGTCTCTCCTTTCAATTGTTCAGGTGACATGTATGGTGTTGTTCCAGCTGTAGATTCCATATCTGCTACATATTTTACTCCTTTGATTTGAGCTAAACCAAAGTCCATTACTTTCACATTTCCGTCTCCAGTAAGCATTAAGTTTGATGATTTTATATCTCTATGTACAATACCTTTTATATGTGCTGCTTCCAATCCTTCAGCAATTTGAATTGCATAATTTAAAATAATGCTTAATGGTAAAGGCAAATCAATACCCAATACTATAGTAGATTTTAATTCCACGCCTTCTATGTATTCCATTACAATAAAAGTTTGCCCTTCAAATTCTTCAATTGTATAAATTGTTGAAATGTTTTGATGGTTTAGTGCAGCTGCTGCCTGTGCTTCTAATTCAAATCGTTTTAATTCTTCTTCATTTGCGGATATATGATGAGGTAAAAATTTTATAGCAACATTTCGTTTCAGTTTTGTATCTTCGGCAAGATAAACAATACCCATTCCGCCTTCGCCAAGTTTCTTAATAATTCTATAATGGAGAATAGTCTTGCCAATCATAATTTTATCTATTTCAACTTAAAAGGATTTGGAGTACAGACCAGTCTTCGCTTTTTTCCTAATATATTGTAATACAATAATATTTTGTCAATCATATTAGTAACTCTATAATTGCATATTCATTGTTGAAGACGAGTCATTCTGCTTATATCATTTCTAAGATTTTTTATTATAATATTTGTTTTCTAAACATAAAATGTCAATAACATTATTTTAGTTTCTTAAGTAAAGCCTGAAACCTGGGTTCACTTTTAAGTGGATCATAATCGGGATCATTTTCGATCCAATCTTTTTTCCCAAACCCTTTTTCAAAGGCTTTTTCTAAAAGGTCCAGGGCTCTATCCTTATCACTTTTAGCAAAAAGACATGCACCATTAATTAAGACGCCGGCATCTTCTGGATATAACTCCAATGCGCGGTTTATCCATTGGATAGCTTCTTCTTTTTGTCCAGCATCATATAGACTAGTTGATCCAAGAGATAAAACTCTTCTGTCATTTGGATCAATTTCTAATTGTTTCCTTGCTCTTCTGAGACCTTCTAATTGCGCTTCTTTTTCATCAGCATTACTTAGTATGCCCAGCGACTGAGAAAGAAGCAGCATGCTCTGGAAATCTTCTTTACGAATTTCAGCGGCTTTGCGAAAAAATTCAGCCGATTTTTCTATCTGGCCATTTGCAAAACACGCTCTTCCATATAAATAATATGCATCAAAAAAATTTGGATTCAACAATATTGCTTCTTTAAATTCTTTTTCGCCTTCATCATATCTACTGGCAAGCGAAAGAACAAAGCCACGTGCTGCATGGCTTTCGGCAAGATTTGGAGCTAATGAAAGTGCTTTTAAGCTATTTTTTTCTGCTGCAGCAAGATCAGAATCTTTTGAACCTTCCCATTCAAAAAGCCACGAATGAACATCGGCAAGGCCCGCATACGCCGAGGCATATTCAGAATCAAGTTCAATAGCTTTTTCAAACATTTTTTTTGCTTCTTTTAAAAAAAGCTGATGGAAAAGTTGACGGCCTTTCAAATAATATTCGTAGGCTTCAAAATTTGTTTCAGGCCTGCGTATTGCTTCTTTTTCTTTAGAAGTTAAGAAACCTTTTAGTGAAGTCGCTACATTTTCTGCAATATCTTCCTGAATTGCAAATACATCTTCAAGAACTCGATCATAGCGGTTCGACCATAAGTGAGAACCATCCGAAACTTTTATTAGTTGAGTTGTAATTCGTAAACGATTTCCTGATTTACGTACGCTTCCTTCCAAAAGATTATTTACATCTAAAATTTTACCAATTTCACGAACGTCTATATTTTTCCCTTTAAAAGAAAAGACTGAGGTCCTGGCTATAACCCGAAGGTTTTTTAATTGTACAAGAGAATTAATAATTTCTTCTGATATCCCGTCACAAAAGTATTCCTGTTCAGGATCAGCACTCATATTTATAAATGGAAGTACAGCAATTGAGGAACGAGAATCTATAGGTGCATTTTGTTTCATTTCAGAGAGTTTTGAAATTTTTATTATGTAATTTTGTAAATCCAATATGACATCGCTCATCTGCTGATAACGCATCTCAGGATTTTTTGCTAATAATTTATGTGTTATAGATATTATATCAAATGGAAAATCTGAAGTTAAGATTAATGAAGGGGGTTCTTCATTAATAATTGAGTAAGCTATAGCCTGATTATAATCTCCTTGAAATGGAAGAATTCCTGTAAGCATTTCATAAAACACTACCCCAAAAGACCAGATATCAGTCCTATGATCTACTTTTTCAGCTTGTATCTGTTCCGGAGACATATAAGCTGGTGTACCAATCATAGTGTCTGTTTTAGTAATATTAATTTTGTCATCAAATTTTGCTAGTCCAAAATCCATTATCTTAACTTTGCTATCACTAGTAATCATGATGTTCTGAGATTTTATATCTCGATGTATAATGCCTTTTTTATGCGCAGCCCCCAATCCTTCCGCAATTTGAATTGCATAATTAATTAGAATATTGATCTGTAGGGGATTATTGCTATAATCCCCAACAATATTTGTTAATTCTTTTCCTTCAATGCATTCCATTACGATAAACATGAGATCCTCAAATTCTTCGATTGCAAATATTGTTGCAATGTTTGGATGGTTTAAGGATGCCGAAGCTTTGGCTTCTATTTTAAATCTTTCTATTTCTGCAGGATTAGAAGCAACGTGATGAGGTAAAAATTTTATTGCCACTTTTCTTTCAAGCTTAAGATCTTCTGCAAGATATACAATACCCATCCCTCCTTCACCAAGCTTTTCAATAATCTTATAATGTAGAATAGTTTTACCAATCATAATTGTTTTCTCATATAGACAATTTCATTTTTTTCAGGAATGCTGTATATCGGGGGTCTTTGAATATATTGTGAAGCAGCGGGTCACCAACTATATTCCCAAGGCCGCCATCATGCTGTTTGTAAGCTCTTTCAAGCCACACGAATGCTTTATCCTTTTCATTTCTAAATGCATACATCTCAGCAATTTGATATGCTGAATCGTCCTGGTATTCTTTTATATACTCCGCAAGCATTTCTTCCGCTTCCTTCTTTTTGCCAAGATCAAAATAAACGAATGCAAGGCCTTGAATTAATAAAGAAGGTTCATTTTCTTTTTTCATAGCACCTAATGCTAAGTCAGGCTCTCCTTTCAATAGATAGGCAAAACCGATTAGCTGATGAGCTCCAGGATATTGAGGATTCAGTTCAAGACATTTTCTTGAAGCAGATATAGATTTGTCAAACTGATTGACATAACAATACATTATACCAAGATCAAAGTAACAAACGGTTCTCAATGGATCAATTTCAACTGAACGATGTATTAATTCAATTGCTTCATTAAAACGTCCAAGTGTAAAAGCTAAGCTGGCTGCGTTATTAATAACAGAGGCATTTTCAGGTTCCAGTTTAAGTGCTTTCTTAATTAATATATCTGCTCCATTCCAATCCCATTCATAATACGACTTTATCCAGGCTAATCTTGCATAAGCATTAGCGAGGTTAGGGTTTATCGTAAGTGCTGTTTCGGCTTCTTTCCGAGAAGTACTATAACCTTCATCAGAAGGTACATATCCAATATCGGCCTGTGAACAATGAACACTGGATAATCCCA
>CAVZSD010000001.1:0-17472 GCA_963777615.1 uncultured Bacteroidota bacterium | reverse complement strand
AAAGATCGGGTTTGCTAATGGTAACGGTACATCTACAGTAAAACATGACTATACTTACAGCGACGACATTTCAAAATTAAATTCTAACAAAATTAATTACCGTTTAAAGCAAGTTGACTTTGATGGTTCATACAGTTATTCAAAAGAAATTGAGGTTTCAGTTAGAATTCCTAATGAATATAAACTATCACAAAATTATCCAAATCCTTTTAATCCTAGTACAATTATTCAATACCAAATTCCACGTGATGGATTAGTAACTTTAAAAGTTTTTGATATTTTGGGAAGAGAAGTTGCAAATTTAATTGATGGATTTAAACCAGCAGGAAATTACAAAGTTGAGTTTAAAGCCGGAGTAAAAGGAAGAAACTTGTCTTCCGGAATTTATTTTTATCAATTAAGAGCTGGTGAATTTACTCAAACTAAGAAAATGATTTTGAATAAGTAAATTAATTTCTAAAATTTTACACCAAAATATTAATTGCGATAAAGAGTATAAACATCATTAAATTTATACTCAAAAAATAAAAAGCCTTTGTAATTAGAATAGTTACAAAGGCTTAAATTTTATTGCCTAGTTGGTCAGCAGCGAATTGAATCTACATCTCCGTATTTTTTTTAACATTAATTTCAAGTCGACTTTAATTACTAACACTTACATTAGGTAAAACCAATGATGTTTGTGAGCTTTCTGTTTTTTCAATTATTTCATTATTAAAATCATTGCACTTAACTTTTGAAAGTATTGACTCAAGTACCGGCAGCATATTATTTAGATTTTTTGTTTTTATAATAAAATTCCACACTGATTCAAATTTTTTCCATCCAGCAGTATAAGCCAAATGTTTTATTTTATGTTTATGAGATTCATGATTCAAACTCGATTTAAAAATGTTTTTCCAGTTGTAAAATTCTTTATAAGCCCAATCATATCCTTGTTTAAGTTCGTCTGCTGTTAAGCGTTTTGTTTGGTAAACTACATTTCTTGTATCGTACAAATCCCAGTTTTTTGTTAAAATCCTTCGCTGCTGTTCCATATCTTTAAAAAGTTTTGTTCCTGGGTATGGAGTTAAAATATGATAAGTAGAAGTAGTTATAGAATTATTTACACCCCAATCAACTGTTCTTTTAAAGACATCTTTATCATCATCGTCAAGTCCGAAAACAAAGCTTCCGTTAATCATTATTCCCAAAGAGTGAAGCCTATTTACAGCTTCACTATAATCCTTTGCCAGGTTTTGTTTTTTATTGCTCTGCCTTAGATTTTCAATTGAGAAAGTTTCAAAGCCAACAAAGAGGCTTCTTAACCCTGCTTCGGCTGCCTTTCTCAATTAAGTCACCGCGGAGAATTGAATCAACTGTAGCTGCACCTTGAAAGACTCTATTCATTCCCTTCATCCCATCAAACAATTCGCTTGCAAACTTTACATTGCCAAGAAGATGATCATCAAGAAAATAAAGATGTCTTCCCGGAAGCCTGTCGATTTCTGCCAATGCATCATCAACAATTTGAGTATAGAAAGATTTGCCACCTTCGAAAAAAGCATCCTTGTAACAGAAGTCGCAATGGTGCGGGCAACCCCTCGTAACAACAATGGAATTTGGAACCAGGTACCTGTTTCTTTTAATCAAGTCTCTTCTAATCGGAGGAATTTTGTTCAAAGTTCTGATTGAAGAGCTATAAACTTTTTTAGGATTTTTGTTTCTGAAGTCCTTTAAAAATTGCGGAAATGTTTCTTCGCCTGGCCCGAAAAAAATTGTATCGGCATGTTTTGCTGCTTCTTCCGGAAGTGACGTTACATGAAGTCCGCCTAATAAAACATAGGCTCCTTGTTTTTTATAATGATCGGCAATTTTGTATGCTCTATAAGCATTTGTAATATAAACCTGGATAATAACCAGGTCGGGTTTGTCATTAAGATTTAGTTGTTCAACATGCTGATCCTGCAAATCAATTTCATCATCCGGAGAAAGATAAGCTGCTAATGTTGCAAGCCCTAACGGCGGAAATAAAGAATATTTAATCGGCCTCCAGAAGGGACTTTCTGCTTCTGTTAATGCAGGTAAAATCAATTTTACTTTCAACTTGTCACCTCACTAATTACTTATAAATATTTTAATCTTAGTAGAGATGCTTCAAACGTTTACCTGTTCTGTTTAATTAATTTTTCAAGCGCATCAAGATGTTCTGTAAATTCTTTTCTCCCTTTTTCTGTAGCAGAATAAGTAGTAGATGGTTTTTTACCGATAAATTTTTTTTTCACTTTTAAGTAATTGCCCTTTTCGAGTACTGCAATATGCGTTGCAAGATTTCCGTCTGTAAGTTCCAGCATTTCTTTAAGCGTGTTAAAATCAAGCTGATCGTTTACCATCAGCAAAGACATAACTGCCAGCCTAACCCTATTTTCAAATGCTTTATTTAAATTTTGAATTATTGTATTCACTTTTCGTACTTCAGATAAGTATAAATTCCGTAAACTATATGCACAACCCCGAATCCGAATGCCCAAACAATAAATCCATGTGAAGTCCCGGCAATCAATCCTAAAATTATTTCGGTTAATCCCAGGTAACGAATTTCATTCATAACATATTTGCTTGCGTTAATTACAGCGAGTCCGTAAAAAATAAGTGTTGCAGAAAAAATTAATTCGGGTACTCCTCTGTACCAAAGTTCAAAAGAAAAAATCCCTCCTGCGCAAAGTGGAATAAATAAACTTATCAGCAGGTATTTAGCTGCAGGCGTCCAAAACGGAAGATTTTTCTTTTTTGCATTTCTTATGGAAAAATAAAAAGCCAGTCCAATAGCAAGGATCAAAACTAATATTGCAAGGGAAATGTAGAAGAAAGGAAGCCCTTCAGTATTCCCAGTTTCCTTAACTTCCTTAAATTTCTGCAGGACAAAAATTGATCCGATTAAAGCAACAACGCCGGCACTAATCCCGGAAAGCCCACTGAGAGATAAAAACTTGGATGATTTTTCCATCATCGCCCGAATTTCTGTAAGATCCTTCAATTGGTCTTCAATCTTCTCCATTTTAACAAACCTCTAATTTTAATTAGAAAGTACTTTGTAATACAAAGTAAAATTATGCAAATTTGAAGATTTTAGCAAGGGTTATTTTAGGGAAATTTTTATGACCAGGTTCTAGTGGAAAAGGACAAAATTTTTACCAATATTAAAAGCTGCTTTATTCTATGAACAAAGAAAGAGATTTACTGTATCATTTTATAGAATATCTTATTTAAAGATTTGAATTTAGTGTCATAAAATTTTGGTCTCAAGTGTCCCTATAAAACACTCAAGACCATTTAAAATTATTTGAGTAAAATCATTTTCTTTGTATTCACATAATCATCAGCCTGAAGCCTATAAAAATATACTCCACTGGCTAAACCTTCACCATTAAATTGTACATCGTATTTACCGGCAGATTTAAATCCATCAACTAATGTTTTCATTTCTTGTCCAAGCATATCAAATACTTTGAGATTGACTCTAGCTGCATTCGGCAATTCATATTTAATAGTTGCAGTTGGATTAAATGGATTAGGGTATGATTGATAAAGAATAAAGTTTTTAGGAATTGACCATTCGGCCCCAACGCCGGTTAATGAACCAAGAGCAATTGCCGGTGCCCAGCCAATATTATTATCTTCATGAACTTCATTTGAAACTGAATTGTTAGGATCAATAACTGCATAAATTCTTACACTATCCAATGAAAGTGAAACCGGAATAATCCATTGTATTGAAATATTTATATGACTTCGAGCATCTATTGTTGTGTCAATATTTACTTCTTCAATTTGAACACCGCCTGCATTTGGATTTCCATTATAAAACCTGACAGTGAATGGTGAATTAACAGCTTGAAGTCCAAAATTGCGGATACGCGCACCAATTGTTACCGTATCACCTCCTTGCGGTTCTGTTTTAGAGACTATTATATCTCTTGTTCGTTTTCGATAGGCAGGATCATTTCCAGGAAGCGGTATTCCCTTTTCAGGATCATATCGCCATGGTAAACTAAATGCAAGATCAGATTTGCCGCCATATCCTGTCTGCCAAAAAGAATTGCCGCCGGGTAATGTCGAGACTTTGTAATCTAATGCAAGTGCACCATAGGAAGTCCAATATACGTAAGGACTCACGTAATAAGTGCCTGAAGTTCCAAACTGTGGTTGAAGATGGCCAAGATCACTTCGGACTTCAATTGATTGCCCCACCTTAACGGTCTGAGTAGAAATTTCTCCATAATTATAGTGGCCTGTAACTCCAATTTCTACACCATTTGGAAATGAAATACCTAAAAATTCAACTGAGCCGATTGAGCCAATAGTTTTCCCAACCTCTAATCCCGCATCCCAACTTGATTCGGAACCATTTTCTTGAAAATCGCTGAGTTCCAAAGATACACTGGGATTACCTGTGTTTCCGATTGTCTGCTCGGCAAAGTTCACAATTGTACGTGATGTATCAAATGCACTTGATTTACTGTAGGAAAGTACGTTGCCAACTTCATGATCTGGACGAAACAGGTTTCCCAAAACACTTTCATCCTTACCTTCGATCCATAATGGCCGTGGTGTACCAGGTATTGAAACAAGGTAATGGCCAATAGGAGTTGAATTGGTGCCGTCGTATACAGGATATTCATAGAAATCTATATCGTAAACATTTGCATAAATCCAATCATCCCCGGCAGCGGTTCTTCCAGCGCTTATTGTATATGATTTCGAAGAAGACGCCCTATAGCTAAATTTGTTTCCGTAAGTTGCTTTCACCCTCACAGACCCTAAGGGAGTTTGTGTATATATAGAAGCATCGCCACCCCAGTCTTCATGAACCTCTGTAGTGATGGTAGTATCCACGGTAGTGGATTGTATATAGGATGACAAAAATCCACATGACTGATCAGGATAACAACCGCTTAGATCTACAATTGTAGAATCTAAAATGTCGAAATGAACCGGCGGCGTGTACAAAATAACAGTAGGTTTTATAATCCCTTTGCGGGTGTAGTGAACAGGTTCACCAAGCCTAATACGATCGCCATCAAAATCTCCTAATGCTATTGCATAATTTCTTTCTCCAGTACTGCTTAAAATTGGTTCATCATTTTGTCTTCTCGCTTTTAAGGTAAGGTTAGATAGAGCTGAATCAACGCTATAAACATTTAGTTCAAAATGCTGCATTCCTCCAGCCTGATTATCAAAGTAACTTTTTGCAACTACAATTTCCGAGTTCTGATCTAAATCCATGTCACCTACTTCAAGAAAAGCATCGCTGCTTGTATTGTCACCAGTTATAGCTACACTGCCATGAGATTTGTATTGAGGAATTAGCTGGTTATCTGTAGTGTAAATATAAAAATTACTTCCCACCATAAGGACAATCTCATCACGGGAGTCATGGTTCAAATCACCTGCAGCAACATTCAGCGGTTCTATATCGCTTTCATTTAATTCATCCCGTCTAATTCTAATTGAATCACTTGGAATCACTGTATTGAGATTATCTTTAACATCCACAAGCGACACATAAGTATCCGGTTCATTAATATTGTCTGTCGCAAAACAGAAACCAAATGCAATTTCAAGTGAAGGATCAAGATCAAAACCTCCTGCAGCACCGGCAATATTTATATCCGTTACTGAAAATGCAGGCTTTTGAAAAACTTCCCCTGAAGCCTTAGGTATTATATTTCCATTTTCATCTATGGTATAGATTTTTACAGCTAATGACCAATTAGACCCGCCTTGTGGTTTTACAAATAAGAGAGCAATATCATCATATCCGTCACCATCAAAATCTCCCGTGACAATATCCCAATTATTAAGTGATGAATTGGGTGGTAATGTTTTTTCATCATTTATATTTCCCTGTGGCTGTGGAATTAAACTACCCTGGTCAAAAGAAAAAACCTGTAAGTGAATGGTTGTATCTTCGTCCTGGAAAGCAACTACAAATTCATCCTGTTCATTTCCATAAAAATCTCCGGTTTTAACATGTATTTTTTTAGTACTGAATTTAGCGAGACCAGGCAATGAAAGTCTGTGTGGATTACTAATTGAAAGAGTGCTAGAATTAATTTCAGGGACAATAACCGAGACAGTGTTATTTTCACCTTCCCAGGCAGCAACAATATTTTTTAAGCTTCCTCCCAAAAAATTACCTGCTGCAACAGCTATACTTTTATTTCCGCTAACTGCTGAATCAATGTTAATCGGCATTTGTATCAGTCTAGCATCAACGAGAGACTGAGTTAGATCAAGATCATAAATTCTCTGATAACTAAATTGTGAGTTTGGATTATCCCCTTGGCTCCACACCATTATAAGTTCATTAGAATTTACCAGGTCCCTTACACGGGCTAGCCGGTCTTTATATTTTGATGTTTGAGCGAAAGTATTTAAGAAAGAGGTTATTATCAGAAACGATGTTGCGAATGTATTAAAATGAATTCTATTCTTCATTGCTAAGAATGCCTTATGATTATAATGATTGGATTGTTTAAACTACATTGAAGAGCCAACTTAAAATTTGAAATATTGATTTGGGATGAAATAATTTTAAAACAAGCTAAGAATAATTAATTCTAAAAACAATAATAATTTCTAAAGCCTTAAGTAAAAACTTGAAAAGTACGGCGCCTTATATACTCCGGGAAGATTTTCTGAATGGAAAAAGGAAGTTAATTAAAAAATTAAATAAATAATCGTTGCTAAAAAGCAGTCCCATTAAATGAGGCTGCTTTTTATAATTGTGGTTTAATTTTTAGACTTTGAGAGTCCACAAAAGACCCTCAAGTTCATAGCCGCTATTAAATTATGTTTACATTATTCTTTAATCTGTGAGCGAATGCTATTAATCTGCTCGAGCGCAATTTCTAAACTCTCTGCTATTTCATCTGATAGTACATCTGGATCGGGGAGATTTGCAGTATCTTCTAAGCTTTCATCTTCCAACCCAATAGCCATTAGTTCTATAATTTTATTTCAATTGTTGAGGCTGAATCTGTCATTTTTTTAACCTTTTTTTAAATGATTCCGTTATGTAGTAACCACCAGATTTGGGTACGCCTTTAAATTCAACAATTTTATATTTCCGTAAAATTCTGATATACCTTTCAGCAGTTTGTTTTGACTTCTTGATTTTCCTTGAAATTTCAATAGCTTTCTTACCAGGATTATAGACAATCTCCCTAATGACTTTCACTAATTCTTCCCTAATTACTTCACTTATTTTTTCGCCAGCATCTTCATTTACACCCTCATTTACACCCTCATTTACACCTTCATTTATAGCATCATTTAAGGATTCAACAACAGGGTCAATTGTACGAATATGTTTTTCAAGTGGAATAGTAATAGTCTTTTCAGCAAAAGACGGAATTTTAACTGGAATAATAGTCCTAAAAATATCTCCTTCGATAAACTTGGCATGATCTTGCTCGCTATATGCTTTTAAAAATCTTGTAGTAGTTCTGATTCCAGAACCCAATTCTTCAACATATCCAATTTCCTTAAAGAAACGAGCTATTGTAGGATTCTTTGGATGCGGAGAGAAATTAGCTGGATCAATCTGGCCAATTCCATGGGGTTTATTAGCATTCTCAGTTGATACTTGATTTGCTTCTATAATTAGTTTCGCGGGAAAAGAATTTTTGAATTCCCTATGTATTAATAGGTTTGTTATAATCTCTCTAAAAATTTTATCTCTTAAATTTACCCTTTGAGTATTTTCCAGATAAAACTTGTCCGGCAGATGTTTTTGAATGAAAGCCATTAATCTTGAATACGCTGTTATCAAATTACATCTAATATCATCTCGATCATCATACCGGTCTAAATTTTGAACTCTTAAAATTGCATCTGTTTTGTAGGCAGGTAAAACATTTAATATCGTAGTTTCTTTACCAAGTAAAACAACGGCGGCTAAGGTATAACCTTCCCTTCCGCTTTGCAAGTCTCTTTTCCACAGACTGGCAGATTTTAATATCTCTTCATTTGACATTTCTTGCCATGGATGATTTGGCCTTTGATTCTTTGCTAATATTCTAATCCTGTCAAAGATGGATAATTCAAAATCATCCATAGTCATATAAGGATAAATATCATTTTCAGAAAACGTACTTTGTTTCCGAAGATAAAGCTGTGATACTAAATTTTGATTATTGGTTATATCAAAATCTCCATCCGAATTTCTGTCAAATATATGGCCGACTGTATTATGAACTTGTGAACTTTCCGGAACGAAGATATAAATAATTTTCTTTCCTTCAATTTCAATTACTTCAGTTGATAGATAAAATGTAGGCGACAATTTTTGAGGATTATTACAATTGGTCATTAAGTTATTTATAATATCATCTAATGCACTTTCAATTACACCTTCTATTGTCCCATCATCTTTAACGCCTAAAAGAAGATGCCCGCCGAACCTATTTAGAAAAGCGCATATTGTTTCAAATACATCTTTGTTTAATTGAAATAAGCAGCTTTTAAATTCAGTTTGAATTCCTTCACCATCTTTGATGATATTTTTTAATTGTTTATTTGTCATCTACTTTTCTATCTTTTGCTCTTTCATTCTTTATCCTCTCTAACAATTTCACGGCAGGTTCGCCAAAATATTTTTTGAGTTTATAATCCAAATTACAATAATGTGTGATTCTAAATATTTGAGTATCAAACCCTCTACTTGATAAAGGCATTTTACAAATGAATTAAAACTAAATTTATTACTTGCAATTTAAGGAATATTATTTTTACAATTTATATTGTGCTTCCCTAAAAGTTATTTCTTATATGTTTTTATAAATAATAATTTTTGTTTCAGGCGGATGCGTTAATTAGAAATAAGTATTTAAAAGAAATATCATTTGGAATTGGGTATTAAGACCTTGAGAGTCCACAAAAGACCCTCAAGGTCAGGGTAGAAGAGATTATACTTGATTAAAAAATCCGATCAAAATTAATTAGGTTTTTAATTCTTGTGGCGGGGACGATCTGTCTCAGGCAGAGAACCTACAACCATCGGGTTATGTGCACTCTTTTATTTCAGTGTGAAGACCTTATAAGCTGGTTAATATTCCACATTGTAATGTTAAACTCTTAAAAATTTACATTAAATATATTTATGTAATGTAAGCTATAGTTTACAAATAATGCTATATTTGTAAAGGATAGTTCACGTTATAAAAGGAATATATATGTTGTCATCAAATAATAAAAGGATTCTTTCGGAGCTGGGCGAAAATATTAAACTAGCAAGACTGCGGAGAAAATTAAGTGCTCAGCAAGTGTCGGAAAGAGCAGGAATCAGCCGCCCTACTTTATCAGCTATAGAGAAGGGGAAATCGAATGTGAGTCTCGGTATGTATATTCAGGTCCTTTTTGTTCTTGGTCTTGCTGATGATTTATTAAAAGTAGCGTGCGATGACGAATTAGGCCGGAAATTGCAAGACGCTAATTTAACTGTAAAAGGAAGAGCCCCTAAAAGAAAAAATAATAATTAAATTATGGCAAAGACAAACACACCAAAAGAAATATTTGTATATGCTCATTGGCAGGGAATAAAAGAACCGGCTTTAATGGGATTTTTGTTTTCTGATATAATAAAAGGAAAAGAAATATTTTCTTTTGAATATTCCGGTGAATGGTTGAAATCAAAATACTCACAGGTTTTCAGATCCTGATTTACAATTTTTTTCCGGGCCTCAATATTTAAATAACAGTAAAAATAACTTTGGCATTTTCATGGATTCTTCTCCCGACCGCTGGGGTAGAGTGCTAATGAAAAGACGCGAAGCAATTTTAGCAAGAGAAGAAAAAAGGACTGAAAAAACTTTAATGGAATCGGATTTTTTGTTAGGAGTATTTGACGAACATAGGATTGGAGGTCTAAGATTTAAAGGCCAGGTTGATGGGCCTTTTTTAAATCAAGATAGAAAACTTGCAACACCACCATTTACTTCTCTCAATGAACTGCAAGAAGCAAGCTTAAAAGTTGAACAAGGCGAGAATATCGATAATCCCGAATATTTAAGATGGTTGAATATGTTGATAGCACCTGGCTCTTCGCTTGGCGGTGCAAGGCCAAAAGCCAGTGTAATTGATAAAGAGGGCAATTTATGGATAGCTAAATTCCCAAGTGTAAACGACACAAAAGATGTTGGAGGATGGGAAATGGTTGTCCATGATCTTGCAAGAGAATGCGGATTAAATGTAGCTGATGCAATGTTGGAAAAATTCTCGAGCAAACATCATACATTTCTTGTAAAGCGATTTGACAGAATTAAAAATGAGCGGATTCATTTTGCTTCTGCAATGACTATGCTGGGATACTCCGACGGCACTGATTTTCATGCTGGCGCAAATTACCTTGAGTTAGTAGATTTTATTACAATAAATGGCGCAAATGTAAATGAAGACATGGAGGAATTATGGAAAAGAATAGTGTTTAGTATTTGCGTTACTAATACAGACGATCATTTAAGAAATCACGGTTTTATTTTAACCGAACATGGCTGGATACTTTCACCGGCTTTTGATATTAATCCCAATGAAACCGGAACCGGGTTAAACTTAAATATTTCCGAAACTGATAATTCGCTTAATTTTGATTTAGCTCTTGAGGTTGCAGAATATTTTAGATTAAAAAAAGATAAAGCTGAGAAAATAATTAGTACAATTAAAACCAAAGTGGTAAAATGGAATGCTATCGCTAACAAGTATAACCTTCCTAAATCAGAGCAGCAAATTATGGAGAAAGCATTTCGTATATAGATTTTAATTAGTAAGTAAACATGATAGCGGATACTCTCTCGTTGTTATTTAACAATGAGAGTTATAAATAAAATATAATTCGGAATTGATAATGAAGTAAAAAGTCTTGAATCAAAACTTGAAAAGTACGGCGCTCCATATACTCCGGGCAGATTCCCCGAATGGAATAAAGATATGAATTAAGAAATTTAGTTAATGATTGATGCTTAAAAGCAGTCTCATAAAAAGGGACTGCTTTTTTTATAATTGCAATTATGGCAAATAAAAATCTAATCGAAATGTCTGGCTTATAATTCTTGTAGCGGGCACAGTCCGCCGCGGCGAGCCACCCCAGGTGGAGAACTTACAACATAGCAGGTTTTGGTTCAATCATCAGTAGTTTTTCTAGTTCACTCTTTAATTTTTCTTTTGCAGTTTCCGATTGTTTAAATATAGATTCATGCTTGGAAAAATCGAAAACACGAACATCATAAATTTCCGGCCTGATATAAATATCGGGCTTTATAAATTTCATCTTTTGTTGATTTATTGAGTTCTGCATTATTTGATAGGTTGTGAAAACCGATTCAAAAGTAGGAGGGTATTCTTTTGCATTGCTTGTTCTAAATGCTGTTATATCTATTGCAACCGTAATGTCGCAATCATTTAATAGAATATCAAAAGGAAGAGGATTAACTACCCCACCGTCAATCAAAATCTTATTTTTAATTTTAACCGGAGTTAATAAACCAGGTAAAGAATAACTTGCTCTTACTGCAGGTAATAATTTTCCTTTATCAATAATCACTTCCTTTTTCTCCCAATAATCTGTTGCAACTATCTTTAAAGGTATTTTTAGTTCTTCAAAAGTATCGATGCCCAGTTCCGCCTTTAGAAATTTGTAAAATCTTTCTCCTTTCATCAGTCCGCTTTTAAAAAACTGCGGATCGAACATGGAAAACATTTTTACAAAATCCGATTTCCAAAGAAAGTCAAATGGTTTATCATTTCTTGGGAAAAGCAAGCGCTTCAACATTGCTTTCATTTCTTTAGAGGAATAACCTGCAGCGTAAAATACACCTATTATCGCACCTATGCTGGTACCTGAAATAATAGATGGCTTTAAACCAAGTTCTTCAAAAACTTCAATCATTGAAATATGAGCCAAACCCCTTGCCCCGCCGCCACCGAAAGCTATTCCGATTTTCTTCATTCTTCTTAATAGTCATTTTGTTGAATTTTCTCGTATGTTCTTAATATAGTATACCCTGTATTATTTAGCATTATAAAAATAGTCTTTAATTTAAAACTAAGAAAGCCGAATTTAATTTCAGCCTTCTTTAGTTATTTTAGCGGCGGCAGTTCGCCGCGGCGAATTGAACCTACAACCTTCTAATCTTTTTTCTTATTTACTTGTATAAATAAAAATTTTTGCAACAGACGGATGGGTTAAATAAAAATTTGAAATGAAATATTATTTTGAATTAGGTAATTAAAAATTGTATTGAATTAGTTCAGAACGATAATAATCATACTGTGTTCAGGAAAAGTATCTTGATAAATTTTTAGCGTGTAAAATTGTTTATTTTCTTTTTCCAGGAACAGTTATAGTGTCTTCAAAATTATATTTGACAATCGGATTAACTATTTCAAAAAGTAAACTCGCATTATTATCAAAGCTGCTATTAGATATATTTATCTTGTTTTTATATTTATATACTCTTGTAAAGAATTTAAAGGAAGGATCATAAACTAAACTAATCCCATTTCCAAATTCAACTTCATAACCTCTTTCAATATATTCTCCTTTAATACCTAAAATTCCGTTCCCTGGTGAAACGAAATCAAGCTGTCTTTTAAATTCTTCTTGCGTGTATTTTTTATTCGAACCACTTGTGGCTGAGTGCTTTTTACCCAATATTTTTTTATTCATCATCTTTTTAATGTCTTTGTCCGAAGTTATCTTTTTAGTTATTACACAAGGTGTAAACTTTTTTATAAATATTGACCTTATTTTTACAAATTGCGTATCTTTTAAAATAGATTTATCAGTTGCAATTTTTATCCTTATATCTTCTGAAGTATAAAATTGCATTTTCTTAAGCTTTTCTTCAGTTAAATTTTCTCCTTTAATAAGCCCATCACTTAATACAACATAATTCCCAGGCTTCCCATCTGGATATTCAATTTTAGCAGTTTCATTAAGGTTATTGTCTGATTTGTTTTTACATCCTTGAAAATAAATCATAAGGAGCAATAAAAATATTATGCATTTCATAGTATTTATGTAAATTTCTCTTATTTAATTTAAAGATTATACTTTTTCTTTTTCCATCTTATTTACTATTTCCATAGTCTTAACACTAACAGTACAAACTTTTTTAATCAACTCAATCACTTCTTCTTTGTAATCTTCAAAGTGATAGCTATTAAATTTTTCAGCTATTGTTTTATCTTTTGGTTTGCGTTCTTTATGCTGGTCTAAAACCCATTCAATTGCAGAAAGGTTACCAAGAGTATAATCCCAAGCTAACTTTGGAACTCTGCTTAAAGTTGTTACTTCATCAATATAAATCTTTCCATTTTCCTTATCAGTTTTAAGTTTGACTTTTACTTTTGGTTTAACACCAAACATTGAATCCGGTTCTTTAACTTTGGGGAAGAATTGTTTTTGTTCCACTACTTTTGATTTTGGTTTTTCATCTTTACGAGCTAAATTAAATGACTCTGCATCTTCATAATTTATATGCAAGTCCATTAATTCTTTACCCCAAGTTGACCATTTCCAAAAGTCAGAATAGAAAGGAATTCTTGGAAATTCTCTATTGAGATTTATCTCATATTTTTTTCTGTATTTTGGATTATGTAAAACGCCATATATATAATGAAAGATATTTACCTTTAATATTTTTTTGTCTTTATAAAAACCTTGAAATTTTAATAATCCCCAGTCAGTAATATTATCTAATCTTAAATTATCGTTATACTTATAAAGTGGAAAACATTGAGAATCTCCATTAAAATGAAGGTCAACTATATATTTTGAAGCTACTACATTAAATTTTTTTGAAGAAACATTTATTGCTATTAACATATTTTCAGAATTGTCTCGAGGAAAGACTGAGGGGATTTGATAACGCATCTCATTTAAACTTGAATCAAAATACAAATTTTTCTTACAATAGACTCTATATAAGCAATTGCGATATTCTTCTTTGTTCTCTACAATAGTTTTTCCAGCAATTAATTTTTTCTTCAGATCACGTGTATATTTTATTGGTGAGTCTTGAACAAGAGCATTTATATTATTTTTATCTGCTTTATGTGAATATTTTTTAATATCATTATTATAAGTTTTAATAAAATAATCTATTTTTTCACTCAGATTCTTCCTTTCAAAATCATACACCCAATCGTCCCTATTACTAACTGTCCCTAATGTATATAAATTCAAACATGCAATTAATCTCATTCTTTTTCTTTGCAAATTTTGTTTGCTTGTTACCTATTGGGATTAAATCGTCAAAATCATTATCCGTGATATTAATCCAATTGTTATTCTTATCAGGTATTATTTCTTCAAATTTAAGCGATTCAAATTTATTATTTCTTAAGTATTCAATTTTAGCATCGGACTTTACAAAATCGTCAATAACATTATAATAAATTTTACAATCTTTTTTATTTTCATTTTTGATTAGGAAATAAACTGCTATTCCAACTTTTATTTGATCATTAAAAACATTTCCCTGCTTCTTTCTTCCTTCTTTCACCACTCGTATTAGCATTTCCTTTTAAATCAATAATCCATATCTCATTAAAATCTTTATAAATTAATTTTCTAAATCCATCATGAGTTTTTGAATTAATAAAAGAATTATTTGATACAAAACTTATAATTCCATTTTTATTAATCCTATCAGAACTCCAACGTAAAAAACGAGCATACATATCGTAAAGTTTCGTTTTTTGTGCTTTGCTTTCTGCTATATAAGTATCTTTAATTCTTTTATCAACTTGAGAATATTCCCGATTTTTATTGTTCTCTCTTTCATTTTTTTGATTTGCATTGTAAGGTGGATTTCCAATAATCACTGAAATCTTTTTTTTATTTTGTCTTTTAATTCGTTCTGCATTTTCATTGCTAAGTCCAAACAATATTTCTTGTTTACCCGCATATAAAAGAGCATCTGTATTATCTAAGGTATCGACAAAACATAGATTTTGAAATTCAGAGTAATACTCCATCTTTTGTTTGAATGTATATTCTATATTAAGATTAGCTACATAATAAGGGAGAATAGCAACTTCATTTGCATGAATTTCATTTTTATACTTATACTGCAATTTTTCTTTTGGAATATGCTCTATTAAATCACAAATAAATGTACCGGTTCCTGTAGCTGGATCAAGTATTTCAACATTTTGATCTGCAAATGTTTTTTTGAAATTATTATTTAAAAGATAATCTGTACTTTCAATCATAAAATTTACAATTTCATTTGGGGTATATTTAACTCCAAGCTTATCCGCTGCTTTAGGATTATATGACTGATAAAAGTTTTCATAGATAACTTTTAAGAATTTCTGCTTCTCATGATGATCAACAATATTTTTTGCGGTAGCACTTATAACATTATAGTAATGTTTTATTGAATCAAGTGTATTTCTTCTTTTATCACCGGTGAAAAAGGTTTTAACAAGAGAGTCCAATTTTCTTGCTATATTATTTTCCATGTGAAAATGACTTTCATCAAATACAGCATTGAAAATTTCTTCTGTTAGAATATGCTGAATAACCATTTCCCTAACATCATCACTTGTAAAATCTGGATTTATTTCTATTCTGCAATTTTCAAGAAATTCATCTTTAGCTTTAATATAATCTTGATTGTTTTTTGCTTCTTTTTCTAATAATTCCCTAAGTGCATGAAGTATATGAGGAAGGTCTTCTTTAAAGTGGTCAAGTGCTATGTGAAATTCAGTAATTTCTGGATGCTCATAAGAAACAAATGCAATTAATATTTCCTCAAGCTTTTCTCTTATTTTCATATCAGCACGGTGAGTTACTTCACCGTGCTGAAATAAAACTGCTGTTTTAGAATCTTCAAAAAGAATATTTGTTAAAGGGTATCCTTTTCTTATTTTTTCATCAATCTCGTCATCAATATTATCTTTACTATCTTTACTTTCCCAATATCCAAAATCAAGACGCAAAGCATTCTTTAAAGTTCCATCAGGTTGAACCATTTCCCCTTTTGTACCTTTTATCCTTAGCTCTGAAATGAGCATGAGATTCTTTTTATCAGCGTAATATCCTAACAATTCTTTGAAAGCATCTCTAATGCTTAATTCATTCTGTGAACCACCATATTGAATAATTTTTTGAAGATTGTTGTAGTAGCGATCAATTAATTGAAGTGACATATTATTTAAAAGTTCCCTTTTGAAGTCTTACACAAATATCTGGTTAAAACAAATTTAACTTTTTATAATTATAAAAGTAACGTTTTTTATAAAAAAAATTATATAATAAGTTGAGATGGTTTATTTATTTCTGGGGAAGCTGTTGGTAATATATTTATCGTCGTAATTTTATCATTCTCTTTTTTAATTGTTCTTCATTGAATTTATATTTATTATTATTGGAACTTTCTACATAATTATCATCACCGATGCAAGCTAAAATCCAATCAATTTCTTGTGGTTTAAAATTATGTCTATTACGAAATTTAATCGCTGCTTCATTAAACATTTTATAATTTTCCCAATTATTACCTTCACTTTTTGGAATTCTATTTAGCTTAATTAATCCACGTTCTGTTTTATTTATCCAAATATTATTATGTCCTGGGTCTGAAAGGTATAATAAAAGAGTTATTAAACCTTTGCTCGCACCTTTAATTTTTTTTATTTGCAAACAATAATTAATTCTTTCTTCTAAATCTTTGCTTGAAAATAATAATTCTTCAAACCAAACATTTCTTTCGCTTAAAGATGAATTTGAATAAATATTATTTCTATTTGGTTTTGATAATAAAGGTTTAAACCAGCTTTCTTTTACATCTTCATAATAATCAACCTTGTCAAAAATTGAATTCACTACTTCTTTAGTAAAATTACCTTTATTATTTTTAATTAAATTCCAAGTTTCTTCTTCCCTTTTTATTTTATGTGGAAGAAAACCAAAAAAAATTCTATAAGATTCACTTTGTTTAATAGTTTCAATTAATTTGTTTTCGTCATCTTTCATAAATCAATCCCCATTATTTATATATTGTTCTTCTATCCTATTTTCTCTAGATATAACTGAATTTAAAGTCTGCTAAAATAAGAGTATATGCAATAAAAATTTGAATTATCGAATTCTTCCAGTTGATTCAGTTAATTCATCTATAATCGCTTTTAAATCTCAAAAGAAATTAATAAGTTATGATTACAATAATTTGATTACTTATTGATTACTCGAATTAATAAGGAATGATTCTTGATTTATAATCAAAAGTTAATTCACAAATATTTTAGAATTATTTAGCTCTTTGAAATCATTGATGGTATTCATTTAGGTAAGTAAAATTGATTACTCTTTTGATGACTTATATTCAATTTTGAGTCATCAAATAGTCATCACTTCAAGTTTTTTCATTCCGCTTTAAAATAAAAAACCCTCAAAACTATTAGTTTTAAGGGTCATTTTGT